>NZ_JMFO01000004.1 GCF_000714715.1 Candidatus Magnetobacterium casense
TAAGGCGTTCGAGCGACAAATGAATAAAACAAGCGCTGATAATGCCCAACTACTTGGCACTCTTGTTGAGAACATAATAGCTCCTGGAGCAAAACCCTTGATAAGGCAATATTTTAAATGTGAACCTATTGATTTTCGTGTAAGGGCCGGTAAACAAGGAGGCGCTAATAACTGTGAGGTTGACATATTGATCATCTCTACGGACAATGCCTTCATGATAGAGGTAAAATCCAAGCCTGATGGCCGGGATGTAAAGAAGATACTCGCCAAGGCAGAGATATTACCTACCTTCTTCAGCGAGTGCGTCGATAAACAAATAATCCCAATGTTAGCAAGTACTTTTGTTGATGATAACATCATTGCATATGCAACAAGGAAGGGGCTGCATGTTGTCGCATACAGACAGTGGGAGTACCTGGACATCCTTAATTTCGATGCCATAAACGAAAAAAACAGAGATAAAGACACTTCCCTACCTATAGGGTAGCACTCCATTCAAACAAAGAAGCGGAGCCGCCCCTTTCTTTATCCTGTATTGTACACAATCGAAACGCTCTATAATGGAAGAGGTCGTCCATTTTTGAAGAGACAGTTTGACTTATTCATAATAGATATCCTCGAATATACAAAGTGAAACTATTAAAATATTTCATCACAGACACGGCAATATTACTATGAAGATAGCCATTATCCACGAAGAGGCAACCAGGGGCTGTCCTGACACCGAGGACGTCCTTGACGAGGTTGGCCTCATTACAGGAGCGCTTGAGACGCTTAACCACAGCTACAGGGTCTTTACGATAGGCGATTGCAGGTGTGTGCGCAGTGGCCGGGAGACATTTGACCTGACATCGAAGTTGTCTTCCCTGCTGGAGGGGTTTAGGGCCTACTGTCCCGACGTGATTTTTAACATGCTCGAGGGCAACAAGAATACCCCAAGACTCTTGCCGGCAATAGCGGGTTTTCTGGAGTTGACCGGCCTGCCGGTGACGGGGGCGCGGTACGAATCCCTGCTGACGACGACGGACAAGGCCCTGGCTCGGTCGATCATGGCGGCCAATGGCATACAAACCCCCGCCGGAGTTGTCTACACCGGTGGAGGGTGCGACGAGGTGGACGTTGGCTTTCCGTGCATCGTAAAACCGTCGTTGGAGGATGGCTCCATCGGGATCGGGGATGATTGCGTTGTCCATGATGTGGCAGGGCTGCACAGGCTGCTTCCGGGCATGTATCAGAGGCACTGCGGGCAGCCGCTTCTGGTGGAGCGTTACATTGCCGGTAGGGAACTTAACGTATCGGTTATCGAGCGTGAGGAGGGTGGGGCGGAGGTGTTGCCGGTTGCCGAAATTGTGTTTAACCAATGGCCTGTCGGTAAGCCTAAGATTGTCTCCTACAAGGCCAAGTGGGAGGAGGGGTCGTTTGAATACGAAAACACACCGCGGTCCTTTGCCGTTGAAGGCGTACCCGTTGAGCGGGTGAAGGCCTTGGCGTTGAGGTGCTGGGACGTCTTTGCGCTGCGTGGGTATGCCAGGGTTGATATACGGATGGACGATGCCGGCGACCTGTTTGTAATCGAGGTCAACGCCAATCCGTGCATTGCGCCTTGGTCGGGGTTTATCGCCGCAGCCAGGGAGGGCGGGTACTCGGAGGTGGACGTCATCCGGACAATCATTGCCGCCGCCTTGCGGGGTTAATAATGGGGTCAAGGGGACTCCTTCATGCCCGGGGCGGGTGCGACCTGGAGCGCCAAGAAGCGGAGCCGCCCCTTTCTTTCTTGCCTTAAAGTATAGTTACCATAGAAATATAAAGAGGATACCTTCTTTTGTATATAATTCGTATATAATTAATTATGGGCAGGTACCAAATTAGGATGCAGACGGCAGAGGCGCTATCCTTGGTGTTGAGGCGCCAGGTCAGGGATACCGACCGTGATGACGTTGGGCGGATACTTGGCGCCACCGGGGTCTTTCATCGACGCGAAGTAGACGTGGCTGAAGAGCTTGTCATCGATGCACTGGAAAAAGGCACAGAGAGCGAGTATCTGTTCATATTCGCCGACGTCGATGGCATCACCGCCGGATATATTTGTTACGGGGCAATCAGTATGACCGAAGCGGGATTTGACCTCTACTGGATAGCCACCGACCCGCGTTATTACAACAGGGGTATAGCAGCCACGTTGTTGCGTGAGGCGGAGGGGCATATCGTCGCCCTTGGTGGCAAGTATATATTCGTGGAGACGTCATCAAAGGTGCAGTATCTTCCGGCACGGGGGTTTTACAAAAAGCATGGGTACATAGAAGTCGCCCGTGTTCCAAACTACTACGCCGATGGCGACGACAAGGTGATCTTGATGACCACATTGGGTGGGGAACGCTCTATCTCGTTATAGTTACGATTGAGTGAGTACTTACTAAGCAGTAGAGCATAAGTAGCTATAACGGAATAGCTCATCGCTTTACGCTGAAAATGCCGCACATTTTTCGCAGTTAATCCAATCGAAACGTTCATGAATGGGTGCCCTATTCGCCCCCGCCCATGAAAATTGCGAGAGCCTTATGCATTGTGTTCAGTATAAATATTATTTTTTTGTGACTTATGATACTAGTCATAGAACATTATTCATGTATTGGATACAATAATATTATGTTACAATAGATCATGAGGGAAGGGAGTTTGTTATATGCTTATACGATATTTGAGATGCAGAAAGAAAATAATCACCCTAACCTTGCTTATCGTTTTAGCTGTTAGCTTTGTTGATGGACAAACTATCACAATAAGTGTTAACAGCTATGGGGAGTCTTGGGTCAATCTGGATGTATGTTCCGCAAAAAATCCAAATTCCTTTGGCAACAGCAATTCAGACAGTTGCTATTGCGAGAACATTCGTTTTATAGAAATTTTCAGAGATATCGTTTCATGTTTCTACATTGATACGCCTGCGTATGTTTTTTTAGAGACATCTTTAACAAATAAACCACCAAACCTCCTGTAATTTTTTGATTACATAACTGAGAAGTAAGAGGCCGTTTTACGGTTTCCTATCAAAACCAATGGAGGTATATGCCCATGAAAAACAGAGGCGTCAGAAATCTCTTTGTGTACGGGAGTCTTCTGTGTTTTGCCGCCCTGGTTGTTATCACCTTTGACACCTATGCCAAACTTGATGCAAGGGCCCCACAGATAACCGACGAGGTAAACAAAGGGAAAATCGCATGGCACAAGTACGACTGCATAGGCTGCCATACTATCCTGGGCAATGGCTCGTACTTTGCCCCGGATATGACCAAGATCACGCAACACGTACCGCACAGTTACCTTAAAAAGTTCCTGGTAAACCCCAAGAAGGTCAACCTTGGCAGCAACATGCCCGTCCTTGGGGTCAGCGCAGAGGAGGCCGACCACCTGATTTCGTTTCTCGACTGGATATCGCAGGTGGACACAAACGGCTGGCCTCCCAAGCCCATATACACCGTAACGATGAAGTCCGATGACAGTGCGTCGGTCTACCACAAATACGAGTGCGCCATCTGTCATACGGTAAACGGAGTGGGCGGGACATCTGGCCCTGACCTCTCGCACGTGGCAACCAGACAGCCAGATCCGCAGTGGCATAAGCAACATCTGATTAACCCGGTTGAGGTGGTTGCCGATTCGGCCATGCCGCCCTACCCCCAGATGAGCGGGGAAGAGCTCGACAAGCTCGTAAAATATCTGCTTACCCTGAAGTAAGCATAAGGAGGTCAAGGCAATGAAATATAAAAGTCAGAAGGTGGCAGAGTACTTTTTCACGTTTGCCGTGGTATTGTTTTTAGTGCAGGTGCTTGTTGGTGTTATAGCGGCAGTGCAGTTTATAGCGCCGGATATCCTGCCGCTGAAGTTTAACATTACACGCACGCTTCACATAAACGCCCTTGTGGTGTGGCTCCTTGTTGGTCTGATGGGGGCAACCTACTATGTCGTACCCGAGGAGTCGGAGAGGGAGCTTTGGAGTGTTCCACTTGCCATGTTTCAGTTTTGGGCAACCGTGGGGGCCATTGGCGCCGTAGTGGTGGGGTTTATTATCCAGGGGCTTTTCCCGCAGGCCAACATCACCGTGCTTGGGACGCATCTGCTCAGTGAGGGGCGCGAGTACATAGAGGCGCCACGCTGGGCAGACTGGCTGATAGCCCTGTCGGCGATCCTGTTTATGGTAAACTGCGCCATAACGATGATCAAAGGCAAGAGGTGGACCGGCATCAATGGTACGCTGTTGGGCGGACTGGCATTTCTGACGCTCATGTACCTGCCCGGGATGTTTTACGTAAAGAGCATGGTCAAGGACCAGTACTGGTGGTGGTGGGTGGTGCATCTTTGGGTTGAGGGTGCGTGGGAGGTCATAGCCGGAGCGCTCCTTGCCTTTATGCTCCTGAAGGTGACCAACGCCCCCAGAGAAGCACTGGAGAAGTGGATGTACATAGAGGTGTTCCTGGTGCTCTTTACGGGTATCCTTGGCACCGGACATCACTACTACTGGATCGGCACCCCCGGATACTGGCTCTGGATAGGGGGCATATTCAGTTCGCTTGAGCCTATCCCGCTGCTCATCATGGTCTGGGACGCCTTCAGAACCACACGACAGCACAGGGTCATATCCAACAAACTGGGGTTGTTCTATGCCGTAGCCCATGCCATATTCAACTTTGTCGGGGCCGGCCTCTGGGGCGTCATACACACGCTGCCCTCCGTCAACAAGTGGACGCATGGCACACAGCTCACCACGGCACACGGACACCTGGCCTTCTACGGTGCATACGTGCTGCTGGTTATCGCCCTGATCTACATCACGCTTCCACACCTCAGAGGGGTTAAGGAATTCGACTCTTCGCGGGGCTATCGGTCATTCTGGTGGATGACTATTTCTATGGTGATGATCGCCCTGACAATAACCGGAGCAGGTATGGTGCAGATATACATGGAGAGGCTCCTGGGACTTGACTACGTATCGGTCAAGAACAACTTCAATCTCTGGTTCTGGGTCTGGAGGGCCATCTTTGGCGTAGGATTCCTCTATGGCACGTGGCTGCTGGTGCTTGACTTTTTCAAACTCGGCAGGGAACCTGTCAAGGCACACTCGGCCATAAGACTTGAGGCAGAGGCAGTTTCCAGATAACGATTTGATGGGGTCAAGGGGCTGGTACCCTTTTATGGCAGGGATGCCTCACCCCCTTGACACCATAATACTCAATCCTATGGTTTATATAAAAACTTTTGCCCATGTACTTAACATCATCATATGATTCTTGTCATAAAAAATTATGTAGATTTTTTATATGATGTTTATGTTATAGTATCGAAGGATTTTTTTACTGGAGGCAGATATACGAAGGTGACAATAAAAAAACATTTAAGAAAGGAGGGCGCACAGGAAGAGTATAAGACAACTGATCCAAGATTGGGTAGAGACATGATGCCCGCAAAAGACAATCAACCAAAGACAATCTATCAAAGACAACGGGCGATGGGGCAAATTTCAATGTGTTCCTTAACGCATGTGTGTGCTGAATGATTGTCAAGTGAGAGCAGTTCAGTATGATAAGGAGGATAATCAATGAGAAAGAATTTGGTGTTGGTAGCGACAATATGCACACTGCTTTTTGCCTTTGTTGCCGGTGAGGTCTATGGAGCTGATCTGGCGTTAGGCAAGAAGGTCTTTCAGAGAAGATGTGCGTTTTGTCATGGTCAAAAAGGTGACGGCAAAGGTTATGCCGACTTCGTTTACAAGACAAACGAAAAAGGCAAGATATGGAAGTTGTACCCACGTGATTTCACACAAGGGGTCTTCAGATTCAGGTCAACGTCAACAGGCAGTCTTCCCACAGATAAAGACCTTCTTCATCTCCTGGAGGTTGGTATTCCACGGTCAAGTATGCCCCCGACGAGAGACCTTAACGAAGCAGAGAGAATGGCCGTTATTGAGTATATAAAATCGCTTTCGCCGAGATGGAAAGACGAGGGACCAGGTACGGCTATCGAGGTAGGCCAGAAACCGGAATGGGTTGGCAGCCCGGAGTCTGTCGAAAAAGGCGCCCAAGTATGGAAAGAGATGAAGTGCTGGGAGTGTCACGGAGAGAAAGGTCGCGGGGATGGCACAAAATCGGATGAGCTTAAGGACGACCAGAAAAGAGCTATCCTGCCGTTTGACTTTACAGTAGGGGCACTGAAGAGAGGCACAACAGACGAAGATATCTATCTGGCCTATACAACCGGTCTTGACGGTTCCGGAATGCCTTCCTATGAGGATTCCCTGGATAACGAAAAGCGTTGGCACTTGGTGTCTTTTACAAAAAAACTGATGGGAAAGCTTAAATAAATCAAGGAGGTGAATTATCATGGAACAACAACCAGGTGCTATAGAGAAATTACTTGATAACCCCATAGGGCTTCTTATAATGTCCAATGTGGTGTTCTTTGTTGTGTACTTTCTGTGGGGAATAGTGAAGATACAGTCGATCCCCCCAATGCCTAAGGCGCTGATAGAAACGATATTAGGAGGTGCAAAATAATGGCTTTACTCCCGCCTGAAAAAGGATGGTGGCATAAAAGTGTCGCCAAAGATGAAAAGATATGGATTGCTTGTGCAACCGTAGTTGCCCTGGCGCTATTTTCGCTGATGGTTGCATGGCACGTGGTTGGAAAGCAAAACCCCTCTTACGTGGTCTATAAGACATCGCCCGATGAGTTCTACAAGCTGGCTCAGGCAAACTGGGAAAAGTATAAGGTCGGAGAAAAAAACGGTATGACCGTGGTCAAACCGCCACCCGATGGCGACATATTTGTCATGGGGTCAACGTGGCGATGGGAACCGGCCTTGATTCTTAAAAAAGGGGCGAAGTATAAGTTTCACATATCATCTATGGATCTCTTGCATGGTTTTTCCCTTCAACCGGTAAACATGAACTTCAAGATACATCCTGGTTATGATTATGTCCTGACGTTTACACCAACATCCACAGGTACGTTCAATGTTATCTGCAACGAGTACTGCGGCCCTGGTCATCATACGATGATTACCGAAATAACAGTTGAAGATTAAGCGGAGGATCAAAAGATGTTTTTAAAATGTGACATTACAGGGTTTAATGTAGACAAGCGGGCATTGCCGTTAATAAAGGCAAATGCCGTCGTCTCGGTAGTGGCTTTTCTCCTGGCCATTACGGCAGCCCTCTTGGTGCTTTTTACAAGGTGGCAGGTCGTTCACCTGCTTCCTGTTGACTGGTACTACAGGATACTGACGTTCCACGGACTGGTTGCCCTTGTCGTGTGGATTGTCTTTTGGGAAATGGCTGGTTTGTACTTTGGCTCCACGGTTGTCCTCAATGCCCGGCAAGTTGCTCCGGGCGTGGGATGGCTCGCCTTCGTGCTCATGGTAGTGGGAACGGCCCTTGTGGCATATGCCGTGTTGACAGGACAAGCCGATGTACTCTTCACCTCTTATACACCGCTCAAGGCCGCCCCGGTACACTATCTGGGGATAATCCTCTTTGCCGTGGGCGCTCTTATTGTGTGCGGACTGTTTATTGCCAATATCATCGTGGCCAAAAAAGAAAAGACCTACGGTGATGGCCCCCTGCCGCTGTTCAGCTTCGGCCTCCTGACGGCAGTCATCCTCGCCATCGGTACGCTCCTGGCCGGTGCCGCAATATATGTCCCAACGTTCCTCTGGTCTATGGGACTCATAGAGACTGTTGACAGCCTCATGTACAGACTCGTCTTCTGGGGTTTTGGACACTCCGCACAGCAGGTCAACGTCGCCGCACAGATATCAATCTGGTACCTCGGTGCATTCCTCGTCGTCGGCGGTACCTCTATCAACGAAAAAGTTAGCAGAACCGCCTTTCTGTTCTACTTGATCGGTATCAACCTCGCCTCTGCACATCACCTCCTCGTTGACCCGATCCCGTCGCCTTCATGGAAGGTCGTAAACACCAGTTACTTCATGTACCTGGCCGTCCTCGCCTCCATGATACACGCATTTGCCGTACCGTCGGCTATTGAAGTTGCACAGAGAAAAAGAGGCTTCACAAAAGGCCTGTTTGACTGGATCAAAAACTGCCCATGGGAAAACCCGGCATTCGTATCGATATTCCTGTCAATCGTCATGTTCGGATTCATAGGTGGTATCACCGGTGTCATCAACGGTATGGAACAGGCCAACATGATTATACACAATACACTTGCCCTGCCGGGTCACTTTAAAGGAACCGTTGTGGCCGGTACCACGCTTACGTTTATGGGGGCAACTTATTACCTTATCCCGCTGATATTCAGGAAAAAGATTTCCATGTATGGCGTAGCCAAGGCCGTACCGTGGGCATTTACACTGGGTCTTGTTCTGTTGTCTGCCGGACTCTCTACGCTTGGCTATCTCGGCGTGCCAAGGAGACACTGGGATATAACGTTCTCAGGCGGTCCGTTCACCTACAACTTCCCGCAAATATCCGATATCTTCTGGGTTATAGCGGTCATTGGTGGTACCATTCTCTTTTTAGCTTGCCTGGCATGGTGTCTCGTTGTTGTTGTATCGGTGTTCTTTGGACAGCCAGTGCGTGGTCCGCAGGACATGCAGTTAACCATGTCCGGCCTGCCCCCGGAGGACCCGCATGGAGACCATGCCTCACGCTTTGTTGCACCAGGGACATTCACTCTGACTATCGTGTGGATGATTGCATTTTTGATCTTCATATCCCTCAACTGGGGTTGGTTGTCTATGATGTGGGAGGTCAAATAGCACTTTGAGGACACTGCTCTTATCTTTTGTACTCCTTGCCATTGCAGGGACAGTTACCGTTGACGCCGGAGTAAGCAAAAAACTCTCATCGCCAAACGAAGCGCTGACCCTGGGCAAGAACGTCCCCAATGTGACTCTAATAGATTCCCACGGCAAGCAGCGCACCTTGATGGAGATAATCGGCAATAAACCGCTTGTTATCAGCCTCATATACATCAGATGCGAAACCGCTTGTCTGCTCATCACGGATAGTCTCATGGGAACGGTAGAGAAGGTAGGAGACCTCGGAAAAGGCTATAACGTCCTCACTCTCTCCTTTGACCACACCGATACGCCGCAAATGCTGGCCAAGTTCGCAACTACCTGGCAACTTGACAGACCAGGCTGGACCGTCGTAACCGGTGAGGAAAAGGAACTCGAAAAACTGCTAAAGGCAATAGATTTCTCTTATCGGTTAGACGAGGAGACGGGTGATTTCATTCACCCCAACCTCCTTGTCTTACTGACCCCCACCGGTAAGATATCCAAGTACATCTACGGGGTCAACTACAACGACCGCGACCTCAAACTCAGTATCATAGCAGCCAAACAAGGTTACTCCTCGGTAAGTCTGACAGAGGGGTTACTCATCTGGTGCTACCAGTATGACCCGCTAACAGGCTCCTACAAACTCGACTTGGCGCTTATCCTGGAGGTTATCAGCGGATTACTATTTTTCATATCTGTGATATTTTTCTTCTTTGGCAGGCAGGTAATCTCATCGATTCGCTCCTTTGCCGGTAAACTCAGCGTTCGCCACGGATAGACAAGAACATAAACACTGTCAAGATTTTTAACATACAGGAGTAAGTGCATATGATAGGCGATAAGAAGGTTCAGGATATGATGGTTGACATCTTTGAGATGCCTCATATCCCGTACTGGTTTACGATAAAGCAGGCCCTGCGATTGCTCAGGAAATCATACCCCGACGTAAAGATCTACCCGTATTCGATGATGGTACTCGTCTTTGATGAAAAGTATCACCTGCTTGGCAGCGTCTCCATACAGGAGATACTCAGGGGGCTGGAGCCGGAACTCCTAAGCCCTGCCATGCTTGCCGGCGCCTTTAAGGACGATGGGCAGTTGGCATCCACCCATTGGGAGGTACTCTTTGACGTCAAGGGCAAGGAGGTCTTGCAGCATCCCGTCAGCGAAATCATGACCCCCATAAGCACCTTCGTCAACCACGACGACCCCGTGACCAAGGCCGCATACATGATGTTTTGCCACAATACCCCGATACTGCCCGTACTTGAAGGTAAGAAAAAACTCCTGGGAATCATCAGAATGGCCGACATCTTTCACGGCATAGCCGCCGCAATCTGAGTAAACAATCTAAAAATTGAAAAATAAAGTCAGACAAATTTCTTGTGTTTATTCAGATATGATACAATTCTAAGTCTCCAATTTATCATTTGGCTGGTATCAGAATTTTGTGTAATATTATAGCAGAGTAAAAGAAAGAAGGAGGGTGGCTCCACCCCCTCCTCAGACCTCCCCTGCAAGGTGCGAGCCGCACTGGCATAAAAGGGGCCAGCCCCCTTGACCCCATTTTACCATGCTTTTTTAAGAGGATACCCTGACACCAACTAAAAAATTATGCGCCCCTGTTTTCTCGTATGTTTGCAAAATTCATGTGTTAAATGTTAATATTGCCTATATATAAAGGGAGATTTTTTTATATGGATTATTTGTTTAATGAAGAGCATCAGAGCAAGTTTGAGGCGATGGACTTTATCGTTGCCATAAATACGTAAGAAAAGGGAGATGCCCGAATATGCAAATCAAGGTAGATAAGAATCTTTGTAGCGGCTGTGAGAGCTGTGTAAGCTCATGCCCCTATGATGCGATAGTTATGATAGACGGCAGGGCCTTCATCAACGAGTACTGCCAGTTGTGCAAGGCCTGTTTGAATGTCTGTCCCGAGGGTGCGATCAAGGAGTACCACGAGGGCAGCAGCAGGATGGCAGCAACACTACCCAACTGCAAGGGAGTGATGGTATTTGCCGAACAGCGCGACGGACGACTTTCACAGGTAGCCTTTGAGCTTTTGGGCGTGGGACGACAACTGGCCGACAGACTTGGCGTTGAACTCAGTGCGGCGCTCTTTGGCTGTGGCGAGGCAGAGGCCGGGGAGCTTGTCAAATGGGGTGCGGATAAGGTGTATCTCTGCAACAACGAAGCCCTGCGCCCATTTAATGACGAACCCTATACGGAACTGCTCCACCGGTTAATCCTGCAACACCGTCCGGAGATCGTCCTTGCCGGGGCAACGGCAGTTGGGCGGTCGTTTTTGCCGCGCGTGGCAACGCGGCTGAGGGCGGGGCTTACCGCTGATTGCACATCACTCGATATCGACAGTGACACAAAAAACCTCCTTGCTATAAGACCCGCCTTTGGGGGAAACATCATGGCCACGATCCTATGCCCAACGGCAAGACCTCAGATGGCCACTGTCAGACCAAAGGTTATGAAAAAAGGTAACTACGACACCTGCCGCACCGGTGAAATTGTCAACGTCGCTCCCCCAACAACTGCCACCAGCACCAGGGTCGTCGATAGCATCAAGGACGACAGCCTCTTTACAATCAACCTCCAGGAGGCCGAGGTCATTGTCTCCGGCGGACGCGGCTTGGGCAATGCAAAGGGTTTTGATATGCTCAGGGAGTTGGCCACGCTGGTCAATGGTACCGTGGGCGCCTCAAGGGCAGCCGTGGATGAGGGCTGGATGCCCTACAGTCATCAGGTCGGACAAACCGGCAAGACCGTCTGTCCAAAGATATATATAGCCTGTGGCATATCGGGGGCCGTCCAACACATGGTGGGTATGCAGTCCTCAGATGTCATCATAGCGATCAACAACAATCCCGAGGCCCCCATATTCAACATCGCAAACTACGGGATCGTCGGCAATGTCTATGAGATAGTCCCAATGTTGATAAAAAGGATAAAAGAGGGTAGGGCGTGATGGGTAAGATAGCCTTTGTCTTTCCGGGTCAGGGCAGTCAGGTCGTTGGCATGGGGCTTGACCTTTATAGTCAGTACGATAGCGTAAAATCGCTGTATCAGGAGGCTGCCGAAGTCCTTGGGTATGATATCGGCAGCATGTGCTTTAACGGCCCCAAGGAGGCGCTCAACAGGAGCGTTAACACGCAACCGTCCCTTGTGCTGACGAGCATTGCCCTGTATCGGGTTCTGCGCGACAGTGGCCAAGTTACGCCGTCAATGGTAGCCGGCCACAGCCTTGGCGAATACACCGCCCTGGTGGCAGCGGGGGTGCTCTGCCTGAGAGACGCCCTGGTGTTGACGCAAAAGCGCGGGAAACTCATGCAGGAGGCTGTCCCCGAGGGACAGGGACTGATGGCGGCCATCGTGGGACTTGACAGACAACAGGTGGAAGGTTTGTGTCAGGGCGTGACAAGTGGCTACGTTGCCCCGGCAAACTACAACTGCCCGCAACAGATAGTCATCGCCGGTCAGAAGAAGGCCGTAGAGGAAGCCATAGAGGCGGCAAAGGCAGCCGGCGCCAGGATGGCCAAACCCCTGGCCGTAAGCGTGCCATCACACTGTGAGCTGATGACGGAGGCCGTACAAAAACTAAGTGCCTTCTTTGATAATATCACCTTTAACGCACCATCCATACCGATAGTCAACAACGCCGATGCCGCAGTCCTCAGTGACGTTGCAGGGATCAAGGCATCGTTGCTGAGACAGTTGAAGAGTCCGCTATTGTGGGAGGACTCCATCAGGACCATGCGGCAGGCCGGTGTGGATACGTTTATAGAGGTTGGACCCGGGACGGTGTTAAGCGGCCTCATTAAACGGATAGATTCCAATGTGGCAATTTACTCTGTCTCAGACCCCGTCAGTGTTCAACGCGTCATTGAATCGGCAGGGACTTAAAGACGGAAACATTAACGTGTACATAAAAAAAATCATGGAGGTTTAGTGCAGGATGGTCAAGATTTTTTATGATAAAGACGCCAATACGGGTGTTTTGAAGGACAAGAAGATCGTTATCATGGGTTACGGTAGTCAGGGACACGCCCATGCCAATAACCTCAGAGACAGCGGCATGGACGTCACAATCGGGTTGCGCAAGGGCGGCAGTTGGAAAAAAGCCCAGGATGCAGGCTTTATGGTTATGACCCCTTCGGATGCGGCCAGAGAGGCCGATGTTATCATGATGTTGCTTCCCGATGAGTTTCAGGCCGGCATCTACAACGAGGAGATAGCCCCGTATATGCAGAAGTCGGTGTATCTGGCCTTTGCCCACGGCTTTAACATCCACTTTGGTCAGATAACCCCCCCGTCGCAGACCAGTGTCTTTATGGTGGCGCCCAAGGGCCCCGGTCATCTGGTGCGCAGTGAGTACGTAAAGGGTAGCGGGGTGCCGTGTCTGATTGCCATCAATCAGGACCCCGGCGGAAATGCCAGAGACATCGCCCTGGCCTATGCCAGTGCAATTGGCGGTGGACGGGCCGGTATTATCGAAACATCCTTCAGGGAAGAGACCGAAACGGACCTGTTTGGTGAACAGGTGGTGTTGTGCGGCGGACTGACTGCGCTTATTCAGGCTGCCTTTGAAACCCTGGTTGAGGCCGGCTATGCCCCCGAAATGGCATACTTTGAGTGTCTGCACGAGGTCAAGCTGATAACCGACCTCATATACGAAGGTGGTATATCAAACATGCGTTACTCCATCAGCAACACCGCTCAGTATGGCGACCTCACGCGTGGGCCTCGCATCATCACCAACAAGACCAAAGAAGAAATGAAAACGATCCTCGATGAAATCCAATCAGGACAGTTTGCAAGGGAGTGGATACTTGAGTGCAAGGCAAACAAGCCCGTCTTCAACGCACTTACAAAGAGGGGACAGCAGCACCAGATAGAGGAAATAGGTGCCCAACTGCGTGCTATGATGCCGTGGCTCAAAAAGGACCGCCTCGTAGACAAATCCAAGGCCTAGTGTCGTTTAAAAAGCCTGAAAATACCCCTCCCCTTGTGGGAGGGGATAGGGGAGGGCAACAGGGGGAGGGCGACAGGGGGAGGGGTAGGGCGCTTCCGAGGGCTAAATTTGCCCTGAAACCCATTCCCCACAAATGATTGTGTAGACTGATGATAAAATTAAATCTTATAGTGTTTATTTATATTATAGAGATGCTATTGTTATTTATAGGCCTGAGCGTATTTTATTATTTTAAGTACAAAAGCTACCTTGAGATAGAGGCGATGCAGGAGATGGAAATGGAGGCGTTGCAGGAGTTTCTGTCTCAAATGTTACAGCAGGCCCAGAAAGATATGGATGCAACCAATGAAAAAATAAAGCAAAACCCCAGGATGATCCTGATAAAGGAACTGCACATGCTGATGATTGACCACCTCAATGCCATTATGAAGGTCATCAGGACCCAGGACATTTGTAACCTGGAACTGTGGGATAAGGCCTTTGAGGGATTTAACAGGGTCATAAAAGACCAGGACGGCAAGATAACAGTCCAGGAAAACGATTGCGATACGACTATACAAAAGCAAAAGATACTCATTTCGCTCTACAGTGAGGAACTGCAAAAGCACGGTAAGATGATAGCCAATCTCAAGGGATACAACGTAGTTCTCATGGGTTATAAGGACACGGTATCGGGTATCCTGAACAGATTTAAGGCCATCACGCAACTCAACACCAGGGTACAAGAGCGTTATACGCCGGCGGCACAAAAGTCCAGGGTACTCCAGGGTATGCTTAATGAGTTTGCCCACAGCGCAATGGAGCTTGAAAAGTATGTAACCATACTTGATACGGAAAACACTGCCCTTGATAAAAAGGTCAGGGAATTTGACATAGGACTCACTAAGAGGACCTTTACGTTTGAAGGATTACAATGAGAACAAAAGAAGAAACGCTTGTTGAATTGAGAAGGAAGATACAGGAGGGCAATGAACTTCCGGTAATGTCCCACACCATCAACCTGGTCAGTAAGCAGGCATCGCGTGAAAGTGATGCAACGATCACGGAGCTTACCGACACCATACTGCAGGACTTTGCCCTGACAAACAAGATTCTGAGGATGGTCAACACGGTGTACTACATAAACACACAGCACAGCGGTAAGATCACGACGATCTCACGAGCGGTCTATATACTTGGCCTGGACCACATACGCAATGCCGCCCTTTCCCTGATGCTGTTTGAAAACCTGAGAGACAAGAACCTCGCACGTGAGCTGCGTGGTGCGCTGATTAACAACTTCATTGGTGCCGTGGTATCGAGAAAGCTGGCCTCAACCCTGGATAACAAAAAGGTAGAGGAGGCATTTTTGTGCGGCATCTTCTTTGACCTTGGCAAGATCGTGGCAACCTACTATCTGCCCGTTGAGAGCAAAAGGGTCAGGGAGTTAATGGCAAAGACCGGTGATGATGAAAAGAGGGCATCCTACACGATGCTTGGGATATCATATGAAAATCTCGGCATAGAGCTTGCTAGACAATGGCACCTGCCCACTCAGATCATACACAGCATGAACAGGGCACCACAGTCAAGCATCCCCAAGCCGGCCGAGGACGAAGATATGTTGAAGGCATTTGTGGGCTTTTCAAACGACCTCTGCTCGCTGATCATCAACTCAACGGGTTCGGCAGAGGATTGGACTAAGGCGCTAGGCTCGCTGATGCACCGTTACAGGAACTGTTTTAAGCTTGCAGCGGAGGATATCAACAGTATATTGACGGCATCGTTAAAGGAGATACATGAATATGCAACAGCCTATAACATTGATCTCAGTGATGTTGCGTTTATAAAGATGGCCAGGCAGTTATTGAGTTTTGCAAGGACAGAGAAGGCTGATAAATCGGAGGAGGGACAACCCCCTATGCCAGCAAAAGAGGAAAAGTATAAAGACTTGGGTGGCATACACCTGTTAGAGTGTAGTGTAAACGTAGGGGGAGTAAAAGAGTCCTCAGAGTCTTTGCTTCTGCGAGGTATTCAGGAGGTGGCAAACACCCTTACCGAGGAGTTTACTCTCAACGATATGTTAAGAATGATCCTGGAGATTATGTTTCGCGGTCTTGGCTTTAAGCGAATCATCATCTGTATCAAGAGTGCGCGTGATAACATCATGGAGGCCAGGTTTGGCTTTGGTGACAACGTCTTTGTGATAATGAAGAACTTCCGGTTTATTATGGATGTTAGTTCGGATGACGTATTTAACACGGCGATAAACAAGGACATGGACCTGCTCGTAAACGACATCAACGACAGACGCATAAAGCTGCGCCTTCCGCAATGGTTTGTGAGGCTTGTTGATGTGGAGACGTTTATCCTCATGCCGATCATAATAAGCAAGATGCCCATAGGGGTAATCTACATGGACAAAGACAACCCCGGAGACCTCAACATAAGTTCAACAACCCTGCGATACCTCAAAACCCTCCGCGACCAGGCAATCCTCGCCATCAAGTACAAACGCAAGTAGCTTGAGATCGCGGTCTTGGCTTTAAGCGAATCATCATCTGTATCAAGAGTGCGCGTGATAACATCATGGAGGCCAGGTTTGGCTTTGGTGACAACGTCTTTGTGATAATGAAGAACTTCCGGTTTATTATGGATGTTAGTTCGGATGACGTATTTAACACGGCGATAAACAAGGACATGGACCTGCTCGTAAACGACATCAACGACAGACGCATAAAGCTGCGCCTTCCGCAATGGTTTGTGAGGCTTGTTGATGTGGAGACGTTTATCCTCATGCCGATCATAATAAGCAAGATGCCCATAGGGGTAATCTACATGGACAAAGACAACCCCGGAGACCTCAACATAAGTTCAACAACCCTGCGATACCTCAAAACCCTCCGCGACCAGGCAATCCTCGCCATCAAGTACAAACGCAAGTAGCTTGAGATAATAAACATAAGGAGGCAATACAATGAATATCAGCGCGGCAATCATCGATCAAAGGCTAGCAGGCATATGTAATGAGATCAGAGAACGCGCAAGGGAGGAGTTGGGGATTGTTGATGAAGGAAGACTTACTTCACTTGCCTTTGTCTACCTGTGTGTTAAGACGGTTTTGGACATGACCGATGACGAGGCGTTTGAGTGTCTGACCGAAGGTGGGGGGGATTTTGGTATAGATGCGATCCATATCTCTGAAGAGCACAAAGGTGAGTTTCTCGTCAGACTTTTTCAGGGGAAATACAAACGTAATCTTGAAGCAGACGCAAATTTTCCAGAAAACGGCATATTGAAACTTACCAACGCCATCGGATGTCTTTTTGATCCGAGTTTACCGCTTAAGTATATCAATCCTTCTTTGACCGCCAAGGTGGAGGAGGTTCGTTCTCTGATTAAGGATGGTTACATCCCTCAGGTTAGGGTGTTTGTCTGCAACAACGGCCTCAGATGGAATCAAGCCGGTGAGGAATACATCCGTAGAGCTGCCTTTGCAGACCAGGTTAGTTGGGAACATGTCAATCACGATTACCTCTTAAATATCCTTCAACGTACAAAGAAAGTCAATGAAAATATTCAGCTTGCCGGCAGTATTATTACGGAAGATATTGAGTTTGTCCGTGTGCTGGTGGGCAGGATTGACATAACGGAAATCGCCGACCTCATAGACAGGCATGGGGAACGTCTATTGGAACGAAATATACGACGCTATCTCGGCCTTGTCGGCAACAGGGTTAATGAGGCAATCCGGGATACTATTATAAAGACGCAAGACAGTGGCAATTTCTATTTCTATAACAACGGCATCACGCTGACCTGCGACAAATTCTCCTACAATAAGATGCAACGAGGAGATTATAAGGTACAAGTGGAAAACCTTCAGATAATCAACGGCGGTCAGACGTGTATGACTATCCGCGATACCTTGAAGGGTTTAACGCATGAGCAACAGCCTTATGGCGCTTACGTACTGCTCAGGCTCTATCAACTCCCCAGTGATAACGAAGACCTTGTAGACAGGATCACATTGGCAACCAATACTCAAAACCCTGTTGAACTCCGTGATCTGCGGGCCAACGATGACATACAAAGGCGTCTTGAAACGGATATCGGCCAACTGGGGTTTACCTATCGTCGCAAGCGTATGGAGGCGCAGGCAAAGTCAGCGGAGATAACTTCCGGTATCGCCGCTGAGGCCATCCTGTCAGTCTGGAGGCAGAGACCCCATCAGGCGAAATTCTTTACCAGGGAGCATTTCGGAAAACTATATGACACAATTTTCACGGACGATCTAACAGGCGCCCAGGTGATCATCGCAACCCTGCTCTATCGCTACGCCGAAAACAAAAGAAAGAGACCACCGGAGGATGTTCCGTTGTTTGTTCGCTATGCCTCATGTTTTATCGCCATGCAGATGGGTAAATACCTGTTACGGGACTTAGGGTGTGGTCTAAAGGACTTAACGCACAAAAACTTTGACGATTCCAGGCAATTATTTGAACGGAAAGCGCAACAG
This sequence comes from Candidatus Magnetobacterium casense, assembly GCF_000714715.1. Lineage (GTDB taxonomy): Bacteria > Nitrospirota > Thermodesulfovibrionia > Thermodesulfovibrionales > Magnetobacteriaceae > Magnetobacterium > Magnetobacterium casense. Next base: position 18,286 of record NZ_JMFO01000004.1, read on the forward strand.
TATTTCAATCATGCCGTTGACGTAGCAGACAAAGCATTAAAGAAGCTATATGCAGACCCCCAACTGTCTGCTCAACAGCTTTCGGCAACGTTTCGCCGCGGCGATCTCATTGAAAAACTCAACCAGGTTGATCGTGAGCAACAATCCACTGATTGATGGACCTGAGCCTCGACGTCGTAAGGGACGTTAAGATATACCAGCGGGTTAGCGGATATCGGTTTTCGTGTGATGCCCTCCTGCTGACGGACTTCGTTGGGGTCAAATACCCGCGACGCATTGCAGACCTCGGGGCAGGCTCAGGGATCATCGGGATTGTCCTCGCCAGGCGCTTTGCCGACTCCCACGTCGAGCTGATAGAGGTACAGGAAGAACTGGCGGCCCTCTGCCTCAGAAACGTCACCATCAACGAACTCAGCGACCGCATAACGGTTGCCAATATTGACATCAGAGACGTCTCCAGAGACATGCAGGCCAACAGCTTTGACCTGGTAGTGTCAAACCCGCCCTTCAGAAAGGTCGGCACTGGCAAGCTCAACCCCACTGAGGAAAAGGCCATCGCCCGACACGAAATCCTGCTCACCCTCCCCGAACTCGTACATGCGGCCTTTTATCTGCTCAGGGGCAAGGGACGGTTCTGTTTCATACATCACCCCGGCAGGTTCATAGAGGTCATCGATGTCCTGGCAAGGCACAGGTTTTCCGTGGCCACCGTCCGGTTCATCCACCCCGACGCCAACTCCGGTGCCGTCATGGTCCTCATCGAGGCCGTCAAGGAAGGCAACAGTCAACTGCTCATCCAACCTCCGCTCCTACTGGACGCCTGAGAAGAAGAAGAGAATATATCCCGTTTCATTTTCTTACATAGCTATAGTATACTATGAGGCAGTGATGGAAGTATCCTGGTTATGAGCAGAGATGGCGCCGGCATTGGAGGCATAATAAAGTCTTTGGGACTGGTCTTTGGTGACATTGGTACCAGCCCAATCTATACCCTTACCGTCATCATCCTGCTGACCAAACCCACCAGTGAAAACATAACGGGCGTGCTGTCGCTGATCGTGTGGACGCTGTGTGTGCTGGTAACGTTGGAGTACGGGTGGCTGGCCATGAGCCTCGGTAAGAAGGGTGAGGGGGGTACCATCGTCCTAAAGGAGATACTGCGGCCATTGCTGAAGTCTAGCAGACAGGTGGCATTTATCACACTGCTGTCTATTATTGGCATATCGCTGCTCATCGGGGATGGTGTCATTACTCCGGCCATAAGCATATTGAGTGCCGTAGAGGGATTGTTGCTCGTCCCGGGGCTTGAAAAAACCGGCCACAACACCTTGATCCTTATAGCGGGAATTATTGCCGTTATCCTGTTCTTTTTCCAGGACAAGGGCACCGAGCGTGTGGCCAAGGCCTTTGGACCGATCATGCTCTTGTGGTTTATAGTGTTGTCGGTCTCCGGGGTGCTGTCCATAGTGAAGGAGCCGATGGTGCTTAAGGCGGTCAATCCGTATTATGGCGTCAAGTTCCTCATAGACAACGGCGTAAGCGGATTCTTTATCCTATCCGAGGTCACCCTGTGCGCCACGGGCGGGGAGGCCCTCTATGCCGACATGGGACACCTGGGCAGGACCCCCATACTTAAGGCGTGGTACTTTGTCTTTGTGGCACTGCTGCTTAACTACATGGGACAGGGCGCCTTTCTGATAGCCCACCCGGAAGCCAAAAACGTACTCTTTGAGATGATCCTCGCACAGTCAAAGTCCCTGTATGTACCGTTTCTGTTTCTGAGCATCCTGGCAACCGTCATCGCCTCACAGGCCATGATCAGCGGGATGTTTTCCATCGTCTACCAGAGCATCACCACACGCCTGATGCCCATGTTTAAGGTCGATTACACATCAACCGAGTTCAGGAGTCAGATATATATCGGCTTTGTCAACTGGTTCTTGCTTGTCAGTGTGTTGATTATCATGTACGAGTTCAAGGCCTCAAGCAACCTGGCCGCTGCCTACGGACTGGCCGTTACTGGTACTATGTCCCTCACGGGGCTGTTTATGACGTGGATATTTTATCTGCGCAAAAACTGGCCACTTACTCTGATTTCGTTTTTCGTGTTCCTCGTGGATGTTGTGTACTTTGCATCGAATACGTTTAAGATTCCCCATGGTGGTTATTGGTCAATTATCATCGCCGCTATACCGTTCATTGTTATTATGATCTACACCAAGGGCCAGAGGCGACTCTACATGCGTCTCAAACCCATGCCCCTGAGAAACTTTCTCCCAACCTACGTTGAGTTCTTCAAGCGTTTCAGCAAGATACAGGGGACGGGATTGTTCTTTGCCAGGGACATGAACATGGTGCCACCATACATAGTACGCACCATGTTTGCCGATAACATAATCTACGAGGACAACCTGATCGTTTCCATGGAGAAGATAGACGAACCCTTTGGTGTCAAGGCCTACACGGGTAGCAGTATAACCGATGGCCTGAGGACGTTTGTCATCGAAATGGGCTACATGGAGGTCGTGGACGTTGAACGCCTGCTGCTGACAAACGGTATTGACATCAAGACCATATTCTACGGGCAGGAGGACATCGCCACAAACAACTTCATCTGGAAAATTTTCTCATTGATCAAGAAGCTGACCCCGTCTTATGTTCAGTTTTACAAGCTGCCATCCCATAAGCTCCGCGGGGTTATCTATCGCATAGATATGTAGCCGGCAGAGGCCTGTTTTTGTAAAGTTGAACACATCAACGCCTCCTTAATGTCATTGTCAGTCTTATGTGTGATTACGATAGCGTAATGTCACTCTATATTTTTTATCCTTTTAAAGACGTCATCAAATGAAGAACATTGCGCAGGATTATTCAGATAATTATCTATCCTTTCATCAAGGATCCTTTTGTCGTGCTCTGTTAATTCAACAGAATCTGACTCAACGGCTATTGTGTCCCATATATCCTCAACTAACTGAATTCTTTCTTGAATCGGTAAAGAAAGAACGTCTGTCGCCTTCAACTTTATCATTTCTTCTTTTCTCCTTATAGATAAATTATGTTATCAATCGTCGGCTTCAGATCACTTTGACTCCATGACCCAGACGCCGTCCCAGTCATCTTCCGGGGGGGTCTGCATGAAGTGCCTGCACCTGTCGATGTACATCCTGGCGGCCTTGTCTTGTCCGCTGATGGCGAGGACGTCGTTAAACTGCCCGATGGCCGCCTCCCATTTCCTTAGCCGGTACAGGCCCAAGGCGTCTTCAAATGCGGCGATCCACTCCATGATGTCGATCTCCCTTGAGACGGCCCTGTGATAGTCCATGACCTCGTATATACATACGGGTTTGAGCTTGCCCTTGACCCTGATAAGGTCGAGTTCCCTGAGCATATACTTGTTGTTGAGTCGCTTCTTTGTGAACTCGCTGATCAGGATGTTGGTGCCAAAGAACTTGTTGGCCCCCTCCAGCCTTGAGGCAAGATTGACGCCATCGCCAATGACCGTGTAGTCCATCCGCTTGAGGCTGCCGATGTTTCCCGATAGTACTTCGTCGGTGTTGATGCCGATGCCTATGGCGATTTGTTCCGTACCGGATTTGCTCCTCTTGTCGTTAAAGTGCCTGAGGGCCTCGATCATCTCAATGGCTGCGGTTACGCAATTGTCGGTGTCCCTGGGGGTGACAAAGGGGGTGCCAAAGACCGCCAGGATCGCATCTCCTATGTACTTGTCCAGGATGCCGCCGTAGCGGAAGATAATATCCACCATCAGGGTGAAGTACTCGTTGAGCATACTGACGGTTTGTCCGGCGCCAAGCCTCTCCGATATGCCCGTAAAGTCCCTGATGTCGGAGAACAACACCGATGCCTCTTGTATCTGTCCGCCGAGGAGGTCATCGCCAGTGTCAAGCAGTCGCTCGGCTATCTCCTTGGTCATGTACCGGGCCATTGTGCTGCGCAGGCGTTTTTCGCGTGAGATGTCCTCAAAGACCAGCAGGGTACCTATCTTGGCGCCGTGCGTGTTGAGGAGCTGCCGCACGGTCAGATTCACAGACGCCGTATTGTCTTTCAGCGTTACCATGTCCATTTCCATGTTGATGTCCTGGTTGCCGGTGTCTTCAACCCGCCTGATACTCTCCAGCACCCAGTCGTTTTTACCGGCAAAGAAGTGACTCAGGGGATTGTTTTTCAGTTGGTCAAAGGTGGCGTCCAACATGTGCAGTGCAACCCCGTTGCACTTGACTATCAGGCCGTCTTCGTTGAGACTAATGACGCCGTTGCTCATGCTTTCCAGGATGCTTTCGCTGTAGTTTTTCGTGTTCATCACGTCGTCAAAGAGCTTTGCGTTTTCAATGGCAATGGAGGCCTGAGCGGAGAACGCCCGCAGACGTTTTTCGTCGATCACGGTAAAGGGGCCGCCCTTTTTGTTGAGCACCTGCATCACGCCGATACTTTTGCCCTCCTTGTTGACGATGGGCATGCATAGGATAGACCTGGTTCTGTAGCCGGTTTTCTTGTCAACGGCCTGGTTAAAGCGACTGTCCTGGTAGGCATCGGGGATGTTTACGGTCTGCCCTGTGGTAAACACCGACCCGGCTATGCCCATGTTGCAGGGGATACGGATCTCTTTGCCCTCAAGTCCCTGACCAACCTGCGACAACAGTTCGCCCGTCTTTTCGAGATACAGAAACAGCGTGCTGCGGTCTGCCTCAAGGATGGACGTTGCCGTATCCATGATCTTCAGCAGCAGGGGCTTTAGCTGTAACTCCGTAGAAAGCGACCTGGTCAGTTCAAGCAGCGTGGATTCTTCGTCCCTGATGCGCTGCAGTTGGGTAAAGAGGCTTGCGTTTTGCAAGGCGGCAGAGGCCTGCAGGGTGATGGTCTCAAGCAGTGTCAGGTCTTCGTTGGTGAAGTCTCCGTCGTGCTTGTTTTCCGCTGCAGGACGCTCCTGCTTCTTTTCCGCTGCAGGACGCTCCTGCTTCTTTTCCGCTGCAGGACGCTCCTGCTTGTTGATGAGTTGCATGACGCCGATGCACTTGCCCTGTCTGGTCTTTATGGGGGTGGTGAGTATGTTTCGTGTTTTATAGCCGGTTTGTTTGTCTATCTCCTGATTGAAGCGCGGGTCGCTGTAGGCATCGTTGATGATAAGTGCCGTCCCTGAGCTGAACACCGCACCGGCGATCCCGCGGTTGTTGGGGAATCTGATCTCCTTTGTCAGGTCTCCGATGGCAATTCGTGAGTAGAGTTCCGCTGTTTCGTCATCATTGAGAAACAGGCTTCCACGGTCGGTTCCCAGGGTCTGCGTGGTTATTTCAATGAGGTTTTTCAGCAACATGTCAAGGTCGAGGATGGAGGAGACGCGGTTGGAGACCTCAATGATGGCAGTTATCTTGGTTATAAGCCCCGCTATCTTGTCAATCAATGCATCCTGCCCCGCCGTGCCAGCGGCGCTTATGATACGTTTGACGTCGCTTTGCTTCAGTCCGTAGCTGAATATCTGTTTTACAATGTCGTCCGAGCTATCCATGGTCATCAGTTGTATCATTTTACACCCCGGAGCAGAGTTTTTGCAAACCCCCCAGCATAATGGTATCGAGGGCAACTTTTGGTATGACTATCAGTGCAGGACATTTTTTCCATGCTATCTACGCTCTTTGCAGGAAAACATTTCCGTGGGCGTATTGTTTTTATATTTTGGAGTGGGATGTTTTGTTTATGGTACGATAAATGCAGGTTTAATCTTACGCTTGAATGAAGGAGGTATCACATGTCAGGTTTGAGCAGTATGATAAAGTATACGATCAACACATTCAAAAAGGCATATATGATGGCAAGGGGACTGGACTACAACACCCTGAGCCAGTACATCCTCAACATAAACAAGACAACCAACGTTGGCGGCATCCTCTATGAGGCATCGAGGTGCCTGAAGGATATCCTCGACTACGAACTCTTCGGCTTTGTAATAAGAAATGGGGAATTTACAGACATATGGGTTGACCCGCGCCGTTACAGGGAGCTACTCCTGGTCATCGTAAAACGCGACTTTGGCGAGCAACCCGCAAGGTATGAATTCCAATACTTTTATCCCGAAAATCCGACAGGGAGTCAAGAAATTGACGGTATTAATGTCGATGACGTCCTGTCGTATCTAATCACCAACGAAAAGTGCATGGCCAGAATGTATGTAATCCCCCGACGAGGCCTGTTTAAATATCACGATGAAATTATAAATATCGTTGCAAAGTCAATCGGGGTGTCGTTAAACAACAGCATGAACCTCAGAGAGATGGAGATTGCGGCAACCATTGACCCCCTGACCGGTCTTCTGAACAGGCGGGCGCTGTACAAGTTCATCGAACACGACATAGCCAACGCAAGGCGGCATAACACGGGGTTGTCGATTATCATGTACGACATTGACCATTTCAAGCGTGTAAATGACACCTACGGTCACTTTGTCGGAGACGTGGTGCTGCAGGAGGTCTCACGGATCGTAGGAGCCGCAATACGCAAGAGCGATTACGTGGCGCGCTTTGGCGGAGAGGAGTTTCTGATCGTCCTGCCCTATACGCCGCTGAAGGAGGCCATAGAGATTGCCGAAAGGTTGAGACAGAGTATCGAGCACAACCGCTTTGATATCTGTGGCAATGTCATAGCGATCACGTCGAGTTTCGGTGTTGCCGAGTTGCGGGAATGCTCCGACCGGGACTCAATCGTCTGCGAGGCCGACGCAATGCTCTATGAGGCCAAACGACTGGGCAGAAACACCGTCATTGCAAACATAAAGGATGATTACACCCTGGAGTGTCTGTGTTAAGTTTAAAGACGTGGATTCCTGCGCACCTGCAATTGTCCCTGCTCCGGTGCCCTATCCGTTTTCAGACAAGGCAATTCGAAATATTGACAGAGACAGTCAGGGGTTGTTATTATACAATATGCACCAGAAGTTTGACATAGCACTAAAGGACATCATAAAAGATGTGCCAGGGGCATTTTTGAAGTTGCTGACGGGGTATGAAACAGGCAAATTCATAGACGTTCAATTCCCTGATATTCAGTTGAGAGAGGCCGATATCGTAATTGAGGCACCCGATGGTGAGATAATCCATATAGAGATACAATCGACAAATGATGCCACGATGTTAGGGCGCATGTATCTCTATTCTGCGTTTATATACAACCAACACAAGAGGTTACCGATACAAATCGTCTTATATGTTGGCAATAAGCCGTTGAACATGAAACATAGTATAGCCTCTGGATTAACCACGTATGCCTACAGATTGATAGACATACACAATCTTGACGGCGATCCGCTCATTGACAGCAATAACCCCAATGATAACGTGCTAGCTATTCTGTGCAAAACCAAAGATACAGATGCCACCATCAGGAGGATACTTGGTAAATTTTCCCTGCTATCGCACAGGGAAATGGAGAACTATATCAGAAAATTGCTATATCTTTCAGGCTTAGGAAATTTGGCCTATAAAGTAAAACAGGAGGTACTGAACATGCCGATAACAATTGATCTGGATGAGTACGAAATCTTTAAGGATGTCTTCGTAAAGGGTGAACTCAAAGGCAGAATGGAAGGCAGAATGGAAGGTGAACTCAAAGGCAGAATGGAAGGTGAACTCAAAGGCAGAATGGAAGGCAGAATGGAAGGGATAGAAGATATGCTTGAAATCAAGTATGGCCCTGAGGGACTTGAACTTATGGGAATGGTCAGGGGAATTGATAAGATAGACAGACTGGATGAGTTCAGGGAGCGTATCAAGCAATCCGTTTCGGTAGCCCAGTTGAGATTGTACCTGCAGGGTAATGCCTGAGCCGTACTAATTGTCTAATGTGGCACTGTTACTACGTTTGAGTAATATGGCCACACTTGTATGCAGTGATACCCTCTCATCTCTGACAACATATCTGCCTCCTATAGTGGTGTTATTTGAGGTGTATTACAATTTAGCATAGATTTTATGCGAGGCAGCGGGTGTTGTTTCGTATAGATTTTAGATGAGGCAATCGTTGTCTTTTATTATTCCGATGATATGTGCTATAATATCTTTATGGGTTGTGAGATAGATACGGGGTTATTAAAGAAAGAGATAACGGTGCTTTGCGTTGAGGATGAACTCATCATTATGGAGAGTCTGAGGCTCGTGCTCAAACGTCGGTTCGATCGGATTTACATGGCCTCAAATGGTGAGAAAGGGCTCGCGTTGTTCAAAAAGCATGACATAGACATCGTAATAACCGACATCCTGATGCCCGTAATGGATGGCCTCGAAATGGTCCGAAATATCCTTGAGCTAAAACCCGGTACGCCTGTCGTCGCACTGAGTGCAATCAACGATGGCCCGCTTATGAGACGAGTCAAGGAGCTTGGCATCAAGCGGCACATTATAAAACCGTTCAGCGATGAGGAGTTCTTTGCGGTCATCTATGATGCAGCCATGGAGGCCTACCAGTTGCGAGGGCAATCTACCGCTTAAATGCCATCTTGATGGCGTACATGTTATCATCGTGGTGCATTTCCGTGTCAAAGTCCATGCCCTCAAACAACCTGATCATTGAGCGGTTGTGTGCGAGCGTCTCTGCCGTAAAGCCCAGCAGACCCTGTTGTCTGGCTATAACGCTCAGGTGGTCCAGCAATACCCGCCCAATCCCCTTGCCCTGATAATCATCCCTGATAACTAATGCCACGTCGGCAAAGTGGGTGCTGCCGTTGACCTCATACTGCCCCATTCCGACTACAAACTCGCCTGTCTCTGCCAAATGTCTCCCGTTGGGGAGCACTGCAAGGATAATCACCACTCTGACGTAATCCGCCGTCAGATACTTCTGCAACCGCTCATGCGGCATGTCCTTGCGGACGGATATAAACCGCCTGTAGAGGGTTTCGTCGGAGAGACTGTAAAAGAAATCCTTCAACAGCGCCTCATCGCTGATCCGCACCGGACGCAGGAGGACGTCAACCCCCTTGGAGGTGGTCCTGCGCACCTGCAATTGTCCCTGCTCCGGTGCCCTATCCGTGTGTATGTAGACCTGGTCATGGTAGATGATGTTGAGTGCCCTGGCCTCTTCGATCAGTTGTGCCCGGAAGTGCGGGTGGGCAATGGCAATCAGTTCCATGGCACGTTGCCGGATGTTTTTCCCGTAAAGGTAGGCAATCCCGTACTCGGTTACGACATAGTGGACGTCGCCACGGTTGAGCGTGACCCCGGCTCCCTCATTCAGAAACGGCACAATCCTCGATATCTGCCCCTCTTGTGCCGTGGACTGGAGGGTCAGGATGGTCTTGCCGTTTTTGGCCATGATCGCCCCGCGCATGAAGTCTGCCTGTCCGCCGATGCCGCTGTAGAACACCCGTCCAATGGACTCGGCAGAGGCCTGACCGGTGAGGTCTATCTGCAGTGCGCTGTTGATGGCCGTCATGTTGTCGTGTCGGGCAATGACCATCGGGTCATTGGTGTAGTCTATGGTGCGGAACTCAACGGCGGGGTTGTCGTTTAGAAACTCGTAGGTTGAGTTGCTGCCCATGCAGAAGGAGGCCACGGTCTTGTAGTGATTGAGGGTCTTTTTTGAGTTGTCTATGACGCCCTGCCTTATCAACTGCACCAGACCGTCGGAGAGGAGTTCCGTGTGTACGCCGAGGTGTTTTTTACCGGCGAGGTTGACCAACACTGCATTGGGGATGCTGCCGTAGCCCACCTGTATGGTGTCGCCATCCTGTACCAGGGCGCTGACGTACCTGCCAATTGCCTGCACGATGTCATCCTCGGCATCGGACTTGTACTGGAGGAGGGGTTCGTCGGCGTGGATGACAAAGTCAACGTCCCTGATGTGTATGAATCCGTCGCCGTGTATCCTGGGCATGTTGGCGTTGACCTGGGCGATGACAAGTCTGGCCGATTCCACGGCGGCCTTGACGATATCGACGCTTATGCCGAGGCTCAGAAAGCCGTGTCTGTCCATGTGGGAGGTCTGAACGAGCGCAACGTCAATGGGGACGAGCCTCCGGTAAAAGAGCTTGGGTGTCTGGGACAAAAACACGGGCGTATAATCGGCCAGACCGGTGTTGACGGCATTGCGCGTGTTGTTGCCGACAAAGAACGAGTTGTGGCGGAAGTTGGCCCTGAACCTCTCATCGGCATAGGGGGCCACGCCGAGGCTCCAGACCTGAAACAGTTCGGTGTCAAAGAACGCCTTTGGGTGTCCCCCGACGTACCCGACAAAGGCCCGCAGCAGGTGCTGAGGTTCCCCGCAGCCAGTGCCGATAAATATCCTGTCGCCACGGCGGATGTGGCTGAAGATATAGTCCTCCAAGGCCATCTTTTGCCGGTACAGCCTCTGCAACTCGTCGGACTGACTGTGGTCGTCACTCATCGTTGTAGTGCGGAGTGGGTTAGTAGTTTTCGGCCAGAATTTCGAAGTGTGCCGTTGGGTGGTCGCAGGCTGCGCACCGTTCGGGGGCAGTTTTTCCCTCAACGACGAAGCCACAGTGACGGCACTTCCACTTAACCTTTTCCTGGCGCGTGAAGACCTCGTTGTTTTGTATGTTTGCCAGGAGCTTGCGATATCTGCGTTCGTGGTAGGTCTCCACGATTGATATTGCCCTGAAGGCTGCGGCCACCTCCTTGAACCCTTCCTCTTGTGCGGTCTGTGCAAAGGACGGGTATAGCGTTGAGTGTTCGTGGAGTTCGCCCTCTGCGGCCTGCCTGAGGTTATCCACGGTCTTGCCGATTATACCGGCGGGATAGGTGGCGGTCATTTCGACGTCGCCCCCTTCGAGGAACCTGAAAAACTTCTTGGCGTGTACCTGTTCGTGGTCTGCCGTTTCGAGAAAGATGGCCGATATCTGCTCGTAGCCCTCCTTCTTGGCCACCTTGGCAAAATAGGTGTAGCGGTTGCGTGCCTGAGACTCACCGGCAAAGGCTGCCAGCAGGTTCTTTTCGGTCTGTGACCCCTTCAAGCTGTTCACTGTTGTCCTCCGTTTCTCTTGTTAAGATTAAGATATGGTTGCAATGTCTATATTCTAACATTTATCGGCGGGACATTGTTTCAATGCATTGGTACCTAATACATATAACAATTTCAATATGTGAATTAAAATTCACTGGATTTTATTTTTCATATCATTTATACTTGCTATCGTATGGATGAAAGGGCAGAAGATACAATAAAAAAACAGATGGAGACGTTATCGGAGCACTCGTCGAAGATCAAGAGAATATACCTTGAGCTGAATGGTTATGCGTTTTTTCATGGCCCATCGGAGGTAGATAACGCAGACAGCAGATTTATAGGCCGCAAGCGGTTAATAGATAGGTTAACAAGCCTTCTCACCAACGATGAGTCAAAGTCCGGGGCATACCTGGTTACCGGTTTCAGGGGCATGGGCAAGACAAGTCTGGTAAATAATGTTATTGCCAACGTAACAACCGCCGGAAGAAGTGGCAATGTAGCAGCAAGGTACTTTAGAATCATGTTGTTGCTGCTTTTTTTACCGCTGATAGAGATAAATTGGGTTACTATATCTATAAATTCAGCCCTGATAGTATTGTTGGCCTTTTATCTTTATCGCAATGCCCTGACAATGAATAATTTGTCAAAAAATAAGTCTTCCTGGAAAGTAGATTTATTTTTGGTTCATTTGAGAAATATTACTACAATTTCTAAAGAAGAAACTTCAAAATTTAAACTTAAAATAGCTATTCATGACTTTTTGATAGTTTTAATGTTGCGATACTGTTCGACTTTTGTGATATTTCCTTTTTATCGTTTTTATGAATCGACATTTCAATCTTCTGTTTCGTTAGAAAATATTTCTGATTACAATTTTGCATTGCACGTGTATTTAATAGTCGTTTTGCTATCAATAATAGCAAAATTCGTATTACAAATGCTAATGAGCTTTAAGAAAGAATCCACTTTTATACAAAAAGTGGAATATGTTTGGGATAATATTTGGTCTGCTTTTATGAGTTTTATCAATAAACGCTCTAATTACAGTCATCGGATATATGTAAAAATTAATCTGGGACATGATAATTTAAAAGAGATTGATATTTTGAGGCTGATAGCAAAAAATATTATAATTCAGTTTAATGAATTTTCAAGTATTAGACTGCGATTTCCCTTGCCGGATATGCCAAGTTTATTATTCAAGATACTAATTATTTACACTATATTGAGTATTATATATTTGATTCCACCAATAATCTACGTCAATAATGTGATAAAAATAAAGAGTGGATTGGTAAGATATTTTCCAAGTCAGGCACTTTTCATGTTGAACAATGACAATCAAAGTAATTTTAAAACAACTTTACTCAATGAAACAGATAAGAATATTTATGAGAAATACATATCAATTTTCCATGAAACAAAAAACTATAAAGACGGTATGTTGAATAAATATGGATTAGAAAATAATATATTCTATGATGCAAGACACAAAAACCAAGAAGAAACAAGAAGCACAACAGACAACCTATCTATATCTGGAGGGCAAGTAGAAATTACAAGCAGCATAAAAATAAACACTAAAATCGGAAGTAAGACAACAGAGAGAAATGAAATCCAAAAGATAACCAATGCCATCGATATGTTTATTAATGCTTTATATTGTAAAACGGTAGATATTCTTAGTATTCAACCATTATGGGTTATAATTAATGAACTAATATACAAGCATTTTATTATTATTCACAAACGATATCAATTCTTTCCTCACCAAGTAGATTACCTGTTTATCGGATATTTCATTTTACTGTGGTTTCTTGGCACTGTTATTTTCAGATACAAGTTGTTTGGTTTCAGTACGTTTGGTAGTGTCCGTAAAAACATAACGGAGCTAAACGACAGTATCAATGCACAGGTTACAAGAGAAAGCGGGGCTGAAGCCGCGGTAGGAAAGTACAGGGCTTCATTTTTCAGAATGTTTGGAAAACAAAACAAGATGTACCCAAGAGCGGATGCTCGGGAAATTGAAAAGCAGCTTATAGATATTTTAAACGAAATAGACGCTATTCCCAGGTTGATTAAGCGACCTCAATTTATTTTCGTATTTGATGAATTAGACAAGATAGAGCCACAGTTAAATATACTGGAAAAAGAAGAAGTGCTGACGTCAACCGGTGGTGATGGTATGCCATTTTCTAATCATGAGACCAGAAAACGTCAGCAGGTCATACTTAAGATATTGTCAAATCTCAAGTATTTTCTTACCACGGCAAAGGCTAAATTCATATTCATTGCCGGCAGGGAAATGTATGATGCCTCACTTGCCGATGTATCTGACAGGAACTATTTTATGGGTAGTATTTTCCATGACGTTATTTATGTAAACAGTTTTTTGACTGACTCAACCGAGCACAAATTGCATGATATCACAAACATGACGGAACAGTATGTCTGTAAATATCTTATCCCAAACTTCTATATAGAAAAAACTTCCAGTGAATACTCAATTAAAACCTACCGTGGGTATTTGCAGGATGAGATATTTAAAATCGATAGAAACAAACCTGAAGAATATCAGATCAAAAAGTTGAAAATTGAAAAGTTACTCGTAACCGTCAACAATTTTATAACCTATCTGACATATAGAAGTAACGGTTCACCCAAAAAGCTGACACGTTATTTTGAAAAACACGTTGTACAAGCTGATAAAAGAGAGTTAAAAAAATCTGATAACTTGTGCGTAGCCAGGAATTCTAATAATTTGTACCTGGAATTTGGATTTTTTGATCAGTATACGTTGGGATTGGTTTCATATATTGCCACCCCTGTTATTCTCGCCATAGAGAGGGCAATAAAGGACTTTGGTGATAAGATTCTGGTTTCAACGTCATTTATAGTTGATCATATCTACAAGTATCACAGACATGCCTTTACATGGAGAAGTCTTGAGGTAACTCCGGAGATACTGGATATCAACAAGGCGCCTGAATTGAGAGAACATATAGAGAGAATTATGCAGTTTTTATCCAAAAACAATATCCATGAGATATTAAGTGGCCCATACCACTTCAGATTTATTAAAAAGACGGCAGATGAAATTTCATATCTGTCAAAGATATCAGAAAGAGAGTCTGCTGCCTTCAACTTTACCCTGGATGAGTCAATTGCGTTAAAAAGGCATTATAAGGCATATCAGATGGACTTGGAAAAAAAATATGCCGATTCCTTTGCTCCAGAAAGCATTTTAGTTATTAAATCTATTAGCTTTGTTCGTATGATCTTGGGAGAACTGCATTTTTATGATGAAGAGTATCATGATGCAATAGTCGAGCTACTGGAATCTATACAACAATTAAGCACTATCAGTGAAGTAGAAAAAATGGATGTTTCAACATTTTACATCTATATCAGGGCTATGATGTTACTTGGTCTTGCATATGAAAAAGCAAAATCTTTTAATTCTGCTTTTACTACGTATGGGAAAACCACATCTATAATTCTTGACTATAAAGACAAAGTTGTGTATAATCAACCAAACTCTCCTATATCTCTTTTTGAAAATAAACGCCATCTTTACCAACCATTACTGGCTAAACTGCAAATTATTGAAAAGAAAGGCTTAAATGGAATTACCTTCAGCGATCTTGTCAGGATTGAGGAGGAACACAACAAGCTCATAGGTAAAAACTTTTCAGAAAAATTTATCATAGAGTCAGAGTTCTTTTGTAAACTTGGAGATATTCTATATTATAAAAACGGGGTAATTCCAGGCAATGACTCTGCTACATTAGATAATAGCTTAGAGTTACAAAGAATTCCATCTTGCATGAAAAGAAAGTTTTGTCTAAATGCCTTATTACCTTTAAACCCTACAGATATCAAGAAAATCAGATATCCATGTCGAGCCTGTGATTACTACATAAGAAGTCTGAAGGTGCTGTGCAGAGATCACCTTGGGATACAAATAACAGGAGACGTATTGGATGCGAAAGAATATCTTCCGAAAATGCTGACTACGATTGTCAGGGACGATTCTGCTGATTTTTCACAAAAAAATGTTATCGCATCAAACGCCATAGGCAATATATTGTCAAACATGGGAGATACATTTCTCTCATGTGTAAAACCCAAACATATTGACAATGTTGCTCTCGTTAAATTTCTGGAAAGCACACAAGAAGACAATATTGCTAACAATGTAGACACTCTTAACTCTTTTATTGCTGATTATTACGATAAGGATGGAAATGGCCTGTACCGTGTGTTAGTTTTTTATTGTGCCTCTGCTTTGTTTTTTATAACCGGGAGAATGCACAAAGATTATTCCTTTCAGTTTGCCAAGATTTTACATTTGATAAAACAATGCCTCAATACACAATGCGAAACCCCTAGTGAACGAGAAACCCCTATAATAACATGCAGCAACAACTTGATATATATGATAGGAAAAACAATAATTAAGAGAATCATTCAGGGTATCTACAGATCATATGAAAACGTTCACAGATTGGAAATAGAAAAAATCGAAAAAATTCTTGAAACCTCAAATGACATAACGGATTATAACAATATTTCTTTATCCGGAGATATTCGGGAAATTCTAATCAGCTATAGCGAAATCAAGCTAAAGTGTAAGTGCTCTGATGTCAAATTAAAAGACAATTTTATCTCGCCATATACAACCATCTATACAATGAGAAACAGAATTATAGAACTTAACTTTAAAGTAAATATGAATGAAAAACTCTTTGCTGATTTAACCGGTGATACAACTAGTCTTGATTCAACATACAGACTCATTGGAAATTATTATGATCCAATAAATAAAATTTCATACAATGCAGCAATAAAGTTTCGTGAACTGATTGATGAAATTAAGCATAACCGGAAAGAAATAATAAGAAATACTTTTGATTTACCTTATCCTCAGACTATATCCCCTGAATTTGTCATAGAATTTTTAATAACTGATTCTATTTTCTGTCTGCGTGAAGTCATTAAAATATGTAAAACCTATGGCTTCTCTTATGATAGAACCCATTCAGATATAGCTTCGGCTCACCTGAAACTTGCCATTTGGTGTGATTACTATACCGCCTACAAAGATTATGACAAGGGTATTGAAAAAACTCTTGAAAAACTTATCGGTATGTCGGAAATGGAGACTATAAATCCCAGATATCAATATGAAATGGCCAGATATCACTGCTTGTGTGCAATTGAAACCCACAGCGAAAGAAAGTCATACAAAAACATAATCGAAACAATGTACTATTTAAACGATGATTTTAACGACAGTCTCTATCATTTTTACGCAGCCCTGGAAAGATTTATGATAAACACCAAACAGATTGAGCAAATGATCACGATAAGCAGAGAAAGAACTCAAAAGGATAAGCTCTATGATCCCAAAAACTACCACCCGCAACCAGAAAAAAGTATAAACTCAGGATTTGACGATGGCAGGGTAATGATCCAATGTCCTACAATATGTTCTATCAATGATAAATTGGAAGCATTAAAGAATGGGCGGTTTGACCTGATATGGCTGCAAATGTCATTAGATTACAGTGCCGTAAGAGCTTACAACGATAATAAATATATTAAGTATATCAAATATTTTGAGAATTACAAAACTATTTTAAAAAAACTATTTGAAAACGGGATTGAACCAATAGCGGACATTGTACTTAAAGACTATGCCAACACGCAACTGCAGCCTCCTAGTGATACCGATATTATCAAATACCTGCTACATTTGCAGTCAATGGGATACCGAGGGTGGTGCTACAAAATGGAACAAGGAAGTACTCCTGAAAAAATAGCAATCTACAACGAGAAAACCCGTCCAACGTTTTCCGTACTGGAGTACGATAACAATGAACAGGACAAACACCGTGATATGGTCTGGAAAACAGCAACACCCTCTTGGGACATCGAAACTGCCAGTTGCATCTTTGATATCAAGACACGTAACATTTTAACGAATATGACAGATTGTCTTAAACTGTACATAGAAGAAGAACCGGATAAGGTGCCTGCTCCTAAGGAAAAACGGTATAAGGCGCCTGGTCTGATTGGTGATACAACCGACGGAATACCATGGAAAAATAAGGCTGTCACTCTCTGCAGCAAAACCGGTGTAAAAAACACTAATATTGAAAAAGGCTATGTCTATATTCTCACGCACCCTGGCATACCAACTGTTCATTGGCAACACTACTTTAACTCAGGCGACGCCCTGCAGAATAAAATCAAGCAACTGATTAACGCACGCAAGGAAGCAGGTGTCCACTCCGGCAGCAAGCTCCACATCCAAAACAATGCCTGCCAAAACGGTGTCTATGCAGCAATGATCGAAGGCAATTTGGGCCAACTATACGTTCGCATAGGTGGAGACGATAGCAACTGGCATCATGATCACTCCGACTATAAAGATACCACGCTGTCTGTAGATGGAACTAAATGGAAAGTGTGGGTGTTAAGGAAGCACCATAAACAGCCATTCCCTATGCCAACAGACGGGGAGTAGTGACAAGCTTTGATGGTTCGGGCGATGATTACAGAGGCTTACATATCGGGTCAGTTAGGGAAGGCCATATACGAAGGGGGCTTGATGATATGTGTATAATATTGCGAACTATGAGTTTCAATACTGAGATTGGTAACGAGTTTTAAATTTGGAGGTTACATGGGGGCAACAGGCACGGAGCACTACAGATGTCCTAACTGTGGAAGGGACATAATTACTGATGATAGAAATTGTCCGGATTGCAAAACAACCCTTGCTCCCGTAAACGTAAGGGAGGCACAGCGGACTACCGAACAGGACGCCCTGCAGCGGAGATATGACGAGGCTCTTCAGACGGCAAAGAATAATGACACATACGATAACGCAATGATATTTGAAGGGCATCTTAAAAAGTCCTTTGCTGTGATTAACATGGAGCTTGAAGGTTTACACAGCTTTATAACAACGAAGGATGATAAATACTTACCATATGCCAGACGTGTGAATGCAGGAGAGATGAGGCCATTAGAGGCTGAACAGGATATGCTCAGAAGAAAGGTGGACAAAATGCTTTTCGGTGTAGATGGTAGTGATATCTGCTATGCTGCAATTTCCATTGATGGCACCGGGGTTAAGAAATATGGCAATTACACAATTTGTCTGTCTGACAAGGAGATTAGTACAAGGACTACGCTTCTTGAAGAAGATTCGTTTAAATTTACAGAGAGACACAATCTTGCTGAACACACCGAAATACCTCCTGGATACAGGGCATTATGGGCAGACAGACACAAGTTAGCTGTTGCAAAGCTTGCCCATAAACTCCAGAATAGCTTTACTGATTTAGAATATGCTAACATATTAGTAGTAAACAGAGAACGCAGGAATAAGTATGACTTTATAGAAGTACACATATATGATGGCTTTAGGAACGAGGCTGTAGATAAAGTGTATGGTCCGCCCCCGGCGGATCCAGACGAGGATATATTGTGGTCAGCAGTGAAAGATAAACTTGAAATAAAAGGCAAGCAATGGAGTGAGAGATGATTACGGAAGTATATATATCTGGCCAGTTAGGGAAGGCCATATATAAGGAAAACGGTAAGTTATTTCTCATACACAACAAGAAGGACAATAAACCTGTTGAGTGTGACAGGCATGATTATTCGCTGTTTTTTGGCGTTGCCGGCGACTATGAGCATATCCTGTATGCCGACACTACGCTTGAAACACTGAGGAATGAGCTGTCTTTTCGGAGTGCAGCCTTTAATGCGATGACCTTTTTGATAATCGGGATGGACGTTGAGCATAAGGTTGATTTAAAAGAGAAAGCGATAAGAAGGGCCCAAGAGATACTTGCCAACAAGGACAGTTTATCGTTTGCCAGGAAGCGGCTTATGTCTTGCCTCCTGCCGGCGGATACCGATATAGACCGGGCAATAGAGATATCAAGGCGCATGGGGGCCATGTTGACGCTATCAGTATATGAAGAGGTCTTGCGCTCACAGCCTGTCATCGGGCAGGTGCGTGCTATCTGGGATGACGTTGCCGCCCGCAGGATAGACGGTGAGGATGAGGTTAAACACGCCGAAGGGGTCTTGTTTATAAACGGTATATTTGCCGACTTCGTGTATGCCGTGATGACTCGTGACATTAGCGTCATTGACGATATGATTTCAAGTGTTCGCAAAAACAGGAAATTGAATGAACAGGTCAAGGGTATTGTGGTCTTGCTGTATGACATGAGGGCTGCCCTCATCCCGGTGGTCAAGGCAGGTGCAGTGGGTGATGCGGTTGATGATATCGACCCGATTGAAGCACTGATAAAGAATTATAAGGACAATACGCTACAGTATATAAATCGAAATATTTATCGACGTGAAGTTAAAGATATCGTTGATGAAAAAATAAATGCTATAAAACAGCTCATATCGCAAAAAAACAGCAAGAACCTTGAACGATGTCTTTACGATGTAAGCTATTACAATCTCAATAATGGAGGGAGTCAGTACCTGGTCATGACTTATTGTAATCTTGCTATTCATGCAATGCGTATCCATAAATGGGGAATGGCAGAGAGGTTGCTTGATTATGCAACTCTTCCGTATATAAAATATGCGGTTATTTGGGCTTTACAGTCTAAACTTTTTGAAATTAAGGATATTTTTGAAAAGACCTTGAGCATATATGACAAAACGGTAGCCTTATCCCAAAATGATGCAGCAGTCTGCTGTGGCCGTGCGGAGGTCTTGAGGGAACTGGGCAGACTTCCTGAAGCCTTGAGCGCATATGACGAAGCGGTGGCGCTATTCCCAAATGATGCAGCAGCCCGCTGTGGCCGTGCAGAGGTCTTGAGGGAACTGGACAGGATAGACTATGCCTTGAGTGCATATGACGAAGCGGTGGCGCTGTTCCCCCCGAAATGGCCGTGCGGAGGTCTTGAGGGAACTGGGCAGACTTCCTGAAGCCTTGAACGCATATGACGAAGTGGTGACGCTGTTCCCAAATGATGCAGCAGCCCACTGTGGCCGTGCAGAGGTCTTGAGGGAACTGGACAGGATAGACTATGCCTTGAGCGCATATGACGAAGCGGTGGCGCTGTTCCCGGATGATCCAACGACCCGAAATGGCCGTGCGGAGGTCTTGAGGGAACTGGACAGAATAGACGACGCCTTGAGTGCATATGACGAAACGGTGGCTCTATTCCCAAATGATGCAGCAGCCCGCTGTGGCCGTGCAGAGGTCTTGAGGGAACTGGACAGGATAGACTATGCCTTGAGCGCATATGACGAAGCGGTGGCCTTATTCCAGATGAATGCCGTAGCCCGATATGACCGTGCTAAGGTCTTGAGGGAACTGGGCAGGCTTCATGATTGCCTTGAACGCATATGACGAAGCGAGCAGACGTTTGCAGTGCGGAGTAGACAATGTGAAGTAGCCTGATAACAGGGATTACTTTGTCAATACACTTTTGAGGGGACTTAACATCGCCAGGAATTCTTCATAGGAGATGATCCTGACGCCGAGCTTTCTTGCTTTTTCGAGCTTTGAACCGACGCCGGCACCGGCAATTAGATAACTGACGGCCTTTGATACCGCTGCCAGACACTTGCCGCCGTTTGCAGCGATCAACTCCTCAACCTCCCTGCGCCCTACCGGCAGGGTGCCCGTTATCACAAATGTCAGACCGCTCAGGATTGCCGGCCTGGAGTGCTGTGCGGTGTGGTCGGGGTTGGATATCCGCAGCCCCAGCGACTTGAGCGCATCAAGCGTCCTGATGTTTTCGTCGTCGCTGAAAAATCCGCTGATGCTGTGTGCGATCTTTTCACCCACCTGGTCAATGGATAGCAACTGAGTGACCGTTACGTGGTAGAGGTCATCGATTGCGCTGAAGTGTTCGGCCAGGAGCTTTGATACAAACGTGCCCGTGTGCGGGATGCCAAGTGCGTAGATGACACGCGCAAGGGTCGTCTCCTTGGCGGCCTCGATGGCATCCAGGAGGTTGACCACCGACTTTTCGGCAAACCTGGGCAAATTAAGAAGATCGTCCTTGGTCAGTGAAAAGACGTCAGTGAGGCTCTTTATCAGGCCGTGTTCGTGCAACAGGATGATGTTTTTTTCACCCAGTCCGTCGATGTTCAACGCATTGCGACATACAAAGTGCATTAACCTCTGACGCAACTGCGCAGGACAGTTTATCCTGATGCACCGCCATGCCACCGCCCCCTCTTCCTGCACCACGTGCGCCCCGCACTCCGGACAAACGGTTGGCGGCGGAAACGGCTCCCGCCCGGCCTCACGCATGGTCGTGTCAACCGCAACAAGGTGCGGGATCACATCCCCGGCACGCTCAACCACCACGGTGTCACCAATGCGAAGGTCCTTACGATTGACCTCGTCCCAGTTGTGCAACGAACACCTGGCCATGGTCACGCCCCCCACACGCACCGGCTCCAGCACCGCCACAGGGGTCAGTATCCCCGTCCGGCCAACGCTCACCTCTATGGATGTCACCTTCGTCACGCCCCGATCCCCCCTGTACTTGTACGCAATTGCCCAGCGCGGTGTACGGGTCTTTGTCCCCAACTGTGCACGCAACGCAAAGTCATCCACCTTGATCACGGCCCCGTCAATCTCAAACGGGAGGTCGGCACGTTCACGCCCTATCTGCGCTATGACCTCGATGGCCTGCTCAATGTCATCGACCCGCCGAAAGATAAACGGTGTTGCAAACCGCTGTCCCCCAAGCCACTGCATCAGCGCACTCTGCGACGATATCTCCACCGCCCCCCGGAGCAGACCAATACCGTAGAAGGCAACGTTTAACTTACGTTTGGCCGTGACCGCCGGGTCCAACTGCCTGATGGAGCCTGCTGCGGCATTGCGCGGGTTGGCAAAGAGTGATTCACCGGTGGTCTCTCTCTCTGCGTTGAGCGCATCAAAGTCTGCCGTGCTGATAAAGACCTCGCCACGGACATCTATCTCCTGGACGTCTTCGGTGAGGAGCCTCAGCGGGATTGACCGGATCGTCCTGATATTGAGTGTGACGTCCTCTCCGGTATGGCCATCCCCGCGCGTAGATGCCCTGTACAGGAGGCCATTGCGGTAGGTCAGCTCAATGGCAAGGCCGTCGTACTTTGGCTCCACGGTGTATTGGACGGCAACGGGGTTGTCCAGCAAACGCCTGATGCGTTGGTCAAACTCCCGCACCTCGTCAAACGAAAACGTATCCTGCAGCGAAAGCATTGGCACGTTGTGGGTCACCTTGCCGAACTTCTCCGACGGAGCCGCCCCAACCCTCTGCGTCGGGGAGTCGGGAAGGATGATGCCGGAGGTCTGTTCAAGCCCCCGGAGCGTGTGAAACAGGTCGTCGTACCGGGCGTCCGTGATTGTCGGTGCATCCAGGACGTGGTATCTGTAGCTGTGGTCGTTTAGTTCCCTGACCAGCCTGGCTATATCTTCTTCAGCAGGTGTTTTCATATGCTACAGGAATATTAACATGACCGGTGACTTTTTGTTAATGGTACACAGGCTTTAGATAACCGGGTTAGAGAAAAAAAGGAAGGTGTCTAAATTACCCCAAAAGCAAAGATAAGAGCAATAACAACTTTTCGCTTGTTATACCGGCCTTTTTGAGAATATTCGATAAAGTTCCTTTTCTAAGCGGCCTGTTTGAGTGGATTGGCACCGGGATGGTAATTGTACCATCCTCTGTGGGTTTCTGGTATATTTTATGGCTACCGGTATGTCTTACTGATTTAAACCCTTCTCTTTCAAGTACTCTGCAAAGTTCTTTGCCGCTTAGGGGAGGCACTTTACCCATTTATAAATAACTCCAGTTCCTCTTTGATGACCGAATCAGATAAGAAGGGAATGTTATTAACCCCAACAACCTCAATATATCCCTGTGCCGCATCTTTGAGCATGTCAATTGCCTCGTCTATAGAATCTCCCTCTGTTGTAATATCCAGTTCAGGGCAATACACTATGTATCCACCTTCCTCTGCCGGTATTAATTCCGCTGTAACTTTAACTTTTCTCATGTTTCAACTCCATATGTTTAGTATATTAACATGACCGATGACTTTTTGTTAATATAGAGGGATGAAGGTTTGGTTCAACGGAGCGATGTTGCCGATAGAGAGTGCAACTGTCTCTATCCTTGACCACGGTTTTTTGTATGGTGATGGTGTATTTGAGACGCTGAGGGTCTATGATGGCGTGGTCTTCGAGCTTGAGGAACACCTGAAGAGACTTTATCGGTCGCTGTCGCTGATCGGTCTGGATATCAGCCTGGATATCGGTCTGGGACAGGATGCCCTCACCGCCGCCATCCATGCCACGTTGCAGGCCAACAACCTCAGCAACGCATACGTCAGGGTCACCGTGACCAGGGGCGTGGGCGAACCGGGACTCGACCCGGCTCTGTGCAGCACACCAACGGTAATAGTGTTGGCACGCCCATTTAAACCACACATCGAAAGCTCCATAAAGGTAGCGCTTGTTAAGACGAACAGAAACCTCGCCACTGCCATTAATCCTGGGATCAAGTCGTTGAACTTCCTCAACAACATCCTCGCCAGGATTGAGGCCAAAGGCGCTATGGCCCAGGAGGCACTGATGGTGAATGTCCGTGGTCATATATCGGAGTGTACGGTGTCAAACATCTTCTTTGCAAAGGACAGCGTTCTGTACACGCCCTCATTGAGTTGCGGCATCCTTGATGGTGTAACCAGAGGGCTGGTGCTGAAACTGGCCAGGAAGGAGGGCATTGAAACACGACAAGGGGAGTACTTTCCTGCCACTTTGTACAGGGCCGGCGAGGTCTTTGTGACAAACACCTCAATGGAGATCATGCCCGTGCATAGAGTTGATGACGTTACATATCCCATCGGGCCGGTGACCGCTGCCCTGCGCAACAGCTTTGCCGCATACAGAGACGCCTGTGTCAAGCGTGGGAGACCCCGTTGAGGTGCGGTTGCCGATTTATTTACTCTGGCATGTGTCCCATTTACGTTGACGGCAAGCAGAATTCGCAAGATATGTGTTATACTCAGATTAATGATACGAATTACGATTTATGGATTGAAGGAGGTATTGCAATGAGGTTTTTGGTGGTAGTAGCAATGTGTCTGTTTACGATGATTAGTATTAATATCGGGGTGGTTTGTGCCGAGGAAATAGGCAGCGTAGATACAAAGTTCAACCTGCTTACGCCTAATCACAAGATAGTCATAGAGGCCTTTGACGACCCAAAGGTTGAGGGAGTGACGTGCCATTTGAGCAGGGCGCAGACTGGCGGAATGAAGGGCGCCGTCGGACTGGCCGAAAACCCTTCGGATGCCTCCATAGCATGTCGTCAGATTGGCACGGTGAAGATTAAGGGCACCCTGAAGGATGGTGAAGATGTCTTTGAAAAGCGGACGTCCGCACTGTTTAAGAAACTCCAGGTAGTCCGTTTCTATGACAAGAAGCGCAACACGCTCGTATACCTCGTCTATAGCGACAAGATAGTTGAAGGTTCGCCCAAAAACGCTATCTCTACCGTACCGATAATGCCGTGGAAATAAGGGGTGCATGTCCGCATTGCATCAAATAAATCCTGTGTCCAAGCCCACCTACAGAGTATCACAGGGTGTCATACGGTATCACAGGGTGTCAAAACTGGGTGCAAACTGCACCCACCCGATGCAGGAATGCGCCCAAAAAGCACCCACCCCTTGGCCGACATAGACCGTTGTTTTTCCTCGTGCCACGGTATAACGACACTGCACCCAAAAAACACCCACCCAATCCACCACATGTGAAGTAAACTTCACTGGATTTTCCGTACCGCCATCGGTTAGCCTATCGGCAGGGTGATGTGATATGACCGACATCAACAAGTGCTATGAAATGCTTGGCCTCAAGCTAGGGGCTACAGAGAAAAAGGACGTCCACTTGAAAATCTCAATCATATATTTCATCATGGCTGCCTATGCCTATTAGCTCAATAATATTAGCCTTTAAGATGAATCTAATCCTTATGTCGTAAGTTACATGGCATGACCAGAAATCTTTTAACTCCCCTGATAGTTTATGCGTCTTTAGAGATTGGTCAAAAGGATTAGAGGTTAAGTTTTTGATTGTCTTTGTAAAGTCTTTTCGTAACTGTGGATTCTTTTTAAGGAATTTGTTGGCTTGTTTTAAGAAAGCAGGTGTAGCCTTAATCTGCATCGTCTATCGCCTGCATTAGCTCCTCAACACTGTTAAAGGTTAGTCTCTCTTCTTGGTTAGAGGTTAAAATCCTATCTTTAGCCTCTTGATATTTCATGAATCTTATAAAATCAATTACCTCCGATTTCTTTGTATCAGAAAGCTCATTAAACATGTCTATTATTGTAGTTGCATCTGCCATATCTTACCTCCTTATTAAACGATACCTTAATTTTATTGTAGTCTTCTAAAAAGTCTTTGTCAACCCCCCCTGTCCCCCTACCCCTCAACGCCACATGAAGTTTTGTTCACATGCTGATTTCGTAATGTG
Source organism: Candidatus Magnetobacterium casense (assembly GCF_000714715.1). GTDB lineage: Bacteria > Nitrospirota > Thermodesulfovibrionia > Thermodesulfovibrionales > Magnetobacteriaceae > Magnetobacterium > Magnetobacterium casense. The sequence goes on from NZ_JMFO01000004.1 coordinate 43,791, forward strand.
AAGTAAACTTAACTGGATTTTCCGTACCGCCATCGGTTAGACTATCGGCAGGGTGATGACACATTAAGAAAAATGATGGTAAGGAGGGGACATATGGAATATTTATATGTAGCACAGCGGATACGTATGTTAATGAGTTTACAGGGTATGAAGAATGAGGCAGAACTTGAGAAGTTTGCAGAGGTAGAACAGGGTACAATAGCCTTGATATCTGATACAAATGTAAAGCCGGACACAAAAACATTGTTTAAGATCGCAAAAGTGTTCAATATACCGACAGAATTGCTATTAACCAAAAACACAATACGTGCGGGTAAGGTTATTGCTGCATTGTCTATTCAGGAAGAGCATAAAGCAACAATAGCAGAATATTTAGAAAAAGAAACCGATTACCTTAGTAAGGTAGAGACGGTAAACAGTAATAGCCATTCAACAGTAACAGAAGGCATCAAACAAACAGCTATTATCACAGAGACCGGCATCAGTCAACAGGTATCATCGAGCGAAAAGCCGTGTCCATATGGTGGCTTATAGATGTGTTTATGGTTCTTTCAGGCATATTTAGGGACAAATCTAATTTGGTAATACCATGTACAACAGAGGAACGGAACAAAGCCTATAATAGTATTCTCAAAAGCTTTTGTCAATCCCACTTAACAACTAACCCGCACCCGTGTTATCTTAATAGTGGAAGAAATACTCGTGAGCTGTCCACTGGCTTTATTAGTGGAGTTTTAGTTTATAAGAGGCTTCAAACGCCCGGCACTCCACCTAACCGTAAGGCGGTGGCTACTCACGAGGTAGTTGCAAGTGCCGGGATTTTTAATTCCGGAGATGCAAAAACTCGTGGAGGTACGTTATGAACGTACAAAACAACTTACCAGCAATAACCCAAGTCAATTTTCATGAGGACACCCTAACCGCAATCGAGCAGGACGGCAACGTATATGTTGCCATGAAACCCATCGTTGAATCTTTAGGGCTTAATTGGGAAGCACAAATCATACGGGTTAAAAGATATCCTTACCATTTGGTGGGTTTATATAAATTAGTTCCTGGGATAGGGTCAGGGAGTTGACTATTTGCTAAAACTGTCTTTCTAATCATTTTCCTGAAATCCGCCGTTTTGTTTAATTCTACAGAAGGGGTACAATTATAAGGAATAAACCAACCTATCTGTTTATTAAATTCAGTTTTAACAATATTCAAGGCTTCTTTTATATCACTATCATTTGATATAACCACAGCACAATCATATCTGTCATGGCATGCGTCATTTAATAAATGCACCGCAAGATTTACGTTTGAGCCTTTTTCTTTTGTCTCATTAATTTCAATTGTACGGATATACTCTAAGTTGGTGACATTGGATTGTCTTTGTATGTTTGCAGGCTTAACTATAGGTTTTGGTAAAACCAACTTTCTTTTGTCTGTCAAAAAAAAGCCATAAAAGATTTTTATTTCTGGTATGTAGGACTGCAACGCTCGTAAATAAGTTTTTTGTCGTATAGGGCGCCCTGGGTCATTTATCCCATTTACAAGAGCTGTAAAATACTTTATCGAAATAATGTTATCTTCAGGTTTTAACAGTCTTTTGCACATATCTTTAACATCAAGCCACTTATAGCTTGTGTTCTTCAAGGCTCTGTAATAAAGGTTAAAACCATCTATATATACATAAACACGCATAAAAACACAGAGGCATCTTTCGATGCCTCGTACCCTGGGTCGAAACCACAGGGGAAGTAATATCATAGTCAATATGGTTTAGTCTATAACTACGATGGTATTTTTGTCAACCCCCCGAATTGCCTCATCTAAAATCTATACGAAACAATACCCGTTGCCTCACTTAAAAATCTATACGAAATTATAATAAACCTCATATAACAACATTACAGGAGGTTTATATGTCGTTAAAGAGGAACGAAAGGCAAGCAGTAACAAAGATATTTTCTGAAAGATACAAAGCAGCAGCAATTCTCAGTGATTTTGCAGAATGGCTTTTTACAAGTATTTTGCTGTAGACATAAAAAATATTTTTCGTAAAGATTCTCCACCTTTGCCTGCAACTAGCCTCCAAAAGTTTGGCATTTTGTTCCAGGAAAAGACATGGAATGACAAAATTTGCCTCTATGTTTTTTATCCATTATTATGTTAAATTTATACACCAAGAAAAGCAGATTTCAAGGCAAGATTTGCTATCCATACTGTTTAATTTGTTGTTTTTCTTGCAAACTAAAATTAGGTCGGTATACATGAAGATAAAGAAGCATTTATCATTTGGAGCTTTAGTGAAGGTATTTTCCACTATCCTGGAAAAGATACAGGATTACAGGCAAGCCGGCAAGGTAAAATACACCATACATAACGTGTTCATGTCTGGCCTTGCTATGATGTTCTTTCAGGGGTAGTCCTGTACAAGTAGTGATGCATGTAGACTAAACCCTCATTATTCAATAGTCCATGTCATTCCCACGAAAGTGAGAATCCATCTTTAAAAACAGCATTAAATACCTGATTAGGAAAAACCACCAAAGAATAGTATCACTACCTCTACAGGACTACCGTGAGTTTTACATGAATCCTGAAGAGATGCCAGTACACAAGACTCCGCAGGAGCAGGAGATGTTAGATTTCCTAAAGAGTGCAAAAATAACTGATCCCAAAGTCCTGGAATATGTGTTAAAAACATGGCTCCCACTTGTTCAAACAAGCAATGGCGAACCAAATCCTTTGTTTGATATTATTACAAGTCTTGCTAAAAACAAACGAACCCCACGAAGAATAAAATAAAACGAGCTTGCGATTAACATCTCAACTTCCTATCGGTAAAACAGCTCAAAGCAGGAGGTAACGCAAACATTGACAAACGGAGGCGACATGGATGATAATATAGGTATATTAGAAGCAACGCTACCGGCGTTGAGAACAAAATTTAGTGGGTATAGAGAGGAGCAATTAATGGAAAGAAAACCTTTGGAACTGACCGACAAGGAAGCCTATCTTGATTATCTTAAGTCGATAGCTGAAAAATACCCTTTCTTAGCGGTGATGGGGTTGCGTGTACTATAAGAGATAGATGTTAAGGCAGTATAAGAGGGCTCAATTTTACAATGAGATGTGTAGCTTTAACGCTCTAATTCTTGAACTTCAAAACATTCGGTATCTTCATACATCGCAAATTGAGGTATTGCGTGTATATATACAGTTTGAGAATATGGCTTCACATGGGAATGAGGTATCGGTGGAGACGGCACAATGGGCGTTGGAGGCGATACCGGCCATACTGGACGAAATAAAGGCAAAAACGCTACAGGAGGTAACACCATGACGTTTGAAGACGTAATGATGGGCTTTGAGGCTATCGGGAAGGACTTTGAGGCTATCGGGAAGGACTTTGAGAGGATGAGGAAGGATTCTGAGGAAAGAGGAAAAGAGCTTAAAGATGTAGTCGCAGGTCTTAGAGAAACACGGGAGACCGTGAACGCACTGACTGGCAAATGGGGGAATTTTGTGGTAGGGTTAGTTTTACCGGCAACAAAGAAAATGTTCAAGGAACGTGGGATTGTTCTAAAAAACATTTTTAAAGGCGCTGAAAGCGACGAAGAAGACGCTAACATGGAAATAGATATCCTGGCTGTTAATGGTGAATACGTAGTAGCAATAGAGGTTAAGAGTACATTAGGGGTAGACGATGTGAATGATCACCTGACCAGACTGTCCAAGTTTAAACAAGCATTTCCTACTTACGCTGACCGGCAGGTCATAGGTGCCGTAGCAGGCATTGTCATAAACAAAGGGGTTGATCGATATGCTTATCAAAAAGGGCTGTTTGTTATCGGACAGAGCGGCGATACGGTCACGATACTCAACGATGAGAAGTTTAAACCTCGGTGCTTTTGAAACAACTTTAATTCCGTAGAATTCTACAGAATTAAAATTCTTAATTACTTATCAAAATCTTCCAACACATCGGCAAGTTCCCCCATCTTTAGAGTTTCCGGAGATACACCTTCTCCAGAAAACTTTATTTCCATTATATCCATACCCGTGTCTCCATACCTCTACTATACCACACCCACCACCAACCCGTAAACTCAAGACGTGGTGTCGGGTTTTGAGGAAAGGGAAAAATCTTACCACAAAGCTAATTTTTCTCTTGACATGTTCTTATCTCTACGCCAAGATAAAACCATGAGACAAACGACAGAGACAACAAAGAAGGCAACGACGATGACAGCAGCACCGATAGCAACACCGACCACAGCAATAGCCCAGACAGCCAGGGCGCTCGGGCTGACGGAGATGGAGGTAATCGAGTCAGAGGTGGAGAGTTTAACCAACGGCTATCTGGCAATCGGGGACTTGTCACCGGAGGCACAGATGATAGCGTCACAGATGGGGTACTGCCCCGACATATAACAATCAAACCAGGGGCGAGGGTGACAACCCCTCCCCCGAAAGGAGGCATTTAATGATAGAAGAACAAGTAAAGGAAGCAGTGGCATGAACAGATTGTGCGGATGCAGTATACCGGGCTGCACGAAGGAGATAACAAACAATTACCGTCGTTGGAAAAGACAGTACCTTGCAAGTCAGCGTAACAGGAAAGGGTTCCTGAGTTGGCCGTGGAATACCGTATGGAATTATGCGGCATAGAAAGGAGGTGATAGCATGAGCGAAGAGACAAACGTCGTAGAGGCAACAGAAGAGCCGATAGAAGAAGTAGAAGGCGATAAGGAAACAGAAGGCCCCGAAGCCGAAGACTAAACGGCAAAGCAAACACCACAGGCCGGGCGGAGAAAGGAGAGCGACCGCAGACAGCCCGACTCTCTCCCGCTCCGGTGGGAGACCTAGCCGACAATAAAACATTGGAGGGAACATGAAGGGATTATTGTTTATAGGTATAGGAAATAAGGCATCAATCAGAATGCTGATACAGATAGCGCAAAGGAGAAACAATGCAAGATATAGTTGACACACAAGAGGTCGTGCCGGAGGTCATAAAGAAACCGTATCTGTCGTACTCAAAGATATCGATGTTTCTTAAATGCCCACGGCAATATGAATACCGGTATATGCAAGGTCTTAAACGGCCACCGTCGGGCGCCATGAAACAATCGAGTGCCTTTCACGAGACGGCAGAGGTCAACTACAAACAAAAAATCTTCTCTGAAACAGACATGTCGCTTGCAGATATGCTGGATACGTTCTCTCAAAGGTTTGACGAAATCTTTGCACTGGAGGAAGTTGTCTCTGATGAGGGTCACACACAAGACAAACTCAAAGAGCAAGGTGTCGAGATCGTCAAGGTACACCATGCAGAAATCGCACCGACAGTACAACCTGCATTGGTAGAAGAGAAATTCCTAATCAGCCTCGGAAATGATTTCCCATTTGACCTGTTAGGCATATGGGATGTCGTAACTACCGATAATCTTATTATTGATAACAAGGCTTACAGCAAGACGCCTTCCCAAAACGATATCGATACAGACCTGCAACTTACCGCTTATGCCCTGGGGTTTCGCATTTCACAACAACAGAAAGGCTGTGCAAATATCGACAACACGTACAAATGATGAATGTCGATGGTTACTTGGACTGATTGAAAAAATAGTAATGGCGATCATCGAAGGAAATTTCTATCCTAACCCCACAGGCTGGCATTGCAGTCCTAAGTTTTGTGGGTATTGGGATATGTGCAAGAAATAGGAGAAAAACATGCGAACAGATGTTACATTGCCGGAAGAGAATAACGGTAAAAAAATCAAACTTAGGTGGGACCCGGTACTAAATAAGACTGTCCCTATTGAGCAAGAAGTTACAGAGACAAAACAAGAGGTTATACCCCTTCAGTCTCAAGGAAACACCGAGGTCAATCTGGACTTCACAGAAAAGAAACTGGCCACAACAACAAGAACAAGGTCAGCCAAGGAAAGTACAGAGAAGAAGCCGACTACTGTCCCTTATGTTCCAAACCCGTTCTTTAAACGAGCGGCGACACTGGATCGCAGGGTAAAACTTTTTCTATGGGGGGATAGCGGAACAGGGAAAACAACATTGGCGTTACAATTTCCCAATCCCGTGGTGATAGATTTCGAGGGAGGGACGGCGCTGTATGGCGATAGCTGGGGTTTTGACGTCTTACGATCAAATTCCCCCGACGAAGTAATAGCCGCTGTGGATTGGCTGCTTAAAAGTAAGCACAACTATAGAACGCTTGTAGTTGATCCAATTACCGTGTTTTGGGATTCGCTTCAAAAGAAGTGGAGCGACATCTTTATAACCCTCAACAAGACAAGCAAGGGATACAAGTACGAGTTCTACGACCTGCAACCCAAGGACTGGCAAACTATCAAATCAGAGTTTAAAGGCTTCCTGCGTAAGCTCATGTCCCTTGATATGAACGTTATCGTTACGGCCAGAGAAAAAACTAAGTATAAAGAAGGCTCCATGATGGTTGCCATTGGTGAGACTTTTGACGGAGAAAAGTCTTTGCCGTACATGTTTGATACGATTGTTCGTCTGTATCTTGATGAGACAGGCAGACACATCGGGACATGTCTCAAGGATCGAAGTAACAAGTTGCCGAAAGGAGACTTTGAGGTATCGTATGCTTTCTTTGAGAGAATATTTGGCAAGGATAGCCTTAATCGAGCTGCAAAGTCTGTCAGTGTCATCACAGATGAACAAAAGGAGAGGTTAGAGGAACTGCTTCAAATGTTTAACGTCTCAGAGGAACAGTTACGCACAAGACTGTCTGCCTACGACGCAGAGACCATTGAAGACCTGACGTCGCAGAATGCGGTCATCATCATACAAAAACTTGAGGATGCCATCAAGAATAAAAGATAAGGAGAAAAACATGCAAGCCGTAACAGATTCAGAGATTGACAATATCCAGGAGATTGAGGTCAATGTTGACGGTTTTGAGGAAGATCAAAAAGAGGCATTGAACAAGGCACTTGCAAACAAGGTATTTATTCTGACCGGTGCCCCTGGCACAGGCAAGACTTATACGCTTAAAAAGATTATCGAGGTGTTTAAGTCACAAAAGGTTATACTTGCAGCCCCCACAGGTAAGGCGGCAAAACGTATCTATGAGCAAACAGGGATAGAAGCCTGCACCATCCCCTATGAAGATAGACATAAAGACAGCACATATTACCGTACCGATAATGCCGTGGAAGTAAGGGGTGCATTTCCGCATTGCATCAAATAAATCCTGTGTCCAAGCCCACCTACAGAGTATCACAGGGTGTCAAACCTGCCAAGTTACAGGCAGTGTAACTTGGACATGAAGGATAACAGAAACGACTAGGTTAGTGCATGAAAAAGGCCCTCATAACAAGAGAGACAACACCAGCTATCAGTATGCCCATCATCCACTTAAGTAAAAGCAGTTCGCCCCTGATGATAGCAATATCATCTCTAACCTTGGATATGTCATCCTTCGTCGCCAAGTCTCTCCGTGTATCAAGACCGGCCTCATTGATGACCTTGATAAAGGCGTCCGTGCCCTCGTCACCGAGCTTGTCTCTTAGGGCCTTTGGTATCGTTATTACACTCATGAACTTATTGTACAATCCCACATGTAAAAACGCAACCCCCAGTAAAAAATTATCCTGTTGCAATTAATCGCAGAATAATGTATACTATTTCTGTATATTGAACTTAACTAATTAATAAGGAGGACTAAGATAAGTGGTTGCTGAAGGTATAAACATAAAGTGTTTTGTGTGTGGCGCGGAGGACAAGGACCGTGTGTATCTGGAGTGCTACCATGAGGCGCAGAAAAAGGCCGTGTGTGTTCACTGTATGCCGATCCTGATACATGGGGCACACTAAACAATTGCCATAGCCGCTGCGTAAGAGAGGGGTAAGAATGGACATTAAGATTACGTTTCCCGGTGGAAAGCGTGTAAATGCCGAAGTCGATGGCATGACGATAGCAACCGATCAGTCGGTGAAAAATGGCGGTGATGGCAGCGCCCCTGAGCCGTTTAAGTACTTCCTGGCCTCAGTGGGAACGTGTGCCGGAATATATGTGCTGAGTTTCTGCCAGAAAAACGGTATCCCCACCGAAGGCATTACGCTGACTCAACACCATGAGTACGCCAATGACCCCAGTGGAAAACCATATATGGCCAAACTGTCTATAAACATACACGTGCCCAGGGGGTTCCCGGAAAAATACTATGACGCCATAGTCCGCGTGGCCGACCAGTGCGCCGTAAAAAAGGCCATCATGTCGCCTCCGGAATTCGCCGTAAAAACAGTGGTTGGTGAGTAACCCCGTGAGGCAGAAAAAACCATTTGTGAGCGGAGTGCACACCCAACTATGGTACAACCAATGGGCATAGTTGACGCCATAGGGCAGACGCCCGTGGTGAGCCTCAGTAGTCTGGACATAAACCCAAAGGTCAGACTCCTCGTAAAGCTCGAGGGCAATAACCCTGGCGGCTCGGTAAAGGACCGGATTGCCTATTACATGATCAGAGATGCGCAGCAGAGCCATAAGCTCAAAGACCACCACGTAATACTTGAACCTACCAGCGGCAACACCGGTATAGGACTTGCCATGATAGGGGCAGCGCTGGGATACAAGGTCAAGCTCGTGATGCCCGAGTGCGTTAGCCTTGAACGCAGAATGACCCTCATGGTCTACGGTGCAGAGCTTGTCCTTAGTCCCGGGGATGAGGGTACCGATGGTGCCATCAGACTCGCTCACAAAATATACGACCAGGACAGAAATGCCTACTTCATGCCAGACCAGTTCAACAATCCCGCAAACGTCAGAAGTCACTACGAAACCACAGGCAGGGAAGTCTACGAGCAAACCAACGGTGAGATAAGCGTTTTTATCGCCGGCATGGGCACCACGGGTACTCTGATGGGCGTCAGCAAAAGACTCAAGGAGTATGACTCCTCGATCGAAATTATAGGCGTAGAGCCCGTCCTGGGACACAAAATTCAGGGACTGAAAAACATGTCCGAGTCCATTGTCCCGGGCATCTACGACCCCACCAGACTCGACGACAAGAGAATCGTCAACGACGACGACGCCTACAATACCGCCAGATGGCTGGCCATGAAGGAGGGCATCTTTGTGGGAATGAGCAGTGGCGCCGCCCTCTACGTCGCCGTCAAAAAGGCACAGGAAATGACAGACGGCGTCATTGTCGTCATACTCCCAGACAGAGGCGACAGGTATCTCAGTACAACACTATTTAAGTCCATCTGCGCAAAGTGTCCACCATAACTCCTTAATATTTTACCGCTCTCTCTCCATTGTCTGCTTGCACCTTTGCATGTACATATGCGTTATCCGTGTGTTTTGTCTTTGGTTATATGGTGGTTCAATTCTTGCAAGTATATTTGTCTGCGCAGTTTGTTTCATACGCGCTGGTTACGTTGGTTTAGATTATGTTGCAAATAAACAGACAAAAATTTGACAGGTACTAAGTGGAGGCAAGGTTGATAGGCAAAGACGATTTGTCCATAGGCAAACCTTTGACATATCCAGTGTACGACCAACACGGCAAGCTGATGCTGAGGGAGGGCTACGTAATCAAGGACAAAAATGAGTTGCGGCGTATTGTGGAGTTGATGGGGAACAATCCGGCAAATTTTTTCGGCTATGCGGCAGGCTTTTCTCCGCTGAATCGTGCAAGGCACCTGGCAGACCCGGACAACGATACCCCATTTGAACTCATAGATGAGGTCTATGAGGGGCTGGAACACCTGTTTACCCAGTACAACGTCGTAGATGACTTCCAGGGTAAGGTCATGGCCCTCTGCAACACCATCCAACAGGTGTGCTACGAGGATGAGGACCTGGCCCTTGGCATCATGCTGACGGACAATGACATGCGCTATACCATAAAGCATCCCGTACACACTGCCATCATATCGGAGATAATAGCAAAACGCCTGGAGTGGTCTATCGCTAAACGCCAGGAGATGCTTGCCGCAGCCCTGACAATGAACCTCTCTGCACTCAAACTCCAGGAGGCGCTGTACTGGCAAAAAGATGCCCCCAACGAAGAACAAAAAAAGCAGATATCTGCCCACCAACACCGCACCGTTAAACTGCTACAGTCCCTCGGAGTGACCCAACAGCAGTGGCTGACGGGCGTGTTCCAGCACCACGAGGCAATTGATGGCAGCGGCTATCCCAGGGGCCTCAAGGGGGATGATATCTGCCAGACGGCACGCATCATATCCCTGGCCGACGCCTACAGTGCCATGATATCGGGCAGGGGCTATCGTCCTGCCATGCCCGCAAACACTGCCATGCGCAGCATATTCCTGGACAAGGGCACTCGTTTTGAAGAGGAACTCGGACTGTATTTTATCAAGACCATCGGCATCTATCCCCCGGGGACATTTGTACGCCTGAGCAACAACGAAATCGCCGTGGTCACATACAGGACGGAGAAGGCCAATTGTCCAATCGTACACAGCATCCAAAAGTCAAACGGCGAACACCTCCCACCCTTCAGGAGGGACACCGCAAACGGCAAGCACACCATAACAGAGGTAATCCCCCCCTCCAAGGTCAACCTCAGCATCAACCGCCATCAGTTGTGGGGATATGGGGCATTCAAAAAAATGGCCTCAGCAAAAAGACGCTACGACCGTGTACCAACAAACATCCCGGCAAAGGTCTTTGATCTCAACACGATATCCTCCATGGAGGTCTCCATCATGAACCTCAGCAAGGGTGGGTGTCTGATAAAAATCCCCATGAAACATCAGTCCAAAAAGCCACCACTGCTTAAAATAGACAGTACCTACTATCTGACTTTTAGGATACTGGAACGAACGGTTGATAATATAAAATTCACCGTCAGAAACTCCAAGATCAGCGAAGACACTCAACTCGTTGGTGGCCTGTTTACAGACCTGACAGAGGAAACCAGTACTATCATACGCCTGTACTCAAAGAAAATGATGGCCTCCGTTACCAACTGATCAATCCACCAACTGATCAATCCACCAACTGATCAATCCATGGTTAGCAGAACGCTACATAAGGACAGAGAATCTGCAGCCCCTGCCGTCGCCATACAGCGCTCAGGCAGGCATCGCTAGTTAAGAAAGAAGTACTGACCTTCATCCGGTATGCTATCGTCTCTGAAACGACAGACCTCCCAGATGCCCTCATCAACCTCAACGGCCTTGTACTGGTCATTTTTCAGGTATACGCTTCGGTCGGTTTTAACGTACAGCACTCCATGGTTTTCATACAACTCGATGTCTTCCTCGATTACGTAGGCATGTCCGGTAGTCTGCGCTGTTGCAAGGATATAGCCAATATTTGTCCTGCTTACCCTGTGTGCATCTTCAGGAACGTATTGTTTCCGTGTTAAAAAAACATCACCTTGTACCAATAGCATAACAAATCTCCTTCCCTGTCAGTGTCAGATATTGTCATCCACTGACACATTTTGTCTACTATAAAGCCTTTTTTCCTGTGCCTTAAATCTTTACTTGCCCTATTATCTGTCATCTTGGCGTTGCACTTTAACTACGATTAACAGTGCAATATTTATGCCTCCAATGGGGCCAGCCCCCTTGACTCCTTAAAAGAATTTTACCCCCCATTACTTTCCATGTGGTGGAAAAAAAACGCAACAGTGCAGTACAATAATAGGCAATCAACCATTACGATTTAAGGAGGTTTGATGAGCAACAAGGAATTGGGTGACATGGAGGAGCTGATATCCTTCCATGAGCGTGTTAACAGGCTATTCCAGGATGAGCAGGGTGAGCTGGCGTCCCAACATGCCTATACGTGGACACCGGCATTTGACATATACGAAACGGAAAAGGAGTTCGTAATCAAGGCCGATGTCCCTGGGGTAAGCGAAAAGGACATATCTTTGACCGTTGACAACGGACTGTTGACAATAAAGGGCGAACGACTGCCGGGAAAAGGCATGGAACGTGAATCGTACCATTGCATGGAGAGATGTTTTGGGAAGTTTGCCAGGTCGTTTGTGCTGCCCTCTGAGGTGAGCATAAATACGATAAGGGCGTTGCTGTCTGATGGCGTCTTAAAGGTTGAGATACCTAAGCGTGAGGTGGGGGTGTTGTCAGAGCCGTGCTCATAGGCGTGATGTCAGATACGCACGACAACCTCACAAACACACGTCTGGCCGTGGCTATATTCAACAACTGTAACGTATCAAGGGTCATCCATGCGGGGGACTTCACGTCGTGCTTTATGTTTGATGCGCTGAAGGACTTAAAGGCGGAGTTTTCCGGGATATTTGGCAACAACGACTTCGACCTCTCACGCCTGGACAAGGAGTACAGGGCAAAACTGCACATACAACCCTATGAATTCGTAATAGAGCAAAAGCGGTTTGTAATGATCCACGAGCACTTCAATATCACAAAGCTAACCCAAACCGGCTCATACGACTTTCTGATTTATGGTCACACGCACAAACCCAAAGTGGAGCAGATAGGCCGGACCGTAGTCCTAAATCCGGGGGAAACCTGTGGCTGGCTCCATAGCAATCCAACCGTGGCGTTGCTGGATACAACAACGGCAGAGACGCATTTTATAAAATTGGCATGATGTAAATTGGATTAAATGCAAAATGTGTGGCAAGATTCTTGCGATAGTTCCGATATGCACACCTGCACATGAAGGGGTCAAGGGGGCTGGCCTCCTTGCAGGGGGTTCTGAAGGGGGGCGGAGGGGGTGGGGCACCCCTGCCACAAACCGCCCCTTTCTTTCTTCACGCATAAAATTAAGCACGGATAGATACTAAACAAAAAAGGTGGTTTATGGCTTATCATGACTTAAGGGATTTTCTGAGAGTGCTCAGGAAGAGGGATTTGTTGAAGTATGTAAAGGCGGAGGTAGACCCCGTGCTTGAGATAGCGCAGATCAATGATCGGGTGGTGAAGGCTGGGGGGCCTGCGCTTTTATTTGACAACTGTAAGGGGTCGAAGTTTTCGTGTGTGGTCAATCTGTTTGGGTCTTTTGAGCGGATGGCGTTGGCGTTGCAGGTTGACAATATTGATGCAATTGGCCAGGAGATACTGGAGTTTCTGGAGCCTGATATTCCGACCAATTTCATGGAAAAACTCAAGGCGTTGCCAAAGCTCAAGCGGTTGGCCGACTTTATCCCGAAGTACGTAAAGACCGGCCCGTGCAAGGAGGTAATCAACACCGAAGTGGCAGGCAAGGTGTCTCCGACGCTCCTTGATTTTCCGATCTTACAGACGTGGCCCGGGGATGGTGGGAGGTTTATAACGCTTCCGATGGTGTTTACCAAGGACCCTCAGAGCGGGCAGCGCAACTGCGGCATGTACAGGATGCAGGTCTATGATGAACACACAACGGGTATGCACTGGCACATGCACAAGGGTGGAGCGGCTCACTACAGGAAGGCGTGTGAGCTTGGTCGGAGGCTTGAGGTAGCGGTTGTGATTGGCTCAGACCCGGCATGTATGTACAGTGCGACGGCGCCGTTGCCCGAGGGGATTGATGAGATGCTCTTTGCGGGGTTTCTGAGGAAGTCGCCGGTGGAGCTTGTCCGGTGTGAAACGGTGGACTTAGAGGTGCCGGCCAACGCGGAGATTGTCCTTGAGGGGTATGTGGACCCTGGCGAGCAGCGTCCCGAGGGGCCATTTGGCGACCATACCGGGTACTACTGTTTGGTGGACAACTTCCCGGTGTTTCATCTGAGGTGCATCACGCACCGCAAGGACGCCATATATCCGGCGACGATAGTTGGCAAACCCCCGATGGAGGACTGCTACATTGCAAAGGCCACGGAACGTATATTTCTGCCGCTGATAAAGAAGCAGTTGCCGGAGATCGTTGACATGAACCTGCCCATGGAGGGGGTGTTTCACAACCTTGCCATTGTTTCGATAGACAAGAGTTATCCCGGTCAGGCACGCAAGATCATGTATGCCCTGTGGGGGATGGGACAGATGAGCTTTACCAAGATGATAGTCGTAGTGGACAAGTGGGTGGACGTACAGAATCCCCGTGAGGTCATCTGGAGGATCGGCAACAACGTCGATGCCAAGCGGGACCTGGTCATCCTTGAGGGGCCGCTGGACGTCCTTGAACACGCCTCCGCGTTACCGGCATACGGGGGAAAGCTCGGCATAGACGCCACAAAGAAGCTGCCCTCGGAGGGTTTTACCCGTCAATGGCCAGATGACATCGTGATGTCAGCCGATATCGTCAGGCTCGTGGAAAAGAGGTGGCACGAGTACGGGATTTGATCGCACGGCAAGGTGCATAAAGCTTACCGCTTCTCCGTGTTGGCTGAAGAAGCGGTAGCAGAAGTACCGCTGCGATTGTGCGGAATCCTGATAGCAAAAAGAAGAAGGGGAGAGCCACCTTGTGCCCTCCCCTCCCCTCCATGTGCTTTCCCCGTCAATCCCCCGTGGGGATTTAACTGGAGTTTAAGCGTTACTTACTTTGTGGTTGTGGCTGCCTTGCCGGTCTTTTTCTTGAGGGAGGCCTGTGCGGCTGCCAACCTTGCAAGCGGCACCCTGTACGGTGAACAACTGACGTAATCCATGCCGGCGCTGAAACAGAACTCAACCGACTTGGCCTCTCCGCCGTGCTCTCCGCAGATTCCGACCTTCAACTTAGGCTTGACCGAACGACCTTTATTGATACCGATCTCTATGAGCTGACCTACGCCCTCAATATCGATGCTCACAAACGGGTCCTCAGGCAGCACCTTCTTGTCAACGTAGAACGGCAGGAACATTCCGGCATCGTCACGACTCAGTCCAAAGGTGGTCTGTGTCAGGTCGTTTGTACCAAACGAGAAGAAGTCCGCAAGCTCTGCGATCTTATCGGCGTTTAGAGCGGCTCTTGGAAGCTCGATCATCGTTCCGACGGTGTAATCTACCGATACGCCACCGGCCTTGACGATCTCATCGGCTACCCTTACGGTCATGTCTCTGAGTATCCTGAGCTCTTCGCGCAGGGCTACCAGCGGGATCATGATCTCGGGTTTGGCATCTACGCCGGCCTTTTTGAGTTCCACGGCGGCCTCCATGATGGCCCTTACCTGGATTTCGTATATCTCCGGATAGGTGATGCCAAGACGGCAGCCCCTGTGTCCGAGCATCGGGTTGAACTCGTGCAGGGAGGCATTTTTGGCATGGAGCTTTTCGCTCGATACGCCCATCTCTTTTGCGAGGGCGTTGATGTCCTCATCGGTGTGCGGCAGGAACTCGTGAAGCGGCGGGTCAAGCAACCTGACTGTGACAGGCTTGCCGGCCATTACCTTGAAGATGCCCTTAAAGTCCTCTTTCTGCATCGGGAGTATCTTGGCAAGTGCCTTGCGTCTTCCGGCCTCGTCATCGGAGAGGATCATCTCCCTGACGGCCTTGATTCTATCCGGCTCAAAGAACATGTGCTCCGTCCTGCAGAGTCCGATGCCCTCGGCGCCGAACTTTATGGCAACCTCTGAGTCATGCGGGCTGTCGGCATTGGCCCTGACGCCCATCTCTCTGAACTCGTCCACCCACGTCATAAAGGTGGCAAAGTCGCCCGATATCTGAGGCTCTATCAGCTTGGTCTCGCCAAGTATGACCTCACCTGTGGAGCCGTTAATTGTTACCCAATCGCCCTCGTTGACCGTGGTGCCCTTGGCGGTGAACTTCTTGCCATCGGCATCCACTGCGAGGTCTCCGCATCCTGCCACGCAGGGCTTACCCATACCTCTTGCCACAACGGCTGCGTGCGAGGTCATGCCGCCACGTGCCGTCAGGATTCCCTGGGCGGCGTGCATTCCGCCGATGTCCTCGGGGGAGGTCTCAAGTCTGACAAGCAGGACCTTTTCGCCTTTGCCTGCCCACTCTTCGGCGGCCTTTGCCGTGAACACGGCCTTACCAACTGCTGCCCCGGGGGATGCAGGAAGACCCTTTGCCAGCTTGGTGAGCTTCATCTTGGGGTCGATCATCGGGTGCAGGAACTGGTCTAATTGCGGCGGCTCTACTCTGAGCACTGCCGTCTGTTTGTCTATCTTGCCCTCTGCTACGAGGTCCATTGCGATTTTCAGGGCTGCGGCTGCGGTTCTCTTGCCAACCCTCGTCTGGAGCATGAAGAGTTTCTTCTCCTGGATCGTGAACTCCAGGTCGAGCATGTCTTTGTAGTGGTCTTCCAACCTGCGATAGATGGCAAGCAGGTCGTTGTAGGCATCGGGCATGTCCTTGGCTAATTCGTCAACGTGCATCGGTGTACGGATACCGGCGACGACGTCCTCACCCTGGGCATTGATCAGACACTCACCGAAGAACTTGTTCTCACCGGTGGATGGATTCCTTGTAAATGCCACGCCCGTGCCGGAGGTGTTACCCATGTTGCCAAACACCATCGTCTGGACGTTTACGGCGGTACCGAGGTCGTGTGAAATCTGGTTTATCTTTCTGTAGGTGATAGCCCTCTCACCGTTCCATGAATCGAAGACGGCGTTGATGGCGCCCTTGAGCTGCTCGTAGACGTCCTGAGGGAAGTCGCTACCGGTCTCTTTCTTGTAGGTCGCCTTGAACTCGGTAACCAGCTCTTTCAGCTCGTCAACGGTAAATTCGGTGTCGTGCGTAATGCCTCTCTTGGTTTTTTTGTGCTCGAGTTGGTGTTCAAATTTGTTCCTGTTGACGTTCTTGCAGATGGAGCCGTACATGGTTATAAACCGCCTGTAGGCATCGTAGCCGAACCACTCGTTGCCGCTCATTGCGATAACGCCGTTGATGGTCTGGTCGTTGATACCGAGGTTGAGTACCGTGTCCATCATGCCCGGCATGGAGAACTTTGCACCGGAGCGAACTGATACCAACAGCGGCCTCTGCGGGTCACCGAACTTGAGGTTCATGATCCCCTCGACCCTCTTGAGGGCGTCCATTGCCTGGTCCCACATACCTTCGGGGTACTGGTTGTTGTTTGCGAAGTACGGAGCGCATGTCTCCGTAGTGATAGTAAAGCCCGGGGGGACGGGTATGCCAAGATTGGTCATTTCAGCCAATCCTGCACCCTTACCACCCAGCAGGTCCTTCATATCACCGGCGCCGTCTGCCTTACCGGCACCAAAAAAATACACGTACTTTTTCGCCATAGTATAGCCTCCTGTTTAGTTTGAAATTATCTATTACTTAATCCCTTCATAAATATTCAGTATCACAGTATACAACAATTGCAAGTTATTTTACAATGGGTATTTTAATGGTTGCTAAAAAAATTTCGACAGGTATATTCCATAAAGCACTGATAGGCAGATGGTCAAAGAATCAACGTACAGAACGAACCGGCCAAACGTAGTAGCTGCTGGACTTATCGCTGGTGCGATGTAGCCAACGCCTATGCCGATGACCCACGCGCCGGACGTACTGTAAGCAAAGGAGGTAGACGACCAGTAGTAGCTAGACTGCACATTATTAAAGCCCTGTAATTTGAGCCAGATATGCGGTATACCCTTGATATCTTCAACAAGGCGACTAAACTCCTCTATACCAGGCAATCGCCAATCGGTATAGCCAAAATTCTTGACCTTACCCTCACTCGAAATACCCCTCCAGCTCCTCTACGGATGCAGACGCCTTTACCAGCCCCTTGAACCTCTCCAATGCCTCTATGGTTCCAAGCCCCCTGACACGTCCCATGAGGGCAGTCCCTCTGTCTCCGTACTTAACCTCAAGCACCATCTCTATCCCCTCAAGCAATCCCTCAAGTTTGCCTCTGCGCTCTCCCTCAAGCAGTCCTTCGTTTTTTCCCTCAACAAATGCCCATGTCTCATAATTGGACCTCATCTGCCAATACTCTCTTTTAAGGTTGTAATATCCGGCGCTTGATACGGATTCAATATCGTTATGTCATCGATAGCCCTGTCCCCGTTTAAGTCCAGCACGGAATTCAAGAAAGATATCAATATCCCCTTCTTGTTTTCATTGCCAAATATCTTCTTGAATGCTACGTCGTTTCTTACATCTACAAACTTCATAGCTTTATTATAGCATAAACACCTGGCAAATATCCCTGACACACACAGAACACACAGGGCAATCGCATTTATAGTAACAATGCCATATTATAACAAAAGCCCTGACTACTGACACACACGCTTGTCTGCGGTGCTATTTAGTTCGACAACTACAGTTTTTTCTAATGCGATTGCCCTGATCAGTATCTTTTCATCTGCTATCGCTTGACTATATGGAGTTGGACATAGTAGTCTAAGGAAATGAGACTCTCAGATGACCAAATAGATTTCCTCAAGGGTGAAATCCTGGCGATTGTACCCGATGCCATAATATATCTTTTTGGCTCACGGGCGGATAACGATAAAAAGGGCGGAGATATAGACATCATGGTACTGTCTGCCAACAGACTAACGTGGAAGGACAAGGCCACGATCAGGTGGAGCTATTTCGGGAGGTTTGGTGAACAAAGGCTTGATATCGTCTCTTTTGACTTCAACGATGAGACTCCTTTCAAAGAGATAGTGCTGGCTCAGGGTATAAGACTGTGAAGACAGAGGCCCTGATGCTAAAGGAGTTAGAACACGACCTGGGCAGATTGAACAAGGCCGTTGAGATGCTGGAGTACTCACTGCGGCAGTGCAAGAAAATAGGACTGAAGCGGGCCTATTCACTGGATGAACTTGATAGATTTGAGAGCCTTACTGCCAGGTTTGCAAGGACCAGCGACATCTATACGCAAAAAATAATGAAGGGCATAACCATCATCTTAAGGGAAGATGCAAAGACCTTTATAGACAGGGCAAACCTGTTTGAAAAACTCGATATTGCCAAAGCGGAAGATATCAAACTGATAAGAGACCTGAGAAACGAGATATCCCATGAGTACAGACTGGATGACATCACGGAGATATTTGAGGCCGTAATGGAATACAGCGATAAGTTGATAGAAGTTATAGAAAACACAAGGGCATACGTAAGGCTTCATTATTAGGTCTGAGGGGAGGGCGGAGCCGCTCCCTTTCTTTCTTCTTCTCTTTTATGGCAGATACCTGTATGTCATGTAACGCTTGCCGTAGAGGCTGCTGACGCTGTACTTGTTCAGCACGACCGCTACGGAGGCTGAGTTTGCCTTCTGCAGATTCACCAACACATCTTCCATGACATGCCTGGGACAGCGACCTGACTCTACGACGAGCAGGACAAGCCTGCCGATATCGGAGAGCAACATGGCACCATCGGCAAAGAGCACTGCTGGGGTGTCTATCACCACGTAATCGTAATGCGCCTCAAACACACCGATGAGCCTGTTAAACCTGTCGAGGTTGGCTGCCAGGACGTTGTCGGCAACCACGCTGCCTGCAACGAGCAAGTCCACGCCCTCAACGCCCTGAATCGGCACGCCCGACAAGTCCTCCACCGCCATGTCCTCAGCGACCACCGGCAAGTAATCCGACAACCCCGGCTCCCCGGAGACGCCAAAGTACGTGTGCAACGACGACGACGCACCGGCGGCATCTATCAGGAGCACCTTCTTGTCGGTGGCCGCCATGGCCCTGGCAACGTTGGAGGCAACAAAGCCCTTGCCCTCACGGCGCAGGGCGCTGGTTACGATGATCGTCCTGAGGGGGGCACTGGTGCGGTTGAGATACGTGATGCTGTTGACGACGGTCATAAACGGATGTATAAGGTCCGAGCCTATCCCGCGACGCTTCGTCCTGAGATACGGCAATATGCCAAGCAACGCAAGGCCGCTAAACCCCTTGATGTCCTCTGCCGTGGCAACCCTGTCATCCACGTACTGGTGCATCAGCGCCGCCGCAACACCAAACACGCCGGCAAGGAGCAGCGCCAACGTTAGAGCGATTGGCCGATAGGGATGCCGGTGCTTGGAGGTCGTGTGGACGATGGCAGGCTCGATCACCGTGAAGTTGGACATAGCCGCCTTCTGTGCCAGACCCATCTGGTACTGATACTGGAGGAGCGTCTTGTAGATCGAATCCGTCACCGTGGCATCGAGCTTGAGGAGGTTAAACGTGTAGTTCTTGTCTGACATGTCACGCAGTTCGTCCTCATACTTCTTTATGATCTCCGGATAGGCGCTTAGGTGAGACTCGTTCAGCGTCAACTCTATGTACTGGTCTACGAGCTTGCGCCTTACGTCGATGTAGAGGCTGTCCATGTTGAGGTTGTTGGTGTCAAAGACCTTTTCAAGCTCCTTGCGCATGAGTTCTTTAAGTGCGGCGATCTGGTTTTCAATATCGATAACACTTGGATGATTACTTGTGTACTTGGTTTTTGTCTCAGCCAGGGACAGGTTCAACGCAGTCAACCGCTGCTGATAGTGACTGAGCATTTCGGTTGTCACCAGGGATTGAGGCTCGTTGTTCTTTTCCAGTTTGTCCCACTTGAGCTGCTGCTGAAGGCGGCGGATTGCTGCATTGGACTTCAGTACCGCTATCTTGGTGCTGTAGAGGTTCTTCTTCCATGCGGCGAGGTTGTCGATGATGGCCGATACCTGTGTGTCGATGGAGATGGCGGTCTCCTTCTCCTGGAAGTTTTTGATGGCCCTGAGATTGCGCATGTGGTCAATCTTGACATCCGTGACTATGTCGGCCATGACGTCTCTGGCCTCATCAAAGGAGTCGAGGATGCGCTTGCGTTCGGCCTCCTTGATGGCCGTTGCCATGGCATTGGCGATGTCTTTGGCCTGTTGCACATCGGGGGATGTAGCCGTCACTATGTAGACGTTGGTGTCCTCATGCTGTTTGACCTTGAGGTGCGGGCGCGGAAAAATCAGCGCAACCAACGAGGACTCAAGCAGTTCCTCGGCTGTCATGTCCTTTTGTGTGTCGTCTACGTTTACACCGAAACGCTTAAATATCGGTCTCGTAAACGGAAAACGCCGCATCACCTTGTATCGCACGCGCTCACGGGTCAGGTGGAGGTCGTCGATGACCCCCTGGACGACCGGTCTTATCGTTGCGTATGCCAGGTAATCCGCCCTTTCGGTGTCGTTAAACTGAAGCAGGTCTGCGCTGAGGCCCATGGATTGGTTCAGGGATGCAG
The DNA here is from genome assembly GCF_000714715.1 of Candidatus Magnetobacterium casense. Classification (GTDB taxonomy): domain Bacteria; phylum Nitrospirota; class Thermodesulfovibrionia; order Thermodesulfovibrionales; family Magnetobacteriaceae; genus Magnetobacterium; species Magnetobacterium casense. Next base: position 64,836 of record NZ_JMFO01000004.1, read on the forward strand.
CGGCAATGGTCTTTTTCAGCATCACCCTGGCGCTTGAATCATACCAGGGCGTGATCGCAAAGGTCAAGACCGCAACAGTCAGGAAAAAGACCAGAAACACAACAATGCCCGTCCAACGTCTCCGCCACAGGATGTCTAAGAATCGCTTGAGTTCCAACTGCTACCTATCGTGAAGAAGAAAGAAGGAAGGCGGCGGAGCTTCTTTTCCGCTCCAGGGGGTGAGGCACCCCTGCCATAAAAGTCGCACCTGGCCCTCCTTAAACCTCCCCCGCAAGGGGTCCAGACCCCTTGACCCCATAATAGTTACACCTAAGTTTATATATTCATTCATATATATTTATATGGCAATCATGCACTTGCCGTCTTGTCTGTCCGTGGATTTTTTAAATGCGCTCAGGACATCCTTAAACGGGTATCTGGCGGTGATTATGGGGCCGACGTTTAGTCTTCCCGATGCCAGTAGCCTTATTACGTAGTGGTAGATGCCGCCTCCTGCGTGTCCCCTACTGCCGATGATGCTGTTTGCCTCGGTGACTAGCCTGTCCAGGGTCAGTGTTGCCGTTGAGGCGGCCCTGCCCAGATATATTACCTTTCCGTTGGTTGCTACACACTGCTGCATCTGTGCAATAGTATATGCCGCAGCTCCGGCTGCCTCAACTTGCACCTCAGCCCCTGCCCCTTGGGTGAGATTCATGACCTGTTGTGCAGCGGTGACGTTGTTGTCGCTCAGGGAGTTGACGTTGAAGGTGTAGTCGGCGCCCAGTGTCGTGGCTATCTCCAGCCTGGAGTCGATGCAGTCAAAGGCGATGATCATATCCGCCCCTGCCAGTTGAGCCAGGGCAACGGCTGCAAGCCCGATGGGTCCCACCCCGTAGACTACTACCGTAGCCCCCGGTTTAAACCCACCACCGCTGACAAACATCCCGTTATACGCACACCCGATGGGTTCGATCAGCGCCCCCACGTCGAAGAGTTCCTGCCCGTCGTACCTGAGTGCAAGGCAATCTATGTCCCAGCAATGGCGTTCCTTTGCGGCGACGAATTCTGCCATCGCGCCATTGCGCGTGATGCCGACCAGTTCGACGCTCTTGCACTGGTTAAAGGCACCGCTTTTGCAGGCCACACATACCCCACACCAGTAGATGCTCTCTACGGCCACGCACTGCCCTACCCTGAAATTTGTGACCCGTTTGCCAATACGTTGCACCACGCCCGTGTACTCGTGTCCGATGATACAAGGTAGTTTCACTGGGCCGGAGAAGAGGACGTAGCCGTCGTCATCCTGCTCATAGAGGTGCAGGTCTGACCCGCAGATGCCGCAACTCCTAACGCGGATAAGCAGTTCGTCGTCATCGATCTCCGGCTCCAGCACGTCGCAGACCTCAAAGGTCGGATAACGCCAGACCTTGCTGCCAATGACGGCCCGCCGCTGTTGGCGCTCCACGGCGCTTACCGGATAGTCCGCCCTGGGTAGCCACTGGCCGTCTGCTACTAAAGCCTTCACACTATATCCTTAACATCACCGCGCTATCCTCAAGACCTCCGCTGCAAGGTGGCCAGTCCACTTGCCCCCTCCCTGATGTACTCCTGATGTGTTGTAATGTAATTCAACTCCATATAAAAAATGACCAATATTGCCTGGTCATGCAGCATCTGCTCAGTCTTTAAGAGATTACAGCCCATTGTCTTTAATCTTTCAATATTAACGCAATTTCCACACTAAAGTCAACCCTTGGTACAGGCCAATCGCATTTGGTTGGAAGATAAAAGAATAGGGGGGCCAGCCCCCTTTTATGCCGGGAGTCGCTGACCCCTTGACCCCTTTATATGCATTTTTATTACCACTTGTTATCCACTAAGAATTTATGCAACCATTGCCAAATTGTACTTGCTATTTCTATTCGCATTAAGATATAATAAAGGCTTAGATATGGTTGACACAAGTTCAATAGTTTTATTGGGAAGTTTTATCCCTATGATCTTTCATCCTGAGTGGTTTGAAAGATACAAGATATTGCCGCTTCAGGATACCCAATGGGCAAAGGGACATTGTCCGGAAATAGTAGAGCTTAAAGATGGTTCAGGTGCTATTGTAAAGCATCCAGCAATATATGTTACCAACGCAATAACGCAGCTTAACTTTCAATCATTGAGTTTTAAAGTAATTAATAATAGTTTCTCTTGTGAAACTAAGGAAAGAGGTTCTTTTGATACTATGAAGGAAGTTGTTATAAAAACTTTCTCTATACTGGAACATACTCCAATAGATGCCGTTGGTATAAATTTTGTCGGATCGCTTGAGGTGAAAAAAAAGGCCGATACAGTTTTGAAATCTATATTTATGAAGAATGACTTAGGCAGTATTTTTGGAGATAACTATAATGTTGGTAGTAACATCATTATAAAAGAAGATACAAGAATAATCAGTTTTAAAGTTGACAGTTCACTGGCTAAAGATTATATGATTGATTATCAAATAAATTTTCATTCAAATATTGAAAAGGACGAATCTATTAGTGCAAACAAGGCTGTCGATATTGTAGCAAACAATTACGATTCCAGTTTAGCGTATACGGTAAGGATACTTCAATCTCTTTTAGGAAAATACATCACATGATGAATACTGAAAGAATAAGAGAGCAATATTACTTTAATGATTTATTAGTCGATCTTCAACAAAAACATGAGAGAACCACATCTACGGAAGATATAATACATAGACACAATAAAACGGACTCCAACTTTGAAAATAGAGATAGAACACCACATTCTTATAACCAAAGTCAAAGGACTAAAAGAGAGAGAGAGACAATAAAATTTTGGTGTATAGGAAAAGTTATAAGGATAAATGAGAAAGACGGGTATTTCGAAGCATCTTTAAAAGACATAAAAAACAAAGTGGAACTTATTGCTGAATTCAGTATTGATGCTGCTTTTGATGATGATGACGATAAAAAATTAACGTTGTATCCTAACGCAACATTTATATATTATATATCTCAAATACATGGGTATGGAAGTCCTAAGATGGAGTTTAAATTTGAGTTTAAGCCTCCATACATCTGGCAGAAGAATGATGGCAAAAAGGCAGCAGAAAAATATCGAGAGTTATTCCCTGACGATCCTGAAATTAATTAATTCATGCCCAACTTTCCTATAGATTGTCTTACACCACCCAAAGATAATGAATTGGAGGTTACAGTATTTGGTACGGGGTACGGAGAATCTATCGTAATGCACGTCCCTGGTATTGGCTGGGGAGTAATTGACTCCTGCATCATGGAAACTGATAATGGAAGTAAAATAGTCCCTCCTCTTGCCTATCTTACTGAATTACAGACACCACCTGAGAATTTATCTTTCATGATACTAACTCATCCTCACGAGGATCATTATATGGGGTTTGACGTTATCTTGAAGCATTATACAGGACATATCTCAAAGGTCTGCCTATATGCAGGTAAGGGAGTGAGAGAGTTGAAAAAGTATACTGCAAAAAAAACAATTGCAGGAGCTAATATGGATAATCTTGTGAAAGTGTTTAAAGCTGTTGATATTATAAAAAATGGTGGGGCAACTTTACGATATTTGAGTGAGATGACAAGTGTTTTTGATAAAAGAAATGTCCTGATTAAAGATTACGGTAGCACGGACATTTCAATGACGGCGCTATCACCAAATGCAATCAGTATAGACTTGTATACTGATAAATTGTTTAAGGCAATACCTGAACCAGGCTTACCAGTACATGAGTTAGATGATACTTTACATAATGTAATATCGGTTGCATTGTTACTAAAAATTGGAGAGTTACAGATAATCTTAGGAAGTGATCTTGAAACCGGAACAGCAGTTCATAAGAATGGCTGGATTGGTGTTTTATCTAATCGTGATATTCCGTTGTGGGCCAATTTTGTTAAGGTCTCGCATCATGGCTCAAAAAATGGGTTCCATGAATTTGCATGGGATGAACATTCTTCTAAAAAGAAACCTTATGCGTTCATCTGTCCCTTTTATTACGGTAGTAACAGATTACCTGATGGGGAAGAGGTTGGCACAATAAATAAATATTGTGAGAGTTTGGGAATAGTCTCTGCCGTTCAATTTGATGATCAATTGAATAAACATTATAAAAGAGATATCATCCAGGTTTTTAAATCATGTGTTAGAAATATAAAGGTTCTAAATAAATCTAAGACTCCAGGTCTTCTTAGAATTCGATTTGATCTTTACGGCAATATAACAGAAACCCGTGCTGTAGCGCCTGCTGTATTGCTTTGATAAGTGCATGATTTGCGATTGCCCTTTAGGGATTTGCCCTCCCTCAGACTTTTTTAGTTGTTTATGGCATAATAGACAGTATGACCAGTAAAGACGTGCCACGATGAAGACCCTGCTGCACATATGCTGTGCCAACTGCGCCCTCTACCCGATAACGACGATGACTCAACGCGGCATAGAAGTCGATGGCCTGTGGTTTAACCCCAACATACATCCCCTGACTGAGTACATGGCAAGGTTGGACGCACTCAAGACCCTTCAGTCGGCCTGGAATCTCAACATACACTACAATAACCACTACGGCCTGGTAGACTTCATAAGAAACGTAGTAAACAAGGAAAACGACCGCTGTATGTACTGCTACACGGTGAGGCTCCAGGATACCGCCCAAAAGGCAAGACAAGACGGCTACGATGCCTTCTCCACCACCCTACTTTACAGCATATATCAGAGATATGATACAATACTGGAGGTAGGGAGATTGATGCAAGTAAGCTATGACGTAGAATTCTACATCGAGGACTTTCGCAAGGGTTGGAAGGAGGGCATCGGGATGTCCAAGGCACTGTCCCTGTACCGACAGAAGTATTGCGGGTGCATATACTCGGAGATGGAGCGATACCGCAAAAAGGCCACCGGTATCGTTGTGCCAGGTGGATAAGGGACAACATGGGATAGCATGGAACAAATAGGACGGTCGCTACGGACACAAAGGTGGTCATAAAGACAGAAGACTACACATATGAGCTTCCGAGGGAGCTAATAGCGCAGGAGCCTTGCCAACGTCGGCAGGACTCTCGCCTGCTGGTGCTTGGTCGCGATGGCAGCATCCAACACAGACGCTTTGAACAACTGGGTGACTACCTCAACAGCGGCGACCTGCTGCTCCTGAACGACACCAAGGTGTTGCCAGTGCGTCTGACGGGCACGGACGAATCCGGCAAGGTGCGTGATATCGTAATCGTAAGGGAGCTTGAGACCGGTGGTTGCCGGATACTCTCCAAGGGCAGGTACACAGGCAGTCTCCGCATAGGGGATGACTTCCATGCCGAGGTCTCTTCGGGTTTGACGGCGGTGTTTTACGACGGCACCGGGATGCTGAGTGGCAGCACCCTAAGCGACAAACTCTGGCAGACCGGCCAGATGCCATTGCCCCCCTACATAGAGCGTCCCTCAGGCGGCATCGACCGGGAACGATACCAGACCGTCTACGCCAGGGCCGCCGGCTCCATAGCCGCCCCCACGGCAGGACTGCACTTTACCGAGGCCATCCTGCAAGGCATCAGGGACAAGGGCGTCACCATAAAGCCCATCACCCTGCACGTCGGCATCGGAACGTTCAGACCGATCACCACCGATGACCTTATGGCACACAAAATGGACGAGGAACACTTTGAAATCGACGCTCACCTGGCTCAACAGATACGGCAGGTCAAGGGCAGGGGCAATCGCATCATCGTCGTCGGCACCACAACGACACGGGCAGTGGAGGCCTATATGGCAGGCCGGTATCGGCTGACTGAGGAGGAGCGTATCAACGGCGTCATACGTGGCGCTACGGATATATTCATAACACCGGGGTTTGCCTTTAAGGCGGCGGATGCCCTGCTGACCAACCTGCACATGCCGCGTTCAACGACGCTGGTGCTGGCCTGCGCCTTTGCCGGCAGAGGGCACATTTTAAACGCCTACAGGGAGGCCGTTGCCAGGGGGTATAGATTTCTCTCCTACGGTGATGCTATGCTTATTATATGAGTACGTTTGACAAGTTCAGCCATAGCTTTATGGAGGGCAAGGGGTTATTGATCGTGATGATGATAGTGTTTTCGTCATTCAGCTTTGTGGTTGGTTTCTTTGCGGGGAAAAAACTCTCCGACAAAGCGGCGCTCACCAATACCTCAACGACCTGCACCCCGGAGATGATGGCCGGCAACAAGCCACAGCCGCCGATAAATCTGTTTACCACTACACCTGCCCCATCCGTCGCCCCTGACACACAACCGGTCGAGAACCTGAACAAGAAAGCAGCCAAGGACTTCCCCCTTGACCAGCCGGTTGAGGACCAGGCCCCCCAGGAACCGGAGCAGACTGCACCCGTTACAACACCCACTCCACATCCCCAGAAGACCGTTGCAAAACCCACTGCTCCCCCGGTCGTTGCAAAACCTGCAATCAAACCGACAGAGCCTCCGCATCAACAACTCCAGGTCGTGACCCATGAACCCAAGACGCCAACCAAACAGACACATGCACCCGGCAAAGAGCGTTACATCATCCAGGTGGGGGCGTTTAAGAGCCTCGGTGAGGCCATGAGGTTGCAGGAGGAGTTAAAGCAGAAGGGGTTTGATTCCAACGTCTCCAAACATCCCATCAAGGAGGGCATGACGCTGTATAAGGTCAGACTCGACTACGCCAACTCCAAGGACGAGGCCATTGCAACACTCTCACGGTTAAACAAAAAAGGCATTACAGGCTTTATCAAGGGCGAAAACCAATAGGGGCAACAACGATTGCAGGCAGCCCGGTATCGGTTGGCTGTTTCGCTACTCTTGGAACACATCCTTAATGTCTATCTCCAGCCCCTCAATGACCTTGGACTTTACTATGCCCTCATCTGTAGCTTCGGAGAATATCTTGTACTTGTCTCCTTCAATGGTGAGTATCTCAATGGTCTGAAAATCCGGTATGACAATCCAATACTCAGGCACTCTGTAGCGCTCGTATATATCCCTCTTGGTAATAGTATCCTTGCCAATGGTCCCCCTGGAGACTATCTCACACACCATATCAGGCACCCCCCTGACCCAATCCTGAAAAATAGACATGTTCTCTTTCCTGATAAACAACAAGTCAGGCTGTAATCTTTGCTCGCCCTCTTTGAGGATGACGTCAAGTGGTGCATAGTACACCTTGCCGGATTTATGTATCTTTATGTGCCGGCTTATTATGTCGTTTAAATTCCAGCTAACATCCTGATGCCTGCCAAACGGACTAGGCCCCATAACTTCCACCCCATTAATTATCTCTGTCAGGTCAATATCTCTGTCTGTTGCCTGTGTTTCCATATGCGTATCCTGTCATAAAAGATTGTGTCCTGTCAAATATACCCCGTCAAGGCATTAACCAACCTCTTACGAAATAGAAGACCCCAATACTGCCTACCAGCATCCCGGCTATCCATAACGGCTTCTTTTTCAATAGCGCCGAAATGGACGACAACAGTATTGCAACCTGCAGGAATATCACAGCCATGCCAAAGGCCTTTGAATGACTCCTGGCGTTGTCTCTGATAGCCTCAAGGTCTCTTGCATCTTTTTCTATCTTGTTTTTTTCCTCGATGTACTTTTTGATCTTTTGGTCGTAGGTGGTTATCCTCTTTTCATAGTCTTGGACGAGGCCGTCAGGGAGTGTTTGCCGTTTTTCCGAGAGATCGATTTCTATGCGCTCCTTCTGTGTTTCGTAGAGGTATTGTTTAACGCTCTTTGCCTGATAATACGCCCATTGGTCTGATGCCTGAGACTGTGTCAGGACGGAGAGGGTCGAAAAACCCCCACCCTTAAACGTTGAAAGTGTGGCACACACGGCCAGTACGACCGTAGAAAGTGCAAGGTAATTTAACCAGGGTTCTTTTTTTTCTTCTGCCATAGTGCTACCGTGATATCATTATAACATATCCGGCAATAATGCTGCACATGCCCCGTAAAGAAAAAAATAACTTGCGAATAAGAATTATGTTTACTTTATATCTACAGACATGTTAAACTGTAATCGTTGTTATGACGGACAAAATGACAATAAAGAAAATACCCATAGTAGTGCGTTTGTTGGACATAATAAATGCACACAGGGAATTCCCTGCCATGTCGCGGACAATCACGCTTGTGAGCAAGCAGACCGCAGCCGGCAGCGATGCCTCGGTAACGGAACTGACCAACACCATCCTGGATGACTTCGCCCTGTCCAACAAGCTGCTGAGGATGGTCAACACAGCCGCCTATATCAAGTACCACGGGGCCGGAAGGATCACCACGGTCTCCCGTGCCGTCTACATACTTGGATTTCACCACGTAAGGGATGCGGCGTTGTCGCTGCTGCTCTTTGAACAAATAAAGAACAAGGCCCTGGCCATGGAGCTGAGGGAATCTTTTGTGATGTCCTTTATGAGTGGCGTAATAGCAAAGGAGATGGGTAAGAAGCTAGGTGTCCAGGACGTAGAGGAGGCTTTTATCTGCTCGATGTTTCATGACCTTGGAAAACTGCTGACCAGGTTTTATCTGCCCGATGAGCAGAGAAAGATAAAAGACCTTGCCGTTAACCAAAACGCCACCGAAGATGAGACGGCACCATCGGTCATAAATGCCACATACGATACCGTCGGCATGGAGGTTGCCAAACACTGGAACTTCTCCGATAACATTGTCCACTGTATGCACAAGATACCACTATACAAGCTCACCAAACCCAAGACCGACCTGGAAACCATCAGGTGTCTTGTCCTGTTCTCCAACAAACTGTGTGAGCTGATAAACAAGACAAAGCCCAATTCCGAAGATTGGAAAAAGGCCCTGGATACCTTTAAACATCGCTTTGATACCTGCTTCACCTCCGATGAGAAGATGATAACCGATGTGATAGAAGCCTCATTTAACGAGGTAAAGTCCTACTGTGACAACTTCAATCTGAGCATGGGACACAGCCACTTCCTGCAGAACCTGGAGTTTGTAGTAAAGGGTCAGGATGCGGCAGGCAAGGGTAAAAAACATGCCGAGCCTGGTGCAAGAAGCCCGATGCAGATACTTGACGGTCTGCTTGACGGCGAGGATGAAAGCTCCGAGGTCATGACCCCGGAGGACGTGCTTGCCAAGGGCATACTGGAAATAGCCAATGCCCTGCTTGAGAGCTTTTCGCTAAATGACATATTGCGAATGATCCTTGAGGTCTTGTACCGCGGAATGGAGTTTACGCGTGTTGTCATCAGCATCAGAAGTCCTAAGGAACCTTACATGGAAGGTCGCTTTGGTTTTGGCCAGAGCATAGACAAGCTGGTTAAGGGGTTTCGGTTCCAGGTTGAAAAGACCTCCGAAGACGTCTTTAACATATCCCTGAGCAGAGACTCAATCGTCCTGATCAACAACGTCCATGACGTGGAGGTGCAGTCGTGTATACCCACGTGGTTGCGCACAGTGTTTAATGCCAACACGTTTATAGTGATTCCGATCACGCTGCGCAAGGCCCCGATAGCGCTAATCTATGGCGACTGGGTAAGTGTTGATCCCAAGGCACTGCATCCCAAGCGCCTCAGATACGTCAAGACGCTCCGAAATCAAGCCATGTTGGCCATCAAACACTCAATGTAATGCCATACGGTGAGGGAGGCATGTCCGGCGTCATCAGTCCCCCCAAAACTACCCAAGGCAAAAAAGTTGCCCATGCCAAGGCCAAGGTCAAAATGAGCAGCGGTATGGTCATAACATTCTATTCGTATAAGGGCGGGGTAGGACGCAGTTTTATCCTCGCCAATGTCAGTGTCCTGCTGTCTAAATGGGGCTATCGCGTGCTGTGTATTGATTGGGATTTGGAAGCACCAGGATTGAGTCATTATTTCGCTCCATGGAACAACAACCCAAAGCATCATTAAATTTGTGCAATACATCCCAAAAAACTGATAACCTGATATTAAAAATATAAAATAGAATATACAGCAAAGGAGGGTGTTTGACATTGACTGAGACACAGAGTATATGTGCCATATGTGCGTGGCGTGAGCACTGCAAGAAGAAGTTCACCGTTTCGGGACAGATGCTGCGGTGTAACGAATTCTCGCAGGATATCACCATAAAAGACGATAAACCCAAGGACGACAAAAAATGACACAATAGTAACATAATTCAGGCACGACGCCTGTTGTATACCACACCAAATAAGGAGGCAACAGACATGGCAGAACTCAAGGCAAAGACCGTACTCAGTGCAAAGGGTGATGAGGCCTACATAGAGGTCAAACAGTTGAAGATTGCTCTGACGTGGAGCGCCACAGTTGACCTGGACATGATGGCCTTCTACAGGGCAAAGGACGGCAGAACCGGCGGGGTGTTCTCCTCCAACTACGAGGGTGGCTCCATGGGCGACCTCAACGGCTTCCCGTTCATTGCACTGAGCGCCGATGCCGGTGTTGGCGCCCGGGGCGGGGACAACGAAGAAACCATCCGCATCACAAGGCTCGATGACATGGCCGAGGTCTACATATGCGCCGTCAACTTCACCGATGCCCTCAAGAATAATCCAACCTCCTTCAGCAACTACGACGCCTCTGTCAGCATCACCAGCGACAAGGGCGAAACCGTCGCCGTCCCGCTGAACTCCACACAAACCGGCACGTGCGCCGTCATTGCCAGGATCGACAACACATCCTTTATCGGCGCCAAGCTCATCAACGAAAACAACATCCTCGACCTGCCCTCGTTGCAGCGTACCATCCCGGGGGCGATGTCGCTTGTCATATCCTCCAAGAGTCCGGAGGAGATCAAGGCCGTCAAGCGATTCCTGGAACTCCGAAAGAAGGCCGATACCGCTATTGCCCGTGCCGGACTCGACCAACAGAGGGCCAGGGTGGCCATGGCAATAGACGTCTCAGCTTCGATGGAGCATCTGTTTGACAACGGCGTGGTGCAGAGGGCGTGTGAGCGACTGCTTGCCCTGGCCGTGAAGTTCGACGACAACGGCGCCATCGATATCTTTATCTTCGACCACAGGGACCACGAGGTGGGAGAGCTGCATCAGTCCAAGTTCTATGGCTTTGTCGAAAACGCAATACTCAAGAAATTCCAGGGCAAAATATGGGGGGCAACCAGCTATGCCGGTGTCATACGACGTATAACCAAAAAGTACACCACCACACCCGGCTTCTGGGGCAGTCTTGTCGGCAAAAAGCCGCTCCCGCAAGAGCCGGCCTACGTCCTGTTTGTGACCGACGGCGACAACGGCGACAAAAACGACACGGAAAGCGCCATCACGGATGCCTCAAAAGAAGCCATCTTCTGGCAGTTTGTTGGCATCGGCAAGTCCACATTCAGCTTTCTGGAGCGTTTGGATACCATGCCGGGGCGTTTCATTGACAACGCAAACTTCTTCAAACTCAACGACCTTGACGCAATCTCTGACGACGAACTCTACGACAGACTCCTGGCAGAATTCCCGTTATGGCTAAAACTTGCCAAGGGCAAAGGACTGTTCTAAGCATGCGATACAAAGAAAGAAAGGGGCGGCTCCGCCCCCCTTCAGAACCCCCCGCAAGGGGACCAGTCCCCTTGACCCCATAAAAATGCCACGTCTGTTGTATTTAATCCATCGAAATCTGCTATAATGTCGGTAATGGAACTATTGAGCGTTGTATTTCCGGTATCGGGGGTAGAGACCAACGTACTGTTGCCGCCTTTGGTAGCGATGGTGATATCGGTTTTCACGTCGATGGGGGGTGTGTCGGGGGCGTTTTTGCTATTGCCGTTTCAGATGAGCGTCCTGGGGTATACGGCGCCATCGGTCAGCGGGACCAACCACGTCTACAACATCGTTGCCATACCAAGCGGTGTATGGCAGTACATAAAGGAAGGACGGATGGCCTGGCCTGTGACGTGGGTTGTGGTGTTGGGGACACTGCCGGGGGTTTTTATCGGATATTACGTGCGGGTGCATTATCTGCCTGACCCCAAACCGTTTAAGCTATTTGTGGGATGCGTGCTGCTGTATATCGGCAGCAGACTATTAAAGGGGATTTTTCCTGACAAGACAGACCCCGCTGTCACTGCCGCAAACCCCCTGGAGGCTAAGTTTAAGCTCAAGGCGGAACAGATCAGGCAGCAACAGAGCCGGCGCATGGCAGCAGGGTTGCCGCCGGAGGCCGTCATAAAGACCGTGTCGATATCCTTGCGGCGGATCGAATATGAGTTCTGGTCGGAGCGATTTTCGTTTAACCCGCTCAGTATGTTTGCCCTGGCCCTTGTTGTCGGGGTAATCGGCGGGGCATATGGCATTGGTGGTGGGGCGATCATTGCCCCGTTCTGCGTGGCCGTGTTTCACCTGCCCGTATACACGATAGCGGGGGCGGCTCTGATGGGAACGTTTATAACGTCGTTTGTCGGGGCGGTGTTTTTCACCCTCATTCCGATGGCAACCGCAGGGGTGTCCGCAACTCCGGACTGGATGTTGGGCGGACTCTTTGGCCTTGGCGGCTTTGCGGGCATGTACATCGGAGCACGACTGCAAAAGTTTGTCCCACAGAAACACATCAAAATCCTCATCGGACTGCTTATCGTTATGCTCGCCATGAGATACATCACACAGTTCTTCTTTTAGGCATGAGCACCCGGTAGCGCACCACAATCAATCATGGTTGTCAGGAGCTGTAATTGCAGGCAGCTTACCCACTATATTTGCCTAAACATTTACTTGCTGTAATGCTACAAATTTTAGCTGAGGAGGTGTCTCTTCTTCAAGGCAGAGGTCTATTACCTCTCTTATGCGTGGATATAATTCTTCAAGGGTTTTGGCCTGTGTATAACAGCTCTTCAAGGCGGGAACAGTCGCTACATAATAGTCGTCCTCATCCATCTCTATTAGTACACTAAAAGTTAAGTGCCTGTCTATTGCCTCTTGCATTAAACAACTCCTTCCTTATTTCATTCCAAGCAGGTAGGCCTAGTCCCCGACGTCGATTGGCAGATTTTTAAGTAGATACGCCTTAATTTCAAGTATCGCCTAAAGCGTCGCCCCCCTCCCCTTGCCCCTGAGCATCACGGGAGGGGGCAAAAGGCTAGTGCATGAAAAATATCTTCATGACAAGAGACATGAGGGTAGCTAAAATAAGCCCCATAAGCCACTTCATCAAGACCATCTCACCTTTAAGTTGAGCAAGGCCTTCTCTGACCTTGGAGATATCTTCCTTAAGGCCGGCTTTTGTCTCAGCTATGTTTTCGGTGAGACGAGCTTCTGTCTTGGTGATGTCTTCTTTTACCTTAGATATTTCCCCTTTGAGACTGGCTTCTGTCTTGGTGATGTCTTCTTTTACCTTAGATATTTCCCCTTTGAGACTGGCTTCTGTCTTAGCGATGTCTTCTTTGAGGCCGGTTTTTGTCTCAGCGATGCTTTCTTTGAGACGGGCTTCTGTCTTGGTGATGTCTTCTTTGAGACGGGCTTCTGTCTTGGCTATTTCTCCTTTGAGGCCGGCTTCTACCTTGAACAGATTGTTTGCCAACTTAGCAACGTCTTCCTTGACCTTAGCGATGTCTCCTTTTAGACCGACTTCTCCCTTAGAGACACCTTCCTTGACCTTGGAGACACTTTCTTTGAGGATGGTTTCCAACTTGGACATGTCTTCCTTGAGACTGGCCTCCAGTCTGAACATATCTTCTTTGGTAGCCAAGTCTCGGCGCGTGTCAAGCCCGGCATCGCTGATAACCCTTATAAAAGCGTCTGTGGCTTCTTCACCGAGCTTATCTCTCAGCACCCGTGGTATCGTTATTACACTCATGCCTTTATTATACAACTCGTGTATAAAAAAGCACAAGTTTTGAACTTGACAGATAAAATGTCAGGGTGACAAGAGTAAATCCTATATGTTAAGGTATAGGGTATGGAACTGAGGACAAAGGAAGAACCATTCGCCGGCTCAACGGATGGCTACAAGAATCGAACGGTCGCCGGTATCTATGGCGTTACGCTTGGCGCCCTGGGGGTGCATCGCTTCTACCTCGGCTATACGGGCATAGGCATAGCCCAGATACTTGTGACGCTGCTGACCTGTGGAGTGGGGGCGCTGTGGGGGATTATTGAAGGCTGGATCATCCTGTGGGATGGCGGCTTCTTCGACAAGGACGCACGCGGTAACCCCCTGGTCAAGTACGCAGAGCCACTACCGACGGAATCCGGGGCAGGGGATGACACGCCTGTCGCCGGCCAAAAGAATCGTGCCACTGCCGCAATGTATGGCGTCTTTCTCGGCGCCTTTGGGGTGCATCGCTTTTACCTTGGCTACACAGCCATAGGGGTTATACAGGTGGCTGTCACCTTTCTGACCTGCGGACTTGGCGCCTTGTGGGGTATGCTTGAGGGTTTTCTCATCCTGTCTGGAAAAATTGACAAGGATGCACAGGGCAGACCGCTCGGTAAGGACGTGGAGATCGTAGTGGCAGAGGCCAATTTATCCGAAGAATACACTTACAAGAACAAGACCATCGCCGGTATACTTGGCGTATTCCTTGGCAGCCTGGGGATACATCGCTTCTACCTTGGTTATACGGGCATTGGCATCGCCCAGTTGCTTCTTACGTTTTCCACCGGTTTAGGTGCCATCTGGGGGTTGGTCGAGGGGATTCTCATCCTTACGGGGACCATAAATAAAGATGCCCAGGGCAGACCGCTTATAAATTACAAGTGAGATTATTTACGAACAGTGATAAACAAAGGAGAATATAGATGAAATTAACGGAAGCACCCAATTGCCCATACTGTGGACAAAAGATGAAAAAAACGGAAACACCACGCTTTAACCTCAGCGATGGCCTGGGCTGGTGTACGCCGTATCTCTATGTATGCTTCAACGACGAGTGCAGCTTCTACGTGCAAGGCTGGACCCATATAATGAACAACTACGGCAAAGTGGCCTCCTACCGCTGCATGTGCTACCCAGAAACCGGAGATATGGACACCGTATGCGTCTACACCAGCGACGGCCTCAGAGGACAAATCGTAGAGGAGTAAGCGCCCCCTTGCCGATATGCAACAGTTAAGAGGATGGAGTGTATGAGTTATGGATGAACAGAGAAAGGCACATCTGAGGATCGAGGGCAGGGTCCAGGGTGTTGGCTTCCGGTACTTCGTGCGTGAGATAGCAATGAGGTACAGGGTCAACGGCTGGGTGCGCAACCTATACGACGGCAGCGTTGAAGCCGTTCTTGAGGGGGATGGCAAGGACGTAAGCACTGCCGTTGCGTACTGCTATCAGGGCCCTCCGGGGGCGCACGTCACAAACGTTGATGTCACCTGGATGGACTACACGGGGGAATTTACCGCATTTGGAATAAGGTTTTAGCAGAAGTGGACGCCTTGTGCGAAATATGCCACACGCCTCTGCCTGACAAGCACTCAGGCCGATGCAGCGCCGCCAACGGACAATACACCGTGCGCGTATGTGGCAACTGTGGCGTAGGTGTAACGGTGCCACGACCATCGCCTCAGACGCTTGCCGCCCTGTACGAAACCGGCGCTTACCGGGAAAAGGACGGCAAACGCTTTGCCTTTTTGGTTGAGGCCGTCATATATCTCTTCCGGCAACTGAGAAAGCGCAAGGTCAAGCGTTATGCGTCAACGTCGGGGGAGTGTGGGAGTCTGCTGGATGTGGGGTGCGGGCGCGGGTTGTTCCTGCACGTGATGAAGCAGGATGGCTGGTCGGTGGCCGGCGTGGAGTTTGACAATGCCACGGCGTGCAACGTCGCGGACGCCTACAACATCGAGTGCAAGTGGGGCGACCCTCAGCACTGGGGATTGCCGGATGCCTCCTTTGACGTCATAACGATAAACCACGTGCTTGAACACGTGGCAAACCCCCTGCAACTGCTAAAGACCTGCCACCGGCTGCTCCGTGAGGGGGGATGTCTGATCGTTGCCGTGCCAAACTTTTCAAGCCTTCAGGCACGGGTTGGAGGTGGGTGTTGGTTTCACCTTGACATGCCGTATCACCTGTATCATTTTTCGGAAGACTCCCTGATGCTCCTGCTCAGTGAGGCGTCGATGACGGTCCGGGACGTCAATCGCTTTGATGCCGAGTACTCGCCGTTTGGGTGGTTGCAGACCCTGTTGAATCTAACCGGAATAAAGAAAAACCTCCTGTACAACCTGCTAAAGAATCCTGCGGCAAGACAACAGGAACTCGCCTCCGTCAGCCGGGAGGCCCTTGCGCTGAACTTTATGCTTTTGCCGTTTTTTGGTACCGTTTCGGTCGCCCTGACGTTATACGAGTCATTCATCGCAAAGACTGGAGGGACTATCGAGATAATAGCGGTGAAGGACACTAAAAATAAAACAGAGGAAACGTTATGATTTTGGAGAAAAAAATAGCAGTGGTGATGCCGGCATACAACGCAGAAAAGACCCTCCGGCAGACCTACGATGAGCTTCCGCACGAGTACATAGATGAGTGCATCGTGGTGGATGACGCCTCGCGCGACAGCACCATTACAGTGGCAAGAAATCTGGGTCTAAAGGTGTTTGTTCACCAGAAGAACATGGGCTACGGCGCCAACCAAAAGACCTGTTACCGTAATGCGCTCGACAGTGGCGCCGATATCATCGTGATGCTCCACCCCGACTACCAGTACTCGCCGCGCCTTGTGACGGCCCTGGCGTCGATGATCCTCTCAGGTCACTACGACATAGCCCTGGGGTCGCGAATATTGGGTGGCAGGGCACTGGATGGCGGTATGCCGCTGTACAAGTACATCTCCAACCGGTTGCTCACCTTTGCGGAAAACATGGCGGTGGGGATAAAGCTGTCCGAGTACCACACGGGGTTTCGTGCCTTTAATCGTAAGGTTCTTGAGACGATTCCCTACGAAAACAACTCCGACGACTTTGTCTTTGACAACGAAATCCTGGTGCAGGCGGTACACTTTGGCTTCCAAATCGGTGAGATAAGCTGCCCGACAAAGTATTTTGAAGACGCCTCCTCGATAAACTTCCCGCGCAGCGTCAGGTACGGTGTTGGGTGCCTTCAGACGTCCTTTAAGTACCTCATGCAGAAGGCCGGTAAACGACATTACGCAATGTTTGACAACTCATGGAAGGTGCGCTGAAATAAAGAATCGGGTATCTTCTTTATATTTCTATGGTAACTATACTGTTACGCATCTTGGATTCCTGGTCAAGCCAGGAATGACACAATTGGAAAACGCCTATTACTGTCATTCCTGCGAAAGCAGGAATCCATGTCTTTAAACCATGATGTTAATTTACCATGCTTTTTAAAGAGGATACAAGATACGAATAGGGTTTATAATATGCAAATGATGTCACAAACGATGAATATGTAAGGAGGTTTATTATGGTACAGAAGGACTACGAGGCAAATTTAGAGACAACGATTGCCTACATGAGACAGGACCAGAGGAGGGATGCCGTGTTGTCGTTAAAGACGGCATTGTCACAGGTACCGCCGGAGGACAAGATAGCCGACAATACCGCCTATCTCAAGATACTTGCGATGTCGGCGAGGTTCACTATCGAGGACGGCGACTACACAAAGGCCTCTTACTATATAAGTGAGGGGTTGAAGCTCAAGAGATTCTATGCGGACTTTCTCTTTCTCAACACGCTGATCTTCAAGGTGCTGCACCAGCATGGCGATATGCTGACCTCCATCATCGGCTATCTGATTTCGATAGACCTGCCCGATGTCTATAACTACGGTTATGACTTTGTAAACGAAGCAGCCATAAAGGAGATGCTTGACGTGTACCTGCCCCTTGCCTACACCAACACGCCCAACCATGTCCAGATACAGGAGGTGATCGAAGGGACAATGTTAAAGATGAAAGAGGTCACCTCCGGGCAGTATATAGAAAGCGCACTGAACATCATGCGCGACATCGACAACAGGGCGAATTAGCAAGGGACGTTGTACATTTATGTCAAAATTGCTGTTACCGCTCGGAGAGGGCGAAATGCAGTCCACCAACGGCAGACTGGTCTTTATAGCCAAGGCCCTTGCCGCCAGGGGACACTCAATTGATGTCATCACGTACAGCAAGTCGGTGTTTAATTTTGCCGGCGATGTGCTGAAGGACCACAAGGGCATACGGGCCATACATGTTGGCAGTCAGCCCCTGAACTACTATCACATCCCGTCTCTGGTCAATACATTCATAAAGCTCACCTACGACATGCACCTGCCCCAGACCGACCTGAAGCTGTACAAGGTGACGGCCTTTGACGACTTCCGCGGACACATCTCCAGCTTCACCTATCCGGCCATAGACCTTTCGGCCTACGACATGGTCCTGCTGCCGATACCCTCCATAGAGATACCACCGCTCAACGACTGTGACATATTCTACTCAACCGTGTGCTTCTATGCCAGGGACAAAAACATTCCAATAATTGGTCTGCAGGTATTCCCTGTTATCCAGACGCCGCCCATATTTTTCAAGGTGGTTGACTACCTGATCATAAAGGAAGAGTACGAGCGTGAGTTTCTCAAAGGTTATGGCTTTGATCCGGGACGGGCCTTTGTGCTCAACTGCGACAGTGATGCCTACTTTGTCAACACCGTCGAGGACAAGTACCTGGACTTCCTGCTTGAGCCCATCGTGGAGGTGCCAAAGGAGGAGCTGGCCATACTGGTGATAAATCACCCTCGCCTGCGCTTTTGCATCAGGGAGATAATCGAAGTCGTGGGGGCGTTAAATATACCCAAGACGCTGTTTCTGCTAAAGCGTAAGTTCGTCATCCGGGAGCTGTCCGAGGACGATATCATCCGTGACCTGTTCATGGATGCCATCAAGCGAGTCAAGGGGCGTTCCTTCATAATGGAGTCTGATGCCAAGAGCAACCTGCTGATGATATCCGATGTGATTATTTCGCCGTCGTATCTGTCAACGCTGGGGTTTGCCTCCAACTATAACAAGCTGTCGATAGTCTATAATCCTCTCAATGACAAGGAGGTCTTTCAAAAGGGCGTGACCTTCATAAATGACAAGGAGACACTGAAAAGGGCAGTGCTCCAGGGTTATGAAAACAAGCGTGCTGTCACCTCCATCTCTGATATCGTTGCGATGGTTGGCAAGCTACGCATCTGATACATTGTCGCTGCGCAGACCGTTGGATTGCACGGGGGGGAAAGAATAATAACGATGGTTAAAGTTTTGTAAAAGATGACCGATAAATATAACCAATAGAGTGAATGCAGCAGATTAGGAGAAAAGTGGAAAAGACTAATATTAAGGAAGGAGGGGTAAGAGAGAAAGGGGCAAGACCTTTTCTAAGAGCAGGTACTGAATCTAAGGCAATAGCGGGAAGCTATATAAAGATGTTACTATTAAATTTACATGGAGGTAAAAAATGGCATTTGTAATTCAAACAAACGTGATGTCACTAAACGCTCAGAGGAATCTGAGAAAGACACAGCCGCTCTTAACTGAGGCAATGCAGAGGTTATCATCTGGTTACAGGATCAACTCGGCCAAGGACGATGCGGCAGGATTGGCAATTTCAACGAGGATGACAACCCAGACGCGTGGTCTGACGGTATCGGTGAGAAACGCTAACGACGGTCTCTCCATAGCCCAGACGGCAGAGGGTGCAATGGACGAGATAACCAACAACCTGCAACGTGTCAGAGAGCTTGCAGTCCAGGCTATGAGTGGTCAGTATGGTATCACTGATGTGTCTTACATGCAGCAAGAGGTTAATGCTCTGGTTGAGGAGATAGGCAGAATTACCGAGCAGACGAAGTTTAACGACAAGAGGCTTTTGGCCGGTACAAGTACGGGTGCGTTCACTACAAGATTGCACGTAAGTTATGCCGCCAGCGATGCCCAGGTGCAGCTCGTTCTTAATTCGCTCAACACCGATGCCATTGGTGGCAATACGTTTACGGCCACCGGTAAAGATGGTGCAATGATGTATCTCAAGGACATACACACAGCCACGTCATCGGCAGTTGACGGTATTGGTGATACCTCATGGGTAACCAGTACAGGTGCGGCTCCGACGTGGAGTTACACTACAAGTGCAAAGATCACCTATACCGGTACTGCTTCACTCTATGTTGCAGATTCTACCGCAGCATCGGGTTATTCGTCCAGGGCGTCTAACGCGATAGCTATAGTAGATGGCGCAATCAACTTTGTTCTGTCGGAGAAGGCGAGAATGGGTGCAAGGGCAAACCAGATGGAGGCTATAGTACGCAATGTCGAAAACGTTATCGAGACAACGTATTCAGCACGCAGCCGAATCATGGATGCCGACTTTGCGGCAGAGACAGCGAACATGACAAAGGCAATGATACTACAGCAGTCTGGTATCTCTGTCCTGGCACAGGCAAACAGTCAACAACAGAACATACTTGCCCTTTTGAGGTAAGAACTGTTACGATAGTTATGAGAGTGGGGAGGGAGACATTGTCCTCTCCTTCTCTCTATTTAAAAAATCTCCAGAAAAAATATCTTAAAGATGGAGGTGATGATATATGGTTGAGGCAGTAGCAAGCATAATGCCGGTGGGTTTGGCAATGAAGGTTGACGTCTCCGGTATCGGAGATGAGTTGGTGCGCAATATTTCCGGTCAAGCGGACAATGGCGTGGTTGGAGGTGGCGCCGATCAGCGCGTAAAATGGAATGAAAATGACAGCGTTGCCATAAAAGGCAGTGGTAACACTGTTGACGTTGAAAAAGAAGCTGGTAATGATTTAAAGAAACTTGTAAATAAAGAGACTGATGTCACAAAGGCTGTTGATGCAAATCAGAGTAAGGCGTATTTTGAGATCGACGAGGACGAAAAAGTGATTATCAAGGTGGTTGATGCCGAAGGCAAGCTGTTAAAGCAGATACCGCCGGATGACTATAAGAAGTCAGTGCGTCGTCTGGAAGAGGCCTATAATAAGTTGTTTCATAAGGAGGTTTAGACATGGCAACAGTGACGACAACGACCGGAGCATTTTCAGGTATCGATACGGCCGGTATCATCGATAAGCTGATGGCTATCGAACAGAAACCGCTGGATAAGCTAAACCAAAAAAAGGAAGACTATCAGACGGAAATAAGTGCTTACGGTGAAATATCATCGGTAGTATCCGCTTTGCGCACGGCGGTAAAGGGATTGGCGTCATCCAAGATAGCGTCTTTTGATGTGACCTCCTCCGATGAGACCATATTACAGGCTACAGCAGGTGTTTCGGCTTCTGCGGGTAACTACAGCATAGAGGTTACACAGTTGGCGCAAGACCAGAAGATCAGTTCGAATGCCTACAGCAGCGACAAGGAAGTCTTTAAGACAGGGACGCTTACCCTCAGATTGGGGGCATCGTCGGTAGATATAGATATAAATTACAAGAACAACACACTGTCCGGTATAAAAGATGCGATAAACAGTGCCGGTATTGGCGCCAGTGCCACTATCATAAAAGATAGTACCGGCTACAGACTGGTAGTAAGCTCAAAGGACAGCGGCGCCTCTGGTGGGGTCACGATAGTTGGCAACGATGGCGGACCAACTGGTAAGAGTCTGGGTGAGCTGGACTTTGATGCCGAATTCTCGGTTGGTAGTATGACGCTTACACAACAAGGTCGGGATGCAATCGTCAAGATTGACGGTCAGAGCATCAGCAGTAGCTCAAATACGCTAACCGACGTGATAAGCGGGTTGACCATCAACCTGAAAAAGGCCTCTCCCGGCACCAAAGTTGCTCTTTCGGTTGAAACTGGGGCAATGTCAGAATCGACAAACATAAAGGCATTTGTGGACTCCTATAACTCTGCAATGTCCAAGCTGAAAGAACTGTCAGCCAAGGGAGAGTCTCTCTCCGGAGATAGAACAACCAGAAGCATCATGCTGCAGTTGCAGAGAGTCACAACATCAAGCTACGCCGGCTCAACGCTTGCGCAGTTTGGCATAAGTCATGACAAGTATGGCGTCATGGAGTTGGAGTCTTCCAAGCTGGATTCCACATCGGCAGACAAAAAAACCGAATTCAATGCAATGATGGATAACTTAAGCTCGGAATTCGATACCACACTCCAAGAGATCGTCAGGTCCCTAATCCCTGAGAAAACGAATACCCTTAGCAAAAAGATAAGGTATATTGAAGACGATGTGCTCGATTTGACTGCCTCGTTAGCAAAAACCAGGGAGTTGTATCAGAAGAAATTTGCAGCTATGGAAGCAACTATAGCGGATCTTCAGAGTCAAAGCACAAGTATGGCAAATATGTTGCCATCAACTAACAAATAAATCAGCAAGGAGGAAATTTTATGACAAACGCGACCTACGCACAAGCTGCTTATATCAGTATGGATATAAACAGTTTGTCTCCGCTCGATCTCATCATCAAGCTGTATGACGGAGCAATCAGCTTCCTAAGCAAGGCAGTGGTGGCAATCAACAAAAAGGACAAGGTGCAGAAAATCCAGTACCTCAACAGAAGCAGAATGATCATAGAGGAACTGCTCTTTTCACTAAACGTCGAAGATGGCGGCGAAGTGGCGCTAAACCTGCAAGACCTCTATACGTACATACTTCTGGAACTTACACGGATAAACGCATCCGAATCTGTAGATAAGATATATCATATCCAGGAACTGCTGAAAACACTCAGAAGTGCATGGTTCGAAATAAAAACAACAGTGCCGGCATCAGAAATAGCACGGCAACAAATGGCGGCTAAGGCACACTAAAAAAAAAGTAGCCCTGTGGTATGATCAGCGTAATCAGTGTTGACAAACAATGGAGAGTTGTGGCATACTATAAACCAATGAATACTGATGTTGCATAAACGAATAGAGTAGATGATATACAGTCATGCCACTTAAGGTAGGTGATAATATAGTCTGCAAATATCAACCGAGGTATGAACAGTATAAAGCGGAGGTATTGTCCGTAAAAGATGAAGACATTGTAGTGAGACAGCTTGAGTTGGTACCGGTAAATGTGTTCAAGGGCCAAAATGTGTTTTTTATGATTGGCGGTTCAGGTTACTTTGCAGAAATAGTCAACGTAGAAGACAACAAAATCTACATGAAAAGCGTTGGAGCCGAAGAACGTGACTCCTTTCGTGTGGAAGATGTAATGCCCGTGATTGTCAAAAAGATCGATGGTGATGCCCACATAAAACGTGCAAAGGTAATATCCGAAGTCGGCGTAGATATGTCAAGACTCAGGAAATCCGCTGGAGATGTCGCAGACGATACGGTCAGTCCGACAGTGTGGAAAATGCTCGTCGATATAAATGCCAAACTAGGTATAATACTCGATATGCTTACCTTCGGTAGAGAAGGCCTTATGAACGCAGAAGAAGTCCAGGTAAATATAAGCGCATCAGGAATGAGCCTCAATGTCAACGAACGTTACAGCGTGAGAGACTGCGTCGAAGTCAAGATGCTCCTGCCAACCTCACCACCTGTAGGGCTTATTGTCTATGGTGTAGTGGTCAGGGCAAGAGACCTGAAAACTATAGCTAACTCTGAAATCGCAATAACCTTCATCGACATGGAAGAAGATGTAAGAGACGAACTCTTGCAGTATACGCTAAAGCGGCAAAGAGAAATATTAAGAAGACAACGAGAGATCAGAATACAATAGAAAAATAACTTTAAACGGGAATGTTAAAACACATGAATACGGAAGATAAATGACAGTAGCAGTAGGCATTGCAATAGTCCTTGTAGCGGTTATCGGCGGATACCTGATGGAACACGGAAATCTGGCATTGCTGATAAACCCGGCAGAATTCTTCATAATCGGTGGATCGGCCTTTGGCGCATTTGTTATAGCCACACCCAAGAAGGTCATATTCCATACCCTGGATAAACTAAAACATATATTTGGCGAAGGTACGGCCAATAAAGAAGCCTATCTGGAACTCCTCTCCCTGCTGTTCTTGATCTTTTCAAAGGTCAGAAAAGAAGGCTTGATCTCTATCGAACAGGACGTTGAAGACCCCAGCAAAAGTGCAGTCTTTACAAAGTACAAAAGCCTCTTCACAAACAAAACCGCCCTCGGCTTTATCTGCGACAACCTCAAAGTTATAATCACCACCAGCATGCCCACACACGAACTGGATGAACTCCTCAATATCGATATAGAGGCTAACTCACACGAAGAAATGTTGCCTGCCATGAGTATCCAAAAGGTGGCCGATGCCCTGCCTGGATTCGGAATCGTGGCGGCTGTCTTGGGCGTCGTCCTGACAATGGGAAAGATCGACAGCCCCCCCTCAGTCTTGGGGCATAGCATCGGGGCGGCACTGGTAGGTACCTTCCTGGGCGTGCTCATGTGCTACGGATTCGTTGGTCCCATAGCCAGCAACCTCGAACTCAAGGCCAAGGAAGAAGAGGTCTACTTCCACGTCATACGTGTAGCTCTGGTTGCCTTTGTCGGCGGTGCGGCACCGCAGATGGCCGTGGAATCAGGCAGAAGAGCCATCCCCAACTCCGAAAGACCTACATTCTCAGAACTGGAGGAATCAATCAGAAAATGAAAGGTCAAAGCATCATTATCAAAAAAGTCAAAAAAGCCGGCCACGGCGGTGGACATGGCGGCTCCTGGAAAGTGGCCTATGCAGATTTCGTCACCGCTATGATGGCCTTCTTCCTCCTGATGTGGCTGCTGTCAATGGTCTCCCCCGACAAACGCCTGAAACTGGCATCCTACTTTAACCAACTCTCCATATATGACAGCATGGGATACTCCTTCCTTGGCAAAGGAGCAGACGTCCTTGATACCCAAATCCCAAAGAGTGAGATTATGCCATCAGACAGACAATCTGGCAGCTTCTTCTCCATAAAAGATGAGTTAACGAAGAAATTAAAAGAGCAAGTGGAAAAAAAGATGGCCGACGTAAAAGACCAGGTGATGGTTGATGTCGTGGAAAACGGCGTGCGCATACAGTTGATCGATAAAGAGGGAGGAAAGCCTATGTTCGCCCTGGGAAAGGCCGACTTGACTCCAGACGCAAAGGCGATCATCAAAATCGTCACTGAAAACATAAAGGACATCCAGGATGCCAAGGTCTCCGTCGAGGGCCATACCGATGCCCTCAACTATGCCACTACCAAATACACCAACTGGGAGCTCTCCACCGATAGGGCCTCATCGGCAAGAAAAGAACTAGAGAACAACGGCCTCAACCCAGACCGTCTCTCCAAAGTAGCAGGCTTTGCAGCAACTGACCTCCTCATTAAAACAAGCCCGACTGACCCCAGAAACAGAAGAATCAGCATACTCGTCTTCTCTGAAACCAAGAGCGACAACCTGAAAAAAATAAACGTAACAAACGAAATACCACAACTTAAATCCCAATAACCACTATGTCGGCAATAACTAAGCGTGTATGCCAACAACGTATAAGCACACATGATATACCGTGAATGAAAGTTACGCTGAATCTTTTAGAAGGCCCAGGGGCAGGGAGAAAGTTATTCTTCACTGAACCAGACACCTTCCTGGTAGGCAGATCAAAGAGGGCGCACCTGAGACTGGGTCCGGAGGCAGACCGCTATCTGTCACGTACACACTTTATACTCGAGATTCGCTCAACCATCTGCATCATCACAGACCTCAACAGCACAAACGGAACCCTGGTTAATGACAAACGCATCCACAGAATGGAGCTGTTTGATGGCGACCTCATAAGGGTAGGCAATACGCTCATACAGGTCAACATTGATGAGGACGAAACTGAAAAACAAGCAGTGGTCTTGTGCACTGTCTGCGGCAGAAACGTCACAGACGAAGTGGGCACCGTCACCCCGGAGCAATCCAAATCCATGGTCTACACCTGCAATAAGTGCCAAAAACAACAACAGGAACTAAAGCGTCGCGCAACTCTCCAGGCAGAACAGGCTAAGGTCACACTCAACTTCAAATGCGTTGGTTGTCAGCTCGACCTCTCGGAGGCGGCCAACAGCGATGGCTGTGCTGCGGACTTCCCCGATATGATGTACCTCTGCGATGAGTGTGCCCAAAAGCAGCAAAAACCCCCCATCCCGTATAAAACGATGGGCGATTATACCGTCCTGTCTGAGCTTGGCAAGGGCGCCATGGGGATTGTCTTTAAGGTCGTGCATAATCACACGCGACGCATCTGTGCAATCAAGCAGATACATGCCGATGCCGTAAGACACGAGGACAGTCGCAAGCTCTTTGAACGTGAAATGGAGGTGCAGTCTATGGTGGCACATCCCAACCTCGTCAGAAATCTCGGAAAAGGTCTGGTGGGAAATGTGCCTTTCTTTGTCACGGAGTTCCTGCCAGGTGGCGACATCTCACAGTTGATGAGGAGGGTATTCCGTGGCCCTTTGCCAGTGCCACTTGCCGTAAGGATCACGCTTCAATTGCTCAAGGGGTTAAGCTCACTCCACAGTCGGGGGTTCATACACAGGGACCTCAAACCCTCAAACTTCCTCCTAAGTCGTCCCTATGACGACCCCGACTTTGTCGCCAAAATAAGCGACTATGGCCTGGCAAAGTCCTACGAGGATGCCGGCAACTCCCTCTATGACTACACCCAGACTGGAAAGTTCGGCGGCTCGTTGTTGTTTATGCCACCCGAGCAGATAACAAACTACAAGTTCGTCAAGCCCCCATCAGACGTCTATGCCATCGGAGTCAGTCTCTACTTCCTGCTCACCGGCAAGTACACCATCGACGTCCCCAAGGCTGATGCACAAAAACACGCTCCGGGGGCTGCCAAACAAAGAACGCGCCATCCCGTGGAGATTATACTCGAAGACTCGCCCATCCCAATTATGCAGCGAAAAGCAGACCTCTTGCCGCAACTGGCTGAGGTTGTGGACAAGGCCGTCATGAAAGAGGCCGACAAACGATATCAAACAGCCGATGAGTTCCGCGAAGCCCTCAAGCAGGTGTCAAAAAAATACAGCTTCTGATGCGCTGCCGTGCTTCTGCCATGTGAACACGCTTGCCATGGCAGTGTTGCGAGGATTATTCGGGGCGAAAACTATAATCTATTATTTGCCCAAATGTATAGGGACAGGTCTCAGGTAATGTATCGGCGCTAATGCCTGTTTCATCTTCAAATCCGCCTTTAGCGTCTATAAATCCTTTAGCTATAACGATTTCTATGTTATGCTTCAGGCTTGGGCTGTCTCCAAGCAGATGTTTAATTTCGTCCCTTTGATTACGTATTGTTGTGCGCCAACTTTTACAACGTCGTCTTGGTTGATACTGCCATTTTAGCAGGTGCATTATTAACACCTTTAATCGACTCAATAGCTCTCTCTTGTTATTCCTGGCCATGCCCTCCAGCTCCTCTACTATATTTTCAAGGTCTATCTCCGTGAATCTGCCTTGTCGCAACAGATCGGCATTATGGAACGCCCATTGGTAAAAATCAATCTCATAGAGAGAACTCGCTGTAAGCGTGTCTTTATGCGTTAAAGCCTCCATAGATATAGTCTCCATACAGGTATAGTAGCATTACCTCTTAGGCGCTTGTCAAGGGGGCGAATTGCCTCATCTAAAATCTATACGAAACGATACCCGTTGCCTTAAAAAAACATTAGCGAGCATGACTTGGCCAAATACAGACCACCACCACACCTAAGACTACTTTCGTATAGATTTTTACGTGAGGCAACACGGGGGGGAAAGTTTTTTTGATCCGGACTATTCGGGCCAGAAATCATAATCCATTAATTGTTCAAATGTGTATAGGCAGGTCTCAGGTAATTCCTTGGCGCTAATTCCTGTTTCATCTTCAAATGTGCGTTTGGTTAATATAAATCCTTTATTTATAGCGGCTTCTATATTATTTTGCAAGCTTGGACTGTCCTCAAGTAAAAGTTTGATCTCTACTCTTTGATTATTTATTGTTTCACGCCAACTTCTACTACGCCGTTTTGGTTGGTACTGCCATTTTAGCAGGTGCATTATTAACACCTTTAATCGACTCAATAGCTCTCTCTTGTTATTCCTGGCCATGCTCTCCAGCTCCTCTACTATATTTTCAAGGTCTATCTCCGTGAATCTGCCTTGCCGCAACAGGTCGGCATTATGAAACGCCCATTGATAAAAATCAACCTCGTATAGGTCATGAGCCCTGAGAGCGTCGTTATGAGTCAAGGTATCCATAGATATTACCTCCATATTAAATATGCTAACATTACATATGAGGCATTTGTCAAGAGGCGGAGGAAAGTCGTTTTTGACACGGACTACTCTGGTCGGAAACTGTAATCCATCAATTGGTCAAAGGTGTACTGGCAGGTCTCAGGTAATTCCTTGGCACTAATTCCCGTTTCATCTTCAAATGTGCGTTTGGCTTCTATAAATTCTTCATCTATAACGGCTTCTATATTATGCTTTAAGCTGGGATTGTCCGCAAGCAGACGTTTAATATCTTTTCGTTGATTACTCATTGTTGCACGCCAACTTCTGCAACGCCGTTTTGGTTGGTACTGCCATTTTAACAGGTGCATTATTAACACCGCTAATCGACTTGCAAGTTCTCGTTTGTTATTTTTGCCCATGCTCTCCAGCTCCTCTACTATATTTTCAAGGTCTATCTCTGTGAATCTGCCTTGCCGCAACAGGTCGGCATTATGAAACGCCCATTGATAAAAATCAACCTCGTATAGGTCATGAGCCCTGAGAGCGTCGTTATGAGTCAAGGTATCCATATATATTACCTCCATATTAAATATGCTAACATTACATATGAGGCATTTGTCAAGAGGCGGAGGAAAGTCGTTTTTGACACGGACTACTCTGGTCGAAAACCACGCTCCATTATCTGTCCGAAGGTATAGGGGCAGGTCTCAGGTAATTCCTTGGCGCTAATTCCTGTTTCATCTTCAAATGACAGTTTAGCTTCTATAAATCCTTTAGCAATAACGGCTTCTATCTTATATTTTAGGCTTGGATTGTCATCAAGCAAAAAATTAATCTCTACTCTTTGATTATTTATTGTTTCACGCCAACTTCTACTACGCCGATTTGGTTGGTACTGCCATTTTAGCAGGTGCATTATTAGCACCTTTAATCGACTCAATAGCTCTCTCTTGTTATTCCTGGCCATGCCCTCCAGCTCCTCTACTATATTTTCAAGGTCTATCTCCGTGAATCTGCCTTGCCGCAACAGGTCGGCATTATGAAACGCCCATTGATAAAAATCAACCTCGTATAGGTCATGAGCCCTGAGAGCGTCGTTATGAGTCAAGGTATCCATATATATTACCTCCATATTAAATATGCTAACATTACATATGAGGCATTTGTCAAGAGGCGGAGGAAAGTCGTTTTTGACACGGACTACTCTGGTCGGAAACTGTAATCCATCAATTGATCAAAGGTGTACTGGCAGGTCTCAGGTAATTCCTTGGCACTAATTCCCGTTTCATCTTCAAATGTGCGTTTGGCTTCTATAAATCCTTTAGCTATAATGACTTCTATCTTATATTTTAAGCTTGGACTGTCCTCAAGTAAAAGTTTGATATCTTTCCTTTGATTATTTATTGTTTCACGCCAACTTCTACTACGCCGTTTTGGTTGGTACTGCCATTTTAGCAGGTGCATTATTAATACCGCTAATCGACTTGCAAGTTCTCGTTTGTTATTTTTGCCCATGCCCTCCAGCTCCTCTACTATATTTTCAAGGTCTATCTCCGTGAATCTGCCTTGCCGCAACAGGTCGGCATTATGAAACGCCCATTGGTAAAAATCAACCTCGTAGAGGTCATGAGCCCTGAGAGCATCGTTATGAGTCAAGGTATCCATAGATATTACCTCCATATGAGATATGGTAACATTACATCTGAGGCATTTGTCAAGTGAACTTCTTTCGTTCTCACGCTATGGATATATCGAAGTTCTCTCGCTGCAACTTGGAGTCTGCCTTGATGATCAGTACAACGTCAAAGGTGACTTCAAACTCCTCCAACCCGTGGCGTTGCTCGTCGGAGAGGTAATCGGCGACAATGGGGTGTGCCGTTATGGTCACCTTGGCACCCTTGTGCAGGGGCATGCGGCGGAGCTTTCTGAATATTTCGTAGCTGACCGTCTTTGTGGACTTCACAAAACCCTTGCCTTCACACATCGGACAAGTCTCACACAGGGTCCGGCCAAGGCTCTCGCGGATGCGCTTTCTGGTCATCTGGATCAGGCCGATTTCGGAGACATTAAATATGGTGTTTTTGGCCCTGTCCCGCTTCATGATTTCGACAAAGGCGGTGTAGAGTTTTTCCCTGTTTTCGGGTATCTCCATGTCAATGAAGTCAATAATGATAATGCCCCCGAGGTTTCTCAACCTGATCTGATAGGCGATCTCCTTGACGGCCTCGAGGTTGGCCTTGAGTATGGTGTCTTCGAGGTCTTCCTTGCCAACGTACTTGCCGGTGTTGACGTCTATGACGGTCATGGCCTCGGTCTGGTCTATGACAATGTAGCCGCCGGACTTTAACCAGACGCGCCTGTCAAGCCCCTTGTATACGTCAAGTTCGATGCCAAAGAAGTCAAAGATGGTCTCACGTCGGTCGTAGTACTCTATCTTGTTGTAGAGTTTTGGAAAAAAATGCTTGACAAAATCCTGGATGTGTTCAAACTCGTCCCTGGAGTCTATGACAAGGCGTTCGACTTCGTTG
This sequence comes from Candidatus Magnetobacterium casense, assembly GCF_000714715.1. Lineage (GTDB taxonomy): Bacteria > Nitrospirota > Thermodesulfovibrionia > Thermodesulfovibrionales > Magnetobacteriaceae > Magnetobacterium > Magnetobacterium casense. The sequence goes on from NZ_JMFO01000004.1 coordinate 95,480, forward strand.
TTTAACAGGTCGCGCACGCTGCGGTAGATCAGGTCAAGGTCGCTGTAGAGCATCGACGGAGAGGAGACGTTTTCCTTCTTCTTGAGGATGTTTTCCCAGATGAGAAGGAGAAATTCCATGTCCTTTCTTAACTCTTCGATGTCTTCGCTTTCGCTGGCAGTCCTGACGATGAGACCGTAGCCCTTGGGCTTGAGTTCGTCAACAATATTGCGCAGTCGCTGGCGTTCTTCGGCCTTGACGATGCGCCTGGAGATGCCTACATGGTCTATGGTTGGCATCAGCACCAGGTATCTCCCCGGTATGGTGATGTAGGAGGTGCCACGGGCACCCTTTGTCCCGATGGGGTCCTTTGACACCTGAAGCAGGACGTCCTGCCCCTCCTGTATCAGCTCGTTGATGGTGATATCGGGTCTGTCGGGACGCCCACGCTGCGTCGTCAACTCTATGGGGTCATCGCCGTTTTCCAGGAACTCCGTGAAGTCCTCCACGTCGGTCTTTATGTCATCAACGTAGAGAAAGGCCGCCTTCTCAAGACCAATATCGATAAAGGCCGATTGCATCCCCGGCAGTATCTTGACCACCTTGCCCTTATAGATGTTGCCCACGAGACTTGCATCCTTCTTTCTCTCCACGTAGAACTCCACCAACTGCCCCCTCTCCAGGAGCCCTACACGTACCTCATCGAGGGTCACGTTTATGATTATCTCACTTGACACCCCTAATGTTGCCCCCTGGGGATGATCTCATCGGGTTGTACCAGGCGTCCTGTTTTCAATTGGCCGTCCTGCCCCTTGCCCGCCAACCCCGCTTGCCATCCATACATAGCCGTTCTAACCACCTCAACCTCCTCCATCTTGCACCCCAACAGCGCCTCGACCACAACAGCTATCTTTACGGCCTTCTCCGGGGTGTCTCTCAGGAGCAGGACAAGTTTGTCGTCCGCTGTGTCAAACTCCACAAGGTTGGAAGTCATCCATTTATTTTCAGGGGTTTGCAGAAACAATTGTATGGCGTTTTCTATGTCGATTCTGGTTAATTTTTTATTTAGTGCTATTTCGTACCTGTAAGTGTTGACGAACTTCCCCAGCGACGGTGCCCCCTTTGGTATAAAGAACATCTTCAAGACGCTCAACCCCTGCGGTAAGGTCATGTTGAGTTCCCTGGTGAATTTCTCTATGTCGCACGGGGGATAGACCTCAATGTCAAAGAACTCGCGTTCCCCTGCAACCCCAACGCTCAAGGCAGGGCCAAAGGAAATCCCCGGCATGGGGTTAAACCCCTTTGAGTACACCAGCGGCACCGATGCCCGCAGCAACCCCCTCAGGAGCGCCAACATCAGTTCCAGGTGCGAAAGGTATCGCAGTTGTCCGCCCTTGGAGAACATGACCCGCACACCTACAGGAGAGAAGCTATGGCGCATCTGAAACTCCGGCTTGCTCCCTGAATCGGGCAAGACATAGCCGTCACACTTGGAGAGATACTCCCCGCTCTTACAGCCAAGTCCGCATGCCATACAGGTGTTCTTGCAGTCGGGGGTTCGATTTTCGGCCAATGCCCGCTGCAGTTCACGCCAAAGGTAGTCCTTGCTTACGCCGGTATCCACGGTATCCCAGGGCAAGGGGGTGGAGGCATCCCCGTGGAAGTCCCTCGTGGCAATGGCCGCACCATCTATGCCGGTCTTATCCATGGCAGTGAGCCACTTGTTGTAGTCAAAGACGTCCGACCAGGCATCCAATCTTGCCCCCTCCTGCCACGCCGTCTCTATCAGCGTAGCCATGTCCTGGTCCCCGCGGGCAAACAGTGCCTCAAGCAGTGACATGCGATCGTCCTGGAGCTTAAACTTGATTGCCTTTTTATTGAGGTTCTGTCTGAGGTAGTCCTTTTTTCTCATGATTTCGTCCAGGGAGGCGTGTTGACACCACTGAAAGGGCGTATGCGACTTGGGTATGAAGGCCGAAACACCCACGTTGATGTTGACGGAGTGTTTTGTGAACCTGTTGGCGGTCTTTAGCGCCTTATAAACCATTGCAGGGATGGCCTCAACGTCTTCGTCCCTTTCCGTTGGCAGGGCTATCATGAAATAGAGCTTGAGGTTGAGCCAGCCCTCTCTGAATATCGTGTGTATAGTTCTGTCATAATCTTCCTGTTCGAAGTCCTTGTTTATGACCTGTCGCAGACGTGCAGTGGCGGCCTCTGCGGCGATGGTAAAGCCGCTTTTTTTGACTGCCTTGGTCATTATAACGATGTCCTCCGTCACCGAGTTGATCCTCAGCGAGGGCAGGGAAAATGATATGCGTCGGTGCGAAAATTTCCTGTTAAACAGCCTCAGTACCTCGGGTAGTCTGGTGTAATCCCCGGCGCTGAGTGAGGTGAAAGAGACCTCGGTATAGCCGGTGTTTTTGAGGGCCTGCTCGGCTATGGTAATGATGGTTGCCGGGTCACGCTCTCTGACGGGTCTGTAGATGACCCCGGCCTGACAGAAGCGGCAGCCACAGCTACACCCCCTGGCGATCTCTATGTTTATGCGGTCGTGGACAACCTCTGTGTAGGGCACAACGGGGGCCGTGGGATAGTCGGCAATATCAAGGTTGGTAACATATCTGCGTCTGACGGAGGGCTTGGGAAAGGCCGGTACCATTACGCCTTCTATTTCGCTGAGACCTTTGAGGAAGTCCTTCCGGTTGAGGTGTCCGTCCTTCTTGTATGCGACCCCAACGTCTATGACCTCCCTGATGGTCTCCTCGGCGTCGCCTATTACGAAGGCGTCGAAAAATGGCAGCACCGGCGAGGGATTGACCGTGCAGGGGCCGCCCGCTATGACCACGGGGTCAGTGTCGGAACGCATTTGCGCCCTTATCGGGATACCGCCAAGGTGTAGCATGTTAAGGACGGTCGTATACGACAGCTCGTACTGGAGGCTGAATCCGACGATATCAAACTCCCGCAGGGGCGTCTTACTCTCAAGGGATGTTAGCAGTATGCCCTCTGTCTTGAGGTATTCTTCGAGGTCTGTCCACGGGGCAAAGGCACGTTCACAGGAGGCATAGGGCAGGTCGTTTATTATCTTGTAGAGGAGTTTAAGGCCGAGATGCGACATCCCGATCTCATAGACATCGGGGAAACACAGCGCCACACGTATAAACCCACGCTTGTATACAGCATTAAGTTCGCTGTTTATGTACCTGCTCGGTCTCCTGAATTGCGAAAAATTCACTCCTTAACTATACCAGTTCCAAACACTGTTTGACAAGCATGTTAATGGGGAGATAAAAAAAATTCCGATTCCTTAAAAGGAATGCCTTAATCGGGCTGCCTACTGCTTATCGGGGTTATTGAGGCCAAACTTCTCAAACCTGTACCAGAAGGTCTTGTAGCTCATCCCAAGGAGTCTGGCGGCCTTGGCTGCTACGTTGTTTGCCTGAGCCATGGCCTTTTTTAGCAGGGTTTTTTCCAGTTCCTCGAAGTTGATCCCCTCCTGTGGAATCTCTATGTTAAATGCCGTGCCTGCTGTTGGCAGACTTAACTCATCCTTGATGTCATCGGTGGTTATAAGCTCCGTGTCGGCCATGAGGACTGCCCGCTCAACGACGGAACCCAGTTGGCGGATGTTGCCCGGCCAGTGATAATCCATGAGCATCCTCAGGGCGGAGCGTTCCACGCCCCTGATCTGCCTGTCAAACTCCTTGTTGTACTTGTCAAGGAAATGCTGAATGAGCTGCGGGATGTCATCCTTCCTCTGCGCCAGGGAAGGCAGGCGTATGGTGACCACCTTTAGCCTGTAGTACAGGTCGTCCCTGAAGGTGGCTTTTTCGATCTCCCGTTCGAGGTCTTTGTTTGTAGCGGCGATGATCCTGACATCCACCTTGATGCTGTCCTTGCCGCCCAATCTCCTGACCTCCTTGTCCTGGAGCACCCTCAGGAGTTTTGTCTGGGTTATCAGGGGCATGTCACCGATCTCATCCAGAAACAGCGTCCCGCCGGAGGTCGATTCAAACAGTCCAATCTTGCGGTGGGTTGCCCCCGTGAAGGCGCCAGGTTCGTAACCAAACAACTCGCTTTCGATGAGATTATCGGGCAGAGCGGCACAGTTAATGGCCGTAAAGGGGGCCGTGCGCCGGGGGCTGTTGTAGTGAATCGCCCTGGCTATAAGCTCCTTTCCCGTACCACTTTCGCCGTATACCAGGACTGTCACGTTTACCGCTGTTATCTTACGGACAACCTCCATGACATCCTTTATACGCTTTGAAGTGCCCACGATGCCCTCTATGCTGAACTTGTCATAGAGTTCATGACGCAGCCTCTGGTTTTCCCGCAGAAGGTCTATACGTTCAACGGCCTTTTTGACTATCAGCAGGATGACGTCCTTGTCCAGGGGTTTTGTGAGGTAGTCAAAGGCGCCTTTTTTTATGGCATCTACGGCGCTGGTAATCGTCCCATAGGCAGTGATCACGATAACCGCCGGCCTTGACAACCCGGTGGGCAGGGCGTCCAACAGTTGTATGCCGCTCATGCCGCCCATCTTGAGGTCCGTGATCACTAAATCGGGCAGGAGCGTGGTTATCATGTGCAGACCTTCTTCGGCAGATGATGCACTGTAGACCTCATAACCCTCATCCTCCAGGATTGTTTTAAGGATGTCCCGCTGCAGGGGCTCATCGTCTATGACTACTATAACCGCCATAACCTATTCACATGGGCAGGGTAAAAATAACCTGACGCTGCATCCCTCTCCCTCTGCGCTGTGAAACTCGACCCGCCCGCCAAGCTCCTCCATCACCCGCCTGGTCATCGGAAGACCAAGACCGGGATGGTTCTGTTTGGTTGAAAAAAAAGGCTCAAACACCTTTGATATCAGGTCCTGAGACAATCCCACGCCGTTGTCGGTAATTGTCAGCAGGTAATCGTTGTCTGACAGGTCCGAGGATAGCAGCAGAGTGCTACTGTCCTTCCTGCTTTCGGACATCGCGTTAAAGGCGTTGACGATGACGTTGAGTATGCAGGACTTAAAGAGTGCGGGGTCTACTTCTAACGTGACGTCGCAGTGGTCGAACTCCCTGATTATTTGTATGCCGTCTGCCTCCGCTTTGGCCCACACGAGGGCCAGCACGTCCTCCAGCATGGGGTTGACCCTGACCTTCTGGATGCTGAATTTAAGTGGCCTGCTGTATTCCAGGAAATCGGTTACCAGTTGATTAAGGCGCTGTACCTCATGTTTGATGCCACTGATGAGGCTGCCAAACTTTGCGGCGCTCTCCGTCTCTGCCGGTCTGTATTTGTCCTCAATGTAACCGATACTGAGGCTTATGAAATTCAACGGATTGCGGATTTCGTGCGCTATGTTGCGCGACAACTGCCCCAACCCAGACAGGTGTTCGGCCTCTCTGAGGCGTTCCTCGATGGAGCGACTCTCCCTGAGTCTCTGCACCATGTAGTTAAAGCTCTCGGAGAGTTTGCCGATCTCATCACGGCTCAACACGGGTATGGACTGTGTGAGGTCTCCGGCAGAGACACGCAGGGAGGCATCGGCCAGCCTCTTGATGGGGTCCGTATAGCGCCTGGAAAATATTATGATTATCCCCATCCCTATGCCAAAGACGACAAGTGTTGTTATTGTCCTCTTAATGGTGTTTGCCTTTATGAGATCGGAGAAGTCGTCCTTGTTTATCTGCAGATGAATGTAACCGTACTGGATACCGTCGGCTATGACCGGGATGATGACGTTATATGCCCTGCCCTCATCCGTGACGTGCTCACCGAGTTCGGCCTTGATAACGAGCTCTTTTTTCCTGTGCGAAATGCGTGCGCCCACCTTCGATATATTGGTGCTTGCAAGCACTTCGCTGTCGTTGCTGATTATCGATATCTCCTTTAAGCCTTTCTTGTTGAGTTTTTTGAGGTACTTTGAAAGCCTTGCCTCATCTGTAACCCCGGAACCTGTGACCTCCTCCACTCCTATCTGGATGGCCTTGGTGAGTTCATCCGTCTGGCGCTCTATCTCCATCAGGAGGCTTTGCTCCAGTTGATAGTTAAAGATGACAAGCAAGGTGATGATTATCGCCATCAGAGACAGCATCATCGCTATCAACTTAACGTTGAGCGACGGCGTGAAAGACAACCCCCGTAACATCATACGACTATTATAGCATTAAAAAAACGGAAATCACAGCGAGCCAGTTATGATGTCGGTGTGGACACCCCGCGTTGGCGGCAAGCACCAAATACATTGCAAGTTGCCTCGTCAATCTCAGCATACTCGCTTATATATCAGTTGTAAAAAACGGAATTTTTATAATTTGCCTTGAAGTGCATTTAAGATAACAGCCCTTATTTTTAGAGCGATTACGATTGCTTCTTCGGCATCCTCTCGTGGTCGTTTTCGGCCTTCTGCAGCCATGCCCTGACAACATCAAGCTTATCGCCTTTCATAGAGTACCCTTCCTCTGTGTGCGGCGGGATAGATCAACGTACCTACAATGTCCTTAAACTGCTCAAACTCCTCCGGCGTCCTGACAACAATATCCTTGGGGATATCGATATCCCTTAGAATCCGTCTTATAGAAACTGCCCGTTTGTGGGGCATCTCGCTTGTCCGCATAACAACCATGAGATCAATGTCACTGTCCGATGTCGCTGTTCCGACGGCATAAGAACCAAACAGGATTATCCGCTCCGGATCAAACATAGTGGCGATCCGCCTTGTGATTTCCATTAATAGAGCTTCTATGTCCATTCTAACCTTACTTTCTAACTTTTTTCTCAAAAAAAACCATTTATTTACGTCAATGCGCCGTTTTTGCATCGCGTCGATAAAATTCCGAAATATATTCTCAACATGTCTATACCAATCAAGTAAACAGTCTCTCAGCCAAGTACTTTGGTTATATTTTCTCATAACTGTTGTACATTTGTCTAACAAGACATTTGCCGTCTTTTCCAGTTGTTATAACGGGGATATATGCAGCCTCAAAATCAGGCGATATGTTTTATTTGGTATCTACGGCAGATGTGAGCAACGGCAGCTAAGGAATAACAAGCGTGATGTTGAGGTTGCATAGGGGGGATGAGAGTCCCCCTTCTCTATGTCAGCTTACAGATATGCCAAAGTCTCCTGTTTCAGTTGTGCTATCAGGTCCTTAACGGATACGATTTCATTGCAGCGGTATGCGTTTTCACCGGCAAAGGCAAAGCCCTCATCGAGGTTGCCTTCAACGGCGTTTGTCAGCACTTCGGCGATGCAATAGGGGATCGTCTTTGGGTCGCAGTTCTTGAGACACTTGTAGGTGCATCTAAAGGGTATGGTCTCACCATTTTTGATACGCTGGACGAACTCACTGTTGATCACCCGACCAGGCATCCCAACGGGACTCTTTATGATTGTAATGTCCTCTTTTTTGGCATTTATCCAGGCTTTTTTGAAGTTTTCGTGGGCGTCGCACTCATGCGTACACACAAAACGACTCGCCATCTGTACCCCGGAGGCACCGAGCTTGAGGAATTTGGCTATATCCTTGCCGTCAAACACGCCGCCTGCCGCCACCACGGGGATCGGCGGATCGAAAGTGTTGGCCACATCTATGACCTCTGTCACGATCTGCTCAAGGGTCGGAGCCTTGTCGTTGAGCACCTCCTTGTACGAAAATCCCAGATGTCCACCGGCCTTGACTCCTTCGACTATCACGGCATCGGGGAGCTTGTCGTAGTCCTTCCTCCAGAACTCACAGATCAGCCGAAATGCTCGCGCAGAGGAAACTATCGGCACCAACTTGACGTCCTTGCCGTTAAGGAACTTGGGCAGATTCACGGGCATCCCTGCACCGGAGATGATCAAGTCTACACCTTCCTCAACTGCAATGGCGGAGAACTTTTCATAGTTTGATATTGCGTACATGATGTTGACGCCGATCAACCCCTTTGTCATCTGACGTGCCTTTCTGATTTCGGCACGAAACGCCTCACCTCCGGTGTCAACATACCTCTGCTTGTTGAGGGTGAGGTCACTCTTTTTGGGGAAGTCTATCCCCACGCTGGCTATAACGCCGATACATCCCTCGTTTGCAACAGCGGAGGCAAGCCCCGACATGGACACCCTCACACCCATTCCACCCTGAATGATAGGCGGGTTGGCCTCTATGTTACCTATTCTTAAGGATGGTAGTTCCTTACAGGTCATTTCTTATTACTCCTTGGCAGAGGCATTAACTTTATACGTTAACACCGCTTTGATTCTTGTTTTTTATCAATGCGTCAAGTATTTCCTTGTCATAGGGATTGAGCATCGTGCCGGCATCCGAGACGATAATCTGTCCGTTTATAACGGCAGCCCTTTTGCTCAACAGGTAGACAATTACGTCTGCTATTTCGCTTGCCTCCAGGGCCTTTTTTCTGAAATTCGTCTTCTCCGAATAGATATAGTTGGAGACGAATCCCGGGATTCCGGCTGCCGATGTGGTTTTAAGGAATCCGGAGGCCACCACGTTGAATCTCACGTTTGAGAAGTTGCTGAAGGACTTTGCCAGATAGACAACGGACGACTCAAGCGCAGCCTTCACCGGTGCCATGTACCCATAGCACTCAACGGCAATCCGCGTAAAGGGCACGGAAAGCGTTACCACGGAGGCATCCGTAGCAAACAGACCCTTAAAGGTGTTGGCAAGATTGGTCAACGAAAAACACGATATATCAATGGCCTCCAGGAAGTCTGCCTTGTTCATTTCATGGAAAGAGACATAGTTGTCCGGGATATTAGCAAACGCTATTGAATGTAACATGCCATCTATTTTCTGATAGCGACCCGATATGTTTGTATACAGGTCCTCTATGGATTTTTGTTCTTTCACGTTACATGTGAATATCTCCTTGCCCGGGAAGAGTGCAGCCACCTTGGCCTTAATGTCCTCATCCCTGACAACAAATAGACACTCTGCACCCTCTTGTTGCAGGAGGGCCGCCGTATGGTAGGCAATGCTTTTCTTGTTACGCACACCAAATACAATGATTTTCTTATTCTCAAGTCCCAAAAAGTTCATATTTACGTATTCTCTCCCTTCTTTACCAGGGCGCAGGCAAAGTCCATCGACACCACCACCTTTGAATTAACAAATGCCTTGCCCTTGAGGTAATAAGCGCTTGATATCTTATCGGTAAGTTCTACGTGCATTTCGATAGTGGAATCAGGCAGCACCATGTTTTTAAACTTCACGTTGTTAATCTTTGAGACAACGGGGACATCACTCAGGAGGTCTTTGTTCTGGCAATGGGCGATGAGGATGGCGCCAGACTGCATCATAGCCTCACACATCAGTACCCCCGGCATTACGGGATAGCCGGGATAGTGGCCCTTGAAAAAGTATTCTCCGCTACCGATGTACTTTTTGGTTTTTATGCTTTTGTCGTCAATTTCAACGATCTCATCGACAAACAGGAACGGTTCTCTGTGCGGGATGTATGTCCTGACATCGTTCATGATATCTTGGGCATCAGGTAGTCCAGGGTATCCTTCATTGTCCGGAGGTGGCTGAAATCGGAGTCCGGTATATCGATCTTGTACTCCTTTGTCAGGGAGAGCACTATATCGAGGAAGTCCATAGAGTCCATCTCCACGCGGTTTACAAAGGGGACGTTATCATCTTCTATATCGGAGACATCCTCGCCGGGGAGGACCTCGCTGATAATCTTTACCAAGTTGCCTTTTACTTCTTCTCTTGTCATATCTACCTCTTCTGTCATTAATTTACCTCGTTTTGGGCTTAAGCACCATACTTCTTTACGATTACTGTGGAATTAATACCGAGCATTCCGAAGGCGTTGTTGAGTATGTACTCGATATTATCGACCTTCATTGGTTTATCCCTGACGATGTTTGTGATTTTGCATGCCGGGTCGAGGTTGTCCAGGTTCAGGGTGTGGTGTATCATGCCGTCGTCAAAGGACGGCAGTTCTCCGGCTAGTTCCAGTGCCCCTGCGGCACCCATTGTGTGGCCAATGAAGCTCTTGGTGTTGGTGATATGGACGTCCTTGTGCATACCGAAGACGTCGTCTATGGAAATCCCCTCCTGCACATCACCCAGTGGGGTGGAGGTGGCGTGTGTGTTTATTATGTCTATATCCTGGGGACGGATACCGGCCTTATAGAGTGCCAGTTGCATGCACTGTGCCTGTCGCACACAGTTTGGGGCGACATAGTCGGATGCGTCGGTATTTATGGCATATCCCACGACTTCGGCGTATATTTTGGCGTTTCTGTTGAGTGCGTCATCGAGTCGTTCGAGGATATAGATGCAGCCGCCTTCGGAGATGACAATGCCGTTTCGGTCTGCGTCAAAGGGTCTGCTTGCCTTTGCGGGGTCGGAGTGGTGGGCGAGGGCGCCGCCGTTTTTGAAGCTGGCTATTATCGGGAAGGCGTGTATTGTCTCCGACACTCCTCCGGCGATTGCGATATCGACCTCACCCAGTCTGAGCATCTGCAGGCCCTGGATTATCCCCATGTTGCCTGCGGCACAGGCGGCACCGATTGTATAGTGCGGCCCGGTTATTTTGAGGTTGAGGGCTATCTCGCCGGCGGGATTGTTCGATATCCCCTTGGGGTTGAAGTTGTGGGAGACGTACCGTGGGTTATAGTCAAACTCCTTGATGGCAAAGCATTCCACGACTGTTTCGGCGCACCCGTGTTCCGTGATGCCGACATAGATACCAATGCTGGATTTGTCGTACAGGCTGAGGTCGAGCCTGGAGTCTGTTATAGCCTCGTGGGTGCAATAGATACCGATTGAACCTGCCCTTGTGCCACGCCTGCGTTCCTTTTTGGACTGATACCGCGTGTCGTCATAAGTGCAGACCCCGGCCAATATCTCACCCATGATCTGGTCGTGAAAGACGGTAACGCCAGATTTACCTTCCAGGAGGCTTGCCCTGAACTCCGTGAGGTTGTTTCCGTTGGGGGCCGTCAGACCAACGCCCGTTATGACGATCCTCGCACTAGCTAAATTATCCATATATACCACTTCCCCTATCTCTTAATGTTTCTGCATCCACAGTGAATATATCAAAAAAAAGACAACACCGAACTTCAGAGCAAGTCATTTCCCTGCATCGGAAAGTCACTCTATATCCCCTTGGTCTGATCCCTCAAGCAAGGATATGTTCTTGATAATGCTCAATCTTATATACTAACTTACCTCTATAGAATTTTACACTTTTATCTTCAGCATAAAAAGAATATCATTAAAGACAAATCTTTGTCAACAATAAATTGCGGCAAGCACAGAGGCTGTGTTTCCGATGAGGGGCATTACATCGCAGAGATATGTTTTTTGCATATCACCAGTTACTTAACAAGCACGCCTGCGTATCCGACCACGTGGTTGTAGTCGCCGCTTGTCTCTGCGGAGGTTTCGTACTTAACCAGCTCTGCCCTTGTGGCCCCCAGCTCCATGCAGGCATAGAGCATGACCGTTACGGGCATGGCCCCACACATGCTGATGTTTTCGTCATGCACCACTTTGTACAGCCCCTCGGGGTCCATGGCGAGTATTTTTTCCATGGCGAGGTTGTCCTTGTAGCGGGCCTGTTCTTCGGTGACGTAGTGGCTCATGTCGGAGCTTGCCACGATGACAACGTCTGTTGCTATTTTTGCGGCTATTGCCATCCGTATCACCCGTGCTATGGTGATGCCTGCCTGGTTGCACTCCTGCAGGGTGGCATGCAGCATCGTAATTGGTACGATCCTGACGTCGGGGGATTGTGCGGTGGACAAGAAATGCGCAATAAACGGCAATTGCACCTCCAGGGAGTGCTCGTAGTAGTGTGCTATGGGGTCGTCCTTGAGAAACACGGAGTGCTCAAGGAGCATATCCGCAATGCCCTCATTTATGCTAAAGGTGTGTGCAGGTATCTCCCACTGCCCCCTCGACATCAGGGCAAACCGCTCCCCCATGCCGGTGTGATTAGGACCAATCAGGATGATGTTATCAGGCAACCTGACCCTGGAGTATGTCGCCCCGGCAACCCTGCCGGAATATATCAGACCGGCATGAGGACTCACAATGCCAAAGACCTTGTCCTTCTGCTCGTCGTCCCGTACAAAACCCTTCACCTGAAGCTGCAACTCTTCACTGATGCCCTTGTAGAAGTGCCCTGCCACTGCCGCCTGCCTTTTCATTGTCCAACCCTCCTTGTTATTAATTCCGTCCCCCCGGCCAGCACCCCGGGAGGTCTCTGCCAACCACACGGCAATGGCTCACGATGCCATGCCCAAACAGTCAGCTCTGGTTAGTGCTCAAAAACTGCTATCGTCTCCATTGCCGGAGTATCCCTCGTGGGAATCCGTATAGTCGGCAAAGCGGGTATAATCAGACATAAACGTCAGATTTACCTTTACCCCGGCCGGACCGTTTCGCTGCTTTGCAATGTGTATTTCGGCCTTGCCCTTTGACTCCTGATTGTCTCTATTATACACCTCGTCGCGGTATAAAAACAATATAACGTCGGCATCCTGCTCTATGGCGCCGGACTCTCTGAGGTCTGCCAGGGTTGGTATTGGTGGTCTTCGCTGTTCCACAAGCCTGTTTAACTGACTGAGGGCAATGACGGGGATATTCAGCTCCTTTGCCAGACCTTTGAGAGAGCGTGATATTTCGGAAATCTCCTGCTCCCTGCGTTCCGCCCCTGCCCTGCCGCGCACCAGTTGCAGGTAGTCAACGATCACCAGGCCCAGGTCTCGCTCCATCTTTAGCCTCCGAGCCTTTGACCTCATCTCCAGCACGCCGATATCGGAGGAGTCATCTATGAAGATAGGTGCCTCTGCCAGCCTGCCCGCCGCCGCTGTCAATACCGGCCACTCCTCACGGCGGAGAATCCCCTTCCTGACCCTGTTTGAGTCCACCATCGCCTCCGAACACAGCATCCTCAGCGCAAGCGAACGCTTGGACATCTCAAGGCTGAATATGGCAATAGGTCTCTTGGTGTGAACCCCCACGTACTGGGCAATGTTCAGACAAAATGCGGTCTTGCCCATCGACGGCCTGCCACCTATGATTATAAGGTCGCTGTCCTGAAACCCGGAGGTCAATTCGTCAAGGTCCTTAAAACCCGACGGAGTACCCGTTATTGATTCTTTTTTTGCATAAAGATGTTCTACGAGTTCGATACTCTCCTTTACGATAACATCAAGGGAGGTGAAGGACTGTCGCACACGCTTGTCTGCTATCTCAAAGATGGTCTTTTCGGCAATATCGACCATGTCATCGGCGTCCTGTCCCTGTTCGTATACCGTTGATATGATGGTGGTAGCGCCTTGGACGAGGCCACGCATAAGCGCCTTTTCCCGTATGATCTTGCTGTGAAATGCCACGTTGGCCGAGGTGGCAACTGCGTTGACCAAGGTCGAAAGATAGGCCAGTCCACCTATTTTGTCGATATCACCCGTTTTTTTCAGATGGTCTGTCAAGGTGACAAGGTCAATAGGCTCGTGTTTGTCTAGTATGGCAAGCATAGCCCTGAAGACACGCTTGTGTGAGTCCTTGTAGAAGTCCTCATCGGATATCACCTCGATAGCCTTATAGATGGCCTCCTGCTCCAGGAGTATTGCCCCCAGGACGGCTTGTTCGGCCTCTATGTTCTGCGGGGGTATCCTGTCAAACGCCGTGTCATCTGCCATAGATACACCACGCGATATCCGCTGTTACCCCAATCATAAATGCTCCATAACGATTCATTCGGCTCTGCCGGTGACACACTACCCTATTCAGCCGTAACCTCAACCTTAAGGTCAGCCGAAACCTCCGGATGAATCCTGACCTTGACCACGTGCTCACCAATACGTTTTATCGGGCTGTCCAGGTGTATCTTCCTCTTGTCAACCGTAAAACCTACCCCCACAAGGGCCTCCGATATGTCCTTGCTGGTAATCGAACCAAAGAGCTTACCCTCTTCACCGGCCTTGGCCGTAAGCGTGATGGTTACGGATGACAGTCTGGTGGCCAGGTCACCTGCCGTTGTCTTGAGCTTTTTGATTCTTTCTTCGATATTGCGGCTTTCGTGCCTGAGGGCCTTCAAATTGCGTTCGCTTGCCTCCACTGCCAGGTTTCTTGGCAAGAGATAGTTCCTTGCATAGCCGTTGGCTACATTTACAATTGACCCCATATTGCCCAGGTTGGCAATATCGTCTTTTAAGATCACCTTCATCTGTCGTACTCCTTCCTGAAATTTTGTAGTCCTGATAGTATAGCATAAAAAACCATACTATGTGACAGGACTATCGCATCAGAGAATTTTTCTTTCCCTTGCCGTGTTCGTAGATACGCCAGTTGCTTGGCATGCCCTGGGCCGCGTAGCCTCAGGAGTTGATTGTCGTACCGTCCATGAACCAGTGAAAATAAAAAAATGCCGGGGGTGTTAATGTTGCTGAAGGTACGTTAAAGGAAAGAGAGCAAGAATGGCTCCAGAACTGAGATATTCCTGTCTATCAGGCAACAGGTAATCTCTCCTGAGCACTAAAAAAAGACCCCTTGTGTACATTCTTTACGATCATCGCAGAATCGCATTTAAACCTGTAGCTGCGGCAGACGTTGTTCAGCGGCAAGCTCAAGCGTTACCCTGCAGGTACAATCTCAACTGGGCTACCGACGTGGACCTCTTGATAAGCGCCCTGAATTCATCAAGTTTATCGACCTTATCAATGCCCCTGAGCATATCCATAAGCTCCAGTCCCTCCGGACCATACTTGATTTCAAGCATCCCTTCTATCCCTTCCAGTTTGCCTTTGAGTTCGCCTTTGAGTTCGCCCTTTGTAAATATATCCTTAAAAAACTCGTATTCATCCAAATCAATTGTTATCGGCATGTTCAGTACCTCCTGTTTTACCTTGGCGGCCAAATTTCTTAATCCGGCAAGATATAGAAATTCCTTATATAATTCTCCCTTTTTCTGGGTTGTAACCGATAGAGTTTGGCAAGAATCCTCTTTATCATAACATCGGCATCGTCGAACCTGCACAGAATAGCCAATATAATATCATCAGGGTCATCACTGTCAATGAGTTGGTTGCCATCAAGAGTACGGGCGTCTATCAATTCGTAGGAATACTTTATTCGCTTAAACTCCATGCTGCTCTTCATGTTTAGCGGCTTATTACCGATATACAAGACAACCTGTAACGGTAACTTCTTGTACTGGTTGTATATGAACCCGGAATAGAGATACATACGCCCCAACATATCACTATCGTTTGACGATTGCATCTCAATGTGGGCTATATTGCCATCCGGCAGCTCAATCAGGATATCGACCTCCCTGATCTGAATATCGGGGAACTGGATATCTATGAATTTGCCCGTATCATACCCCGTCAGCAGCTTCAGAAACCTCCGCGGCGCATCTTTAACAATATCCTTCAATACTATATCATACTTCTGGTGCATGACTATTATGATAATACCAAAGGAGTGTTCCTGTCAACAGTTAATTTTTGCACATCAGATAAAGATGTCAACACAGCCATAAAAGGGGTTAAGGGGACTGGTCCCCTTGCAGGAGGGGTCTGAGGGGAGGGCGGAGGGGGTGAGGCACCCCTGCCGTAAACCGCTCCCCTTCTTTCTCTTTCTCTTTGTTAGTAGATACTCCAGTCGTTTGGCACGCCGTGATCGGCATAACCTCCGGAGTTAATCGTCGTGCCGTCCATAAACCAGATGTAGACATCGCCAGTTGAGCCATCCTGCCAAAGCATGTCGTTCATGCCATCGCCGTTGTAATCTCCGACCGACTTCACGGCCCAGGTATCACCGCTGGAACCACGCACTGACACACCCGCTGACTGATCGGCACCGCCCTTGGGCCTGACGAAATCACCGCCCTTGATCTTTATGCCGTCCATCAACCAGACGTATATCTTGCCGGTATCGATATCCTGGAGATGTACATCGCTCTTGCCGTCGCCATCGTAGTCGGCAATTGACCTGATCTGCCATTGATGTGGTATCCCCTTGGCCACAAAACCGCTGCTTCCCTGTATCTTGACACCGTCCATGAGCCAGGCATAGACGTCACCGATGTCCTTGCTCTGCCAGAGGATATCGGTTTTGCCGTCGCCATTGAAATCGCCAACGCCCCTGACCTCCCAGTCGGCGGGAACGCCCTTGACTATGAAGTCCCTGGACTTTATCTTGACGCCATCGAGGAGCCAGACAACAACATCGTTGGTGCTTGTGTTTTGCCAGAGGACGTCGTTTCTGCAATCGCCGTTAAAGTCACCGATTGCCTTTATCTGCCACTCCGAGGTCATGCTACGGTAGACGTAGTCCCCGCTGTTTGGTTTTGTGCCGTCCATGAGCCAGACATAGACGTCGCCGGTGTCCGTGTTCTGCCAGATGATATCGGCCTTGCCGTCGCCATCGAAATCATCCGACGCTATGACCTTCCAGTTCTTTGGCACCCCGTTGGCAGCGAAGGCCGCGGACTTCTTTGCAGCACCGTTCATCAGCCAGATTGCCACGTCGCCGTTATTTGAGTTCTGCCATAGGACGTCGCTCTTGCCGTCGCCGTCAAAGTCCTTCTTTGTCTTCTTGCATACACCGTTGAACTCAGCGGTGATGCCCTTTGATGCCGTCATATTTACCGTACACTGATTGCCGATGGTTACGTCGCATCCCGTCCAGCCGTTAAACATTGAGGCGTTGTCCGCCACCGCAGTGACTATCACCTGTGTGTTAAGCGCATACAGCGCCGTGCCAGTGTTGCCACTCCAGTTGAGGCTGCCCGTTGACGTTGTTATAGTGCCGTCACCGGTGCCCTGTTTTGTGATTGTCAGCGTTACCGGGGTTGGTGTTGGCGTAGGAGTTGCTGTTGCCGTCGGAGTTGGAGTCGGTGTTACAGTCGGTGTAGGTGTTGGGGTTGCCGACGGAGTAGGTGTCGGCGTTGCTGTAGCCGTTGGTGTGGGAGTGGGCGTTGCCGTTGGAGTAGGTGTTGGTGTAGGAGTTACCGTGGGTGTGGAAGTCGGTGTCGCTGTGGGTGTAGGAGTTGGCGTTGGCGTCGGTGTAGACGTAGGTGTCGGGGTGGGCGTAGGTGTTGGTGAAACATCCCAATAGCCCGTATCCCACGTCATGCCGTCCCACGTGCTAACTGCCCATACTGATGACGCTAGCAGCAGACCTATCATTAGTGTTAAGACAATTCTTCTCATCCTGTCGTCTCACTTCTCTGATAAATTTCTGTTGAAAGTCTTAACCTCATCAGTCAACTTTTCAATAATCTTCTGCTGAGATTTTATTGTATCATTCATTTGGGCAATGTATACATGGGCTTTTTCTAACTCTTCAAGAATACCACGCACATGAACACCGTATTCTACAATGTCTTGTCCCATTTCATCCTTTTTAGCTTTTGGAATGGCCTTTAAGTGCTTTTCCTCAAACATGAATTTCTTATGCTCTTCTATTGTTTCTAATTTGTAAACAGGTTCGAAAACGTAATCTGCGTGTAACTGTGAGCCGCGTTGATATATTGAACCGTTAACATCAAGCGTGCCTGCAGGTCTAACCGTTATATCTGAAGGATTTATAAGCACCTTGCTACCTATAAGCACATCACCTGTCGCTTGTGAATTTGGATTATCCCCAGCGATACGAAAATTGCCTTGCCACGTATCTACCATCCAATTTTGATAACCACTTGAACCAGAAAATATTACTTGTCCCCCTTCACCCTCATTATTCTGAGATCCGAATCTCACAACGTGCTTACCATTCTGTGGCCATCCTGACGTAGGACCTCCACCTACAACCGCCATGATTTCTAAATTATTGTTTGTATCTATAATTTGAAATTCAGTACTTGGACTACTTGTTCCAATCCCAACATTCCCACCGTTGTAATACAAACTACCCCCCGACTTATCCCAGCACCGCTCCCCCAGGTAGGTAAAGTTTGCGTTGACCTCACTGGACTTGGCGACCGTCCCCGACGTGAACACGTTTGGCACCGAACCTGCGTATGCCGACAACGTCAGAAACAGCAACGCAACAATCGCTACGTTAACCCCAACTACTTTCTTTAAACCTGTGTTACTAAACCTCATCTTAGTACCTCCGAACTGTGTTTAATTTGCACGCAAAATGCGTGAGTGCCCTTTGATTGCTACTTCGTTGATGAAAAAGGCCGGACAATATACAACAATGACGTTGATAAGTGGTAGTCCAATTAAACGCAAAAATACCGTGGAAAAGAAAAAATCTGGGGGTGTTAATGTTGCTGAAGGTGCGTTAATGGATAGATAGAGAGAGAGCAAGACTTGCGCCAAAACTGGAATATCCCGGCATATCAGGCTGAAAATAATCTCTCAACCGCATAAAAAAACCTCCTTCTTCACATTCTTTACTGACATCATCATACCGCAAGTATATAACGAGTGTTTCAGAAAAGTCAAGAGCACGGACAGGCCCCATATCCGGACTAAACATCATAACAACCCTCCTTTCCTGTACCATGTCATATATAATCCGTGGAGGGCCTTTCCAGAACAACGCGGATATAAGGACATTGGTATCCAGAACTATCCTTTTCAGCAAAGACCTCTTGACTCATGTATGATTTTCTCTATATCGGAATCGGTTAGATTTTCAAATCCCTTATCAATGGCAAGCTCTTGGGCGTAGCTATATATTTCCGTAATGGTTTCTATTGACCTTTCAAACTCTTCAACTGTCATATCGCTAACCTTCATAACACGTGTCCTCCTTATAGTCTGGACTATATTTAGAGTCGCATTTAAACCTATAACTGCGGCAGACGTTGTTCAACGGCAAGCTCAAGCGTTACCCTGCAGGTACAATCTCAACTGGGCTACTGACGTGGACCTCTTGATAAGCGCCCTGAATTCATCAAGTCTATCGACCTTATCAATGCCCCTGAGCATATCCATAAGCTCCAGTCCCTCCGGACCATACTTGATTTCAAGCATCCCTTCTATCCCTTCCAGTTTGCCTTTGAGTTCACCTTTGAGTTCGCCTTCCTGTCTGCCTTTGAGTTCGCCTTCCTGTCTGCCTTTGAGTTCACCTTCCTGTCTGCCTTTGAGTTCACCCTTTGTAAATATATCCTTAAAGAACTCGTATTCATCCAAATCAATTGTTATCGGCATGTTCAGTACCTCCTGTTTTACCTTGGCGGCCAGATTTCTTAATCCGGCAAGATATAGAAATTTCCTTATATAATTCTCCCTTTTTCTGGGTTGTAACCGATAGAGTTTGGCAAGAATCCTCTTTATCATAACATCGGCATCGTCGAACCTGCACAGAATAGCCAATATAATATCATCAGGGTCATCACTGTCAATGAGTTGGTTGCCATCAAGAGTACGGGCGTCTATCAATTCGTAGGAATACTTTATTCGCTTAAACTTCATACTGCTTTTCATGTTTAACGGCTTATTACCGATATACAAGACAATCTGTAACGGTAACTTCTTGTACTGGTTGTATATGAACCCGGAGTAGAGATACATACGCCCCAACATATCGCTATCGTTTGACGATTGCATCTCAATGTGGGCTATATTGCTATCCGGCAGCTCAATCAAGATATCAACCTCCCTGATCTGAATATCCGGGAACTGGATATCTATGAATTTGCCCGTATCATACCCCGTCAGCAGCTTCAGAAACCTCCGCGGCGCATCTTTAACGATATCCTTTAATACTATATCATACTTCTGGTGCATAACTATTATGATAATACCACAGAAGTGTTCCTGTCAACAGTTAATATTTGCACATCAGAAAGTGACGTAGGGGGTGGATATCCCTGTCGAAAACCACCCCCTTCTTAACTTATATCTTGGAGACGATTACCGATCCCATGGACAGGGCAACCACTCTTTCGGCTACACTTCCCATCAGGAGCCTCTCTATACCGGTTCTTCCGTGCGACCCCATGATGGTTATATCGATGCCTGCCTCCATCGAGGCATTGACTATGGCCTTGTACGGCTCACCCACAAGGGGCAGCGTTTCGACCTTGACGCCTCTTTTTTCGGCGTTTTCCTTTACCTTTTCGAGGTTCCTCTGTGCCTCCGGCAGTTTGTCCTTTGAGGAGACGACGGATATTGCCAGGAAGTTCTTTACAAACGGACACCTGCTTGCCATGTTGATGGCCTCCTGCTCGGCCGCATCACTGTACTTGGAGCCGTCGGTTGCAAGCATGATGTTTTCGCCTTTTATTTCGGCATCCTTGGGCACCACGAGTATCTTGCACGGGGCATATGCAATGGTCTTGGCCGTCTGACTCCCAAGAACGAGCCTCTTCAGCCCCGTATTGCCCCTCCTGCCCATTACGATTACGTCGGCCTTCTGCCTAACGGCCTCCTCCACCACGCTCTCATAGGCCTGCACAGACCTGCGCACTATGATGTCACACTCCACATTCTCCTCCGAGGCCATACTGCGGATGTCGTCGAAGTGCTTCCTTGCGGCCAGCTCCAGTTGCTCTACGTAGCGATTTCCCTCGGTCTCAAACTCGGGATTGTACTCAAGCACCCTCAGCACCGTCAGGATGGTCTTGCACGCCCTTGCAAAGCTAATGGCCTCCTTGATCGCCCCCCGACTGAACTCCGAACCGTCCGTTGCCAGGAGGATCGATTTGAGGTCCCCCATCAGGTTCATCTTATACTTGTCATTGACCATTAGTGCCCTCCTGTTTTTAACAGTCCCGATGCCGCCAGCGCCAGGACCAGTACCTCAATCACTGCTATTACGCCATAAACGGTGTCCTTCTTTCTGAAAAGGATCGGTATTATCGCCAGAAAGCATATTATCGTAACTCCACCCAGGAAGGCAATTCCGGCAAAGTTGAGGAAATCCCCCTTACCAAGCAGGTGAAGCCATGCCCAACCCGGATGAATACCGGTCTTTTCAAGATACTCGTGGACGGACAACCCCCACAGTTTCGGCAGATCGTCCACTGGTACAAACGGAGAGAATACCCCCGTTATATAGATCATAAATGAAACAAACAACATCACTATCCCCAACTTCATTCCGATGTCGAGGAGTTTGGCATATGTCAGTTGTTCTTCGGTAGCAACCTGTTTTTTTTCCAATTTTCTAGTCCTCCTTATAGTTTATCAGATTTTTGTTAAAAAATGTTGTTATGTCCATATGCCTAATCCCTTAAGCAGGGCACGCAGACCCGCAAATGAGAGCATCACGATGACGATATACCTTACCGCCGCCGGTTTGGTCTTGGCAAGGATCTTTACTCCCACCATAGAGCCAAGCATTATGCCAATAATGGAGGGAACAACGATCATCGGCAACACGGCCCCGTTGTTGATGTATATCCATGCGGCTGATGTGTCGGTAATGGAGAGCAGGAACTTGCTTGAGGACACAGCAACTTTCAACGGGGCACCCATGAGCAGGTTCAGAACAGGAACGTTTGCCCATCCAGCACCCAACCCAAACATTCCTGCCATCACGCCGATGACAATGAAGAGGAGAAAGCCGGGGAGGGTCCTGTGTATCTTCCAGTGTATGTCCTGCCCTGTGGATACTTCGTGGTAGATGCCGTTTATAGCTAAGGCCGTGGAGAGGGCATCGGCCTCTTTGACTTCGGGATACTCGGACTTCTTGGCCTTTAAGATTATAAGGACAATGCCGATGATGGTGATTCCTAGGGACGTCTGGACGACATTGGTAGGCAGCGCCAGACCGATCATTGCCCCTACGATGGCACAAGCGGAGGCTATCAACCCAACCGGCAGGGCGAGTCTCAGATTGGCGAGTCCCTTTTTCAAAAGCCCGGGACCTGCCGCCAACGCCCCGGCCAGGGCAACCAACAAACCGGCCCCTCTTACAAAGTCAAGGTGAAACGGGAAAAACCCACCCACAATCGGGACAAATAACACCCCGCCTCCAACACCACCCAGCACGGCCACAATTCCAAGCACAAAGGTCAACACAAATAACCCCAGTGGCCACACCCACCACGCAACCGCACTTGCCTTCCCTGCCACCTCCCCGGCCGGCTCCCCGGCAAATGATGGCGACAGAGCACCCATCACAAGGGTGACTATTGCTAGTAAGAAAAGCGCTTTTTTGACAATTGACATCTCTGATAACCTCCATATTTTTTTATAGAAGCATAACTTGCTTCTAAATGTGTATGGATTATATCATAGTGTTGCAAAAAGAATCTACAGCGTTTCTTTTTGCAACACAAGAGACGACTCTCTGCAGAAACACCTCCCCCATGTAGACATGTGACGCTAAATACCTGTGAAGCTAATACCGCCTTTGTGTTAGAATATAACCTGACAATGGTGGAATATGCAACCACGCTTTGGAGTACGTCAGAGGAACCGAAAGCCCCGTGGAGGAGGTCATTTGCTGTCGGCTGGTGATTTACTGAGACGCATCAGACTGTGCATCATGGCAGGTTTGTTCCTGTTGTTGTTTGATGCGTTTTTTATTCCAATCTTTGCATGGGCAACCGTGGATGGAAATGCGACGGTGGAATTGACCCCTGCTGAAAGGGCATTTCTGGCCGGCAAACAAGTGCGTTTGGGGGTGGACTCTGCGCGTCCGCCGTTTGAGTTTATCGACGAAAAGGGCGTTTACTCCGGCATCAGCGCCGGATTTATAGAGGCCTGTGCCAAGCGGCTTGGCATTGAAATTGTCCTGGTCTCCGGCCTTAATGTCGGTGCAGCCATGAAGAAGATGAAAGAGGGTGAAGTGGATGTTATACCGAAGATTTCGCCCGACCCGGAGCGTGCAAAGAGCATCCTGTTTACCAAGCCTCATGCCACCTTTGCATCGGTCATTGTTACCCGCCAGAATGTCCGATACATCAGCGGCATAGATGACCTTGAAGGTCTCAGGGTTGGTGTGTTGAAGGGGCTGATTGTCGAGACAAGTATGAAGCGTGATTATCCGGATGTGCCGCTGGTATCGCTGCCTGATGTCCGCACTGCCCTTGTGGAGCTTTCCTCAGGCAAAATAGATGCCTACATAGATAACATGGCCATGGTATCCTATAACATGGATAGGCTCGGCCTGACCAATCTCAAGATAGCAGCGCAGACCCCCTACATCTATGACATAGCATTCGGTGTCAGAAAGGATTGGCCGCTGTTGGCGTCCGCGCTCGACAAGGCCCTGGCAAGCATGTCCAAGCAGGAACGGGCAGCAATAACGGGCCGGTGGCTTACCGTTGAATATCAGGCAAGGATTAACTGGAAGGTCTTTGGACCGGTTGCGGCTTCGTTGCTTGCTATCACTACCTTTGTGCTCATCTGGAATCGGCGCTTGAGGCGCGCGATCTGTCAACGGGACATCATCCAGGCGGAGTTGCAGGTAGCCAAGGATGTTGCCGAGGAAGCAACAAGGGCCAAGAGCGACTTCCTTGCCAACATGAGTCACGAAATCCGTACCCCGATGAACGCCATCATTGGCATGTCACACCTGGCCTTGCATACAAACCTCGATGCAAAGCAGCGTAACTACATCGAAAAGATCGAGTCTGCCGCCAAAAACCTCCTTGGGATTATCAACGACATTCTGGACTTTTCCAAGATAGAGGCGGGCAAACTGGAGTTTGAAACCACAGATTTCTACCTGGAAGATGTCATGGAAAACCTTGCAGACCTCTCCGTAATCAAGGCACAGGACAAGGGACTGCAACTGCTGTTTGACATAGCAACCGATGTGCCCACAGCCCTCAGAGGC
The DNA here is from genome assembly GCF_000714715.1 of Candidatus Magnetobacterium casense. Classification (GTDB taxonomy): domain Bacteria; phylum Nitrospirota; class Thermodesulfovibrionia; order Thermodesulfovibrionales; family Magnetobacteriaceae; genus Magnetobacterium; species Magnetobacterium casense. Next base: position 119,188 of record NZ_JMFO01000004.1, read on the forward strand.
GATCCGCTGAGGCTGGGACAGGTTCTGCTCAACCTGGTCAACAATGCCATTAAATTTACCGAATTTGGTGAAATTACCGTAAGTATCCGGTGCATTGCCAATGAAGCTAACGGGGTGTTTTTGCGTTTTGATGTAAGCGACACCGGCATTGGTCTCACCGAAGAAGAGCTCGGAAAACTGTTCACCGCCTTTTCGCAAGCGGATAACTCAACATCGCGCAAGTATGGTGGCACCGGCCTTGGGCTAACCATCAGCAGGCGCCTGGTGGAAATGATGGACGGAGAAATAGGAGTCGAAAGCACCCCCGGTGTTGGCAGTACCTTTCATTTTACCGCCAGGTTTGGCCTGCAGGCGGAGCAGCCTGAGCTATCAACCTCCACGCAACTTGATATTTTCGGCAAATCAGTCCTGCGGCGACCACGCAAACAGCACAGGCAGGCGGATTACGAGGAGGCCGGAAGACTTCTCAGGGGTGCTAATTTATTGCTGGCCGAAGACAACGCAGTCAATCAGGAGCTGGCGTTGGAAATTCTCCAGGGGGTGGGCATACGTGTTGATGTGGCAGGCAACGGTGTTGAGGCAGTGGAAAAGGTCGCCCTGGCGGACTACGATGGCGTGCTCATGGATTGTCAGATGCCCGTGATGGATGGCTTTGAGGCTACCCGCAGGATTCGGGGGGATAAACGCTTTGCCGCTCTCCCCATACTGGCCATGACTGCCAATGCGATGGCCGGGGACAGGGAGAAGTGTATCCAATGCGGTATGAACGACCACATTGCCAAACCGATAGATGTCGCCCAACTCTTTAGTGCCCTGGTGCGCTGGATCAAGCCCAAAGCACCTGCTCCTGAATCAAGCATCGCCCCTGCGGTAGCAACAGACGATGCCATGCCAAATATCACCGGCATTGAAACGGACAAGGCTCTAAGACGTGTAGGTGGTAATGTCAGGTTGCTGCGTAAATTAATCACCCGTTTCAGTGAAAATCAAGCCGATGCAATTACACGGATTAAGGCTGCCACGGAAAACAACGATGCCGAAACCGCAATCCGCCATGCCCATACGCTCAAGGGGCTTGCGGGCAACATCGGGGCCAACAGGATGTTCGATCTGGCGGCTAGGCTGGAAGACATTCTGAACAGGGGTGAGACGGCTTGCTTGTATGAGGCGATGGCTGAGGCAGATGGTGAACTCGCCGACTTACTGAGGAGGATTTCTGAAGGTATGTCGCATGAGGTTGAGGCGACGGCAGGGACTGACGCTATTGTAGACATGGACAGCCTTGCCGATGACATGATAAAACTGGCAGCGCTTTTGGCCGATGATGATCCGCAGGCCGTTGGCGTTATGGATGGTTTAGTTGACAGACTTGGGTGTACAGGACACACAGATGCGGCAAGAACGGTGCAGGAGAGTATCGCAAATTTTGACTTTGAAGATGCCTTGGTCAGGCTCGGAGAGATAGGACGAGCACTGCAGATATCCACATTTGATAAGATTATGAGTACAGATTAAAAGATTTACAGGAAAACAAAAACGAAGCCTTCTTAACATAATCCTGATAATCAAATCGCTCCTTACAGTCGCCAGGCCGTTAAATCGTGGTTCAGACATCTTTATGCTTAAGTCAACAACATTACCCCTTGACCCCCATTATTTCACACTCAATTATCATGCCTGAAAAAAACTGTGTCATTTCAGTATAATTCTTATGATAATTAGCATACGTGTTGATGTGACAGGCAACAGTGTTGAGGCAGTTCAAATCGAAATCTGCTATAATATAACGACATAAAAACTTTATCGGAGGTAAGGGAAATGACCGATGAACCAGAGATACAAGACCTGGAAGGCTCCCTGGGAAGCTATAAGGCCAAGGTAGCCACAACGTTTAAGGGAACCCTGACGTGGGACAAGGACTTAATATTCCTCGGACGCACACAGAAGGGCTACGAAATAGACTACGACGCAAACGTCGAATGGGGATGTCAGCCGTCGGAACCCGTGATGATGAGCCTTGCAGCGTGCATCTCCACAGACTGCCTCATGTTTCTGCAAAAGATGAAGGCTACGATCACCGCCATGAAGACCAATATCACGGGCATTAAGCAAGAGTCCCCCCCACACTACTTCACGGGCTTTGACATCATGCTCTACATAACGGGCAAAAACCTCACGGAGAAGAAAGTAGACAGGGCACTCGACCTCTCAATCAACAAGTACTGCGGCGTCTACCACTCCCTGAGAAGAGACATCAAGCTCAACATCAAGTATGAGTTGACCAAAGAGGAATGACCAAAGCCAATGGCAGCAAACCCCACTACCTGGGACATCGCAGCAGACTCAGAGACAGGTATGTCAGAGGCGGCATAGACTCACTTAACGACTACGAGGCCGTTGAACTGTTGCTGACGTTTGTCCACAGTCGCAGGGATGTAAAGCCCCAGGCAAAGGACCTGTTGGGCCGGTTTGATGGCATCAGGGGGCTGCTCGATGCCGGGATGGATGACCTAATTGGGGTGGGCGGGGTCGGCAGACAGACTGCCATACTGATAAAGCTTGCCAGGGACTTCGTGGAACTCTACATGCGTGAGACACTCCTGGAAAGGCAGGTGGTCCGCTGCCCCGATGACATTATTGATTATCTCCGTATATCCGTTGGCTCGCTCAAGGACGAACGGTTTATGACGCTCTTCCTGAACGCCAGAAACGAAATCGTTGCCTTTGAAGTAGTCAGCGAGGGGACGGTCAACAGTACGGTTGTTTATCCGCGCAAGATATTTGAAAACGCCCTGAGACACAAGGCCACCGCCATGATTCTCGTCCACAACCACCCCAGTGGAAGCCTCAAGGTCTCAGAGGATGACATCAAGCTCACCAAAAACCTCAAGCGTACCGCAGATACCCTCGGCATCATCATCCACGACCACCTGATCGTGACCAACGACGACTACGTAAGCCTCAGCCAAAAGGGGCTGATATAGCCTGTCCGGATGAGACGAGATACAGCAGAACTAAACGTCATCTATGAGATAAGCAAGTTGCTTGGTTCTTCGCTGGATATCCACAGGACGCTCAAGATGACGATGAAGTTTCTGTGCGTGTTTCTCGACCTCAAGCGCGCAACCGTCGCCCTCATAGAAGACAATGAGTTGGTGATACGGGCCGCCCACGGCCTCAGTCGCAGCGAAATAGAGCTCGGACGATACAAGAAGGGCGAGGGAATCATGGGTCAGGTGGCCAAGTCGGGCTATCCCATCGTCATCCCTAACATAAAGGATGAGCCGTTTTTCCTGAACAAGACGGGGGCACGTCCTGACATCGCCAGTGAGGATGCCGCCTTTTTGTGTGTTCCGGTCAAGTTTGGTCGCGAGATACTGGGGGTGTTGAGCGTAGACAGGCCGCTTGAGTCAAAGGGCATATCCCTGGATGATGACCTGAGACTGTTGAAGATCGTATCGGCGTTGATAGCGCAGGCGGTCAGGCTCCACGGGCAGGTGCAGCAGGAAAAGCAGGAGCTGATTGCCCAGCGGGATGCCCTGAAGTTTGAGCTAAAGGGCAAATACAGCATAGACAACGTCGTGGGCAATTCCGCAGCGATGCAGGTAGTATATGAGGCGGTGCACAGGGTGGCGCCATCGAGGGCCACCGTAATGCTCATGGGCGAAAGCGGCACGGGCAAGGAGCTGATTGCCAGGGCCATACACTACATGGGGCCGCGTGCCAACGAGCAGTTTGTAAAGCTCAACTGTGCGTCGATCCCCGAGGGACTCCTTGAGGCCGAACTGTTTGGTCACGAAAAGGGCGCCTTTACCGGTGCGGCCAATCTCAGAAAGGGACGCTTTGAGTTGGCCCACAAGGGCACCATCTTCCTGGATGAGATAGCAGACCTGACGTCTTCGCTCCAGCCAAAACTCCTGCGCGTGCTCCAGGAGAGGGAGTTTGAGCGGATCGGCAGCGAAAGAACCATCAAGGTCGATGTCCGTGTGATCGCCGCCACGTCGAGGGACCTTGAGGGCCTCGTGCGGGAGGGCAAGTTCAGGGAGGACCTGTACTACAGGCTCAACGTGGTGCCCGTGACGCTCCCACCGCTGCGTCACCGGAGGGAGGACATCGGTGCGTTGATCGAGTTCTTCCTTGACAAGTTCAACGCCGAAAATGTCCGCCAGGTAAACCTCTCCCCCGATGCCCTAAGGCTGATGCTGGAGTATCAGTGGCCCGGCAATGTGCGTGAGCTGGAAAACGCCGTCGAGCGGATGGTCATCATGACCCCAGAGGACGTGGTAGTGCCTGAGCGTTTGCCGTTGAACATACGGGCGTCGATGGCTGCGGCTACGCCGGTGGTGGGTGTATCAGGTAAGGCGTTGCCGCTGCTGCAGTTGGAGAAGACACATATTATTGAGGCGCTTGTCAAGACCGGATGGGTCTATGCGCAGGCCGCCAGGGTGCTTGGCATTACGCCAAGACAAATTTGTTATAAGGTGAAAAAGTATGGAATCAGACAAGATATTTCATGACTGGCTGGTGAGGCATCTCAAGGCCAGGCTGGCAAAGGATTACTCAGAGATTGCAGTCAACCTTGAGGGAGAAAGGAAACACGTCCTTGATGGGCATTACCCAAACCTGATCCTCAAGAACCTTGGCATGGTCATGGCCGTAGTGGAGGTGGAGAGCGAAGGCAGTATAACCCCCGATAAGATAAGGCAGTGGAAGGAGTTAATCCAGCAGGGAACACGGTTAATCGTGATGGTGCCGGAGCGTTCCCGGGCAAAGACGATGTCTCTGTTGTGGGATGCCGGCATTGCCTCGGAGGTCTCCGTGGGCAGTTACGACCTGAAGATCAACATGCCATAGGAATTGTGTACCAGGGTGCCTGGACAGATAAAATGTGTAACAGCTATAATTAGTAATGAGAGTGAGCATTGTGTCTATAGGCAATTATAGTGGAATAAGGATACCTGATGCTGTTATGAAACAGTGTGGCTTTGACGATGAGGAAGCAGAGCTTGAAATAAATGGAAATACACTCATTGTTAAACCGGTAAAGGAAAAACCAAGAAAAAACTGGGACAAGGCCTTTAAACTAATGGCCCAAAGAGGTGAGGATACCTTACTCATAGATGATTCTTTAGATAGGGTAGAAAAAATTACCCATATGAAATACTAAAGAACCATAATTTAACAAAAGTATATGGCAGATATATGGCAGACGAAAACGTATACATAACCAAGGTAAATATCCGTAAGGTTAGGCATCTAATGGATATTAATATCTCACTTTCGGGTATATCGAGACAACATCTGATCTTCACAGGTATAAACGGGAGCGGTAAGACTTCGGTCTTGGAGGCAATAAGAGACTATTTAGGTAATGCTGATCAAGATAAATATATTAACTCTATAGCTGGTAAGGAATTTTTGGACCATAACAAAAGAACCTTCCTGAACAAAAGAACTCATAGAAAAATAGAGACTAGCATATTATTAGAAAAAATCATAAAAAAAACAGGCATAGAGTTATATTTTAACCATAGCTACTTATTTTATAGAGCTTCGTACATTAGGGGTGAGCATTTTTTTGCGTTTTTTAACGCCAGGAGAAAAGCGGAATTAAAACAACCTACAGGTATAAGAAAAATTGAAATTAAACAACAATATGTCTTTAACGATAAAGCAAGTTCTGAATTCATACAACATATCGTAAATTTACAAGTAGACAGACTTTTTGCTGAAAGAGGAAATGATACAGATACTGTTAAGAACATAAATAACTGGTTCGAAATATTTGAACAAAGGCTCAAAGAGATATTTGAGGATAATGAAATCAAATTGGAATTTGACATAAAAAATTACGACTATCATATAGTCAAAAGAGACAGAGAGAAATTTACGTTTAATCAACTTTCTGATGGTTATTCGGCAATCTTCGATATAATGTCAGAAATCATCATGAGGATGGAACCACATAGAACCAAGAGCTACGATATCCAAGGAATTGTCTTGATAGATGAAATCGAGACACACTTGCATGTCTCGTTGCAAAAAAAGATTTTGCCGCTTCTGACATCGTTTTTTCCAAATGTTCAATTTATTGTTACAACCCATTCGCCGTTTGTGTTAAATTCAATTGAAAACGCTGTAATCTGTGACTTGGAAAATAATATCATAGCGAGTGACTTCAGTGGGTATTCCTATAGCAGTATTGTAGAGGATTATTTTGATTCTGATAAATATTCTCAGGTTGTTAAAGATAAGATTGAAAGGTATGAACGTTTGGCAGGTCTTGAAATGCTGACAGAAGAAGAAGAAGATAAACTGTTTAAACTGGAAATGTATCTAAAAGAAATACCTGCATTTTTAGCCCCAGAGTTAAAACTAAAATTCCAACAAGTGCAATTGGTGTTGTTACTTAAAAACATAAAGAATGGTAAACGTTAAAAAATCACAAATAGCGCCAGATTGTCTGGAAATAGAAAAGATAAAACCTAATGGTGATTATAAATGTGGTGAAGTTATAAAAAAAGTAGCAGAAGAATTCAAAAACAAATGTTACATATGTGAATATAAAGGACCAACTGGAATAAATGTTGAACATTTTATCCCACATGAAGGAAATAAAGACTTGATGTTTGACTGGAAAAATTTGTTCTATGCTTGTTGGCACTGTAATAACACTAAAACAAACAAATATAAAAATATTTTAAATTGTACTGATTCAAAACATGACGTATTAAATTGGATTCAATATGAGATTAAGCCTTACCCTAAGGAAAAACCAAAGATAACGGCATTAAAGAATGAAGATGAAGTCAAAGAAACCGTCGAACTTTTAAACGCTGTATATACAGGAACCACCAAATTAAAAAAGAAGGAAGCGGAGAATATCAGAGAGAGTTTGATAGAAGAAATGGTAATTTTTGGAAAATTGCTGTTTGACTATTTCAAGTATGACAAAGACAATGAGACTTATAAAAAGATAGAATGGCACTTAAGCAGTTCCTCTGCCTTTACTGCATTTAAGCATTGGATAGTAAAGGACAATGAGGAATTAAGGAATGAATTTAACAAACTACTCAGCCCCTAAAGGGTGCATAAGAAAGTAGTGGCTAATGGATTCCTGCTTGTGCAGGAATGACACATATGGGCGCAAAATGCCATTTCCTGTCATTCCCGTGAAAACGGGAATCCATCTCCAAAAACAGCATTAAATGGCTATTTAGAAAAAAACAGTAAATAATGCTTCCCTGATGCCACCAAAAATTTATGCCCCCCCTAAAATTCCGTTTGATTTTAATCACAAGACATGCTATAATACCTACACTTTGATTGTTGAGAGAGACACGATTGACTGAGGTAATCCCCTTCAGAGGGCTGTTGTACGACCCGGGGCGGGTGGCTATGGAGGACGTCATTGCTCCCCCATACGACATCATCACGCCACAGAGACAGGATGCGCTTTACCTCAAGAGCCGGTTCAACATCGCCAGGGTTGAGTGCGGCAAGGAGTTTGCCGATGACACCGATATATGCAACAAGTACTTCCGGGCCTCCGAAAGCCTCAAGGGCTGGCTCACAGACGGTATCATCAAGTTTGAAGACAAACCGGCATTCTACCTCTATGAAACCGACTACTCCGTCGAAGGCAAACAGATTGCCATGCGAGGCGTCTTTGCCGCCGTGAAACTCGTACAACACGGCGAGGGTATCTATCCCCACGAAATGACCAAGGCAAAACCTAAACTCGACAGACTCAACCTCATGCGTGCCTGCTGCGCAAACATAAGCCCAATCTTTGCCATCTACAACGACCCGGACAAGGGACTTGACAGCCTCTATGACAAGATACTCAACACCAAACCGTACTTTGAATTCGACGACGATGACTCCATACACCACAAATGCTGGATCATCAACGCCCCCGACGACGTCGCCGCCATAAGCGCTAACCTCAGCGGAAACGACCTGTTCATCGCCGACGGACACCACCGCTACGAAACCGCACTGGAGTACCAACGCATAATGCAACAGCAATGCCACCTCAAAACCGGAACCTCCCACACACAACGCAAGGACTACGACTACGTCATGATGCTCCTGGTCAATGCAGCGGAGGGCGGCCTGACCATTCTGCCTACACACAGGATGATCAATCTCCACCACGATGGCACACCAAAAGACCCCATAACAACGCTTAAAGAACAGTTCAAGGTCGAACACATCACAACGCCGGCCCTGCACAAGACCGACCCCTCGGCACGTTATGCCATAAATGCAGCCATCAACGGTCAACCCCACACCTTTGGCCTGTACCTGCACGGCCATGAGGGCTTCTACGTCCTGCGCTACAACGGACAACAACTACATGGCCTCGATGCCACAGACGTCGTCCTGTTACACAACGTGGTGTTTAAACAACTCTTTGACGTCAACGACTTCGGTTACGAAATGGATACGGCAAAGACCATAGACATGGTCAGAGACGGCCAGTTTAAGGCGGCATTCATACTAAACCCCACAAGGGTCGAAGACGTCCGCCTCTCGGCACAAACCGGCGTCAAGATGCCGCCCAAGTCAACGTACTTCTATCCCAAGATTCCAACAGGGCTGGTGATCAATTATTTGCAAGACTTGTAGTATCATATAGTAAGACTTAGTCTCTGCTATATATTCAAATATTAAGTTAAATTTTAGGAGGTTTCAATGGCAGTAAAAATAGGTGTAAATGGTTTTGGAAGGATAGGCAGGAACTTTTTCAGGGCCTGCATGGATAACCCCGAAATAGAAATTGTAGCGGTAAACGACCTTACGGACGCCAAGAGCCTTGCTCATCTGCTGCAGTACGACTCTGTGGTTGGTAATCTCAAGGCCGATGTTTCAGTCAAGGACGACACTATCGTGGTAAACGGCAAGTCCGTCAAGGTGGTTGCAGAGAGAGACCCGGCAGCACTTCCCTGGAAGGCCCTCGGAGTAGAGATTGCCGTTGAGTCAACCGGACTCTTTACCAAAAAAGAACATGCCGCAAAGCACCTCGCAGCCGGAGCGGAATGGGTATTGATATCGGCCCCGGCCACCGATGAGGATATCACCGTGTGTATGGGCGTCAACTCCGATAAACTAGACCCCGCCAAACACAAGATAATCTCTAACGCATCATGTACAACCAACTGTCTCTCCCCCGTGGCAAAGGTCATAAACGACACCTTTGGCATAGTCAAGGGACTAATGACGACAGTCCACTCATACACCAACGACCAGAGGGTGCTGGACCTGGCACATAAGGACCTCAGACGCGCAAGGGCAGCCGCAATAAACATAATCCCCTCAAGCACCGGCGCTGCAAAGGCTATCGGTCTGGTGCTGCCGGAGCTAAAGGGCAAACTCGACGGCTTTGCAATGCGCGTACCAACCCCTAACGTCTCCGTCGTAGACCTCACCGTGGAACTCGCCAAAGAGGCCACAAAAGATGAAATAAACGCCGCCATCAAAAAGGCCGCCGAAGGTCCCATGAAGGGTATCCTCCAATACGTTGACATACCCCTGGTGTCTTCCGACTTTAAGGGCAACCCACACTCCTCCAGCTTTGACGCCGAGTTGACAAAGGTCATCGGTAACATGGCAAAGGTCATATCCTGGTACGACAACGAGTGGGGTTATAGCTGCCGCCTGCGGGACCTCGCCCTGTATGTTATCTCCAGGAGGTAATAATGGCACTTGACAAGATAGTAATAAGGGACCTCGACCTCAAGGGCAAAAGAACCTTCATCAGGGTTGACTTCAATGTCCCCTTTGATGAGGCAAACAACATCACGGATGACAACCGTGTCCGTGCGGCCCTGCCGACCATAAACATGGCTATCGACAAGGGCGCCAAGGTGATCCTCGCCTCCCACCTCGGCAGGCCAAAGGGAAAACCCAATCCCAAGTACACGCTCCAACCCGTGGCAAAGTGCCTGGAGGGGCTGCTCAGTGCGAGCCGCACAGGCGATAAAAGCAAAAAGGTGGCCTTTGCCCCAGATTGTGTTGGCCCCGAGGTTGAAAAGATGGTTGCCGATATGAAGGACGGTGACGTCCTGCTCCTGGAAAACGTTCGCTTCCACGCAGAAGAGGAAAAGAACGACCCCGAATTCTCCAAGTCCCTGGCCAAGCTGGCCGACGTCTACGTAAACGACGCCTTCGGCACCGCACACAGGGGACATGCCACCACCGAGGGAATAACCAGGTTTGTCCCGACCTCGGCGGCAGGACTGTTGATGGAGAAAGAGCTGAACTACCTGCTGGTATCCGTGGAATCGCCTGTGAGGCCGTTTGTGGCCATCGTTGGCGGGGCCAAGGTATCGGGCAAGATCGGCGTGCTCGACCACCTGGCAAGCAAGGTGGACAAGGTCATCGTTGGCGGGGGTATGGCCAACACGTTTTTCAAGGCTATGGGATATGAGATCGGAGACTCCCTCTGCGAAGACGATATGCTCGACGTCGCAAAAAACGTCATGGCAAAAATGAAGGAACTCAAGGTCAACTTTCTCCTGCCCGTTGATTGCCTGATAGCCGAAAAGGCCGAGCAGGGCGCTCCGACCAAGGTGGCACCGGCCAATAAGGTCCCCGCAGGATGGCGCATCCTCGACATCGGCCCGGAGTCTTCAAAGCTCTTTGCAGATGCACTCTCCGATGCCAAGACGGTCGTGTGGAACGGCCCAATGGGACTCTTTGAAATAGACACCTTTGCCAAGGGCACCTTTGACCTGGCCAATGCCGTAGCAAATATCAAGGCCACTACCATCATTGGCGGTGGAGATTCGGTGTTGGCCGTTAAGAGGGCCGGGGTAACCGACAAGGTATCCTTTATATCAACCGGTGGAGGCGCCTCTCTGGAGCTTCTCGAAGGTAAGGTACTGCCAGGGGTGGCAGCGCTTACAAAGAAATAACCCTTTTGAATAACCCGTGGGTGGGAGGCTGGGTGGACAACATGTCCTGTCTCTCCCTTGCCACGGGTAACATAATCAGACGATACCAAGGAGGAGGTGTAAGGAATTGGCATTTAACAGATTTGAGGACGCACCGTCCAGCGTTATAGCCCTGGTCAATGAGGTAAGGAACCAGTACTTCTCCGATCTCATAAACGTCAGTATCAGGGTGCTGTTTGACAGGAAAAAGAGAACCAGCAGCGGTAACATCGTCCTGGGACGGATACAGAAGACAAACGACCTCACCAGACACCTCACAAAAGAAGACACCGCCACCGCCGAAGGCTATGACTTTATCCTGTTTCTGGACAAACTGACATTTACTAACATCGATAAAAAAGACCAGGTGCGATTGATCAGACACCAGCTCCGTCACATAATCGTAGACCCCGAATCCCCCAAGAACCCCTACAAGCTGGTCGGGCACGACGTAGAGAATTTTTACGCCGAACTCGAACTCAACAAGGACGACATCAGATGGGACGAGCGCGTCAGAGAGGTAGCCATGTCCCTGTACGACCTCGACAAAGAAAACGAAGGCAAAGACGAAGGCGACTATTAATGTACTCTTTTTTAACGAATCCTCTCTGTTGCAGGCAATGCGACCGTAAAACAACTCCCCTTGTCAATTTCGCTGTCAACGTCGATGTACCCGCCGTGGGCCTGAATTATTGACTTCACGATGCTCAGGCCAAGACCGCTGCCATCGGACACTGCGTGGTTGTCGCAACGATAGAACCGATTGAAGATGTTCCGGATATCAGCCCCATTGATGCCAATACCCGTATCTGTAATACGCACTTTGACCATGCCACCTTCCACAACGGACGATAGCCCCACAAGGCCGCCGTCTTTGTTATACACGATGGCGTTTGTTATCAGGTTTAAAATGGCCTCTGTCAATCTGTCCCTGTCTGCCGGGATGCTAATGTCGCCTGATATGGAGTTGCTGATGCTTATGTTTTTTTCTTTCGCCAGGGACATTGCCATTTCTATGGCGCTTTCTATACAATCGCTCAGACGTACCGGTCTGAAATCCGCAACCGTCAGGATGCCGGAGTCAAGGCGCGCAAGACAGAGGAGGTTCTTCACAAGCCTGTCCATGGCATCGGCAACGGACTTGATTGTCTCCAAAGCCTCTACGTACTCCCCTGCCGACCTCTGACGCTGACACAACACCTCACAGTGGGTCTTGATCACCGAAATGGGCGTCTTGAGTCCGTGCGAGGCATCAGAAACCAACCGCTTTTCACTCTCAAAGACGCCCTGCAACCGATCAAGCATCGCATTAAAGGAACCCGCAAGGCCCGTTAACTCTCTGACCTCTTTGCCTGTGTCAAGGCGCTGCGACAGGGTCTGATGGGTTATCGTGTTGAGCCTCGACGAAAACGCATCTATGGGCATAAGGGCAGCCCTCACAATAAGAATGCCAACGGCGCATATAAACACAGCTCCGGCAGGGAGCAGGGCGAACAAGAGATTCCTAAACGCCTGTATCATCGCCAGAGTTGAAGAGATATCCTCCGCCGCAAATATGTTAAAGTGTCTGTTGAGCAAGACTGTCTGCTGTTGCAAGACCCTGATTGGTTCACCGTTAGGCCCCACGGACGTGTAGATTATCTCATTGCGTCTATTATCCTGAATCGCTATGTTTGTGGAGGTCAGGTCAAAGTCGGCATCTACCAGGGAGTGAGAGACCGCCAGGATGCGATTGTCCATTATCACCTTGTAGTAGTGTCCCGAGCGTGGTATGGAATACTCCCCGGCTATGACTTCTGACAGTTCCAGTTCTATGGTGCCGTGTTCTTCATGCAGGAGACCGATTATTATCTGTAGCTTGGAATGGAGGGTTTTATCGATGGCCTGGAAGATGATCTCCTTGATTTCATAGTACAGGAAGGCACTGATAGCCATTATCAGCCCCGACGTCAGAGACAACAGCCAGAGAAACAACCGCCCCTTTATAGACCTCAGCACACTCACGGGGTATCCCTTAGCACATAGCCCGTCCCCCGGACAGTGTGTATCAGTTTCCTGTCGAACCCCTTGTCTATCTTATTCCTGAGATAGTTGATGTAGACGTCTATGACGTTGCTGTCACGGTCGTCATCGGAATCATAGAGGTGATCGACCAGTTCAGCCCTGCCGATGACCCTGTTTTTGTTCAGCGCCAGGTACTGCAGGAGATTGTACTCACCCGACGTCAGACCAATTATTGCACCGCCTCTGCTGACCGTTCGTGCATTTGTATCTATCGTCATGTCGGCAATTGTAAGCAGGGCAGAGGGCACCCCCTTGCTTCTGCGCAGGAGCGCCCTGAGCCTGGCCAATAATTCGGAAAAATTAAACGGCTTTGCAATGTAATCGTCGGCGCCAACGTCCAGCCCCTTTATCTTATCGTCCACCTCCGCCCGTGCCGTAAGTACGATAACGGGTGTATCGATATGCTTTGCCCGTATGGTACTCAAAATGGTCAGACCATCCACCTTTGGAAGCATCAGGTCAAGGATCATGACGTCATAGGGATAGGTTTCTGCCATGTACAGTCCCTCTTGTCCATCAACGGCCAGGTCAACTCTAAAGGAGTGTTCCTGTAGTCCCTTTCTGAGGATACTTCCCAGGTGTTTTTCGTCTTCCACTATGAGGACCTTCATCCGTTAAGCCCCTCAGTTTGTCTTTTGCCCAGGGGGATTACGTTATTATCAGTGTCTTCCTTGAGAAACAACATTTTTTTCCATACGTGACGCCCGCACAAGGTATTCATAATCACGGCCCCCACGTGCAGGGAGAGAAACACGGCAATGAGTGCAAGGCCGACCTCATGGCTCTCCTCTGCCATGTGTGCCGTCCCCCTTTCCGACTCCGTGAAAAATATCATCGCCGTACCGGTTAGCGCCATCCACGAAAAGGCCAGTATCCCAAATGTCTGGACAACTCCCGCCAGTCCCTGATGTGTGGGACGATGCGGCAGACGAAACCTCATCAGTCCCGCTATATCCTCCCATACAGCCCTGAGCCTGGCCCGGGTGTAAGGCACCCACCTGGAAAAACGCATATTTGACGGCCCCAGCAGTCCCATCACCAAGCGCAGCGCTACAAAAACGGTAACACCAATTCCCAGCCACATATGAAGGTCAAACCCCGTATACTGCATCTCGTTGTCATCATCTGCAAGCTCCCCGGTAAGTAACGCAGATATACCAAATACGACAAGCCCAAGGTGGATAAGGATTGCCGGAAATCCAAGACTTTTATTGCCCGTTACTCCACTACTCTGTTTCATTGCTTTTCTCCTGACTCTCAAATTATATAACATATAAGGGGGATTGGGGAATCCCCAACCCCCTGTGGGGTCAGCTTCGGTTTCTGGCTCTTTTCACCTCTATTTCATCCGCAACAAACGTATCACCGTCATAGCCTCCCTCAACCTCCACGTATGCACCAACTATGGCCTTGCCGTGTTTTTCCTTGATGTGCGTATTGTCGGTAACAACCACTTTCCTCTTGCCCACGGTCCAGGTGCCGACAGACTCCTTAGGCATCTCCTCAATCACACCATATATCTTACCATGGCGTCCTTGTTCGTTGTGATGCTTATCGTGTTGCTCGCGTTCTTCCCTACCGCCGGCATAGGCATTGCCAGCCACCACGGCAACAACCACCACCAAAATTAAAAACACTGTCTGTAACCTTCTCATAACTACCTCCTGATAACCTTTAAGAACAGGGGTAACTACCCCTCCATATGTTCTTTAGATATATCATAACAGATGAAACATTAAGGAGAGATTAAAATGTCAGATATTTGTGTTGCAGTTAATATAGAAAACAGTAATAATTTTTTTTGCACAGTAAAAAAACTATTGATTTTTTGTTTCAATTTTCTATAAAATTAACCTAATGATATCAATATTGATATTTGGCAAATACAAATCCACAATAAGGAACAACAATGGAGGTATATATGGGAACATTTCTTGACTTTGCAGGTATTCTTGTCAAAGGAATATCAATAGCAATAGAGGATGCAAAAAAACAAGAAGGCGGCAGAATCGATCTAAGATACGGTAATCAAGATATAGCAAAAACATCAGAAACAGTCAAGGACGACCTTATCGGTAAGGAAGAGTCATCAATCGATGAATCAAGAAGAGACAGGACAACACAGAAAGAGACGATAGAGATATTTACCGACCTTGCTAAAAAGGCGCTGACGGAAAACAACAAGTTCACAATCAGAGGGTTTGGCTCCTTTGTCATCAAGGACCATAAACCAAGAAAGGCACGTAACCCCAGAACGGGTGAACCCATAAACGTACCAGCAAGGAAATCGGTGGGCTTTAAAATGGGCAAAGACCTTGAAGAGTTAGTCGATAACATGGTCAAAGAAGAGCAATCACAGGCACAAGGCTAAATGAACAAGTAGCAAGTCATAAAAATCACAGGTAGCAGTCTAAGGTTGCGCAGGATGGGGTCAAGGGGGCTGGCCCCCTTGCAGGGGGTTCTGAAGGGGGCCAGGTGCGACCTGGAGCGCCAAGAAGCGGAGGGGGTGGGGCACCCCTGCCACAAACCGCCCCTTTTTTTTCTTACGGTCAAGTGTGATTGCCCTGTGGTGGAGGGGATGCTGCCTCACTCTGCCGTTGTTTTATGAATATAGTCGTGGTATGAGGCAGAGTGCAAGGCTGTGGCATAGCCATCTTTGAGGTTGTTAAAGGCGGTTTCCACTTTGACCATGTCCTTTTTCCTTGATGCCAGCTCTATCCTGAATGCTTCGGTTTTCAGTGGTGTTACCCCTGCCTGTGCAAACATGTCCTTCAAGGCGTGGGCACATCTTTCGACGGCTATATGGTCGTTTTGTTCGATAGCATTTTTAAGATTTTCCAGTTCTATGGCATAGTTATCTATAAAGACAGCCCACTGATCAAGGTTTGATTGCTTATCACCGTCCTCTGCCGTAGAAGTTACCCATGGAGGCTCTTGTATTTCTAACTGTGGCGGAATTGCGACACCCGGCAAGCAGACATCGCTTGACTTAAGCCACACGGTAAATTGAAACAGACTGCCCTTACCCAGGACACTGTCTACCCATATTTCACCGCTCATCATGTTTACCAGGCGCTTTGCTATAGCCAATCCCAGCCCCATCCCCCCATACTTGCGCGTCATTGAGCCATCCACCTGTGTAAAGCTGTCAAAGATAACGCGCAACTTGTCGGTGGCAATGCCAATGCCGGTGTCGCGTACGGAAACATGCAGCATCACATATCCGTATTTGGAGTCGTCGTCGAAACCGACGCCGTGGAGCCACTTGCCACGTGCATTGTCCTTGACATCGACGGGGTGCATAGAGCTAACAACAGGGGTACGACTGGACAGGTCATACAGTGCCGGAATGATAGCCAGAGATACCTGTCCCTTTTGGGTGAACTTTATTGAGTTTTCTATAATATATGTCAGTACGTTTTTGAGCATATCATGGTCGCCGATAAGCATATCGGGGATATCTGCAGCGATGGTTGAGGTCAGTTTGATACCGGCCTTTTCCGCCTGACGTATCAGTGGCTTAAGGGCGGAGTTGACGGTGTCAGAGAGGTTGAAGCCGGAGTCATTCAACTGCATGGAGCCTGTTTCAGTATTGGAGAAATCTATGATGGTGTTTAACAGAGACAGGAGACTGCTGGAGGCATTTTTAATAAGTTCAAGGTACTCCTGCTGCTGACTTGCCAACTGCGTATTGAGCATGAGGTCGGTAATGCCAAGGACGCCGTTAAGGGGGGTGCGTAGTTCATGGGTCATATTGGTCAGGAAGACGCTCTTGGCATGGTTGGCTTCTTCGGCGATCTCTTTGGCTTTTCTGGCTTCATCTTCGGCCTCCTTACGATCTGCCACCTCTTGTATCAGCATTTCGTTTGTAGTGGTAAGCTCCCGGGTTCGTTGATTGACGAGGTCTTCGAGGTGGCTGCGATACTTAAAGAGTTCACGGTCGTTTCGGGCACGCTCCAGGGCGTTTACAAAAATCTCTCCACCCACCCTCACAAGGGCAATGATGTCATCGGCCCACGACTTTTGCCCGGCCACGGAATCAAATCCCAGCAATCCTACCAGGTTATTACCATAGACCATCGGCACGGCTACAAAAGAATAGATCGATTTATTGGCGAAGAACTCACTCTCAGCCACTGCCTCCTCCGGCATGTCGGCTGTGTTTTCCACGTATACGTTTTCAACCTTCTCAAGCCTGCCCATCAACCACGACAACCGGTGCAGCGATGGCATATCAATGTCCTTCATCACTGCCTCGGACTGTGGCGTGTGCTGCCACTCAAAGACGTCTGCAACTTCTGTTCTGCCCTGGTTAAATATAACGATGTAGCCCCTGTCTGCTCCCAGCACCTCCCCTATTGCCTGAAGGGCACGGTGGAGCCAATCCATAACCTCAGTGGAAGAGATCATTATAAAGGTGGAGGACAGGTGCGTGATTATCTTGATGAATTCAACCAGGTAGTGTAATCGTTTCTCGGTTCTCTTGCGCTGAACGATTTCGCTTAACATCTGGCGATTGACGTCAGAGAGCTCGGAGGAACCACGCTCCATTTCGTTTCTATACTGCTGAAAACTCTTTATCAGATCGGTAAAGACTTTGCTGAGACTCTCCAGGTCATCTTCGGCATCCTTGTCAATGGACCGCTTAAACTCACTCTGCGAAATCTCCCTGGCGCTTATAACTAACTCGCCAAAGGGCCTCATGACCCTCTTTAGTGCCAGCATCGACAGTGTCAAACTCAACAGTATCACTGCCAACAGGATGATCAGGTACTTATGAGCTATCGCAACATCAACAATGGTGAGCAGAACTATGACAATTGCAAGCACGTGCGGCATAACAGTGAGGATAGTCAACCGACCTTTGAGACGCATTTTCTTTTTACGCGGCAGTCTCATTGAGTCTTGCCAAGTATCTTGATGAACTCTTTAAAGATGTCCAGGTCATATTCCTGACTGCTGTTACGTATGTAGGATAGGGCTTCAAAAGGTGTCAGGGCCTCAAAAAACGGACGGGAGGTAGTCAACATGTCGTAGTAGTTTGTAATGGAGGTAATCTTACCGGCAACGTGCATAGTCTCTGCGTTAAGACCATTGGGATAACCGGTGCCGGCTATGTTTTCGTGGTGTTCCAGTACCGGATATAGTGTCCACTCCGGGACCCCCTTGTACAGCTTGAGGATGTTGGCACCCTCAATGACGTGTTCCCGCAGCAGTTTGATCTCAAAATCGGTGAGACGCTCCTCCGGCTTATTGAGTATTTCAGGTGGAATGGTGGTCTTGCCTATATCGTGCAACAGACAACCCAGACCAATGCCAAAAAGCTCACCCTCTGAGACAACACCAGCCGCTATAGCTGTGGCCACTGAAAACACACTTATGTTGACCGAGTGCGTATAGGTATAATAGTCGTTCTTATTTATTGTCAACAGATTTGTTATAAACCCCTTGCTGTCCATAATGGCAGACATGATACCCTCAACGGCATCCCTGCACTCCTGTACCTTTTCGCTATTGCCAGGATTGCTAAGAAGCTCCTGGACAATGATCTTGGCATTCTCCTTTACGGCTATATTTTTGATCTGTTGGGGATTAAGGCCTCCAACTCCTCCCTTTATCGCACATTTGATATACCCTTTAAACTTTGGGGTATCTTTCTTTTCTATCAACAGTTCGTTGACAGGGCTTACCATCTCATCGTTTAACAGTATTTCCCTGCCCTTGTACTGCACAAGCGGCTTTATGGTAAGGCCATTCTTTATATACAAGCTGAAGTCTATCATGCTGCCACTAAAAAGACTCGAACTGTCAACACTCATGAGTTCTTCCTTCATCTTAACGTAGTTCTTAAACTGCTCTTCTTGTGTAGCCGCATGGCCTTGATCCGGCACGACACCCACGCCGGATTCTCCACCGCCGGAGACACTACCCTTTGATGGTTTACCCGGGGCCTTGCTCATAATATCAGCACCCTTATCTGTATCTATAAAAACATACTCTATTCCCGTCTCCTTTATCTTCTCTATCTGTTCAGTCGTCTTTATAAGAAAGTGGTGTTTCAAAAACGGTGTCTTAAACCATGAGGCATCCATGCCGTCTATAAACATCCCTATAGCTAAATCCTCTGTCAAAATCCTTTTTCTCATAAGCACCTCTATAACTTTTTTACCAAGATTGATTATAACAAAAAATGAAAGGATTGTGCAAAAAACAATGACGGTGTAACATCGGTTACCTGATTTATACAACATGAAAATCACATCGATACAGGATTAAAAAAAAAGGGGAATATGTCGCCATATCCCCCTGGTCCTGATACTCTTTTACTTACATTCTTGCTTTTGCATGATATGGATTTCAGCGCGTCTGTTCTTCATCCTGCCATCTTTTGTCTTGTTAGGGAACGCCGGACGACTCTCACCATAACCATGTATGGCAATCTTTGTGACATCTACGCCGCCGTGTTTGACGAGAAACTCCTTGACGGCATTAGCCCTTCTGACAGATAGGCCCATGTTGTACTTGTCCGTACCGATGCTGCAGGTATGACCGTCAACGTTTATTACCGCCTTGGGGTATTTCTTGACTATTTCGGCTGCCATATGGAGTTCTTTTTTGTACGCCATCTTTATGCTATACTTATCGAAGTCAAAATTGACGATCTTAATAACGGCGATTTCCTTGTCACATTCGACCTTTTTAGGGGTTGGTGTGGGAGCCGGCGTTGGCACAGCCTTTGCCTCAGGCGTTGGTGTAGGAGCCGGGGTTGGTGGCGGGGGCGGTGGTGGTGGTGTCGGACAAAGGGCCTTGGCCATATCTGTTGCCTTCTTTGCCTTATCTATACCCTCAGCCGTGCGACACGCCCAGTAGACATCATAGGCATCGTCACGCATTTTTTCTGCTGCCTTAAATTCCTCGGGGCACTGCTTATCCTTACCGGCTGTCCTTGCTGCCTCTACTGCCCTGTCTGCCTCAGGCAATTCCTTGTGGTAGTACCACATGGCCCTCTTGGGGGCAAACTCCATACCGGCGCACCCATAAAGCGCCGCTATAGACACCAGCAGCATCAGTAAGAGAAGCCTCCTAAACTTAATACTTTGTTTCATTACAAATTACCTCCTTATGTTCTTAAGTATACTAATACTTTGACTATATATTACGTAAAATGGCATCTTTTTGTCAAGAGGGGTATTTTATTTCCTACGGAATGTTTTTATCTTTGTCTTTAATCTTTTTCCACTTGTACCAGATTATTTCGTTACTCCCCGATGGATATATGAGGCGTTTGACCTTACGATAGGGATGGCCAAAGAGGCGATTGTACCACTTGTTAAAGCCCGTTCGTTTGGCCAGTTCAAGTTCCGGGGGTGTCATCAGTTCCGGTTGAAAGCGCCGTTTGTGCTTATAGAGGTGGTATATATCCTCCCTGATAAGTGCGGTGAATATCTTATCGGTAATATAGCCTGTGATGCCTCTGCGTTGCTTGAAATGGATGCTTACCTGGAAGTCTATCAGGTACGGCAGCCCGTCGTTGCCCACAATGATGTTGCCCAGCTTATTGAGGTCGAGGTAGAAGATGCGTCTGTGGTGCACCTCTTCGATGATGCCCTTTAAGCGAGTGAAGAAGTCCTCGGGCAACTTGCCCTTGAACTCATGCAGCACCTGGCCATCGACGTAGAGGTGAAAGTATCCGCGCCTGCCATAACGTGGTCCCAGGGGCGGTATACCCTCAATATCGGCCACTTGCTGGTATATCTTATACTCCCTGAGCGAGAAGAACGAGGCCAGCGGACGCAACAATCCACCTAAGATGAATCGGAAGTCGGAGAGTTTCAGGACATAACGTGTATTGCGTTGGCTGCGGTAGAGGAGATTTATCGAAAAGAAGTCCTCTTTTAGCACTTTTTCAAACCTATACGGCGTATCGTCTATTATTGTTTCGTCGGGATAATCTCTCATTTATCTCACAGTTTTTTCCATATCTCCAATTATAATACAAAGACATGAAATTAGTGAATAAAAAAAGATGGCAACAAAATAATAAAGTAGGGTATTATATTATGTAATGATAATCGAGATATGGAGACAGAGGCATGATAGTTAAGGCCTGGGGCACACGGGGTAGCATAGCGATATCCAACGTTGACAGTGTAGAGGCTGGAGGCAATACGACGTGTTTTGAGATCATGTCCGAGTGTTTGCCCAGGGGGGCGAGGTTGTTTGTTGATGCCGGCACGGGGTTTGTTCCGGCGGGATGGAACTACCTCAGCGAAGTAGCCAGTGGGCTTAACTACTACATCATGTTGACGCACTTTCACTGGGACCACATCGTGGGGCTGACGCTCAGTCCGCCGACGTTCATTGACAGGATACCGATGACCATCTACGGCCCGATGGATAACGGACACGGCCCTGAGAGCATGATCAAGTATCTGTTTAATCGTCCGTATTTTCCCGTGGATGCAAAAAAAATATCACACAAGATGAGGTTCGTTACGTTGTCACACTATGATGTCTGCGTAATCGTGGTTCATCCCATCGGGGGCTTTACGATGATAGGCCTGGATGACTACAAGAATATTATAAAGAAGAACGTGCAGGTATCCCTCAGCAAAAACAAGTATCTGTTGAGTGAATGTCTGGTGATCAAGATGGCCAGAACCAACCACGGCAATGCCAACTGCATAAGTTACCGATTCGAGGAGAATCCAACGGGCAAGGTTGCCGTCATAGCCACTGACCACGAGGACGTGGCAGCCATCTCTGCAGAACTGAGAGAACACTTTGCCAATGCCGACCTGCTTATCATAGACTCTCAATACGACAATCAGAGATACCAGACCTCCACGGCGGGCTATGGACATGGCACCCCCCATGGCAGCATCAAACAGGGCATTGCCTGCAAGGTCAAAAAGATCGGTTTCACGCACCACGACCCCAGAAGCACGGACAAGCACCTCAAAGAAATAATCCTCCAGGAGGCCGCTGTCGCCATCAACAAGATAAAGACAAACGAAGAGTTCTTGAACACGTACAAGCTAACGGCAAGCGACCTCAAGCTCACCGAAGAGGACATCTGTCTCGTGAGGGATTACAACGTCTATGAGGTGTAACAAAACTTAACTCAAGCGATAGGTGCCCGGTGGAGCGATTGGGACAAGCGCCGAGATTGGGACAGGCGCCGTTGTCTGTCACACCGTCATTGCCCGACCAGACCTGAAACCATGCTAGATATTCCCAGTACGACTCGTGACAACCTTTCGTAGTCCAGCTTATCGGGAGTATCTGTCAGCAGGTGGTAGTGTTCGTAGCGGAAGAGGGCGGTATCGGTAATCATAATGGCCCGATATCCCATTTGCCAGAAGGCCCAGTGGTCAGACCAGTCAATGCCCTGCACCTTGCCGGGGGCTATAACGCCCTCCGAGGGGAACCTTGTGTCCTGACGCAACAGCTTGATTGACCTGCGCAGGAGCGTGCTTGATTGGAAGTTGCTCACGAACGCTATAAAGTTACCGGTTGAGGGGTAGAGCAAGCTAAATGGAAAAGGGTAGTTTTGGCTGCCGGGTTTGTCCGTGTAACAGCCGATTGTCTCCAGGGAAAGCATGGCAATGATCTTGTCGCCCCGTTGTTTTGCAGCAGTGGCATAGACCAGGCTGCCCATCTTATCGGTCTGGAAGTAGGGCAGCTCGTGGTTGACAAAGAAGACGAATCTGACCGTTTTCGCCGGATTCTTATCTGCCATGATGCGTGCGATTTCAAGCACTGCGGCAACCCCTGATGCGTTGTCATTGGCACCCTTTGCAAAAAGCGCCGAGTCGTAGTGTGCACCGATGACAATGATCTTTTCGGCCTCTTTAGGATTGCTGCCTTTCAGCTCGATTTCGATGTTTTCTACGGATTTGCCGTCAGATAGATATCCGTGCGAGGAGACCTTTAATCTGGTGTTTTGGCCGATCTCTGCCGCCACATGTTTTATGTACTCAGCGGCAGCCTGTAGCTTTTTGTAGTTTGACGGGTTCCGCTCTCCGATGTCACCGGCCAGCACGGTAACGTGAGTCCTCAGGCGCTCAGACAACGCCTGCTCTTGTACCGTCGGAGGCTCAAATGCCCCGTGGTACGACTTCCCGGGCATATGGACCATATAAATGACAACCAGAGAGACTGTGATAAAGAACGCTCCCCATCGCTTAACAACCGGGTACAATGCCCCCTTGTGTGCCGGTAATGCCTTCATAATCGTCCCTTCTCGCTTAGAGTTTTCGTTGAAGTACAGGGGTTTTCAACCATAACAGTATAACTTAATTAAAGAGGAAAATATCCAGGGTGCTGATTGCAAGGGCGCATAAAAAAACTGCTAACATTTAGTGTAACCGGAGGAGGTCAAAGCAATCCCTCAATCTCCCTGATGTCCTGAGCCTTTATCAACGCCTCCGTTATTGAGCGGAGCCTTGACGTATCTCCATAGCCTCTGATCTTCGGCATAAACGATAAGCCTTCTTCACCAAATCTGGCCCTTAACAACAGTTCTATCGTATCTTGCATGCCTTCCACACGGCCACTTTCCAAACCCTTCTGTATACCCTTCTCTATACCTTCCTGTATACCCTCTTTCTTACCCTCTTTCTTACCCTCTTTCTTACCCTCTTTCTTACCCTCTTTCTTACCCTCTTGCTTACCTTGTATGAATCTCAGGTCCTTTTCTATTGGTAAATCGTATGCAAGTGACATTTTTCCAATCTCCTCTATCACGATTTTTTGCATGTCTCTCAATCTTGAGAGCATCTCTAATGTCCTTATACTTCTTGACAGTTCCAGTCCTTTAGCGACCTTCATCAGCTCACCTAAAATCTCGGAGCCTTGACGTATCTCCATAGCCTCTGATCTTCGGCATAAACGATAAGCCTTCTTCACCAAATCTGGCCCTTAACAACAGTTCTATCGTATCTTGCATGCCTTCCACACGGCCACTTTCCAAACCCTTCTGTATACCCTTCTCTATACCTTCCTGTATACCCTCTTTCTTACCCTCTTTCTTACCCTCTTTCTTACCCTCTTTCTTACCCTCTTTCTTACCCTCTTGCTTACCTTGTATGAATCTCAGGTCCTTTTCTATTGGTAAATCGTATGCAAGTGACATTTTTCCAATCTCCTCTATCACGATTTTTTGCATGTCTCTCAATCTTGAGAGCATCTCTAATGTCCTTATACTTCTTGACAGTTCCAGTCCTTTAGCGACCTTCATCAGCTCACCTAAAATCTGTCTTACAAGTTCCCTCTCATCGCGCCCACCCATGTTGCATAATATAGCGATGATAATTTTCCCCGGTACACCGGAATACAGAAATTGTTCGCACTTGATATTCCTCATATCGATCAACCTGTACTTGTAGCGCATCTCCGGCAAGTTTAACCGAGTTTTCATATTCATATTGTCTTTGCCGATAAATATGACGTACTGCTTTACTCTCAACTCGTACAACGAATATATGTGAATAAAGTACCGCATCATCCTCTTAAGCATTTTGGGGTCATTTGTGCTCTGAAACTCTGCGTGTGCAATGAAGGAGTCGGTGTTGGCGGAGTCCACCCTGGCCAGGAAATCAGTCTCACGTTCGTCCGTCAACTGCATCAGGGGGTTCAGCCTGGTAATTTTATCGGCCTTGATCCCCAAGACATTCTCTATCAGAGGCTGCTCTATCTCTTCCATCAGCTCCTTGATGAGCTTATCGTAACTGCCTGGTGGTGTAGTATCCATATCTATCTATTATAACGCATGGCATTAAAAATTAAAAGCTACCCAAAAAAAACAGGGCGCATATTTAGGTCTCCAACCATTACGAGTGAACCGGAATCCCGGATTGAGCCGTCCGTGTCTATGAGGTAGATGTAGACCATACCTGTTTTTGTGTTATACCAATTGACTTGGCTCTACGGACGATTGGGTTTCGTCTCTGCCGATTTCAACAGTCGAAAGACCTCGCCCGCGTGCTTGCTCTGCTGCCTTAGCCATTCGAGCTCGGATGACGTCAAAGGATGATTGACGTAAGAGATTGCCCCCTTCGGCTTCGGTAAGGGTTGCAATTGCATGTCCGAAACTACCTCGCCAAAATTCATCAAGTTCTTGTCCATGTTTTTTCTCCAATGCTTCAAGTGTTTCCGGCCTCAATGCCAGCTTCCGGCCATCCCGACTTTCAGTTAACGTGGATACGGCTATAACACACCCACCATTGCACTCAATATAACCGCGAAGGTTGGCAATAGTTCCACCCAACCCTACATGATCATCTATTATAACATAATCGGCTCCTTTGCACACATGTCCTGTAAATATTGCGGGTGTTACTATCCGGTGCATCGCTCTGGCACGGGTATGCCCAACCTTATTTGACTGGAATATCGAGTATCCATCAAACTCCAGATTGAGTCTGCCGGCAATTTCCTGTGCCATTACATCGGGGATGCTGATAGGCCGCTGCACAATCGCCTGTTTTGCCGGCCTTATAGCATGTATGAGCATCACGCTCTTCTACTGTTGTATGGATTGCAATATCCGGGAAGTTCGTCGGCCACGGAGTCCTGTATATTTCTTTCTGTCCCGATGTATTCATTTGTTTGTGTCGTTTCAAGTTTTTTCATAGTTGCTACATACATATACTACCAAAGGCTCTTGTATTCCTTAATGAAACTGCTTATTCCCACGACTAATGCCAAGGGGTACCAATGTCGCAATCCAAATTACTCAAACTCGCAACATAACACCATATCCTCACAATGCCCTAACGCATAATAACCTCCTCCTTTTAAAGCAAGCTTTAAACCTCGCTGCTAACATTTGTAACCGGAGTAGGTCAAAGCAGTCCCTCAATCTCCCTGATGTCCTGAGCCTTTATCAACGCCTCCGTTATTGAGCGGAGCCTTGACGTATCTCCATAGCCTCTGATCTTCGGCATAAACGATAAGCCTTCTTCACCAAATCTGGCCCTTAACAACAGTTCTATCGTATCTTGCATGCCTTCCACACGGCCACTTTCCAAACCCTTCTGTATACCCTTCTCTATACCTTCCTGTATACCCTCTTTCTTACCCTCTTTCTTACCCTCTTTCTTACCCTCTTGCTTACCCTCTTGCTTACCTTGTATGAATCTCAGGTCCTTTTCTATTGGTAAATCGTATGCAAGTGACATTTTTCCAATCTCCTCTATCACGATTTTTTGCATGTCTCTCAATCTTGAGAGCATCTCTAATGTCCTTATACTTCTTGACAGTTCCAGTCCTTTAGCGACCTTCATCAGCTCACCTAAAATCTGTCGTACAAGTTCCCTCTCATCGCGCCCGCCCATATTGCATAATATAGCGATGATAATTTTCCCTGGTACACCCGAATACAGAAATTGTTCGCACCTGATATTCCTCATATCGATCAACCTGTACTTGTAGCGCATCTCCGGCAGGTTTAACCGAGTTTTCATATTCATCTTGTCTTTGCCGATAAATATGACGTACTGCTTTACTCTCAACTCGTACAACGAATATATGTGAATAAAGTACCGCATCATTCTCTTAAGCATTTTGGGGTCATTTGTGCTCTGAATCTCTGCGTGTGCAATGAAGGAGTCGGTGTTGGCACAGTCCACCCTGGCCAGGAAATCAGTCTCACGTTCGTCCGTCAACTGCATCAGGGGGTTCAGTCTGGTAATTTTATCGGCCTTGATTCCCAATACATTCTCTATCAGAGGCTGCTCTATTTCCTCTATCAGCTCCTTGATGAGCTTATCGTAACCGCCTGGTGGTGTAGTATCCATATGATATATTATAACGCATGGCATTAAAAAATTGAAAGCAACCAAAAGACTTGGGGTGCATAAATTTTTGGTGGATAACAAGTGGTAATAAAAATGTGTATACAATGAGGATACACTTGTGGGTGCTTCGTCAAAGAAAAGAAGGGAGCCTCCGGTTACATGCTATTACCCTGCATGTAAACAGTACCCCCCGGAGAAAAATAGTTCCACTTGTTGCTTGCAAAACATACTATGCTGTGATACCATAAGATTAAATGAAAAGTGATATTTTCATCCTGCACATGAGGGAGCATTGATGCGGGTGCTGTTTGCCAACGTCCCGTGGCACGAGCGGGATGCCACTGGCAGGGGATGGCGCGGGATACGGGCGGGGTCCCGCTGGCCCCACACGCTGCCCTGCTACGGGGAGGATATGGTCGGCGGATACATGCCGTTTCCGATATTTCTTGCAACCGCCTGTGCGCTGTCTGCCAGGAGCGGGTTTGAGGCCGTCATAAGAGACAGCATCGCAATGGGTGAGGGCTATGACGTATTTTACCGTTACGTGGAGGGGTTTACCCCCCGGGCTGTTGTCATCGAAACCTCAACGCCCAGCCTGCGAAACGACCTCGGGGTTGCCCGGACCATAAAGGCCATCCTGCCACAGGCGATTGTCATTTTCTGTGGAAGCCACTTTGAACTGCAACAGGAGGGGTTTCTGTCAGACCATCCGGAGATAGACTACGCCGTCTATGGTGAGTACGAAGTGCCGGTAAACGAGTTGCTCATTGCCATCCGTGACGCACGATCACCGGAGGGGCTTGACAATCTGCTCTGTCGCCTGGGAGATGGTGTGCTGAAAACCCCCGCCGGTGCACTGACAGACTTAAAGGACCTCCCCTGGCCTCACCGCGAGGGTTTACCACTTGACAACTACTACGATGGTGTATGTGGGCTTCAGCGTCCACAACTACAGATAACCTCAACGCGGGGTTGTCCGTTTGAGTGCATTTTTTGCGTCTGGCCACAGGTAATCTACCACAGCAACAAGTACCGCAGGCGTCCTGCCGCTGACGTGGTGAACGAAATAGCCGCAAACGTTGACAGGCATCCATACCGGAGCTTCTACATAGATGACGACACATTCAATGTCAACCGCCAACACGTCCTTGAGATGGCCCGCCTGATCAGGGAGCATGGATTGTCGGGCATCCCCTGGGGGATCATGGCCAGGGCCGACCTGATGGATGAGCAGATGCTGATTGCCCTCAAGGACGCCGGCCTGTACAGCCTCAAGTACGGGGTGGAGTCGGCAGACCAGACGGTGCTGGATGAGATCGGAAAACGTCTGGACCTGGACAGGGTCAGGGAGATTGTCCGATTCACAAAGGAGATCGACATAAAGGTGCATCTGACCTTTACGTTTGGCCTTCCCAGCGATACGGTTGAGGGGATCGAGCGCACGATAGACCTGGCGTGCAGTCTGGTGGCGGACTCTGTACAGTTTTCGATAGCCACGCCGTTTCCCGGCACCAGGATGTATGAAATGTATAAGGACAGGGGCTGGATCACCACGCATGACTGGGACCGCTACGATGGCTCAAAGACTGCCGTGGCACGCACGAACCACTTCAGCGCCGAAGCACTTGAACGGTTTGTGACGCTCGCCTACCAGCGTTGGGGCAGGGCAAAGGCCGGGCAGTTCGGCGGGGAATTCAGGGCGGCCTTCAGGGACAGGTTAGGCGCACGGTTGTCCCCCGGGGCACGGGTGTTGTTGCTCCAGAGCGCCACGTATACGTTGACGCAGGAGTTGCTGCGACAACTCAACGACATGCCTTACGAGGTGCATCTCATGCTACATGAGCGGTTTGCCGGTGTCTTTGCCGGTTTGATTGCCCCCCAACGGATGCACGTCTTTAGCAACACGGCTGACTTCAGGTACGAACTGCTGTACGATTTTGCCGTCAACCTCCGGCAGAGGTATCAGTTTGCCGGCGTGGTGATCCCATACAGCAATCCAAACGGCAGCGGCTACGACGAAGTGGAGAGGGTCGCCCTCCTGGCCGGCGCTACGATCGTCGCAGGAGTCGGAAACAACGGTAGCATCGTCAGATAAAAAAGTAAAAATTCTTGGAGGTATTTGCAAAAAATATCAAGACTATGATAGATTAAATCGTTAGGAATGGGAGTGATTAAGACGTAAGATGTGATACTGAAAAAAGATGACAAGAAAAACTATATTTTTCTTAGAGATATTTGGGGTTATCTCGCTGGTAGTTTTAGTCCTGATGGGCGTCAGAAATATCAAACCGCATAGTGAATACCGTGAGCTGGCAATAGATTTATTTCTGACGACAATGGTGACATTATGGATAGTGAACAGGATATCCACCCCCTTAAATAAAGAGATAGCAAAGCGGGAGTGTATCGAGAAAAGTTTGTTGGCAGCCAACGCACAGTTAGATGCGTTGATTAACGCCATACCTGATATAATTCACTTTAAGGATAAAGACAGACGTTTAATCCTTGTTAACAGGGCATACGAGGAGTTCATGGGGCTTGCCAGGGATTTTTTAATAGGCAAAAGCCCTGATGAATTTTTCCCGCCATCATTTGCTGAGACGATAAGAGAGAGTGACGATGAGGTTATATGTTTACATAGCTTGTATCGTTGTGAGCAAAAAATGACCACCCAGGAAGGCGTCATATACTTCGACACCATAAAGGCACCAGTATTTGACAGTGCAAGAAACTTTATCGGAATATTGGGAATAAGCCGGGAGATCACAGATCGTAAGCAATTTGAAAACTCCCTGCGTGAGAGCGAAGAGAAGTATCGCACCCTGGCAGAAAACAGCAACGATATCATAGCACGCGTTAATTCAAATGGCGAATACCTGTACATAAACCCTGCAATTAGCTTATATTGGCCAATAAAGCCCAGCAATGTCATCGGAAAGACATTTCGGATTTTTGGATTCCCTGATGACAAGACCAGACTCCGTGAGGAATATGCACAAAAGGTCTTTGAAACAGGTCAACCGCAGGAGTTCGAATTTGAGCTTGAAAGCCCCAGTGGCAAACACTTTTTTAACTGGCGATTATTCCCTGAATATGACGACAGCGGTAAGGTCAAGACGGTCGTCGTAGTGGCACGTGACATAACCAACCGCAAGGATATGGAAAACCGCCTTAAGGCCGAGATACTCAGTCGCATAGAGACAGAGCAGAAGCTGCATATGCTCACATCGAGGATGATTTCCTCACGAGAGGAGGAACGAGTCATCCTCGCTCGTGACATCCACGATGACCTGGGACAGATACTGACCGGCTTAAAGATCGACGTGTCTTTGCTGATAGCACAGATGACGGCATCAAGGCATGACGGCACTGCCATTGATAAGCTGTTGTCGATATCGTCCTCCATAGATGCGGTCTTTGGCAGCATACGCCGGATAGTCACGAATCTGAGGCCAATGGAGCTGGATAAGCTGGGGCTGCTGCAGGCAATCAGGTCTTATCTGGAAGACTTTCAACAACGCAGTGGAATTGCCTTTGAGCTGTGTTGTAACAAGGGGGATATAAAGCTGGACGGTGACAGAGAGATAGCGCTGTTTAGGATATTTCAGGAGTCCCTGACAAATGTTATGCGCCATGCAAATGCCTCCAAGATTTTTGTTATAATAGATGCTAATGATATATGCTTGAGATTGTCGGTAATAGATGATGGCGATGGTATAAATGAGTCCGAGTTATCGGAGACAGGTTCATTTGGCATTATGGGAATGAAAGAAAGGGCGCTGATGATAGGGGCAGAGATAAGCATAAAAGGAGAAAAGGGTGTTGGTACCCAGGTAACGGTCTCTATACCCAAAGGAGTTCAGGTTTATGATTAAGATTATGGCAGTAGATGATCACCCTGTTGTGTTAAAGGGGATTGAGAATATTCTATCTACGCAAAGCGACATGAGCATAGTTGCCCAGGCCGGTAGTGTTTCCGAGTGTATGGAGCTTATAGGCAAGGTTGATTGTGAGGTTGTTATCCTGGATATATCACTGCCTGACGGTAGCGGCTTTGACCTTCTTGAGGCTTTAAAGGCCGGTAACCCAAGACTTCAGATAATAATACTAAGCATGCTTCCTGATGATAAGTTTGCCATACGTGCCTTTGAAAACGGTGCTGCCGGTTACATAAACAAATCAGCGGTGGCAGATGAGTTGGTTGATGCTATACGGGCCGTGGCCTCAGGCAACAAGTACATTACCCCGGCTATGGCACAGAAGCTGGCCAGGCACGTTGACAGGTTTCAGCAGGAAAAACTGCCCCATGAAGTGCTCTCAGAGCGGGAGTATCAGGTGATGTTGATGCTGGCCTCCGGGATGCTACTCAAAGATATCGGCACCGAACTCGGTATCAATCTCAAGACCGTCTCCACCTATAAAGACAGGATCAAGAACAAGATGAAGCTCAAGACAAAGACGGAATTGATAAAATATGCCATAAAAAATAAACTGATATGACACTGATTCTGATATTGCTCCATTGCAGCGCACTGACGGTATCCTCTTTAAAAAGCATGGTAAAATTAACATCATGGCTTAAAGACATGGATTCCTGCTTTCGCAGGAATGACAGTTATAGCCGTTTTCCAATTGTGTCATTCCTGGCTTGACCAGGAATCCAGGATGCGTAACAGTATAGTTACCATGAACTATAAAGAGGATACTACTGACATCACTTCAGAGACAGATATCCCCCTTTCTATTCTGATGGTTGGGGCGCTCTCTATCCGGTATGTCAGGGACAACTGGGTCGAGACGGTAGGGCGGATGTACGATGCAACATTTATAGACGTCACCCCGATGCTCAACGCCTACAAAAACGGCTACCACGAGTTCTATATCCTCAGGGTGCTGAGGCAAAGACACTACGACTGCATGTTTTTCTACCCCGATGCAATAAACTCCGATTTTTCAGACAGGTTCTTTGACCTGGTCAGGGGCGGAGGCATCCCGATAGCGGCCTTCTACGCCGACGATGAACCGGAACTGTGGTACAAACAAAACACCCCCTACGACCACCGCTTTGACGTGGTGGGCACGCATTCGCTCAACGCCCTCAAACGACGACAGGCAGAGGGCAGGGGGGATAACTTCATCTTTATGCCCTGGAGTTTTAACCCCCTGTTCTTTAACCGCATAGACGGGGCAGATAAACTCTACGACGTCCTGTACGTTGGCGAAAACCTGGTCAGCCGGGACTTCTTTGTGCCGGGGGTGGCCCACCCCCCTCAGATATACCTACGGGACGGACGCCTCAGACAAAGGGTACTTGAGAGCGTGTACAGACATAGCAAGACTCATGGCTACAGCCTTACGGTCTTTGGCCCGGGGTGGGACAGGCATCCGGTACTCAGACAATGCTACGGTGGCATCCTTTCAAGCGCTCAGATGGCCGAGGCCTACAATCGGGCAAAGATAGTCCTCAATTTCGGTTTCTCCGGCGATGGCGATGAGGACATCCTGAGCTACCAGACCAAACTGCGCCACTTTGAGGCGGCAGGGTGTGGCGCCTTCCAGCTCGTCAACCAAAATCCCGAACTGGCTGGATTGTTCCCCGATGATGCGGGGATTGCCTACTTCAGCACCCTGGAGGAGTTAAACGACAAGATACTCTACTTCCTCACGCACGACCGCATCAGGCAAGAGATGTCCAACCGCATCTACGATATTGCACACGCTACCCACACGATCCGCAATCGCCTCGAAACGCTCATTGGCAGCTTGCCCCTTAAGCAGTCACGACCCAGGACACACCGCAGCACCAGAGCCGCCATCAAAACCATCCGGTACGACCACAACGATATGGCAACGTCGCTCCTGCGCCAATTGTCACAAGCAGACGCCGCCGATAGTGAACAGACGGCCTTTCATCTTGTCCCCGTCACCCTGGAGTGTTACGACATAAACTACAGCCTGCTCAGTGGCGATATCCATCCTGCTCAGACGGCAATCACTGCGGTCAGGACGTTTTTGCAACTTGCCTGCCTGCATCACAATCCCCTGCAGCGCAAGAAGGAAAACATCACCGGCGTGATGCTAAACGAAAAGGTCAACATACGCCGCACCGATCCCCGGCTCATAGACTATATCCGTAGCGTCATGCCCGTCATCGACGACGGTGACTATATCATCCCCCTGATCAACCTGATAATCCCCGCAGGATACATAAAGGCCGTTGCTGCCGCATTTGTATCAAACGACGTCGGCGCCTTTGCTGCATTGCCGTGCTTTTACAGCGGACTGATTGTAAACGACATGGGGATAGACAGCGCCTTTAAGGCGGACTTTCCACCTCCGTACATCGTCTGCCTGGAACGTGCAATTGGCAACATGGTCATGGCGGGTCAGCGTGTGCTGATCTACGGTGGACGAGGCACCATGGCCGACAACGTGATCGCACTGTTTAACCGACACAGCGAGTTAGACGTGATCGGAATCGTGGACAGGGATATCAAGGGTGACCAGATTGGCCGATTTCCCATCTACAGGTACGAGGACATTGAATCCCTCAAGCCCAACGTGATCGTAATAGCAGCCGAGTACTCCGGGCGTAAGATATACGACGCCATCAGGCACCTTGAGGCAACAACAACAATCCTCCCCCTCTACAACCTCAGCGAGCCGATCTGGAGCGTCATCCTCTATGACGTGTGATTACGTACCTGCCCCCCTTGACCCCATTATTCTTAACCCTGATGTTCTAAACATTTATGCTCCGTTATTTAGTTAAAAGCTCCCACATGGTTTTGTTAAGTCTGTTGGCAGGCTTGCAACACTTGGCAATGTTGTTGTCGCAGAGGAGGTTGGCGTTCTTCTTTGAGGTGTAAATCTTGGGGGATTTTCCTTTCGGGTAGAATTTTTTGTTTTTCAGAAATGGGATGGAACGATCGTCATTTGTACACACTAATTTTACGCCACTTACGGCAATAATGGCAACAATGTGCGGATCATCAAAATCCCTGTTGTTAACGTGGGCCTTGTACTCCTCTTCCTTGTCGTCAACAGTAACATCGTTGATGTAGACAATCTTACGGGCCTTATCAAATGATTTTAGAACATTCCGCCTGGTTTTCATCTCTTCCAATTCTTTCGCGTATGTTGAACCTCCATAAACAATCTTCCCCTTACCTCTTGTGATCCATTCAAAGACAGGCTCAAACTCATGGTGTTCAACATTATCTGTATCAAACACACGACTGATGCAATTTGTGTCAATCACGATGCACATTATTGTAGCCTCAGTATTGAAAGGTCTTCCTTGATGAAGAAGCTGTAAAATGATTCCGGCATACCTTCCTGATACTTACCGTCAGGCAGAATTTCTATTGACTGTGCAGTATTGACGCCATTTTTTTGCTCAAAGAAAATTACTTGCGATTCTATGCCGCAATCCTTGTTTTTGTTGACATTAAGGCGAAAACGGTCAACGATAAAATCACTGTGGGTTTCAATAAAAAACCGTTTCTTTTCTTTTAGAGCAACGTTAAAAAAAACATCGCCAAGCGCTGCCTGCGCACGAGGGTGAAGATGAACCTCCGGCTGCTGGATTGCATACCAGATATTTTTGGGGCGTGCAAATAGCTCCACTAAAACTGGCAAGGATTGATTTACACCGTAACCTACGTTGCAAACGTTTAGCGATTTATCTTCAGTTACAATCTTGAGTTCAAATGGAGAAGCAGGATGCTCTCCGAAACTGTTTATCTCAATATCCTTAAACAAACCACTTTCTTCTCCATATTC
Organism: Candidatus Magnetobacterium casense; assembly: GCF_000714715.1. Lineage (GTDB taxonomy): Bacteria > Nitrospirota > Thermodesulfovibrionia > Thermodesulfovibrionales > Magnetobacteriaceae > Magnetobacterium > Magnetobacterium casense. Next base: position 153,779 of record NZ_JMFO01000004.1, read on the forward strand.
TTTAAGAGATTTTAGAAATTTTTGAGACAGTTCGCTATTTTTGTCTTTAAGTATTTTTCTTATCAAAAATGGCGTATGTTCACCTTCAGAAGAAAAGACAAAATTAATTTGATCGTAAGTTTTCTTTGGTTTGCTTCTCAGAGGTGCAATCCATACAACCTCTTTAACAAAATCAAATCCGTTTAAATTATATTGTAAATATTTATCTTTCTTCATAAGCCCACTGAGCATGTTGCTCATTAAAATGCCATCAGGCATCTCTTTATAACCAGAGGGAGGTTTTTTTAACTTTTTAAAGTTTGCTTCATTGAGGTCTGATACCAACCACGACTCAAAAGTCTGCTTGATTGCTTTAAGTGGTTTTTTACCATATTCAATTTTGCTAATCCAGTATTTAATTGTTTTGTTAGCAAAAAGAGATTGGAAAACATTCAGGCCTTGTATGCAACAATACTTATAAATTACCGGGATTCCATCTTCCTCACGAAACTCCATTAAAAAAATATCAGATTTAGGCACTTCACCTTCTGACTGTCGTTCTGAGCAAGATATGAAGCCTACCCGAAAATAATCAATGCCTTTGGCGTTAACACTTGCAATGTCTCCGTAGTTACCAAACTGGTATTCTTCAGCATTAAAGTCTTTATTAAGCCAAAAATCAGGTGAAAAAAAAAGCTTAATCAAGGCTAGTATGGAGGTTTTTCCTGTGCTGTTTTCTCCGAGGAAAAAGTTCACGTCCTTCAACGGTATATACTGCTTTGTAAACCCTCTGAAATTCTCAACATACAGAACTATCATAAAAATAAACCTCCTGACTTAACAGTATTAATTATACTTTATACTATACCACATCAGAGGTATCATTGTCACAGATTGAATTTATTCTTTTTGAAAGAGTAAGGCTACATCAGGCTCTAAAATTACATCTGAAGTAATAGTTCACCACTCTATTTTTGAAAGTCATAAAAATCCTCTATAAGCAGAAGGGCCGACACACAATCAGTTCTGCGGCCGGCCCCTCTTCAATCACTCAATCGTGCCTTGTTGCCCTCATCGCTTAGGGCTTATTTGATCTGCCACTGTGAGGGCAGGCCATGCATAATAAGTCCACCGGATGATATGTTATTGCTATCCATCATCCAGGCAACAACATCATTAGTGTTGGTGTCTTGCCAGATTATATCGAGCTTGCCATCGCCGTTGAGGTCCTCTATGCCTCTGAATATCCAGTTTAGCGGCAGATTATGAGTTACATATGCCCCTGATGTTATTACCGTTGAATCGATAAACCAGAGAACAACATCGCCGGTGGATATATTGTACAGCAATGCTTCTGCCTTGCCATCGCCTTTAAAGTCCCCTGCTGCCATAATGCGCCACTCTGAGGGCAGGGCAAGCGTGATAAAGTTACCGTAAGATATGGTCGCACCGTTCATTAACCAGACAAAGACATCACCGGTGTTGGAATCTTGCCAGAGCATATCACTTTTGGCGTCACTGTTGAGGTCGGCTATGCCTTTTAACACCCAATTTGACGGCAGATTCATGGTCACATACTTGCCGGAACTTATCGTGGCCCCATTCATAAACCAGATGCCGACATCCCCCAGGGCGTTATTTTGCAACAATATATCGTCCTTGCCATCGCCGTCAAAGTCTCCCACTCCTATAAACTTCCACTGTGAAGGCAGAGCATGAAAAACATAGCCCCCTGATGATATGGTAGCACCATCCATTATCCAGACAACAACATCGCCCGTGTTGGTGTCTTGCCAGAGCATATCAGCCTTGCCATCACCGTTGATGTCCGGCTTACCTCTAAGCACCCAATTTGATGGCAGATTCATGGTCACATACTTGCCGGAACTTATCGTAGTCCCATTCATAAACCAGATGCCGACATCCCCCAGAGCGGTGTTTTGTAACAATATATCGGCCTTGCCATCGCCATCGAAATCATTTTTAACGTGCAGAGTTGGCGTCGGGGTTGACGGAGGAGCAAACTTTTCTACGCGATAATTACCCGTATCGGCAACGTATACACTTCCGGAGCTGTTCACCGCAACTCCCTGTGGTCCAGAAAACTGTCCGTCTCCTGACCCCTGGGTTCCCCACTTGGTTATAAAGTTACCATTTGCATCAAACTTCTGCGCTCTATTGGCCAAGGAGTCAATAGCATATATGTTTCCGGCAGCGTCAACCGTCACGCCAACAACGGCGGTAAACTGCCCGTCGGCAGAACCAGCATCCCCTATCTGGCTTATGAAGTTGCCGTTTGGATCAAACTTCTGAATGCGCGCATTATAACTTGCAATCCCGGAATCTGCCACATATACATTTCCAGACTTATCTACGGCCACTTCCATGGGCTGACCAAGCTGCCCGGCGCCGTACCCGGCACTCCCCCACTTGGTTATATAGTTACCACCAGCATCAAACTTATGTATACAAAAGTTTCCGGAATCGGAGACATATACGTTTCCGGAGCCGTCCACTGCAACTCCCTGAACATTACTCATCAGTCCTTTACCCATTTGGGCTATAAAGTTGCCGTTTGAATCAAACTTCTGGACGCGACCATTGCCGTTATCAGCCGTATATACATTTCCGGCGCTGTCCACGGCCACCTTCAAGGGAGATATTCCGGTAAACTGTCCATCCCCTGTACCTATGCTTCCCCACTTGGTTATAAAATTACCGTTTGAATCAAACTTATGGACGCAATGGCCTACGGGATCAGCCACATACACATGCCCGGCGCTGTCAACAGCAACCCCGGTGGGCAAGTAAAACTGTCCGTTGTCCGGGCCATAGCTCCCCCATTTGGTTACAAAGGTATAGGTCGTCGATGTTGGCGTCGGGGTTGGCGTCGGCGTTGGTCTTGACGTCGGCGTTGGGGTGACAGTCGGCGTCGGTGTCGGCCTTAACGTCGGCGTTGGGGTGACAGTTGGCGTCGGTGTGACGGTTGGCGTTGGTGTCGGTCTTGACGTCGGTGTCGGTGTCGGTGTCGGTGTCGGTGTCGGCGTCGGTCTTGACGTTGGTGTCGGTGTCGGTGTTGGGGTTGTAACTATTGCAGCAGGGGGAGTAACATCGCCTGAGATATTGCTTGCTAACATGGTCACGGCAGCAGAGGCATTAACTGTAAAGCCACTGAGACACAAGGCTCCTATTACTACAAACATCATCAACATTAACAACACCCTCGCACTGAGCTTTTTGTGACAGTGGAGATACCTCTTCCCGGTTTGACTGTTACTTCGAAACAACATTGTTTCTTCCTCCAATTAAACGTTATATGGTTCTGCCCAACAGCAAACTCTGTTACATGAAACAGATACCAATGCCATTATACTCATGATGCAATGTAAATGTCTAAATTCGGCAGTATATCAGATAAATACCAGCGTAACTTACTGCCGGGCGTGGGATGAACTATAACAAACCGTTCGCTGTATCGGTGCATTTAACGTGCCCGTTATAACTACAAGCGAAACAGACGTATTTGTATTAAAGATGCGGATGCAAGTGTGACACGTTTCGTAAGTAGATGACACAATATGTCAGTACATTAAATATTATTTTTTTGTGACTTATGATACTAGTCATAGGACATTATTCCTATATCTGGTACAATAAGATTATGTTATAATAGATCATGAGGGAAGGGAGTTTGTTATATGCTTATACGATATTTAAGATGCAGCAAGAACATAATAACCCTAACCTTGCTTATCATTTTAGCTGTTAGCTTTGTCGATGGACAAACTATCACAATAAGCGTTAACGGCGATCCTGTTTATAAATTCATTCCAATAAATTAAGGTCTTCTTGATATCATATGCCCGATGGTTTCTTGCCATACTCTGTCTCATAAATATTGAGCCGTTTATGTGATACCTCCATGATTTTATAATATCCTACAGGCAACATGTTTTGCAACATTTGTATAGCAGATTTAGATTTGGTTAAATTCAAAATACGCAGCACCTTTATGGGGTCAAGGGGATAATCGAGAAGCGAAGTCACCCCCTTCTTTCCTTTGGATGTGGTATAATAATTTCAGACAATGGATATATGCGATGGCAAGTGAGTGAACTCCATAAGAGACGACCACAGGAGATTATAGCGTAGTTGACAAATTATCGGTTACAAAAGGCGTTGATCCCGTTTTTTGATGTCGTCTCTATATACGTATCCATATTTATCGCCCACCTGTTGAGACACAAAGAGCTTGTACTGTCACAGACTATCAACGACATGACCCTGTGGGTAGTGACAATATTTACGGCATTCTATATCTTTGACCTCTATGACTTGTCTTTTCGCAAGAAGCTCATCATGAGACTGCTGCTGGGGGTGGTATGTGCCGCCATAGGAATAATGCTCTTTTCCTTCGTGTTTTACAAATTCTTTATAGGCAGGGGACTGCTGGCAATGCAGACTGCCGGGATATTTTTATTCACGTCCACGTCGCGTCTTTTGATGTATAATATACGGCACAAGATCAACAAACCCGTTCGTGTCGTCTTGTACGGCCCCGAGGAGTTTATAAGAAAGGTGTCAAAGAGCCTTGATAAATCAGACAAGGTCAAAATAGACAAGACCGTGTTTTATGGCGGCAAGCTGGACAAGAAGCTTACGTGCAAGGGGCTTAAGCGCGCAGAGTCACCAGTGATCGTGTTTGTTGACTCACCCAGGATTCCCCCCCTGCTGTTTCAACACCTGCTGGAATGTCGCATGAAGGGCATGGTGGTCAGGGAAATGTCCGACTTCTACGAGGACGTCCTGGAGCGGGTGCCTATTTACTTTCTGGAGGACAGGTGGTTTTTGTACTCGCGCGGCTTTACGGTCATCCACAATGACTTCTACATAAGGGCAAAGAGGCTCATCGATATCTTGCTGTCGGTGACGTTTATAATCCTGCTGGCGCCGTTTATGCTGCTGATGACACTGATAATCAGGCTTGAATCCAGCGGGCCGGCCCTGTACATGCAAACGCGGGTGGGGCAGAATGAGGAAACTTTCAGACTGCGCAAGTTTCGCTCCATGGTCAGGGACGCCGAAAAAAACGGCCCCACCTGGGCTGCTGACGCCGACCCAAGAATCACAAGGGTGGGAAGGGTCATCAGGCGATTGCGCATTGATGAGCTGCCTCAACTGTTTAACATCCTCAAGGGGGAGATGTCCTTTGTCGGACCGCGACCGGAGAGACCCGCCTTTATCAGCCAACTACAGGAGCAAATCCCATACTACAGCTTCAGACACATCGTAAAACCTGGCCTCACGGGATGGGCGCAGATCAACTACAAGTACGGTGCCTCTATCGAGGACGCTGCAAAAAAACTCGAATATGACATATACTACATAAAGAACTTTTCCCTGATTTTTGACATACAAATAATCCTCCGAACGATCAGAGTGGTCGTGTTTGGGGAAGAAAAAGGTGGCCTGATATGAATAAGAAAAAGGTTCTGTACCTTGCCTCACGCTTTCCGTATCCGCCGGTATCGGGTGGATTGATCCGGATGTATAACGTATCAAAGGTGATCGCCCAACACTTCACCACGGACGTCTTTAGCCTGACCGAATACGACATCCAGGACAGGCACCTCAATGCCTATAAACAACACTTTAACAACGTCCACATCTACAGACACTACAAACATACCAGCTACCTCAATGCCCTCAGGGCACTGGTCGATCAAAGACCGCTCCAGGTGGGCTACTACTACTTCAGACAGGCACAGGACAAGATCAACTCACTCATACGGCAAAATAAGTACGACCTCATATTTTGCAGTCACATCAGGACTACAGACTATGTCCGCAACGTCGATATCCCGTGCGTGGTTGACTGCGTTGACTCCATGTCCCTGAGCTACATGCAGGACAACAAGCTCGGCAGCAACTTCCTCTGGAGGCTTATATACCTCGTGGAAAGGGATCGGGTAGTCTCATACGAACGCAAACTACCGGGACGCTTTAACTATTGCTTTATGACCTCCGACAGTGATTCGGAACACATCAGGAAGCTCTCCGGCCAGACCAACGTCATCACCATATCCAACGGCGTAGCACAGGAAATCATTGATTACGGCAGCCGGCCAACCGCAGCGCCACCATTGGATACCCTGACATTTCTGGGAAAAATGGACTACAGCCCCAACATAGATGCCGTCGTGTACTTTGTCAAAGAAATATGGCCGACAATCAGAGAAAAACTCGACAACGCAGAGTTCCATATCATAGGCTCCCGCCCGACCCCGGAGGTACGGGCACTGACCGCCTCAAGGGGGGTTGTTGTAACGGGCTTCGTCGATGACCCCTACGAAATGATTGTCCGCTCCAGGATGTTCATAGCGCCGATGATATCCGGTTCAGGGATAAAGAACAAGATACTGGAGGCAATGGCCTTGGGCAAGTGTGTCGTGACGACCTCAAGCGGAGCCGGTGGTATTGACGGCATAGACGGCGAACACTTTGTCATAGCGGATGAGCCTAAGCAGTTTGCCGACAAGGTAGTAGAGCTATGGTCTGATGCCCCCAGGGTGAAGCGTATTGGGGCAAACGCCAGGGCGCTGGTACTGGATCGGTACCTCTGGGAGAAAACGACCAAAGGGCTTATCGACATCTTACACGGCATAACGTGAGCGGATTACTTGTCAGAGGATACTAAAATGTCTATCCTGTACATCTGTCCCAGGGCGCACGAGACGGGACATTATTCCGACAGGACACGCAACGAAATCGCATCTCTGACCAGGGCGGGCGTGGAGGTGGCGCTGTTGACGTTTCAGGGGTTGCTCGATGGGGGGCTGCCCCCGGGCGTAAAACAGTACACCGTCATAAGGGCCGGCTCATGGTTGTTATCCGTGATAGCGGCATTGAGCGCCTTTAAGGTCTTTTATTACGCAAAGCACCTCATATACCAGGTAGTTTGCATTGTGTCTGCCATACGCATAGTCAGGCAACACAAGTATGACTTCTATTATCTCTTAAACGGCGACCCATACATATTTTTGCCGTTTTTGTTTGCCTTGTTCCTGAAAAAAACCAACTGGATACTGATAATGATGACGCCTTTTTACGCCATGAAGGGCAGGTTTGCACATGGTTATCCCCGCTCAATGGACACGTATCGACGCCTGCAGAATCTCATTCTGTGGCGGCCCCTTTACAGCCTGGCGATGTTGCGCAACAGGTTTATAATCGTGGGGCATGACGAGTTGACCGTTGAGGCCTGGAGCGGCTTTCTAGGGGGAGTGTTGTCGGGGCGTGTCCACCTGATCCCCTGGGGATACAACCCGGCAGAGGTCGAGGTGTCGCAGGCCGATGCGCGCAAGGTGTTTGGATTGCCCGCGGCAAAGCCCATACTGCTGTTGTTTGGCGTCGTGCATCAGGGCAGAGACCCCGAGACAGTTATTGAGGCCCTTGTGGATATGCCGCCCGATATCTGCGTGCTTCAGGTTGGCTTTGTACCACCTGACAGGCATAAGCGGATCGTCTCCCTGGTCCGGAGGCTTGGGGTTGGTGAGCGTTATCGGATTGTCAACGAGTGGGTCAGCGAAGAGGTCAAGCGGTTGTACTTCTTTGCAGCCGATGTCGCGGTCATATCCTACAAGGAGGAGTTTCTTGATTGGCCAAGCGTTCTGTGGACGGCATGCAGCCTTAAGCGGCCAATTATCGCTAGTGACAGGCCATCCATAAGGGCCTGCGTTGAGAGGTATCGCGTCGGGCTGGTGTTTAAGACCTCCGACCCGCGGTCGTTGCGTCTTTGCGTCAATAGGTTGCTATCCATGACAACCCAGGAGATCGAAACAATAAGGCAGAACTGCAACTCCCTGGCACAGGACAGCTCCTCAGACCACAGCGCCAAGGTGTTGGCAGGCATTATCAGGCAATGAGAGGTAGAATGCTGCAGGAAGACATACAGGAAAAGATGAAGAATTCTGAATTTAAGAGGGCGTGGCATGGACTTGACGCCGAATTTCAGATACTTGAAGATTTACTAAGGGAGAAGGAAGAAACCAAAGACAATCAATCAAAATTTACGGAAAGAATGGAAATACATGGAAGTTCGGGCAGTAATAACCGTGCAAGGTACTAACAAGTAAACATCGTGGGCATTTGTAACGCCAACACCAAAGTCCACGACTTATACCGTAACAGGCATGGTATCAGGCAGTAACGGTACGATTTCGTGTACAAGCCCTGTTGCATATGATCAAGGAGGAACAGTTTTATGATAGGATTTATAGGTGGTGGCAACATGGCCGAGGCCATGCTCAAGGGAATGCTGGCAAAGGGTATGAAGGACATTCTTGTCTCTGAACCGAGGCAAGACAGGAGGCAGCAGCTTACACAGCTATACGGCATTAACACAATCGACGACAACCTGGAACTCATAAGCGCCTGCGACGTGGTTATTGTGGCCATCAAGCCACAGACCCTCGCCGCCCTTGCCGGTGAAACACGGACTGTTGATTTCACCGACAAGGTGATTATATCGATCATGGCGGGGATCAATCTGTCGTACCTGGAGAAGGTCTTCCGTGGTGCAAGCGTAATCCGTGTGATGCCCAACACCCCTGCCCTTGAGCAGGAGGGGATGTCGGTCGTATCGGTGGGCGAAGGTGTGGCAGAGGGTGTTCTCAGTCAGGCCACGGAGATACTTGATTGCATAGGCAAGACTCTGGTTCTGCCGGAGAGTTTTATGGATGCAGTGACGGCTGTTTCGGGCAGCGGACCGGCCTTTATTGCGTATTTTGTGGATGCGATGATCGACGCCGGAGAGGGGCTTGGTCTTGGGCGTGATACCGCCTTGATGCTGGTAATCCAGACGTTGGTTGGTACGGCAAAGCTCCTTGGCTCCGGAATCCCCCCGGCGGCTCTCGTAAAGATGGTGGCCTCACCCGGAGGCACCACCGAGGCTGGCCTGAATGTGCTAAACAACAGCAACGTTAAAGGTATCGTCACGCAGACCCTCGTCGCCGCACGTCAGAGGAGTGTTGAGCTGGGCAAGAAACTTGGCTGTTAAAATGTGCTTGATCTCATATGGATAAAAGAGTGTATCAGGAAAAACGATTTTTACTTTTCAAAACACCTTATGAACGGGGAAGTAAAGATGAAAGTTTGTAATTTTTACGGAATTGTCAACATCACCTCTGTTCCTTGGCCTGGAATGCTTTTGATTGTAACCTGTGCGCCGATTATGCCAACCAGCTCATGCACGATGGCCAACCCTATGCCCATACCGCCGGAGTGTCTGCCCTTGTAGAAACGCTCAAAGACAAGGGGTAGTTCTTCGGCGGGTATACCTATACCGGTGTCAGATACCTTGATCCACACGGCGGCGGTATCCCCTCCATACTCAATAACAATGCTGCCTGCGTTTGTGTATCTGATGGCGTTGGAGAGCAGGTTGTCAAGGATTGACTGCAATATCTCACCATCGACGCTGACAATCACGTCTGAACCATGTAGCGAAAGAGCAAGAGACTTATTGAGCGCAACCTGCCTGTATCGCTCAAGGGCCTCGGACAAAAAATACGTCAGGTTAATTTCGCTGTAGTTGCGAGGCTTAAAGAATGTGGCCTCGGCGTTTGTGAGGTCTTCAATGCCCTTGATGAGACACATCAATCTCTCCGCCTCGGCCATGATGTTCTGTGTTGCTCCCGAGTGCTCAACCACACCGTCAAGGACTGCCTCCGCATTTGCCTTGATGATGGTCAGGGGGGTTCTCAGTTGGTGCGTAATATCAGCCATGAGGCGTTTTCTGAGTTCGGCGTTACGCTTGAGTTGTTCGGCCATGTGATTAAAGGACTCCGTGAGGAAGCCTACCTCATCCCTGCCCCCATGTGAAATCCTTACACCAAAGTCCCCACCGGCGATCCTTGCGGCAGCCTCCCTGAGCCTCTTCAGCGGCAACGACAAAAGCGTGCTAAAAAGTAGCGCCAGCAACAACGACCCCGCTCCAACTATCGTAAACGATGCAAGCATAAATCTCATTGCACGCCCCTTGAATACCTCCTCCCTTGCTCGTATGTCGGCCCTGACAAGCGGCGTAAACCGCACCCGGCCAACCCTCTTGCCCTCCGCAAGGATATCATACTCTCTGGCGGGTTCGGTCGCTTCATGTCTGCCAACGATGCCTGCCATTTTCTGCCTCATTGGCTGGCTCATGTGCTGCAACACGTGGGTGTAGTCCACTATGTCCCTGCCGGTGGCATCCAGCACAACCACGTCCAGACCAAGCATCATCCCCCAGTGTACGGCCTCCATCAGACTGGCATGGTTGAAAGCACCACCCTCATAGCTGCTCTCAACGGAGGCTATCAGCCAGTAAACGTTGGCCTCCTCTATGCCCGTCCTGTAACTATCGAAGTCCCTCACGGTTGAATATCTGAAAATGGCATTTGAAATACCGGCAACAACGATCACGGTTAAAAAGGAGAGAAATATCTTAGTCTTCATCGGGTGCGCAGTTAAACCTGTATCCGACCCCGTAGACGGTCTTGACGTAATCGGATTGTCCCAGCTTCTGTCGCATGTTTTTCATGTGTGCATCTATGGTCCTGTCATAGCCGTCGAAGTCATAGCCAAGGACGGCGTTTGTCAGTTGTGGGCGCGTCAACACCTTGTTGGGATTGCCGGCAAGGACAAGGAGCATGTTAAACTCCGTCGGTGTAAGTATCACGACCTTGCCGTTGACTATGACGTCGTGAGTGCTCATGTCGATGACGAGTTTGCCGTTGTTGAAGCTCAGAGTGCGTTGTTTTTTGCCCGCCCTCCTGAGGCAGACCTTGACGCGAGCCATGAGTTCCCTGGGACTGAAGGGCTTCAGGACATAGTCATCGGCACCCATAAGGAGCCCCCTGACTCGGTCGTCCTCGTGCGTCTTTGCCGTTAGCATGATAATTGGGATGTCGTAATCGGCTCGTATCATCCGGCAGAGGTCCTCACCGTCCATGTCGGGCAGTCTGAGGTCAAGGATTATCAGGTCGGGCCGTTGGCTCATCTGTCGCAGTCCCTCAGCTCCGGTGGCTCCCTTGAGCACGGAGTAGCCCTCCCTAAGCAGATACGTAGATATTATGTCGCTTATCTTGTCCTCATCCTCGATGAGCAGCACCTTATGTCTGAACGTAGCATCCACCTCGGAACTATTTTACAACATTGCATCAGAGATAGAAAAGAAGGGGGATATAACAGGGAATGAACATGGTTAAGGGGTATTTTTTTATCGGAATTATCCATTTAACAAACCACAGCCACCTATGCTATAATAAAGACAGATGGAAGAAGGTAAGCGATGAGATATGAACCACCTAAATTTACTAGCCTTAGTGCGATGGCATGTATATTAAAACTTAACTTAATATTGCAAATTAAAAGAATCGGGGATTAAAATCCTACCAATCGGCATGGCACTTGCCACATAGAAGTTAGAGAAGCCATGACGTGTGATCCTGTAGTAAATGCTTTAGGTGGTATAGTGGAAGTTGATGAAACCGATGTAGGTGGGAAGTCAAGAAAAATAGATATTGTAAATATGACAGATTATGGTATAATCTTAAGTAGATGTTACTGTTTTTTGGAATTTATTAATAAAGGTAGGAATAGCGTTAATCGCTTGTTATTAATGGCTATAAAATGTTACATTGGTTCGCATGGAACAACTGTTAGCATATGTGAGCGTATTCTTAGATCAGGCTTCAATTCAGGTGGTGGGTTGGCTGGAAATGGGGTCTATTTTTGGGTCGAAGGGCCTCTATATCTTAAACTTGCAAAAGAGTGGTATATTCATAAAAATTCAATGGGCACCCGCAATGCTGAAATGTCCGAGTGCGGCGTTATTATTGCGAAAATAAAGGCAGACGAGTCGGAATATTTGAATATGGAAACAATAGAGATGACAAATTTGATCCATAATTTATGTAGAAAACTACGTATTGATGAAAATAATAAGGCACAAAAGGAAAGACTTTATAATATGGCTGTAAAAGATGTAGAAAAAGAATTGGGTAAAGTGTTTAAAGCATTAATAATCAGATTACCATCTCCCCAATATTCAACGTATCGAAATAAGATTACAGGCAACCCTTGGTGTTGTGTTGTTAGAGTGACGGATTGTATACATATCATCGCTTGTCATAAATGTGAGGAAATAGGGGATGAATAGCGAAGCAGTAAACAAGGCAATTGCAGCAGTTTTTGATAGGTTAATGAAAATGTCTGACGAAGAGCTTTTGCAAAAGTTTGAGAGCGAAGGTGACGGAGATATAGCGAATATTCTTAATTATACCGATGCTTTTTCAGTTTCCGATTCTTTATATACAGTTGATATTGCAACCTTACCCAATTGTGCGCATGGAGGTATCGGCTCGTTGATTCTTCCTCTGATAAATGTTCAAGAGATGGCTAAAAATGCTAATTTGGTTATAACTGAAATAGAATAAGTTTGGGGTGATAGAGTTTTTAACATTCTATCTTCAAAGGAGCGGTTTGTTAAGTAGATAAAGCTGTTTTTATTGTGCCATACGGGCATTTATTCTACATGACTTGTTTGATGGCAAGTACGGCCTGATTTTTAAGCATTTTAACGTATCTCATGCGCGAGTTTTTCATTGCCTGCGGGTTGACCGTAGCCCAGTCGCCGTAGATCAAACCTATCGGGGTTTTACGCACCGAAATAGGGATCAGAATAAACGTCTGGACATTAAACACCGTGTGCAACCAGTTCGGAATGCACGATTGTACCTCCACGTCATTAACGTTGTTGATTACCACAATGGAGTCCTTGCTGAGAGATATGTTAAAGACGTCGTTTGAATCCTTGTCAATCGGAAACCGAAAGTGTTTAACCAGATTCTCTATATTGCGCCCAAGGCCAAAACGGCCATCTATCGACTGCCCCTTGGCATTCTTTATACTGATGATGGTGCGTGTAAACTCCATTCCCCTGTATAATGTCTCAAGGATCATGCGCAATAAGTCGTTTAAAGAGAACTCCTCCAGGAGGGTATTCGTTATGTCCAGTATCCCTCGTGAAAGTATGTCCTCGGGAGTTACGATTTCATTGCTGTCGTCTTCGCTATCATGGGTGTTGTCAAGTATCTGCAATGAGCTTACAGGTTTAACTATCTCCTGCTGTACTATTGGGATATCCTGGCCTTTTATCAGAAAACTCAAATTTTTGGTGATATGACTGTAGTTTATGCTAAATTTGTTATCTGCACAGTGAGCCATTAATATGTTGAAAGAGGCCTCAAGGACTTCGTTTACCATGCTTTGATCGCAGTTATCAAACATATTCGTAAAGCTGTTTAAGGCATCTTTCCACATGTTTAAGTCCATTTGTTCGGTGTTGAGCAACTCACATAAGTTATTGGAAAAGAGGGACAGGCACCTTATATTTTCTATATTGTTTTTTGGTTTATCGAGCTTGTTCAAAGGTATCTTTTGCATACATATCATAATGTTTTCAGAGAAGTTCCAGTGCTTGGCAATAGTTATACCAATGGTGTCATATGCTACATTGAGGACAGAGATGGCTATTTCATTTTCGGATATCTTTTTGAGCTTGGCAAGTTCTACGATCTTTCTATGTTCATCGGGCAGATAAAAGACAAGCAATAACTTTCCGAGGGTATGAAACATCGAACAGATAAAGGTTTCCTCTAATTCCCTCATACCTAATCTGCTGCCCATTCTCTTTGCAATCACTCCACTCAAAAACGAAACCAACACCGCCTCCCTTAGAGCTACGGACATGGAGTTGTCCTTAATAGTCTCAAATAGCACAAGGGACAGGGCTACGTCCCTGACGTGACTGAATCCCAATATATGGATGGTACGTGAGATGGTGTTGATCTTCCCGCCTCTGTTATACTTGACATAAGCGGCTGAGTTTACCAACCTGAGCAGCTTGTTGGTCAGCGAAATATCGTCTAATATCGTGTTTGTAAGCTCATCGACAGAGGCTTTACTGTTGGCCTTTGTCTGTGCGCTCACCAGAGCAACAGTGCGACCCATTACGGGGAACTCCCCCTTTGCCCTTATCCCGTCTAATATGCGTGCTATAACGGGTATCTTCGTCTCTACCATATATGAACTACTGATAATCCCCTGCTTATTGTACTACATTAACGTCTGTGTTTGTCAAGGGTTTTTTACAGCGCGTTTAGATTGTGTACAATACAAGAATGGCAAGTGTTTTTTTCCTACATTACCCTACATGACTTGTTTGATGGCCATTACGGCCTGATTTTTAAGCATTTTAATATATCTCATGCGCGAGTTTTTCATTGCATGCGGGTTGACCGTAGCCCAATCGCCGTAGATCAACCCTATCGGGGTTTTACGTACCAATACAGGGACCAGGATAAACGTCTGGGCTTTAAACACCTTCTGCAACCAGCTCGGAATGTGCGATTGCACATCTATGTCATTAACGTTGCTGATAACGACAATAGAGTCATTGTTGAGCGATATGTTAAAGACGTCGTTTGAGTCCCTGTTAATAGGAACACGAAATATTTTAATCAGATTCTCTATGTTCTGTCCAAAGCCAAAGCGGCCGTCTATTGACTGTCCTTTAGCGTTCTTTATACTGATGATAGTGCGTGTAAGCTCCATGCCCCTGTGCATGGTCTCCAGAATCATGCGCAATATGTCATTTAAAGAGAAATCCTCCACCATGGTGTTAGTTATTTCTAATACCCCTCTTGCAAGTATATCCTCTGGGGTTACAATTTCGCTGCTATCGCTATCGCTGTCATGGACGTTGTCTATAATATGCAATGAAGTTGCAGGTTTAGCTTTCTCCTGCTTTACTACTGGTATCTCCTGCCCTTTTACCATAAAACTCAAGTTCCTGGTAATGCGACTATAGCTGATATTGAAGTTGCTGTCTTTACAATGGGACATCAGTATCTTGAAAGAGGCTTCTATGGCTTCGTTTATAAGATTTTCATTGCAGTTGTCAAACAGGTTATTAAAGCTGCTTAAGGCATCTTTCCACATTTTTACATTAACTTGCTCATTGTTAAGTAACTCGCATAAATTGTTGGAAAACAGGGACACACATTTTATATTTTCTATAACGGTTTTTGGTTTAACCAGCTTTTGCAAAGGTACCTTTTTCATGCAGTACATGATGTTTTCGGAGAAGTTCCAATGTTTGGCAATCGCTATACCAATAGTGTCATACGTTACATTCAGGACGGAAAGGGCTGTTTCATTTTCAGATATCTTGTTGAGCCTGGCAAGTTCCATGATTTTCTTATGCTCATCGGGCAGATAAAAGGCAATCAATAACTTTCCAAAGGAATGAAACATAGAGCAGATAAAGGCCTCCTCTAATTCGCCGATGTCTAACCTGCTGCCTATCCGCTTTGCCATTATCCCACTCATAAACGAAACCAGGACCGACTCCCTGACGTCTGAAGCCAGCGAATTGTCCTTAATAGTCTCAAAGAGCACAAGTGATAAGGCTACTTCACGGACATGGCTAAATCCCAATATCTGAATGGAGCGTGAAATGGTGTTGATCTTCGTCCCTCTGTTATACTTTATGTAAGCGGCTGAATTTACCAACCTGAGCAGCTTGTTGGTCAACGATATATCACCTAAGATCGTGTTGGCAAGTTCATCGACAGAGGTCTTGTTGTCCGCTTTTGTCTGCGTGTTTACCAGGGCAATAGTACGCCCCATCACGGGAAACTCACCCTTAGTTCTCATCCCATCCATTATACGTGCTACAACGGGTATCTTTGTCTCTATCATATATTAACTATTGATAATCCCCATATAGTTATTGTACTGCATTTACGACTGTGTTTGTCAAGAGTTTTTTGTAACAGGATAATCGTATAGCAGATTTCGATTGGATAGCACGACAATCAACCGTGGTTACCAGTATTTAAGGCACTTTTATATTTTAGTAGTATGGCATTGTTACTGTCCAATATAGTTAACGCCAAGAGATGTGTGCATAAACTTTTCAATATCAGGCTTGTTTCTATGTTACCGGTGGACGCTGATCACGCCATCTGCGGACATGAGTTTGTTGCTGAGGTTGGTCAACTGCACCTTGTCCCTGACCTCGAGTGTAAAGATAAAGTGTGCATGCTTATCCTGAGCCGATCTGGCCTCCAGTTGGGAGAGGTTTATGTTAAACGTTGAAATCATGGAACTCAGCGTTGCCAGGATGCCGGGCTTATCGATTGTTTCGACGTACAGCCGCGTTGTTGTTGTGAAGTCCCCGCCGGCCTTCCAGGATATTTGAACCATCCTCGATTCATCAATGGCCAGACGTTGAAAGTTATCGCAGTCCATCCTGTGAATGGTCACGCCCTTGCCTTTTGTGATAAAGCCTGCCACGTTGTCGCCGGGGACGGGATAGCAGCACTTTGCCGTGTTGTAGAGCAGGTTGTCTATGCCCATGATCTGGATACCCCTGTGATGTGTGGGCTTTTTCCGTACCTTTAACGTTGGTCCTGCTTCTTCGGGTGGGTGTTGTTCGGGCTTTAAGCGGTTGATCACCGGGACAACGGAGAGCTTCCCATAGCCTATCTCAACATATAGCTCCTCAAGGGTGTTGAGGCCAAACTCTTGCAACAACTCCCTGATCCTCTTTGACTTCAGGATGGCAAGACCGATATCGTGTTTTCGTAGTTCCTCATCCAGCATGGCAGTGCCCAGGGTGATGGCCTGTTTACGTTGCTCAGACTTTATCCAGTGTTTGATGCGGCTGCGCGCCTTGTGCGTAACAACAAAGCCCAACCAGTCACGGCTTGGCGTGTGTGAGGAGGACGTCAGAATTTCAACGATGTCGCCGTTTTTGAGGTGGTATTTTAACGGCGCTATCTTGCCGTTTATGCGACAGCCAACACACCTGTTGCCAAGCTCGGTGTGGATGGCGTAGGCAAAATCAACGGGTGTTGAACCGGTGGGAAGCTCCTTGATCTCACCTGCGGGCGTTAGCACAAATACGACGTCCTGGAACACCTCGCCCTTGAACATCTCCAGGAAGTCCCTGGCATCGCTGGAGTCTTTCTGCATGTAGATGAGTTCACGGAGCCAGTTGAAGTACTTGGCGTCCCTGTCGTCAATGGGACGTTCTTTTTCCTTGTATATCCAGTGAGAGGCGATGCCACGCTCTGCCAGCATGTGCATGTCTTCGGTGCGTATCTGGAACTCGATCCGCTCTCCGTGTGCACTGAGCACGGTGGTGTGCAACGACTGGTACATGTTGGCCTTTGGGATGGCTATATAGTCCTTGAATCTGCCAGGAACCGGTATCCACATCGAATGTATGATGCCCATGGTCATGTAGCACTGGTCCTTGGTCTGTGTGATGATCCTAAGACCCAGGATGTCGTTGACCTCCTCAAAGGGGACTCGCTGTTTGACCATCTTCTGGTATATGCCGTAGTAGTTCTTCACCCTGCCACTGACCCTCGCAAATATGCCGTGTTCTCTGAGTTTCGACTCGATGTTGAAGGCCAGGTCCTTTATAAAGCTCTCACGGTCGTGGCGTTTTTCGGCGACCTTACGGGCAATTTCCTCGTAGAGTTCGGGATGGAGGTATTTAAAGCCGAGGTCTTCGAACTCAGCACGCAGCCATCCGATACCCAGGCGGTTGGCCAACGGGGCATAGATGTCCAGTGTTTCAGCCGATATGCGTTTTTGTTTGTCCGAGGGCATGAATTCGAGGGTTCGCATATTGTGGAGCCTGTCTGCAAACTTTATCAGTATAACGCGGACGTCCTCGGCCATTGCCATGAACATCTTTCGGAAGTTCTCTGCCTGGGTCTCCTCACGGGTTTTAAACTCCATCTGGGTCAACTTGGTCAGGGCGTTGACCATGTACGCAACATCCACGCCAAAGATGTCGCCAATGTCATCGATAGTCGTATCGGTGTCCTCAACGGTGTCGTGCAGGAGGCCGGAGATGATCGTCGTGACATCCAGGTGCATGTCGGCCAGGATGGAGGCAACCGCCAAGGGGTGTCTAACGTAGGGGGTACCCTCACGCCGCCTCTGGTCGCAGTGTGCCTCGTGCGTAAAGTGATACGCCAGCTTTATAAGCTCCGTATTGGCGTCAACGTTGTAGGAGGCTATCTTGCTTAATAATTCGTCTAATGTAATTGTTGCCGAACCTTCCATATATGCTATTATTATACAACTTATCTGCAACTTGTGTGTAGTACCAATTGTCGTTTAACCATAGGGGTATCTTTATCTTTTGTATTGCTGCTGGTAGATTTTTTCCTTTTCGGGTTGTCTTATGCGCTGATCGTTTTTGACGTACATCATGGCCAGGACCAGGCCTAATACGACAAATACAATCCTTGTCCTCATCGGAGGTATGCCGTGGACCTTTTCGCCGGCTATGACCATGAATATTACCAACAGTGTAACTGACAACAAACCGCCCGGAAATGGAACCCCGTTAATCACCACCATCACCGGCATCAGCGCGGACATGTACGCTACACACCTGTAGGAGGTCTCATAGGATTGCCGCGATCCCAGAATCTTCCAGATAATAAAGAGCGCCAGGGCCGCCAAAAAACCAAACAACGTTACCGTAACCGGTACAAACAAGAAAGCGGCCACGGCCTTCCCGATCCCCTCAAGTATGTTGAATCCCAGGATGCTGACGGCCGCCTTTAGCAAACCACCAAAGACACCCATCGCTATCATAAAGACCAACGGCCCTATGTATCCACCCTTTTTGGGCATCGTGCTGAAAAAATCAGCAGGGGTTGTCAACACCCTTATCGCCGTTGAGGGAATGCGAAAAACACTGATATGGTTTCTGCCCATAATATCGAATAGTAACATAAAAGGCTGATAAAAAACACGCCGGCATCGGTGCATGCAGAACAAATTTACCATAGCACGGAAATCTTGCAATAACCCTAAAAAAATACTTGACAAAACAGATTCCAATAGCTTAAACTATGTCCGAGTATAGGGTGTCAGAGTATAGAGTATAGGGTGTCAGAGTATAGAGTATAGGGTGTCAGAGTATAGAGTATAGGGTGTCAGAGTGTGGAGTTGCGCCTTTTATTGCCAAAAAACAGGTCACCACGCTATTACGAAATTAATAGAAATCAACAGGAGGATCAAGCAATGAACTGGTTTAACAATCTCAGGATGAGTGCAAAGCTGATAGGCGGCTTTGTAGTTGTGGCGTGTATCACGGTAATCGTGGGGACATTCAGCATTGTCAATCTGCACAAGATCGATGCTGCGGATACGTTTCTGTATGAAAAGATGACGGTGCCGTTAGGTCAGCTCGGTGAAATAACCGAGAGTTTTCAAAGAGTAAGAATAAACCTCAGGGATTTTGTGGAATCAAAAAACGATGCAGAGAGAGATGAAGCTCTTAAAAAAATAAGTGAATTGAGAGACAAAATAGCTAAAACATCCCAGGAGTTTGAAAAGACGATTGTTACGGATGAAGGGAGAAAGATGTATGAACATTTTTTGGACACCAGAAAGGCCTATGGAGCAGTAATAGATAAAGTCGTAGAGCTTGACAAGGCAGGAAAAGAGGCAGAGGCATTAGAGATGATGCACAATGAGGGGAAAAAGGCAGCCTTTGAAGAACAGGCCGCAATAGATGCCCTCAAGGAAAGAAAGCTGACACAGGCCAAAGAGACAGCCGATTCAAACACTGTCCTTGCTAATAAAACAACCAACCTGATTATTGCCATAACGGCGATAGGGTTTATCATCGCCATACTATTGGGGATATTCATATCGGGTTCAATAAGCAATCCCTTAAAGGAGGCTGTTGTTGTAGCCGAGGCCATAGCAAACGGCGATCTCACCAGGCAGATAGACATGGACAGGAAGGATGAGATCGGACAGCTCGTCGGTGCAATGAGCACAATGACCAAGAGATTAAGGGAAGTCATATCGGAGGTCATCACGGCGTCACGGCAGGTCTCATCCGGGAGCAATCAGCTCAGTTCCACGGCACAGGAGCTTTCGGAGGGGTCTACGGAGCAGGCGGCGTCGGTGGAGGAAGTATCGTCGTCAATGGAGCAGATGGCGGCAAACATCAAGCAGAACGCAGACAATTCCCATGAGACCGAAAAGATAGCCGCCAAGTCCTCACAGGACGCCAGGGAAAGCGGCACGGTTGTGTCAGACGCTGTTCATGCCATGAAGGAGATCGCCAGCAAGATCACCGTCATCGAAGAGATCGCTCGACAGACCAATCTCCTTGCCTTAAATGCGGCCATTGAGGCTGCACGGGCAGGTGAGCATGGCAAGGGCTTTGCCGTGGTGGCTGCCGAAGTGAGAAAGCTGGCCGAGCGCAGCCAAAAGGCGGCCGGTGAGATAGGCCACCTCTCTGAAACCACCGTTGACAAGGCCGAACAGGCAGGTGGCATGTTGAGCAAGCTAGTGCCCGATATACAACGGACGGCAGAGCTGGTTCAGGAGATAAGTGCCGCAAGCAACGAACAAAACTCAGGTACGGACCAGATAAACAAGGCCATCCAACAACTTGACCAGGTCATACAGCAAAACGCCTCCGCATCTGAGGAGATGGCATCCACGGCAGAGGAGCTATCCGCTCAGGCCGAACAACTGCAAACGTCCATATCGTTCTTCAGGCTGGACCAAGGTCATGGTGGCAGGAGAGATACACAACAGCCGGTGACAAAGCCGACAATGAAGCCCAGACAATTAGCCCATATAGCACCTCCCAAAAAGGTTGCTGCTCCCAAAAAGGCCGCCAGGAGTGCCGACATACGATTGCCGGAAGAAACATCCGATGCAGACTCGGAATTTGAGAAATTTTAAGACAAGCATCTCAGGCATGCGTATTTTGTATCCTCTTTAAAAAGCAGGGTAATTTTTATTTCACGGTTAAAAGGCATGGATTCCTGCTTTCGCAGGAATGACAGTTACAGCGGTTTTTCAAGTGTGTCATTCTTGGCTTGACCAGGAATCCAGGATGCGTAAAGGTATAGTTACCATGAGATATGAGCCTCTTGCAAAAGTACATGTTATGTAAAATATAGCAAAAAGCTCATTTTGTAAGTGGCTGATATTAAATGATATTTTGGGGGCACTATAATTGCTTGATTTGAGATTTGCAAGAGGCTCATATATAAAGAAGATACCGTATTTTTTCCTATTGCCAAGTGGTAGTGAAGGTGTACGCTTGAAGTGAAGCTGATGTTCGTGCCTGATGCTTTTTCACGGCCAAGTTGACAAAATCAACCTGATTGAATCAATATAGTATGTGGAGCAAATTGCAGGAAGATACAGGTGTAGATAACCGGCTATAAACGGCAAGAGGAAGAGATGGATAAATATAAGAAAGATGCACAGCATCCGGCCAAAGCGGCCTTTGAGGCATTCAACAAGATATGTGAGGAGTTTGAGCAGACACGGGTTGAACGTATCAGGTGCTGGGAGTACTTCAAGTGTGAGCAGGCAAAGACGGGGAGTTGCTCTGCCTTTACGAAGTCTGCCGGTAGACGTTGCTGGCTGGTGGCCGGTACGTTGAGCGGAACGGAACCTGACTGTCCACGTGCCAAGGCGCTCAAAAGCTGCAAGGAATGCGAGTTCTATCAAAAGATTAAAAAAGGTGAGTTCTGATACGTGATGAGGTTGTTTAACATGCCCTGTGTACGGCAGTAATGTCGGTGCAATGAAACGGGAAAAGGAGGTTTAAAATGTCTAAAACGATTGAACTGTATAATTTGCTAAAGGACAAGATAGGTGAAGAAGCTACAAGTGTTTTGATTAATGCCTTTGATGAAGGAACGGAAAAAGCCAAGACTGAAGCGGCTACAAAGGCCGATTTGCAAGTGTTGAAAGCGGATACAAAGGCCGATGTGCAAGTGTTGAGAACAGAGCTGAAAACAGATATACAAGCGTTGAGAACAGAGATGCAAGCGTTGAGGACAGAGCTGCAGGTGTTTAAAACAGATATAGAGGGAAAGTTGGAGGCAAAGTTGGCTGAACTAAAGGCTGATATTCTCAAATGGACATTCCTGTTCTGGACGGGACAGTTGGTAGCCATGGCCGCATTGCTCAAGTTTTTTGGCGGACATTAGAGTTCATCGCCAAAGTAGGGAAAGGGAGATTTAAAATGTCTAAAACTATTGAACTGTATAATTTGCTCAAAGACAAGATAGGTGAAGAAGCTACAAAGGTTTTGATTGACACCTTTGATGAAGTATCGGAAAAAGCCAAGACTGAAGCGGCTACAAAGGCCGATTTGCAAATGTTGAAATCAGAGACGAAGGCCGATTTGCAAGTGTTGAGAACAGAGATGCAAGCGTTTAAGACGGAAATAGAGGCAAAATTGGCTGAACTAAAGGCTGATATTCTCAAATGGACATTCCTGTTCTGGACGGGACAGTTGGTAGCCATGGCCGCATTGCTCAAATTTTTTGGCGGACACTAGAGTTCATCGCTTAACCATGCAAAGCAGCAGAGACGTCGTACCCGTAACTCCAAACAAGGCAGCGTTGCTTCAAAAAACCTCCGGAGCGCCCGCCGGCATCAAAGCAATAGATGCAAAGTTGCACCACATGAGCAAGGAGTTGACCACCATCTCAAAGGATACCGAAAACGAATTCCTTGACTTGGGAGTAAAACTCCAGAACTTTTCAATCTCCTGTGATACCAACAGCCAACAAGCCGCCACTATGGTGCAATCCATAGAAAGTGGCAGTGGCTTTAGCGCCGTGGCCTTGATGGACCTCTTTATGGAGGTCTATCGCGAGATCGAAACCAGCGGCAACATCACCATCAACACGAGAGCCAGTCTGGCAACGCTCAATGACGACCTGCAAAAGATACCTGCCCTGACGCTATTCCTGAAGAAACTCGCCCACTCCATTACGGTCATAGGCACCCTGATACGGATAGAGACCGCACGCATAGCAGAGGCAGACTTTAACGTTATGACGGGAGAGGTTGACAGACTCGCCAGCCAGATCGCCCAGGGTACGCAGGAGATAAATACCTCCATAAAGGAGTCCAATACCTACGTGCAGACTATCTGCGCAAACATGGAGCCGTTCATAGATGCCTTTGATGCAAACCTCAACACAGCGAAAGAGCGGATTGAACATATCGTCTCCGACCTCAGCTACATGGACAAACAGGCCAAGTGGTTGTGTGAGCGCATTGGCACCCGGGCATCTGAAATAACCCCACAGATAGGGCATATTGTCTCCTCCCTGCAGTTTCACGATATGACAAGGCAGCAGATTGAACACGTCTGTGAGGCATTTGAGGATATATTAATAAAGGTAGACAGCCACTCCTCTGATGACGAAAAGGATATAATCATCTTACACAGATGGGCCGTGGACGCATTAAAGATTCAGGTGGCACAACTCAATCTGGTGATGCAGCAAACAGAACAGGCCTTCGACGGTATATCAAGGCCGCTGCTGCGAATATCGGAGTTGGTTGAGGCCCAGGCAGAGGATGCCAACTTACTCCTGGAGGAGGAACAGAGCGGCAAGAATAAACTCCTGGCTGTCGGCACGGTGCTTGACGCCCTTGTCAACATCCTTACCGTTGCCAACAACATGACGCAGGATGTGATGACCTACGTCAACCTTACGGCCGGGAAACTGGAGGGCTTGACCTCCCAGGTGGCCAGCATCGAGACCATCAGCGAAAGCATAAACCTCCTGGCCCTCAATGCCATAATAAAGGTGTCACGCATCGGGGCAAGCGCCAAGGGTCTCAATGTGTTAGCTGAGGAGATCAGCAAACTCTCCACCAACGCCAAGGGTAAGATCGCAGACGGCACCGCCGTCATAAACGCCATACTGGCAATGACATCGGACTTCAAGGGCACCCTGAGTGCTCATCTGACCCAACAGGTGGAGTCCTCCGTACAACTGGCCAAACAAACCCGGCAAGCCATTAGCGAACTGCTTGCAAGTGACGAGCAGCTCATAAGATCAATGAACGAAATATCAAAAGGGACAAAAAAGCTCAAAACGGAGATAGAAAAGGTCGTAGCAGGTATCACGTTTGAAAAGATCACCAAAGATCGCCTGTCAAGCGTCATTGGTGCCATAGAGCAATTAATCGTTGATATAACTGCATCGATCCCCGAGCATGATGAAAACGACATAGAGTATGCCCCCGACCTGACTGACATGCTAAAACGCTACACCATGCAGTCGGAGCGCATCATGCACGAAATGGCCCTGGCCGGCGAAGAGGCCTCACATCCCTCCGGCACGGAACTCGACATGTGGGGCGATGGCAGCACGGACAAAAAAGACGACGACTCAATGGGTGACAACGTTGAGCTGTTCTGACGATATATATAAGGAGGTTTTTTATGACGGAAATAACTTTCATAGAGGAAAAAGAAGAAAACTCAGGTAGTTTCGGAGGCTATAACGCTCGTGCGGAAGGATATTCTATATTCACGCAGGGTGAGACAATGGATGAATTGAAAGAAAACATAAAAGACGCCCTCAGTTGTCATTTTGATAATGAAGAAGATATACCTCAGATAATAAAGCTCCATATAGTATCCGAAGAGACTTTTGCTTATGCCTAATCTCCCAAGAAATATGTCAGGTAAAGAATTTGCGAAACTACTGAGAAAATATGAATACAAGATAACAAGACAAAGAAGTAGTCATATAAGAGTAGTAAATAGTTTTACAGGTTTAGCAAATCATGTTACAATACCGAATCATTCTGCGATTAATATATAATGATAGAATTTATAGAAAAAAATGCACTAAATCGCTTGGAGGACATTTAAGATGGAATTTACGATAAAGACACCCAACAAAGAGGGGCTGGTGACGCTGGATGAGGAACTGACTATACAGAACGCCGTGGAAATAAGGACTGTGCTCATGAAGGCTATCGGCAGCGTAAGTCATACCGTTCTGGATATGAAGGACGTTGTCTCCGTGGACGTGTCGTTCCTTCAGATCGTAGTTGCGGCGTTGCACAGTGCCGAGGCGTCAAGGAAGACCATAGGAGTTGTCAACAGCGCACAGGCATTCAGAGACGTGGTTGAGCAGAGTGGCTTTACACACGTCGTTAAGAATCTGTTGAACGAAAAATAAGAAAAATTATTGTTAGAGATAAGGAGGGTTATATTATGGGCAAGACTATAATGACGGTGGATGACTCGGCAAGTATCAGACAGATGGTTAGTTTTACCCTCAAGGGAGCGGGGTATACCGTTGTTGAGGCCGTTGATGGTAAGGACGCACTGGTTAAGCTCGGTACAAACACGGTGCAGATGATTATAACCGACCTCAATATGCCCAACCTCGACGGCATAGGACTCATACGTGCCGTGAGGGCCAATCCGGCTTTTAAGTTCATACCAATAGTCATGCTCACCACGGAGTCGCAGGACACCAGGAAGCAGGAAGGCAAGTCCGCCGGGGCCACGGGCTGGATCGTCAAACCATTCAAGCCGGAACAACTCCTGGCGGTCATAAAGAAGGTGCTCGGATGAGCGACGAGGGACTTGATAAGGGCAGAGAGATATTCACGGAGGAGGCCAATGAGCTTCTAACCGAACTAGAGACGTCGTTACTGGAACTTGAGGAAACCCCCACGGACGAGGAGCTTATCGGGCGCGTGTTCAGGGCCATGCACACGATAAAAGGCTCCGGGGCAATGTTCGGCTTTGAGGACATCGCTCACTTCACCCACGAGGTTGAGACCGCCTTTGATATGGTCAGAACCGGCAAGATGCTCGTTACCAAGGAACTGATGGACCTCACCCTGCGCGCAAGAGACCAGATACGTGCCATGCTCGATGGCACCTCCGTCGATGAGGCCGTATCAAATGAAATCATCGCCGCCCTGAGGGCACTGATGGTTGGCTCGGTTGTGGAGGCTGAGGAGCCTCAGGGAGAAGAGACCGATGAGCAGCAGAAGCCGCCCAGAGCAGAACTCAAAAAAGAGGAGGACGAGTCGGTAACCTACCGCATCCGTTTCAAGCCGCACAAGGAGCTGTTCCTGACGGGTTCAAATCCGCTGCTGATGCTTAACGAGCTGCGTGAACTGGGCAACTGCGTGGTTATTGCCCAGACTGACGCCGTCCCTGACCTCAGCGCCATTGACGCCGAGGCGTGCTACACCTCCTGGGATATAGTGCTGACCACCACCGCAGCCCAAAACGCCATAAAAGACGTCTTTATATTTGTACAGGACATCTGTGACCTGAGCGTTGAGGTCATAGAGGCAGACAGTCATATGTTGGAGGAGGAGAGGCACCTCAAACTCGGTGAAATACTGATATCACGCGGTGACGTCTCCCTGGCAGAGCTGCAGAAGGTACTGGGTAAGCAGAAGCGCGTCGGAGAGATACTCGTAGACTCCGGTATCGTTAAAGAGGACCAGATACAGTCGGCCCTGGTAGAGCAGCAACACATCAAGGAAGTCCGTCAGCAGCGTGCCAAGCAGGAGTCGATGGCCAGCATCCGGGTGCCATCGGAGAAGCTCGACGGCCTGGTAGACCTCGTCGGCGAACTCGTTACCGTCCAGGCGCGTCTGACGCAGACCTCCGCCGCCTTTGGGGATTCCGTGCTGTCGCTGATAGCCGAAGAAGTAGAACGCATCACCTGGGAACTCAGAGACAGAACCATGGGCATACGCATGATGCCTATTGGCGGAACCTTCAGCAAGTTCAAACGCCTGGTACGAGACCTCTCCAGCGAACTGGGCAAGGATATCGTTATGACCACCGACGGCGCCGAAACCGAACTGGATAAGACCGTCATAGAAAAACTCAACGACCCGTTGGTTCACATCATCAGAAACAGCATCGACCACGGAATCGAATCCCCCGAGGTACGCGTAAAGGCCGGTAAACCAAGACACGGCACCGTACACCTGGCCGCAGGACACTCCGGGGCAAACGTCGTGATCCAGATCGACGACGACGGCGCCGGACTTGACACGGAGGCAATACTCAACAAGGCCATCAAAAACGGCCTCATCACACCGGAGACCGAACTCTCTGAAAGGGAGATTTTTTCGCTAATCTTTGAGCCGGGCTTTTCCACCGCCAAGAACGTCACAAGCGTCTCGGGCAGGGGCGTGGGGATGGACGTCGTAAAGAAAAACATAATGGCCCTCCGGGGCACCGTTGACATAAAGAGCAAAAAGGGCGTCGGTTCAAGCATAACGCTGAAACTGCCCCTCACCCTGGCCATCATAGACGGACTGCTGGTCAAGATCAGCGATGACTTTTATGTCATCCCCCTGTCGGTGGTGCATGAGTGTGTGGAGTTGACACGCGAGGACATCGAAAAGTCACACGGACGGCATATCTCCTACGTTCGTGGGGCCATAGTGCCCTATATACGCCTGCGCGAGTACTTCATGCTCGATTCCCCGGTGCCGGAGGTGGAGCAGATAGTGATCACGGAGGTGGATGACCAGAGGGTCGGCTTTGTTGTGGATTACGTGATCGGTGAGCATCAGACGGTTATCAAGTCCCTCGGAAAGCTGTATAAGACCATCGAAGGCGTCTCCGGGGCAACCATCCTGGGAGATGGCACCGTGGCGCTCATCGTCGATGCCCCCAAGCTCGTCAGTGCCGTGAAACTCGATGGCGTGGAGGCCGTTCAGTGAGTCTATGACATAGATAATTTGTATAAGGAGGCTGAGACATGTCTGCAACAATAAAGGCCAAGTATTTTCAGGGTGGATTTATCCCCTTGGAGAAGGTTGAGTTTCAGGATAATGAGGAATTGATTATCATGTCAAGGGCTGAATATCTTGAACTCCTGGAAGATCTAGAAGACCTTGCCGCTATTGAGCAGAGAAAAGACGATCCTCTGCTATCCATGGAGGAAGCAGAAAGGCAATTAAAGCCTGATGGCCTGCTATAAAATCTTACGAAATGATTTACAAGGTTTACTTACAGGATAAAACAATAGTTATATACAAATCATGTTAAAATTAATGTACCGTTAAACAAAAGGAGGTAACATGGCCGTAGAGACAGTACAAGAGCAAATGCAAGAACAAGAACAAGAGCAAGAAGAAGATATAGATTTTCTACAGATCAAGGGATATATAACGGACAGTCAAGGAAATAAGATATCCGCCATTGTTGACATTGAGGAGTTAAGACGTGTAGGGGAATTGATAGAGTATCATTACTGTATGAGGATACTGGCGGAGAGAAAAGACGAACCCACCTATGATTTTGAGGAGTATAGTGAAAAAAGGAGGGCGGAATTTAATGCACAAACTGATACATAGCTCCGGTGCTGAAAGAGATATACAACGTTTAGAATATCAGACATTCTTGCGGATAGATGATGCCATACATGCCTTGAAAGAAAACCCATTCCCCTATCCACAATCAAAGAAGCTGGTGGCATCAAAGATACGGCGATTACGTGTTGGTGATTACAGGATTTTTTATACGGTTGATGATGACGACAAGGTCGTAACCATATTACACGTCTATCACAGAAAAGACGCATATTAGTCTTAAATATGTTACAATAAACAAATAATCTACACAGGAGGTAAGACGATGGCTGTAGCCAGTATCACAGAGACAATGCAGTACCTAACCTTTAAGCTGGCAGAGGAGGTGTTTGCCCTTGACATCACCAAGGTGAGGGAGGTGCTTGAGTTCAGCAGCGTGACCAAGATACCACGGACGCCGGGGTTTATGCGCGGGGTTATCAATCTGCGCGGCAGTGTGGTGCCGGTGATAGACATGCGACTAAAGTTTGGCATGACCCAGACGCAGAAGTCTGTCAACACCTGCGTGATAATCGTGGAGATAACCCTTGGCGCTGAAAAAACGGTACTTGGCGCCCTGGTAGACTCCGTGCAGGAGGTCATTGAGCTTGAACCCGAAAAGATAGAGTCCCCTCCCAACATCGGTATGCACATGAGCACGGATTTTATCAAGGGGATGGGCAAGCGCGACGACGTCTTTATAATCATCCTCGATATTGACAGGATTTTTACGCTCGAGGAACTATCGGAGTTCCACAGTGCAGGCAAGGCATTGTCTGACCAGGATCGCCACGGAGCGTCAAACAACTAAGGAGAGCAATGGTAGAAGAGGTACAAGACGATATACGTTTTTTAAAGGCATCGCTGTCGGAGAAGGACTTCCAGCGCCTGAGTCATTTCGTTCACACGGAGGTGGGCATCAAGATGCCTCCGGCAAAAAAGACTATGTTGGAGGCCCGTCTACAGCGCAGACTACGTTCCCTGCAGATGAGGAGCTTTACCGATTACCTGAATTTTGTCTTCAGCCCCGCAGGCTTTGAGAGTGAACTCGTACATCTTATTGACGCTATAACGACAAACAAGACCGACTTCTTCAGGGAGCCTCAGCACTTTGAATACCTCGTCAACAAGGCACTGCCGGAACTGATGAGGACACAAGGGGCCGGTATCAGACGTAAACTGATGGTCTGGAGTGCCGGCTGTTCCACCGGAGAAGAACCCTACACGATGGCAATGGTACTGAGCGAGTTCAGCGAAAAAAATGATACCGATTTTATGATTATCGCCACCGATATATCCACCAAGGTGCTGGATAAGGCCAAATCCGCCATATACGAGGAAGAACGGGTCATTCCGGTACCCAATAACCTCAAGAAAAAATACCTCCTGCGCAGCAAGGACAAGAGCAAGGGGTTGGTGCGGATCGTACCCGAATTGCGCGAACTTATCAAGTTCAGACGCCTCAATTTCATGGATTCCGACTTCGGATTCCGCGAGACAATGGACGTGATATTCTGCCGGAACGTCGTGATCTATTTCGATAAAAAAACGCAGGAACAGTTGTTGAATCGCTTTGCCAGATATCTGGCACGTGGCGGATATCTGTTTATGGGACACTCGGAGACATTAAACGGGCTTAACGTACCATTTGTCCAGGTGGCGCCAACCATCTATCGACTACCTCATGGGCGTTGATGAGTGCGAGGGCTTGCCGGAGAGGCCACTACGGGAGGGACTGCAACTGCCAGGACTATCCGGTCAATCCGGCCTGTCGCTGGTGTATCTCAATCCCGGGCAGGTGCTTATGACCGACAAACCAACGATTGTCTCGACGGTATTGGGTTCGTGTGTGTCGGTGACCATGTTTCATGCGACCAGGTCCTATGGGGCCATATGTCATGGCATGTTGCCAGATTGTAATGGTAGGGATTGCTACGATTGTGCTGAGAAACTCAAATACGTTGACTGTTGCGTGACGCACATGGCCAGACACTTTGAGAGGGTTGGCATCGGTCTCAGGGGGCTTGATGTAAAGCTCTTTGGTGGGGCTGAAGTCCTGCCGTGTGGGAGCAAGGGCAGGAGACGAGACAGCGTCGGTAAACAGAACATCGAAGCGGCACACAAAATACTATCACAGTTGGGACTGACTCCTTCGGTTACGGATACGGGAGGTGCAAACGGGCGTAAGATACTGTTTTACACCCACAGTGGCGATGTATATTTAAAGCGTCTAAGACGGCAGATTTTATGATTGACATTCATAATAAATTTTTAGCGAGGTCTTTAAAGAAATTATGAAAAAGATAAGAGTACTTATCGTGGATGACTCGGCGGTGGTGAGGCAGACGCTATCGGATATCCTGTCATCCGACCCGATGATCGAGGTCATGGCCACTGCCTCCGACCCCTTTGTGGCAGCCAAGAGGATACAGGACGAGGTGCCAGACGTTATAACACTTGACGTTGAGATGCCACGCATGGATGGCATCACATTCCTGAAAAAACTGATGACTCAGCATCCCATCCCCGTAGTGATGTGTTCATCGTTGACCGACAAGGGTTCGGAGACCGCACTCAAGGCCATGGAGTACGGGGCAGTGGAGATAATCAACAAGCCCAGGCTTGGTACCAAGCAGTTTCTTGAGGAGTCCCGTGTGACGATATGCGATATAGTCAAGGCTGCTGCCAATGCCCGCCTCAGGCGTCCGATGCCGGAACACAAGGTGGCGCCAAAACTCACGGCTGATGCCATGCTGCCCAAACCCCCGTCAAATGCCATGATACAGACCACGGAGAAGATCATCATCGTGGGGGCGTCCACGGGCGGGACGGAGGCGCTGAGGGTCTTTCTGGAGGAGTTCCCCGTTGACTGTCCGGGGATCGTTATAGTGCAACACATGCCGGAGCACTTCACTGCCGCCTTTGCAAAGCGTCTTGACGGCATATGCCGGATATCCATAAAGGAAGCGGCTGATAACGACTCAGTTGTCAGGGGCAGGGCGCTCATCGCCCCCGGTAACAAGCACACGCTGCTCAAGCGCAGTGGGGCACGGTACTTTGTTGAGGTCAAGGATGGTCCGCTGGTGAGTCGTCATCGGCCATCGGTTGATGTGCTCTTTCGTTCGGCGGCCAGGTATGCCGGCAAAAACGCCGTGGGTGTGATCATGACCGGCATGGGCGATGACGGCGCCCGCGGAATGCTCGAAATGAAAGAGTCAGGCTCTTACACCATCGCACAGGATGAGGCCTCGTGTGTCGTCTTTGGAATGCCAAACGAAGCCATCAAACGCAACGCCGTTGACAAGATTCTCCCGCTGGATAGAATCACCAGAGAAGTCATGAGGCTCTGCGATTGACCTTCAGGTTTATTCATCCCGGAGGAAATGGTCAGGACGATAAGCAGAAGAGTATAAGTAGCTATAACAACAGAAGAAAAGAAGGAGGGTGGCTCCGCCCCCTCCTCAGACCTCCCCCGCAAGGGGACCAGTCCCCTTGACCCCATAAAAATGCCACGTCTGTTGTATTTAATCCAATCGAAATCTGCTATAAACTTGGCGATTGACAACATTTTGCGTTTATGTTATCGTAAAAGCTAAAGATGAAAAGTACAAACGTATAATTCAAGATAACAAGGATTAGTCTGGAAGTTTTGCAAGAGGTTCTGACGTATAAAACTAATAAAGGAGGAGTCATGAAACAGACGCTGCTAAGTATCTTTTTGTCATTGGCAATAATATCGGGGATAAGCACTCGCTGTTTGGGCGTTGAAACGCTCGTAATAGAGGGAACGGGTGATAGTCAGGATTTGCTGAGGGTTTTGGCAAAGGCATACGAAAAAAGCCACCGTGGTACAAAAATTGAGATACCCGATAGTGTTGGCACCACTGGCGGTATAAAACTTACAGCCGAGGGAAAGTGCGTAATGGGAAGAACGGCACGTAAATTGAGAGACAAGGAGAAAGCGTACAACCTCAACTACAAGGAATTTGCATATAGCCCCGTTGTTTTTATAGCAAACCTCGACAACAAAAAACCTGATAATCTTAGCACGGAGCAAATTATAGACATATTCTCAGGAAAAATTACCTCATGGGAGGAATTGGGCGGTCAGGGGCAACAGATATATGTCGTTAACAGACAAGAGGGAGACTCGGGAAGGGATGTGTTGGAGCAAAACATGGCCGGTTTTAAGGATATAAAAAAACTTGCCGGCAAAACAGTATACACCACGCCTGAATCTGTTGATATATTAAAACAATATAAGAACACCATTGGATATGTGCACATTTCCATGGTATTAAACTCCGGCTTGACAGTCTTGAAAGTAGACGGTATCTATCCTTCAGTCAAGGATGTTCAAAACGGCAGTTATAAATTAATGTCGCCATTTGGACTTGTATGGAAAGGGGAACTTACCGGCCTTGCAAGAGATTTCATGGATTTTCTTTTTACTAAAGAAGCTCAGACAATTATAATTAAAAACGGAACTGTCCCGGCTAAAACACAATAATGATCTTATCACTAAAAAGCAAAATACTGATATCTCATTTTGGCGTGGTTTTATTCGTAGGGATAGCAATAGGGGCAAGCGGGGTTTATTTTATCTCAACCCACGTTAATGTTGACGAGGTGAAGCACCTGCAATTTATGGCTAACATGATGAGGTTTCGGATACTTGAGGGTATCGCCAATAAAACATCCCTGTTGCAACGGATATTGGAGGGCAGGGAAGTGGATTTTTATATACAGAGATATCAGGAACCTGTCCTTGTACAATATCTTGCCAGATTTTCAAGAGAATTTCCCGTGTTAAGTTATATAAATACTGCCGGCTCTGAGGTGGAGGAGGTAAAGGTTGTAAACGGAACAGTACATAGAGGCGACAACGACATAAGGGATTCCTCCATGTTCAAAAAAATAATGACAGAACCAGGCAAGGTTATTATCCCGGACATGCAAAACAGTACCGAGCTTGGTAAACCTACATTGACTTTTATTATGCCAAAATATAGTTTTTTTGGTGATAAAATCGTTGGATTTATAAAGGGCAGTGTACCCCTTTACGATATCACAGATGTCCTGTCAGATGTAGAAGTAGGAGAGACCGGTTTTTTCCTGCTATTAAACAATGAAAACAAGATCATATATCCCGACAGTAAGCACAAGACTATAGGCAAATTAATTGACAATGCGATTAATAGCAATGATTTAATCATAAAACCCGCATCGTTAGCAAAAGATCCAAACAGGGCATTTGTTTTAGGAATTGACAGCATTGTGGTTTCTATTGCAATCGAAGAGGTCAAATGGTTATTAGTAGTAGTGATGCCCTATTCAGAGTTCATAGCAGAGGCAAATAAAGTTAAATATATCACCTTTGGTATATTAACTATAGTGTTAATTATCAGTGGAGTTATTTTTACGTTTATAACAAACAACATAACAAACAACATCGTCAATCCGCTTAAGAGATTTATTGCGTTTACAGATATGGTAGGGGGGGGGAATTATTCGCGAATAACCGACATTCGTTCAAAAGACGAGATCGGTGTTTTAGCAAGGTCGTTTAATAATATGCTGATGGAGTTGGAAAAAGCTCAACAGGCCCGCGACATGCATCTTGAGGAATTGGAGACTACCAATGAATATCTCAAACAAAGCCAGGCTCAACTTGTGCACGCAGAAAAGATGGCCTTGCTTGGACAGTTGGTAGCCGGTGTGGCACATGAAATAAACACGCCTGTAGGCATTGGCATAACGCTGTCCTCGGCTATTGTCAAAACAACCGGAGATATAATGGCTGCCTTCAACAATAAGTCTCTTAATAAGATGCAACTTGAGCAATACATTACCAAGGTGGGAGAGGGTAGTTCCGTTGTATTAACAAACCTTCTTCGCGCTGCCGATTTAATTAAAAGGTTCAAAATGGTATCTACTGACCAGTTGACACAGGATAGGCGCAAATTTAAGGTAAAAGAGTATTTAGAGGAAATACTGATGAGCCTTAAGCCAAAGCTGAAGGGATATTGTCATAAGATTGAAATCAAATGTTCAGAAGACGTGGAGATGGATAGTTATCCCGGGGCGTTAGCACAGATAATAACAAACCTCCTGCTGAATTCACTTATACATGCCTATGACCCTGATGACAAGGGCAATATAATAATTGAGGTCATAGAGAAAGAAAGAGAAGTTGTTGTACAATACAGTGATGATGGTAAAGGTATGTCTGCAGAGAATCTAAAGAGGATATTTGAGCCTTTTTTTACAACGCGGCGAGGGACGGGCGGCACCGGTCTTGGTTTGCATATTGTGTATAATATAGTGACACAGACCTTTGGTGGACATATCGAGTGTAGAAGTATTGAGGGAGATGGAACACGATTTATAATCACTTTCCCTGTTATGGCATTGGAGACAGCATGATTGATATTGTGAAATAATGGGGTCAAGGGGACTTCTTCGTGCCAGGGGTGGCTCACCCCTCCCCTTGCAGGGGGTTCTGAAGGGGGGCGGAGCCGCCCCTTTCTTTCTTCTTTTGTATATAATTAATTATGGGCAGGTACTTATAGGACAGTTGGCTTGGAGCATAGAGCATCAAGTCACTAAAATTGGAGAATGCGCTTATGACAGATACCTTTAGTTGTGTTCTGATTAGGGTCCGGCTTTATTTGATAGGAATATTTGTATTTGGCAGCGTCCTGATTGCGTTCTGCCCGCTTACTTTCAGCCTTGCCCATGCAGCAGAAAAGGGTGATAATGTAACTAAAGATTTAGAAAATCTCAGCCTGGAAGAACTAATGGACGTAAAGGTAGTCACCGTTGAGGGGGCATCGAAATATGAACAGCCGGTGAAGGATGCGCCTGCGTCAGTGAGCATTGTAACTGCAGACGACATCAAACGCTATGGGTACCGCACCTTGGCCGATATCCTGCGTAGTGTTAGGGGGTTCTATACGCGCTACGACCGTAATTATGAGTTTCTGAGCATGCGGGGTTTCTCCAGGCCGGGTGATTATAACAGTCGTTTCCTGCTTTTGGTGGATGGACATCGGATCAATGATAGTATCTTCAATACCGCCTTTATCGGAACGGAATTCCCCGTTGACGTGGACCTCATAGACAGGGTCGAGGTCATACGCGGGCCAAGCTCTTCGATATACGGTGCAAATGCCTTTATGGGTGTTATCAATGTCATAATGAAAAGAGGAGACGATATTAAGGGTATGGAGGTCTCTGGTGAGGCTGGTGGATTTGGCACTTACAAGGAGCGTTTGAGCTATGGCAAGAAATTTGACAATGGACTAGACGTTCTTGTTTCAGGTTCAAACTATAACAGCAAGGGACGCAGTTCACTGTATTATAAAGAGTTTGATGGTCCTGATACTAATAATGGAATTGTCAGAAATGCTGATGGGGATAAGTATCACAATGTTTTTTCCACAATTTCAATAAATGGTTTCAAGTTACAGGGTGCTTATAGTTCAAGGGAAAAGAAAATTCCTACTGCCTCATGGGGAACTGACGTCAACAATCCTGAATCCAAATCCATTGATACAGTGGGTTATATTAACCTGGAATATGAGTATAAAATTGACGATCTGTCAAAAATCACGTCAAATATATATTACGATGACTATCGGTACAGAGGCACGTATATGTATTCAGGGATAGCAAATAAAGAGCTTGATGTTGGTCAGCGTGCAGGCGGCGATGTACGATTCATGACAAGAATGTTTACAGGACATAGTATTATTTCAGGTGTAGAATTTGAGAATAACATCCGTCAGGATATGCTCAAATATGATGATCCGTCATATAATGTAACTTTTGGTGTCAAAAAAAATTCTCAAAACTGGGCGCTCTATGCACAAGATGAATTCAGGATATTCAAGAATCTGATATTGAATTTTGGCTTACGCTATGATAAATATACTACTTTTGGAAGTACTATAAACCCACGGGTAGCACTTATATACAATCCTCTTGAACAAACAACTATTAAGCTCCTTTATGGTAAGGCATTTCGTGCCCCAATCCCCAGTGAACTTTATTACAATGATGGCAATGTAACACAAAAAGCCAATCCAAATCTACAACCGGAATTAATAAAGACATATGAACTTTTTCTTGGTCAATCTTTGGGACAGGGATTTCTTGTAGAAGCCTCGTTATTTTACAACGATATCAAAGACCTTATTACGATGGAAACAGACCCTGCAGATGGCCTTCTAGTATATAATAATGTTGAAAGGCTTATAACAAAAGGAGTTGAACTGCAATTAGAGAAAGTATGGGACAATGGGATTGAAGGGACAATTGGCTATACCTACCAACAAACCAAAAACGCACTGGCCAATCAGACCGTGGTCAATTCTCCGACACACCTGATTAAGGCAAAGATGATGGTTCCCATAGTCAAAAACAAGATATTTGCTGCTATCGAAGAACAATACACTAGCGATCGAAAGCTACTGGACGGTTCATCAGCCAGTTCTTTTTTTCTGACCAATTTTACGTTATCGTCTGCAAATTATATTAAAGCAATGGAGGCATCCATGAGTGTTTACAATCTGTTTAATAAAAAATACTCAGACCCTGCGTCATATGAACATTTGCAGAGTGCTATCGAACAGGACGGCATATATTTCAGATTAAAAGTGACCTGCAAGTTCTAAATAACGGAGTATAAATGTTTAGAACATTAGGGTTAAGAATAATGGGGTCAAGGGGACTGGTCCCCTTGCGGGGGAGGTCTGAGGAGGGGGCGGAGCCGCCCTCCTTCTTTATCTTCTGTTGTCATAGCTACTTATGCTCTTCTGCTTAACGAAACCAGAGAGACGGGAAATGGGTTTTTGCAGTAAGTATGCAGTCGGCTTGATACTCCTGCTGGTTATATCAACGCTTGTTGCTCTGCCTGTGCCGGCAGCGGAGCGGGAATTCGACGAGTATGAAGTCAAAGCGTTTGCTATCTATAATCTGGCAAAATTTATCGAATGGCCGGATAACTCTCTTGGTACTGTCTCAACCCTGACTATATATATCATCGGAGACAATCCTTTCAAAAACTTTCGTGATGCAATGAGGGACAAATCGATACACGGTAAGACAATTGTGGTCAAAATTATCAATTCACCTGCCGACATCAAAGATACCGGCATCCTTTTTATTTCGAGATCGGAGAAAGACCGTCTCCCAAATATCCTCAGGGGCATATCCAGACTGCCTGTTCTGACCGTAGGCGATACACAATCCTTCGCAAGCAGGGGCGTTATGGTCAATTTTTATCTTGAAAACGACAAGATAAGGTTTGAAATAAATATAGAAGCGGCACAAACAGCCGGACTGAAAATCAGTTCAAATCTCCTGAAAATGGGGAAAATCATCGCACCCTCTGCAGAGTAAAGAGAAAGAGGAAATGAGTATGAATGCAAAACAGTCTATCAGGCAGAAGCTGATGAAAATCAGCATGTTGGCAGTCTGTATTGCCTTGTTACTGGCTGGCACCCTGTTGATTGCAACCGAAATAATCGTCTTCCGGCAGTCATTGATTGAAAGAATCGGCGTAATGGTGGAGACTATTGGCACAAACACCACGGCCTCCCTGACGTTTAACGACCCAAAAACGGCTGAGGAGACCCTGTATTCACTGAAATCCGCCCCACATGTTACTTGTGCTGTCCTTTATAATCGTGACGACAAGGTTCTGGCACTATACAATCGCGATGTATCGGGGATGGACTGTTCCCATCACCAGATCAGACAGTATGACTATCATATGGGATTGAATCATCTGGATGTTTTTCATCGAATCATGCTTGACAACGAAATCGTCGGCACGCTTTACATGAAGTCTGACATCAGGGAGATATATCACCGAATCAAGTGGTATGTGGTTACGATCCTCATAGTTACGATGCTATCTATTGCCACGGCCTTCCTGATAATGTCGCGCCTACAGAAGATCATCACAAAACCCCTGTCCGAAATGACCCATGTAATGTTAGCGATTTCAGAGAGCAAAGATTATTCGGCGCGGGTCGATATTCAGAATCAGGATGAATTTGGCCTTTTGGGCGAAAAATTTAATGAGATGCTGTTGCAAATCCAGAAACGCGATGCCGATCTTGCACTGCATCGGGAAAACCTTGAGCAAACGATAGCCACCCGTACATCCCAATTATACAAGACACTTGATGAATTAAAACAAAGCCAAAAACACCTGATTCAATCTGAAAAGATGGCATCACTTGGGCAGTTGGTAGCCGGTGTGGCACATGAAATAAACACGCCTGTAGGCATTGCAATAACGCTATCCTCGGCTATTGTTAAAACAACAGGTGATATAATGGCTGCATTCAACAATAAATCTCTTAATAAACTGCAACTTGAGCAATACATTAACGAGGTGGGAGAGGGTAGTTCCGGTATATTAACAAACCTGCTTCGCTCTGCCGATTTAATTAAAAGGTTCAAAATGGTATCTACAGATCAGTTAACACAGGACAGGCGAAAATTTAAGATAAAAAAGTATTTAGAGGAAATACTGATGACCCTTAAGCCAAAACTTAAGGATTACCCTCATACTATTGAAATAAAATGTCCGGAAGACGTGGAGATGGATAGTTATCCCGGAGCATTAGCACAGATAATAACAAACCTCCTGCTGAACTCTCTCATACATGCCTATGAGCCTGACGACAAAGGCAATATCACAATTGAGGTCATAGACAAAGAAAGAGAAATTGTTGTAGAATATATAGATGATGGCAAAGGTATGTCTGCAGAGAATCTAAAGAGGGTGTTTGAGCCTTTTTTTACAACACGGCGAGGGTCAGGCGGCACCGGACTTGGATTACATATTGTGTATAACATAGTGACACAGACCTTTGGTGGACGTATCGAATGTAACAGTATTGAGGGAGAGGGAACAAGATTTATAATCACTTTCCCTGTTAGTGAACTGGAGAGGGCATGATTGACCATAATGATGACGACAGCTTCTTCTATCAGGAGGGCAGGGTAAGCAGTTTTTCAGAGACGGCCCAGAGGTGGAAGGTAATGATAGTAGACGATGAGCCGGAAGTGCATACAATGACGAGATTTGCGTTGAGTAATTTTGCCTATGAAGGCAAGTCTCTGGATTTTTTAAGCGCCTACTCCGGCGGTGAGGCAAAACATCTCATTGCTGAAAATCCTGATACTGCCGTTATGCTTTTAGACGTCGTGATGGAAGACAGTCATTCCGGACTACATACCACGAAATATGTCAGAGAAGAGTTGAAGAACAATCTTGTACGGATTATTCTAAGGACAGGTCAACCCGGACAGGCCCCAAAACAGGACGTCATTGTTAATTACGATATCAATGATTACATAGAAAAAACCGAATTAACAATAGACAAGTTTAACATAGCAATGATCTTGTCCTTAAGGACATACAATGACATTATAACCATAGAGAACACAAAAAGAAGCCTTGAAAAAGCAATCATGGAAAAAGAGGCATCCATTGCTGCCAACTCTGCCAAGAGCCAATTTCTTGCCAATATGAGTCATGAAATTCGCACCCCTATGAATGCCATTATCGGATTGACGGAACTTGTCCTGGATACGCAATTACAGCAACAGCAAAGGGAGTACCTCGAAGCAGTGCTTAACTCAGCCAATGCCCTTTTAGTGCTCATAAACGGCATCCTGGACCTTTCAAAGATTGAGGCTGGTAAGCTGGAGCTTGAGGAGACGGAGTTTGACCTTAGGCAATTAGTGGAAAACATATGTGCTCCACTTGCAGTTCAGGCACACAAGAAAGGACTGAAACTCTCAAGCCACATAAAGCCTGGGGTACCTCTGAAACTCAAAGGCGACCCGGCCAGACTTGGGCAGATACTTTTTAACTTAGTGGGCAATGCGATAAAGTTTACCGTAACGGGTGAGATATTGGTGGAGGTGCAACTGCAGCCGGATAATACGGATGATAAATCGGCCTTGCTGCATTTTGCGGTAACAGATAGCGGCATAGGGATACCTGCATCCAAGTTTAACCAAATATTTGAGAGTTTCTCACAGGCAGACGACTCAACGACAAGAAAATATGGTGGTACCGGTCTGGGCCTTACCATAGCAAAACAGTTGGTTGCGCTTATGGGTGGCAGAATGTGGCTGCAAAGCACCGAGGGTAAGGGCAGCACCTTTCATTTTACCGTCGGCTTTGGCCTGAGTGACAACACTCCGGAGACGTCCGTATATAATAACATGAAGGTGCTTTCCAGGCACCCTGAAAAAACAGACGGGATGCTGCCAAAACCTCAAGCGCCTCAGGTTACAGAGACCTCGTGTCGCATCCTGCTTGTTGAGGATAACATAGTAAACCGGATGGTTGCCGGAGGGATATTAAAACAGCACGGCTATACCGTAACGGAGGCAGTGGATGGTGAAAAGGCTGTTGAGCTGGTTTCCGAGTTAATGTTTGATTTGATTCTTATGGACGTGCAAATGCCGGGAATGGATGGTTTTGAAACAACAAAAATAATAAAGTCCTCTGAAAGCACCCGTCATATTCCTATTATTGCAATGACCGCTCATGCACTAAAAGGAGACAGGGAGCGTTGTATAGAGGCGGGAATGGACGACTATATTACGAAACCGATTAATTCCAACGAGTTGATTAAAATCATCAAGAAATATACCCATAGAGAGTAAACACCGGAAAGTTTTGCCGTATCCTCTTAAAAAAGCATGGTAAAATTATTTTTGTGGTTTAAAGACATGGATTCCAGCTTTCGCTGGAATGACAATAATAGCCTTTTCCTAAGTGTGTCATTCCTGTGTAAACAGGAATCCAGAAAGCGTAAAAACGTAGTTACCCTGAAATATAAAGAAGATACGATTTTTATATGAAATGTATGGTAATATATTAATGGACATGATGAATTAACATGAACCCTGAACTGACAGTGTCAGGATACTGAGGAGGTATACATAATGGAAAACGTCTCAATCCACGAGATCATAGAGATGGCGCTCAGAACGGAGAAACTCGGCTTCTCATACTACAGCGAACTTGCACAGAAGTTTAAAAAAAACGATGAGTTACACGCCCTCTTTAACAACCTCGCCCAAAACGAGGTTGCTCACGCCGCCAGATTCACAAAGCTCAAGGAGTCCCTGCAGCAGGAGCAACTGGAGAACTGGCCGGAGGTATCTCAGTACATGAGGTCGTATGTGGAATCTGCCTTTTTCATGGGGGCCAACAAGGCCGTCCCGCACATGCAAAACATACAAGACCCCAATGCCGCCCTGGGCCTGGCCATCGCCTTTGAAAAAGAAACCCTCCTGTACTTCTACGGCATGGCCGACGCCATCAAAGACAACAAAGACCGACACGTACTCGATGAGATAATCAAAGAGGAAAAAAGCCACATTGTCACCTTGAGCGACCTCAAGGAAAAACTCTCCAAGGCTGCAGGCAGGTAAACACGTATCTGCTTAATCTCTCATGGTGGCTATACTGAAATGACACAGGGTTTTTCAGGCATTATAATGTAGTGTGAAATAATGGGGTCAAGGGGAGCAGTCCCCTTTTATGCGGGGGGGAGCAGTCCCCTTTTATGCGGGGGGGCGCTGACCCCTTTTATGCCGGGGGTCGCTGACCCCTTTTATGCCGGGGGTCGCTGACCCCTTGACCCCGTAAAAATGCCACGTTTGTTGTATTTAACCCAATCGAAACGTGCTATATACGACAAAGTAAATTTACCGTGATTACAACCTCCAATGGTTTTAATAAAAATAGCATCTGTGGTATAATGAGATATGGACTTCATGCAGATAGTGGATGCCGTAAAAGAGGTAGGACTTGTCCCGGTGATTGTAATACTGTTGATCTTGCTTCACTTCAAGCATGTGTCCAGACTTGAAAAACAAAATGAGAAATTAATGGGCACATTATTAAAGATATTGGAGGAAAACAGACATGGAACTAAGATGGATAGTAGATATAATACTCCTGATAACGTTCATAGTGGTCGCCTTCCTGACAGAGAAAAAGATAGACAGAGTAGACAAGTTGATTGAAGAAAAATTGGATAAATTTTAGAGCACGTTCACGAAAAGGGACGCTCTCGTGTTTTAAATCTTTTCAATTATGTTTACTTAGGATTAAGAATAATGAGAGGTCGAGGGGGCTTCTTCGTGCCCGGGGCGGCTCGCCCCCCCCTTTCCTGTACCTCTTTATTTCGGTTCCTTTTCATTTCAAGTGGGTAACTTTGCCTCCCTTTGTGAAAGCACCTTCACATGGCGAAAAAGACTTCACGTTCTTGCATGTCTACGCCGCTGATCCGCACGGATAGCTTGCCGCCAAAGAAGAAGCGCTTCTTTGTCCGGATGCCCTTTATCGACAGATCGGCCTCGTCATAGACGTAACTATCACCAATCATCGCCGAGATGTCCAGAAAGCCGTCAACGAAGTAGTCATTGAGCCTCACCTTCAATCCACCGGCGTTGACGCCAACGATACTGCCCTCAAGGGTTTTGCCAACCATTCCCTTCATCAGCCACGCACGAAGGGCCTTGAGCGTCTCGCGCTCAACGTCATCGGCAATCCGCTCACGGGCCGACGAATGAAACGCTATGTCGCCAAGGGCGGCCTCAAATGCCTTCAGCTTTTTGTCAGAGAGGCGTTTGTTGGCTATAACGTCCCGCAAGACCCTATGCACCACAAGGTCGGGATACCGCCGGATGGGCGACGTAAAGTGTGTGTAGCACTCCGATGCCAACCCAAAGTGCCCCACGTTCGTCACCGAATACCGCGCCTGCTTGAGACTCCTCAGTACGAGGTAGTTTATAAGCTCCTCGTATGGCCCACCACAAGCCTTGCCGATCAACCGTGGCATGTCACGCGGACTCAACCGCTGTTTGCCTACACTGATCAAATGCCGGGCTACCTTGATGATATCAATCATCTTGCGCTGGTCAGGCTCCTCATGTATCCTGTAGAGCGACGGGACACCGGCATCGGCTATACGCCTGGCCACGGCCTCGTTTGCCGCTATCATAAACTCCTCAATGAGCATATGGGCGGGATTGCGTCTGACACTCACGATCCCCTCAAGGTTGCCCAGGATGTCAATGATGACCTCCGGTTCGGGCAGGTCGAAGTCCAGACTGCCTCGCTTCATCCTGCGCCGCCGCAGGGCCGCACAGAGTTCCTCCATAAGCTCAAAGTCGCCCAGGAGATAGCTATAACGCTGCCTGAGCGCCTTATCGCCATCGTTGAGCATCCGTGAGACGTCCGTGTATGTCATCCGCTCGTTGCTGTTGATGACGGAGGTGTAGCATGAAACGCCTGTGCACTGTCCCTCAGCGGTAAAGGCCATCTCAACCGTGAATGCCAACCTGTCTCTTTTGGGTCTGAGACTGCACAGCTCCTCAGACAGGCGCTTGGGCAGCATCGGGATCACCCTGTCGGGGAGATACACGCTTGTGCCCCGCCGCCTGGCCTCCACGTCTATGTTGGACTCCCAGGGGACAAAGTGCGACACGTCGGCAATGTGGACGTAGAGTCTGTAACCGTCAGGGGTCTTGACAATCGATATGGCGTCGTCAAAGTCCTTTGCCTTTTCGCCGTCGATGGTCACCGTGTTGAGGATTCGCAGGTCGTGCCTCTGTGCAATGATATCCGGCGTG
Organism: Candidatus Magnetobacterium casense; assembly: GCF_000714715.1. GTDB lineage: Bacteria > Nitrospirota > Thermodesulfovibrionia > Thermodesulfovibrionales > Magnetobacteriaceae > Magnetobacterium > Magnetobacterium casense. Next base: position 197,723 of record NZ_JMFO01000004.1, read on the forward strand.
ATGTGGTGAGGCAGTTGCCTGGCCTCCTCCGAAACCGTCGCAGCAAACCTCTTGGGCAAACCAAACTCTTCCACGATTGAGTCTATTTCGGAGACGGGTGCGTCGGCCACCTCAAGCACCTTCAATATCTTACCCACGGCGGGGGCATCGTCGGAGTCGTACTGCTTGATCTCAACAATGACCGTATCCCCCTCTTTGACCTTGTCCTTCTTGAGCTTGGGAATGTCTATTGTAAAGGGGATGGAGCGTTTCTTTGGCTGTACGTAATACCTGCCTTTGTTGCACATCAGTCTGCCAACAACGTTTGCATGGGCACGCTGCAATATCTTGACGATCCGGCCATCCCTCCTGAGGGGATTCTCAATCACGGCAATGACCCTGTCGGCATCCATTGCTCCCATCGTCTTTCGCTGCGGGATGAAGACGTCACGCTCTCCGGGTGTCTCCAGTACCACAAAGCCATAGCCCTCCCTGTTGGCCTCAAAATATCCCGTGGCAATGGCGCTCTCATGTTTCTTGTCATACAGTCCGCCGGGGGTAACGGCTATGTCGCCATCTCTGACCATCTGCCGGAGCATCTTCTTTAGCGAGCTGGACTCCTTCTTGGTAGTGCAAAACTCCTTGGACATGACCCTGAAGGACACCGGCTTTTTTCTGGATTTTATGTATGCGCTGAGGGATTCTCTGCTGATCATATGGGCCTAGCAGACCACCTTGTCAAGAGCTTCATAGCGTTTCTCATTGTTACTTTTATTTTCAAAAGGGATATAGTCAAACATATATTTTATATTAATCAATTTCGCATCGTTTTTACAAGTAAAATTCGTATCCGGCGTGGAGCGCATTGATGTGTCTCTTATGCAATAACAGCCGTTGCGTTGTAGGGCATATCGGCAACAGCCTCAACCTCTACGCCCCGTTCAGTGGCCAGCATGAGTATGTGTGAGATATCGGGCATATCCACGGACCTCACCAGGATCAGTCTGGGGATTCTCCGGAGCAGTGCGCGTGTGGTCTCACCGATTCCGGGCTTTATGTGGTTTATGTCGTCTACGTTATAGGTGTTCATGACCTTTTTTATAAACACCCTGCTGCGTGCAGCCGCCTCTGCCCTGCCATTATCGGACAACAGTGGCATCCCGATATCCGCTGATGGCGTCTCCCTGATGGTTGCCATGATGTTGTCTATAAACCACAGTGAGAGGTCTGCCTCCCTGAACTCCTCATAGAACATGCACCCATGAAAGTCCCCGGCCCCTATGAAATCGCCGTTTAGGATGGAGCGGCTTACCAGACCGGATATCGTGGAGTTCAACAGCGAAAAGGCAATCAGATAGTCATCCCTGCAACAGGCCACCGCTGCCGTGCCGGAGAGGTCGGCCAACACATGTAGATCGGCACTGATGTTGGTACCATGTCGCAAGTTAAACCCCTCAACTGCGTGCCTGAGTTCCCCTGATATGGCACCCTTTCCCGTCCAGCCATCAACAAAGACAATCTCTGCCCCTGCATGTGTGCAGAGTATGTATCGCAGGGCATTTTCGTCTATCCCCCTGTCCCTGATGATGGAGATGGCGTAGTGGGCAACGTCCCTGTCAAAGATTTCCCGCAGCGTTCTTTTCAGCAAGACACCAAGGGGGGTACCGGCCCTGGCAAGAGAAACAATGACAAACCTGTCCTTGCGGCTTGTGTACCTGGCCAGTGCGAGTATCTCTGCGGCCATCCGGCGTCTGTTGTCGCTCACCGCCTGGAAAAAAATATCGAGGTACCTTTGCCCCGGCAATGACTCCCGTGATATCATCTCGCTATAGTGTCGGGCGCCAGAGCGCAGCAGCCTCTCCTTAGTTTGGAGGTCTACAACTGCCATTTCGACGGGCTTAAGGAGAAAAACCACATCGTCTTGCAGGTAACTGCCATGGAAGGTCTGGTCACCCGTTTGTTTAAGTGTAAGGCTCAAGAGCTATATTAGCATATCCGTTACATTAATTGCCTGCGGTAAATTTTTGGAACAAGAACAATTCGCCCCCTTGATTATTTAATCAACACTATTGTACAATGATTCCTATGGGAAAAAGAGTCCTCATTGTAGACAACGACGAGGCAACGAGAAAGCTGGTCAGCCTTCACCTGAAGAAACTAGACTATGAGGTCTACTGCGCCTCAAGCAGTAATGCTGCTATCAGCAAGGCAGTTCAATATGCTCCGGAGATACTGCTGATGGACATAGACCTGCCCGGCAAGGGAGGTGTTGGCGAAATGCTCAGAGAAATACGCTCATACAAAGACCTCAAGGACATCCTTGCCATTGTAGTCACAAAACGTGCCGGTAAGGAAGATGTCATCAAAGCCATCAGAATGGGCGCCAACGACTATACCCTAAAGCCCCTCAAGATCGGTACCCTGCTTGCCAAGCTGGTCAGTTGGGCAAACACGGAAATGGAAGAACACTGGAAACAACTTAAACCCGAACATGAAAACGCACTGCGCCTCTTAAAGGTAACCATCGAAAGGTCTGTGGATTCAATCAGACAGAAGACCCCCCTGCCCTATGATGACATCGTAAATGCCATCGAAATACTGTGTGATACGCTCAAGGAAGACGGCATAACTGACGTTGTCGGAGCGGTCAATGGTTACAACAACACGTTGTTTCTGCACTCCCTGCTTGTTGCGGTCTACATGTATTGGTTTGCCAGACTAAGGGGATTTAACGATCAGGACTGTAAGCAGATGGCACTGGGTGGTTTACTGCACGACTTTGGCAGTGCATTAATCCCAATCGATCTCCTGTTTAAGCCCGGAAAACTCGACCCCGAGGAATATGTAAATATCAAGACACACGTAAACTATACAATGGATGTCCTGGATACCGTCACCGAGGTGCCGGATATAGTGCGGAGTATATGCTGGAGTCATCACGAAAAGATCGACGGCACCGGTTATCCGCGCGGCCTCAAGGGCGATGACATAAGCATCTACGCCAGAATGATGGCCGTTGTGGAGAGCTATGCCGCACTGACAACTAAAAACGTCTACAGGGACACCTACGCATCCGATGATGCACTGAAAATGCTCTACGAGCCGCCAGGTCACCTCGACCCCGCACTCATAAAGGAATTCGAACAGGGCCTGCTTAAAGGCTTTAAGTAAACCGACAAATATTAAGATTGTAAAATAAGGTTATGCCCAAAAAGGTACTGATTGCAGACAACGATGAGACCACAAAAGTGCAAATCGGCTCTCAGTTGGAAAAGCTGGGATACGAGGTACATACGGCGTCAAACACCAAAAATGCCATAAACAAGGCGCTTCTGCATATCCCTGATGTATTGATATTAGACCTCGATTTGCCCACAAAGGGCGGAGCTGAGGCACTTCGGGAGATTCGCTCATACAAAGACCTCAAACACATCATTACGTTTGTAGTTACGGCGCGTGCAACCAGGGAGGACGTCATCAACGCCATACGGATCGGGGCACACGACTATGTCTTGAAACCGCTTAAGATAGGCACCTTGCTTGCCAAAATGGTCAGTTGGGACAACACGGAAATCGAACAACAGTGGAAAAAACTCAAACCGGAACAGGAAACAGCCTTGCGTCTGATAAAGGCAACCATCGACAGGACGGTGGATGCAATAAAGCAAAAGACCACGTTGCCCTATGAGGACATAGTGAGCGCCGTTGATGTCCTGGAATTTACGATAAAGCGTGATGGCGTGGGGGATATTGTTGGAACGGTGGATGGCTACAACACCACGATGTTTTTACATTCCCTGCTTGTAGCGGTATATATGTACTGGTTTGGTGGCTTGAAGGGATTCAGCGAACAGGAGTGTCAGCAGATGGCGGTTGGGGGGTTGATGCACGATCTGGGTAGCGTCCTGCTCCCCACGGCGTTGTTGTTTAAGCCCGACAAGCTCGATCCGGACGAGTATAAGAACATCAAGTCTCACGTGGGTTATACGATGGATATATTGGACGGACTCAGCGAGGTGCCGGAGATCGTGAGAAATATATCCTGGGGGCATCACGAAAAGCTCGATGGCAGTGGTTATCCGCGTGGTCTCAGGGGCGATGAGATAAGCATCCATGCCAAAATGGCGGCCATAGTGGAGGCCTATGCCGCCCTGACTACCAAAAACGTCTACAGACCAACCTACCCGGCGGCTGAGGCATTAAAGATGCTCCACACACCTGCAGGGCATCTCGACCCCGAGCTTATTGAGGAATTCGCCGCTGCCGTGCTCTCAGAGTTTAAAATAGGTTAGCCGGAGGCATTGGTGCGATGGCAGTTTATACGGCAATAAACCATATAGCCTTGGTCACGGGGGATATGGACAAGACGATCCGGTTCTGGCGTGACCTGCTGGGCATTGAGCTTGTTGGTGGGATGGCGGATAATAATGTCAAGCAGTATTTCTTTGCCATTAACGACAGTTGTCTTGTTTCGTTTTTCCAGTGGCCGGGTGTGCAGCCCCTGGAGGAAAAGGACGCGGGACGTCCCCGGGCAGGCAGCATAGCCTTTGACCACATCTGCCTTGAGGTCACAGACGATGACGAACTGTGGCTGATCAAGGACAAACTGGATGCGGCTGACATATGGGTCTCCGAGGTGATTGACAACGGCTTCATACACTCCATCTTCACCTTCGACCCTAACGGCATTGCGGTGGAACTCTGTTACCGTCTCAAGGGGATCGACATGATTGCGGCCATGGGCATGAAAGACCCGCTGCCCTCTCCGGTGGCAAGGGAAGGCGCACAGCCTCAGCCGTTTTGGCCCGATTCAGACTCCCCCACATCATTTGACCAGCGGAGGGTATATCCGGGAGAACTGAGGAGGTTTCTGGAGCGATGACAATGCCAAAGGTAGTAGCCCTTTTAAACGTGTGGTTTCTGTTGTTGTGTTTTGCGTTGGCCGATGGTGCCGTGTTTGTGCTTACGGAGAAGGTTGATGGCTACAGGGTGAGGATGAAGACCTCCAGTGGCCAGTCACCCGTCGTAGGCAAAAACGAGGTAACCTTTGAGCTTAAAGCCCCCACAGGCAGGGACGTTGATGACGTCGATGTCGGGGTGACCTATGCGATTTCCGGCAACATGGGGCAGATGGCATCTTTTGTCAAGTCCGGCAGTCTCTACACGGGGAACCTGATTTTCAACACAGCAGCCTCGTGGGACGTGTTCTTCGTGTTTGAGGTTCGTGGCCAGCCACAGCGTGTTGTGCGCTTTACTTTTGAGGTCAGGTAAAAATTTGCCGGTTTATGGCTCTTTTGTGTGTTTGCAGGCGGTTTTGCTCGTGCTTCTGAATTTTACGACGGTCCTGGCATTTTCTGACGAGGCGGTGCTGAAGACCCAACAACGGATACAGGGACAAGCCATCGGATGGCGGATCGCCTTCTGGGCGGAGCAGTTTACCGGCACCCCCTACGACCCCGATCCGCTTGGGGCATACGTCAGCAACAACGCTATCGTCTTCGATGACCGGGTTGACTGTATGTATCACGCCTTCCGCAGCGTGGAGCTTGCCCTTGGTCACACGCCGCAAGACTCCGCAGCCATTGCCCTTGACAAGAGGTTCAAGCACCGGGGGAGCATCGATCTCAACGGCAACGTCTCCAACTACGAGGACCGCTTCCGGTACGGGATGGACATGATACTCAGTGGTAAGTGGGGAAGAGACGTTACGGCAGACATCGGCCAGACCATCGATATCAAGGGTGCCAGGGGCATAAGCACCGTTGCGATACTCCCCCCACGGGGTATCAGAGACGGGATGTCCAAGCTACAAAGCGGCGATATCGTCTACTTCGTCAAGGCCCCCGGCAGACGTATCGAAGGCGAAATCATCGGACACCTCGGCATCATAAAGAGAGACAACAGCGACGTCTATCTCCTGCACGCAAGCGGCACCAAAGACACGGGTAATCGCTCCACTGGTCGTCCTTCCGGCTTAAACGGCGTCAGGAAGGTGTCCCTTGAGCACTACATCGCAACGATGCCCTTTATCGGCATACTTGTCACACGCTTTTAAGAGTTACAACTGAGGCGCAGCTGAGAAAAGTAAAGAAGGGAGGCGGCTCCGCCCCTCCCTCAGCCCCACCCCGCAAGGGGGCCAGCCCCCTTGACCACTTCCTGCTTGTTATAGCTACTTATGCTCACTTACTTATTATGTTTACCAAATGCGGAAGCTCAGACAGTTTTTTTCTGCTGTACGTTTGGTCGGTGGGTAAAGGTCTTTTTCGGTCGGCTGAGATTATACGTTTCCTTTATGATGAAGATTGGGCGTCGCTTGACCTCCATGTAAATCTTTCCCACGTACTCACTGAGTATCCCTATGAACATTAACTGGATGCCACCAAACAGGTACAACGGCAACACCGTGGATGCCCACCCGGGGATTGCAGCCCCCTTGAACTTGGTCACCAGCGTCCAGCCCACCAGAATCAGAGCCGCTATGAAGTTGATAAATCCCAGGAAAAAAGACAATCTCAACGGAAAGTTGCTAAAGGAGGTGATGCCTTCAACGGCAAACATGAGCATCTTTCTGAGGGGATACTTCGTCGTTCCGGCAAATCGCTTGTCACGCGCATACTCGACCATCCCCTGCCTGAACCCCATGGACGGGAATATGCCACGCAAAAACCTGTTTGTCTCACCGTACTTCTTGAATTCGCTGATGACGGCCCTGGAGATGAGTCTGAAGTCGGCATGGTTGTACACGATGTTGACCCCCATAAATGCCATGAGCCGGTAAAAGAACTGCGCCGTAAACCGCTTAAAAAACGAGTCCTGCTCTCGACTGCTGCGCACCCCATAGACGATGTCACAGCCGCTGTTGTGTTTTTCGATCATGGCCTCTATGACCTCCGGCGGGTCCTGGAGGTCTGCGTCGAGGGAGACGGTTATATCGCCGGAAGCATTATAAAGCCCCGCCGTCAATGCCGCCTGATGACCAAAGTTGCCGCTGAGGGAGATGACCTTTATGCGTCTTTCCTTCGATGCAAGCTCCTTCAGCATATCCAGCGTGCCATCTGAGGAACCGTCGTTTACATACAGTATCTCAAAGTCGGTTATCAGGTTCCTTTCCACAAACCCGGTCAACAGCGCCATAACCCTGGTGTTGGTCGCACCAATGACCGGCTCTTCGTTAAAACATGGAACAACAACGCTTAATAGCTTTTTTTCCATTTTACACCACGTGGGGAGTCCCCCCGCATCTGTCATTTTAAGCAGCTACACTGCTCGACCGATTCTACCTTTATTTTAAACATATGCACAACTGTTAGTCAAGTCAGAGTCGCCCCTTTTTTTGTTCAGCAGGCATTTAGCAGTATGCAGAATTCGGCCCCATGTTCTACATTCCGTGCGGTCAACAGGCCCCCCATGTGTCCCTCGATGATCATCTTTGACATGTACAACCCGATCCCTGTTCCTTTGCCCTGTTCCTTGGTGGTAAAGTAGGGGTCGAAGACCTTGTCGATGATCTCCTCGTTGATGCCCCCGGCGTTGTCTGCGACTACGACTACGGCCTTTGTGCTGTGTCGGTAGGCCTTGATGTCGATGAAAGGCCCCCTGATGGCACGCAACAGGAGGAAGTCCTTGGCGTTGGTGACGATGTTCAGCAGGACCTGCGAAAACTCATTGGAATACCCATTGACCAACAGGCCTTCCTCAAGATGCAGGTGAAGGTCGATGAAGTTGTCCCGGAGACTGGCCCCGACAATAGAGACGGTCTTGTGTACGGCCTCTCTGATATCAAACTCGGTTTTTTCCTTGTCCGGCTTGAAGAAGTTGCGGAAGTCGTCAATGGTGACGGACATAAACTCAAGGCTCTGATTTGCCTGACGTACCTTGTCGGCGAGATACTTTGCGTTGAGGTCGCCAAACTCATAGGCGTCCTGGATGTTTAACAGGACTCCACTGACAACACTCAGGGGCTGCCTCCACTGGTGGGCAATGTTGCCGATCATCTCACCCATGGCGGCGAGCTTTGATTGTTGTACGAGCAACTGTTCATGCTGCTTTTGCTTCTCCTCCAACTCCCTGCGCAACGTGACATCCCTAAAGACCAGCACGGCACCCGTGGTCTGACCCTTTTCCTCAATGGGCGTGCTGACGTATTCAACGGCAAAGACGCTGCCATCTCTTCTGTGAAACACCTCGTCAAGGCAACTGTAGATAGCGTCCTTCATAAATCCCGTCAGCGGGGTGATGGCACCTATGGGCATCCCCACCAACTCATCCTCCTGCCAGTTGAGCATCTTTGCAGCGGCGGGGTTGGCAAAGGTGATGCACCCGCTGCCATCCAGTCCCACAATGCCCTCGCCCGCTGCACTTAAGACGGTCATGTGGTGGTTACTGATCCTTTGGATCATCTCTTCGGCCTTCCACCGTTGCACCCTGGTTCTCAGCGTGACGATACCGTAGGCCAGTTCACCGGCCAGCTTTACAAGGAGATCGAGCTCTTGCGTGTCAAATGCAGACCTCTCCCTGGAGTATACGGTGAGGGCGCCAAAGGCTATATTGCCCTCTATCAGGGGCAGACACACCAGGGAACGAAACCCAAATCGTCGGGCTGCCCGACGCCAGGGGGCAAAGCCGTCGTCAGCCTCGATATCCTCCACGACACATGGGTTTGCGGTCTTTATTGCACTTCCGACGGGGCCGCTGCCAAGGTCGGAGTCGTCCCACCTGACCCTGATCTGCGCCAGGTAGTCCTTGTCATCACCGCCGCAGGCTACAGGACGTACTACCTTAACGCCATCCTCCTCGATGGCATAACCGACCCAGACGACCGGAAAACCTCCCTCCGTAACGATGGTCTTGCATATCCTCATCAGCAACTGCAACTCATCAGTGGCTCGGACGAGTGCCTGCGAACAACTGCCAAAGGTCCGCAGTGCCCTGTTGAGCTTGAGAAGGGCCTCTTCGGCATGTCGTCTCATCGTATCGTCAACAATGACGCCATCAAGGTGGATGATCCTGCCCTGGGCGTCATAGACCCCTGCCCCCCTGTCATTGAGCCAGCGCGTGGAGCTGTGGGCATCGACAATGCGATATGTCAGGTCATAGGGGCGTTTGTCCTTGATGGCCTGAAGCAGTGCTCTTTCAGCGTTTTCCCGGTCAGCGGGGTGTACGATACCGGCAAATGGACGCTCCTTGTTAAAGAGGAATGCCCCGGCAGGGTATCCGCAGACGTCCTCAATGGCAGAGCCAAGAAACTCCATTGTCCAGTTGGCATCGGCCAGGCGTCTGTACACTGCCCCGGGGATGTTGGATACCAGCGTGCTATAACGCTCCCTGGAGCCACGCAGTTGACTGAGGGTATCTTCGGTATCCTCTTTTTTCTTGTACAGTGAGCTTCCCAGGTCATCAATGCCGGCGGCCAGAAGCCCCAACTCTGACTCCCTCCAGGCAAAACCGCTCCGTACAGTCAGGTCTCCACCTGCCATCCGTCTGACAACACCCACAAGGCGATAGACCTGCCCAATGACAAACATATATATGCCACCCCACCCGGCCACTATAACAAAGACAAACGTCAACACAATCCCCACGAGGTTACCCCTGAGCCTGCGGCGTGCATCGGCAAAGATGTCCTCTGGGGACTGACCAACACCGGCATACAGACCAATGGCGTTACCCATGCTGTAGAGAGAGGCGAAACCATAGTGGCGGTTGATGTTGTCAGGCCCGTTTGTATCTGTGAATTCAACGCCATTGTGTTCGGCTATGGCCCCTTGCAGTTGGCCTTCGGTGATGGTTGTCCCGACCCACTTGTCGCTGTCGGGGTGATGGGCAACCACTACACCGGTGGCGTTGAGCAGGGTGATGGTGTAGCCCCCGGGGAAGTTGACACGGGATATAAGTTCTCTTAAGGTGTGGAGGTTAAATATCGCATAGGTTACTCCGATAAGGCGTTTTTCGTTATTGCGCAGCGGATATGCCATGTGCATGACGGGTTTGCCCGTTGAGCGTTCAACGGCAAAGTCACCTGCTATGAAACCCCTGACCTCCGTGACCTTCCTGAAGAACTTATTGTTGAGAACGTTTATCTTTTCCCGTCTCAGTGGCAGTGTTGTGCACCACACCGTGCCATTGATATCCGCCACGCCGATGCCGTCAAGGTAGGGCAGTCCCTTAAGCAGAAAATGCAGTTCTTTCTGGCAATCAGGGGCGTTGGTCTGTTGTACCTCGGGCATGTGGCTGATGGTAACAAGCGTGGCTCTGATCTGGTCTATATAGCCCCCGATGGTTGCACTGACCAGCACGGTCATAGCACTGATGTTGCCGTTTGCCTCTGAAATGGCCAGAGAACGCTCTTTTACATTGGCATATAGCGTCACAAACAACATCGGCACCACTGCTATAATGGCTACGTATACGATACGAAACTTGATCAGGTGAAACAGCTTTTTCATCGCAAAGGCACAACTCTCCTGATATTGTAACATTACGCACGGCATTTTTTTACGGGGTCAAGGGGACTTCTTTCCGGTCGCAGCGGGTCGCACCCGCCCCGGCCACAAACCACCCCTTTCTTTTTTTTCTGTTTTGTGCTACTCTGCGTCCATGATGACCACGTTGGTCACGCCCTTTAGTCCTTGTGCAAACCGTTGGGCATCTGCCTTTGTGCCGACTATCTTGCCGTAGTGCATAGGGACAGCGGCCACTTTGGGGTTGATGTCCTTGACTGCGTTGACTGCCTCATCAGCCGTCATGACATATGTGCCGCTAACGGGCACTAACGCCACGTCGATGTCTTTGAGGGTTTTCATCTCCGGTATGTGGTCAGTGTCTCCGGCGCTGTATATGCGCATCCCGTTGATACTGAAGATATAACCAACCCACTCCTTTGACTTTGGATGAAATTGTTTGTTGGTGTTGTAGGCGGCAACGGTTTCAATCTTTATCCCCGCCACGGTAAACGCCTCACCTGGTTTGACAGTCCTGACCTTTGCCTTGAGTTTGGATGCACAATCGGGGGTTGTCACCACTACCGTATTGGCGCCAACCAACTTTTGGACGTCGGCAGGTGAGCAGTGGTCAAAGTGTTCGTGTGTGATCAGGATCACGTCTGCCGGCAGTGGATTTTTTATCTCCCAGGGGTCTACGTAGATGACCTTCTCCCCCGTTATCCTGAAAGACGCATGACCAAGCCAATGTATGTTCTCTAACATGTTGTCTCCTCCCTCCGCAGATACCATACCCATTGACAACCCCAAAACGATTGTCAGGGCTGCAACTGCATATTTAATCGCTCTCATCATTGATAATCTCCTTTTATTTTTTATTTTATTATTATACCATATATTGGCTTTCATCAAAAAACTATTTGGCAATGTCACTTTCTGGATTTGGTTGGGGTGCATAAATTTTTGGTGGCGTCAGGTTGCCTTCTTCAAATAGCTGACTATCTTGCTCCATTGTCCGGACAGATATAATACTATTAGGGAGATAACGGAAAGCACCCTCCCCTAACCCCTCCCATAAAGGGAG
>NZ_JMFO01000005.1 GCF_000714715.1 Candidatus Magnetobacterium casense
CACTCTTACAGGTCCACCGTAATGGAGACTCAGGGTCTCCTCGGGTAACCGGATCTACCAACCCCTCAATATCTACAAGCACGGATGGGTCTGTTTCAACAACCGGCTTGCGTCCACCTCCAGGTAAACGTATCTTCTTTTTCCCTTTTGAAGGTTTTTCCTTTGATTCAGCAATACGTCTAATTCCTTCATATATCGTTGTCCGCGAAAGACCAGTAGATCTGGAAACTGAAGTAACTCCTCCTCGTCCCAATGCCTCGGCTTCCACTGCAGCCCACATTCGTCTGCCTTGTTCGTCTAAAACATCTTTGAGTACTTCAAATTTTCTTTGTATCATAAGTTCGGTATCGCTTTGCACTTTTTGAGCATAACATATTTAGACACCATTTGTACAAGTTATTTGTGGACAAATCCTAAGGGATAAAAGTGGCTTAAATACTGGCAACCACGGTTGATTGTGGTGCTACCCGGAGTGCGGAAAAACTTTTACAGAGACAAAAGGAACACCGTTTTATAGACTACAGAAGAGGGCTGAGATTGTGGCGATAGTTTCAGTTCTTTTAGCTCATGGTTGTCCTACTCAAGCGATAGTGATTGCTTTTGGTCTTGATGAACGTACAGTATCGAGTTGGTTACAGAAGAGTGGAGAACACTGTAAGAAGGTACATGAGCATACAGTTCAACAAGGGAAGGTAGATATTAAGCATGTACAGGCAGATGAGATATGGGTGAAGATGGTATTAACCAAGGTGTGGATGGCAATGGCTATTGCAGTACCATCCCGTTTGTGGTTGGGTGGTGCCATAAGTGAGAGGAGAGATTCAAGGCTCATTACTACATTGGTAGAAAAAATTCGTAGCAGTGCTAAGAGTTTGTCGATATTGGTTTGTGTAGATGGATTGTCAAGCTATGTTACTGCGTTCAAGAAGGTATTTCGTACCCCCATACACACAGAGCCTGCCCCTGACTTGAACAGGGGTAAAGTAGGCCGTCCTCACTTAGAGCCGCAACAGGGCTTGTTACTCGGTCAGAGCCTGCCCCTGGCTTGAACAGGGGTGGTCAAGAAATATGAGAAGAAACATGTAGCAAAAGTTGTCACACGTGCGGTAATAGGGACGCTGGATGCAATTTTAGCAGTACTAACTGCGACATGTGGTGGCAGGGGAATCAACACCTCTTATATAGAAAGACTCAATGCTACATTCAGGGGTTGGTTACATATGTTGGTCAGACGTGGTAGAGCAATTGCCCATAAAGAACTTATTCTCACAGCAGGAATGTATCTTGTGGGATGTCTCTACAACCCCTGTTCAAGCCAGGGGCAAGCCCCTGTTGCTATCATAGGTCACTACGGGAACCATCCAACGAAGAAGGAAAGAAATGGAAAGAACGTACACCAGCGATGGCTGCCGGTTTGGCAAATCGTAGATTGACTATGCTATAGTTGTTAAGAATGAAGCTACCTCTACCGTTATGGGTTGATCCTCCACGACGAGGACGACCACCAAAGTACCTACAAAACCAAACAATGGCGGTGGCTGCATGACCACGGTTGTTTGTGGTGCTACCATACTCTGTGACACCTGTAAGTCATTGATTTTTGGTACCGGAGACCGGACTTGAACCGGTACGAACATAATGCCCGAGGGATTTTAAGTCCCTTGCGTCTACCCATTCCGCCACTCCGGCTTCCGTGTCAACAGCTTAATACACACACCTGTATAGGGTATCATATGGTAACAAGTGCTGTCAATAGCACGAAAAATTATTACACGCCCGCTATCCCGCCTACACTTCGACGTAATCGAGGTCTTTGTCGAAGGTTTCTTCGAGATGGTAGTTGGCATAAAATGCGATGAACAGACACAGTCCTCCAACAATCGCCCCCGCACTGAGGATGCCCGTGTAGTGCTTTGCAAACTGAAAGATGGCGGTAATGGGTATGACCATGCCTCGGATGAAGTTTGGAACAGTCGATGCCACCGTTGCCCTGATGTTTGTACCAAACTGCTCTGCTGCCGTGGTGATAAATACCGCCCAATACCCCACGGCAAAACCTATGAACCCACAAAACGTATAAAACACCGAAACTCCCACCCCGCCAAGCATAAAATACCCCCCTACGGCAATAGTTGAAAGCCCCAGGAACAACAACACGACCTTTTTCCGACTGCGCAGAAACTGACTCAACGCCCCGCTTGCAAGGTCTCCCAGGACAAGCCCCATATAACACGCCATCACGGCCTCGCCGGCACTAACCACTCCTATGATATTCATGGCCATCGCAAACTCCGGCGACAGGATGATCAAGATTCCCACGCAGAACCATATCGGCAGACCGATCATGATGGCCTTGATGTACTTGAAAAAACGCCGTCGGTCGGTAAACAGGAAAAAGAAGTTGCCCTTGCTGATATAGCTTGACTCTATCTGTTTATACATTCCGGATTCGTACACACCAAGCCTCATGACAAGCAACGCCATGCCCAGGGCACCACCAATGAAATACGCCACCCTCCAATCAAAGGTCTTCGCTATGTAGTTGCCCAGGATAGCGCCCGATACCCCAACGGTAGCGACAATCATCGTCCCGTAGCCACGCAAATGCCTGGGCAGGGTCTCCAGCACAAGTGTCACACCGGCCCCCAGCTCCCCGGCCAACCCGATACCGGCAATAAACCGCCACAGCGCATAGCCCCCCACAGACTCGACAAACCCGTTGGCTATATTGGCGATGGAGTACACAACGATTGACCCGAAGAGTATCTTGACCCGTCCCTTTTTGTCTCCGAGGATGCCCCATAGCACCCCTCCCAGGAGCATGCCGGCCATCTGCATGTTGAGCAGGAAAATCCCCGTGCTCATGATATCCGCCCCCTGCACCCCGATGGCCTTAAGGCTCTGCACCCTCACAATCCCAAAGAGGATGAGGTCATAGATATCGACAAAGTATCCCAGTGCGGCAACAACCACAGGCACCGAAACTATGCCACTGGTGAAGCTGCCACTGTGAAAGTCTCTCATCTATTGCTGATTGTCGTTATCGTCGTTGATGCTGTCGGTGTTTAACTTATAACCATCCCTGAGTAGGTCTGTAACAATTTGTTTTGAATCCACGATGCCTCTTGTTACCTTGGTTTTATAGTCTGCGGCATTGTTGAGGTCATAGTGGAAATTGAAGTCAACCCACACGGTGTCTTGTTTTATGGTTACGGAGAGATTGAGAATGCTGTTGTCTACAATGAATCTTCTGTTAATCGTCTGCGACGTCAGCAGATAGCCCAGAGCATTAAAAAACATGGAATCCTCAAAGTCGTATTTAAAAGGCAGTTGAGACAACGATATGTCTTCAAAACCAAAGTTGAATCCGATTGCCGTCACTGGTGTATATGACAGCAGTTCCAACAGTTTATAAGCAGCCTTTTCCATTTTCAATAGCGACAGGTCGTCGTCCTTTAAGGCCATCAGAGTTATCCGATTCTGCTCCGGTATGATCGTAAACCCCCCACCGGGAGACTTGAACCGAAAAGGCATCCCGTATCCCAATGCCACCTCCACCTGGATATCGGTATCATAAAAGATATTCTCCACCAACCACTCAGGGGTAAAAGTTGCCAGATTCCAACTGCCAACTATTACGATTGTCCAGCTATCTGGTTTTATTTTCATACGAAAGTACAGGTCATTATCATCATATAGCTCAATCGACAAATATGCCGGCGACGTCTATTTCCAAGCCGGGGATTATCTTTGATTTTACGGAACCGCTTCCCACGGCACAGGAGAATAGTTCGTATACGCCCTGTTCAATAGCAAAGACCTCAATGGCCTCATACTCAGGCATGACAATCCAGTACTCTGGGACCCTATAACGTTGGTAGATAGCTTTCTTGGTTATGGTATCCCTGACCACTGAGGACTTTGATACGACCTCTGCGACCATGTCCGGAACCCCTCTTATCCAGTCTTGCACGATAGCCAGATTTTCTTTTTTGATGAACATTAAATCCGGCTGGAGCCTGTTGACACCCTCTTCAAAGATAACATCAAGGGGCGTAAAAGGCACTATTCCTATGTCATTTTCTTTAACATAGCGCCTTAGCTCATCGTACAGATTAGCCACAACGCTCTGGTGTCTGTTAAAAGGACTTGGCCCCACGATCTCTTCTCCTTCGATGAGTTCGGTCAGATCAATATCGCTCTCTGGTTCCACGTCAAGGACTGTCATCATAGCACCTTGAACATTTGAAGCAATATAAACACCATAAGCACTACGTATATGAAAAACAACACAGCGACCATAGCCCATGACAGATACCTTGGTTTAGCCGATCCGGCAAAGCCGTCCATTCTGATAGCACCCGCCTTGGGATAATCGACACGTTCACGCTTATCAGGGCTCTCCACATAGCCAATAGCGGGGTTAAAGTAGACCGTCTCATCGGTAAAAAACGCCTCATCACGCAACCCCTGTTTTCGCTCCATATATCGTGCTTGAAAGTAGCGCAGTTTTAGTTTCATTTGAATCTTCATCGATGAAATTATCCAGTACAGACACGTAAACTCACCAACGACAATGAGAAACAACGTTGATATATATATTATATGCACATCCGTCTTGCCCGTGGCATAAGCCAGCAAGGCTATGGTAAAAAACAATATGCCTATGTTCAGAGACATATAGGCAAATTCAGTCCACGTCAGACGGTTTTCCATTGTCAGGATCGTTTGCGTCAGTGCGATATACTTTTTCTGCGTTGAATAGTCCGCCTTTGATGGCCATCTGTCCGACTGTCTTTTGTCCGGCATTCTTTGTGTCCTCTCTGGTGCCGGCTTGTCTTGTGCTTTCTCTGGCACCTTCTCTGGTGTTCTCTCTGGCACCCTCTCTGGTGATTCCTTGCTCACACTGCCTCCTTACATTAATACTTTGCTGTATCGTTATACAGCGTCGCGCCATCAAGACCAATTGCGTATACGCTTACGGATGTTGCCCAGGTGGTAGAGGTGGTTTGTTTTTGCACCATGACAATTTGTCCTGTATATGCCGAAATACCTGCTACGTCAGTGACTACCACCCACAATGGTGTGCCTTGTTTCCATGGCGATTCTTCCCTTAGCACTGAATTTCTGCAATAGGCATATTTTGTTGCGACACCATCTTTTAACAACTCACCGGCATTAACGTCCTGACAATCTACACTTGTTGTTGTTGTAATTTTGCCGGAAGGGCTATAGGCTGAGTCAAGCCAGGATTGCAGATCGCCTCTTGCCTCCTTAGCGGCACGCAAAAACACAGTCATCCTTGACCTGTCCCTGATACCCAAAAATGCCGCCACGGCTATTGATAAAATGAGGCTGATTATAGCGATTACAACCAAGAGCTCTAAGAGAGAGAATCCCTTGTTATCTTTCATCGTCATCCTAATAACCATCGCTCCACCTATGCAGTTTCAGCCTGCTGTTGATATATAAGGATCGGTTTTTCATTGTGCAATATCGTTTCCTCCTTTACTATACACTCCTTGATGCCCTCCTGGGAGGGGATTTCGTACATGACATCGAGCATGACCTCTTCAAGGATTGCCCGCAGGCCCCTTGCGCCGGTTTTCTTGCTGATGGCCTTTTTGGCAATGGCACGCAATGCCTCTTCTTTAAAGAGCAGCCTCACATTGTCAAAGGACAGCAGTTGTTCATACTGTTTTGTCAGTGCGTTTTTAGGCTCTACCAGAATCTGCATAAGGGCGTCCTCATCGAGTGCTTCGAGCGTGGCGATGACGGGCAATCTGCCGACAAGTTCGGGGATGAGTCCATACTTGGTGAGGTCTTCTGGCGTTACCTGTGACAGGATGTTTTCCCTGTGGCTTCTGGTGTAGAGTTCGGCGCCAAAGCCAACGGTGCGTTTTCCAACCCGCTGTCCGATCAGTTCATCGAGGCCGTTGAAGGCCCCACCGCAGATAAACAGTATATTTGTGGTGTCTACCTGGAGGTAGTCCTGATGCGGATGCTTTCTTCCCCCTTGTGGCGGGACGTTTGCTATGGTACCTTCGATGATTTTCAGTAGTGCCTGCTGCACGCCCTCACCGGAGACGTCACGGGTGATGGAGGGGTTGTCGGACTTACGGCTGATCTTGTCTATTTCGTCGATGTAGACGATACCCTTCTGAGTGCGTTCGATGTCGTAGTTGGACGCCTGCAGGAGTTTGAGGATGATGTTTTCGACGTCCTCGCCCACGTACCCGGCCTCCGTGAGGGTTGTGGCATCGGCTATGGTAAAGGGGACGTCGAGGTACCGCGCCAGTGTCTGTGCCAGGAGGGTCTTGCCCGTTCCCGTTGGACCAATCAGGATGATATTGCTCTTTTGCAGTTCCACTTCGGTTTCCGTCTGCCTGTATATCCTCTTGTAATGATTGTGCACGGCTACGGAGATCACCTTTTTGGCCCGTTCCTGACCAATTACATAGTCGTTGAGAAAGCCGTGTATCTTTACCGGGGTTTGCACCCCCTTTGGTTCTCTCTGTGGGAAGCTGATCTTCATCTCCTCTGCGATGATATCATTACAGAGGTCTATGCACTCGTCGCATATATATACGGATGGACCGGCAATGAGTTTTTTTACCTCAACCTGATTTTTTCCACAAAATGAACATTTAGTCTGTTCATCCTTCTTCTTTGCCATTGAGTCCCTCTCTATCAGAAATTTAATTGTTTATAATATGATAACACACGTTGAGGCCAAATGCACACTGGGGTCATTTACCGGTATCCTTTATGGCCGATATCACTTCGTCCACGATACCATAGTGTTGTGCGTCGGGGGCCGACATGAAATAGTCCCTGTCGGTGTCTATCTGGATTTTTTCCAGTGGTTGTCCGGTATGGCTGGCCAGGATGTTGTTGAGGGTTTCCTTCATTTTAAGGATTTCCCGGGCATGGATTTCGATATCCGTGGCCTGTCCCTGGAAGCCTCCCATTGGCTGATGTATCAGGATTCTGGAGTGTGGCAGTGCGAAACGCTTACCCTTGGCACCGGCGGCCAACAGCAATGCCCCCATGCTGGCAGCCTGACCCGTGCAGTATGTGGCTATGTCGGGCTTTACATACTGCATCGTGTCATAGATGGCCATCCCTGACGTCACAACCCCACCGGGGGAGTTTATGTACAGGTGTATGTCTTTTTCAGGGTCCTCCGTCTGAAGGAACAGTATCTGTGCTATGACGCTGTTGGCAACGTTGTCCTCTATTGCCGAACCGAGAAAGATTATCCGATCCTTGAGCAAGCGCGAGTATATGTCATAGGCACGTTCGGTCCTGCCCGTCTGCTCTATTACCATAGGAATGAAAACCATGTGTTATTGTCCCCCTTCGACCGTTTTGGCCCTGGAATATATCAGGTCGGCGACCTTCTCCCGGAAAAGCGTGTACCTAAGCATCTCTAAGGAACCCTCCACGGAGTTATAGTACTGTAGTAACGCCTCCGGTGTCATTGACGATGTGTATGCGATCTCTTTGATTCTCTGCATCATGTCTGCTTCGTTGACGGTGATGTTTTCCTTTTCGCCGATTGTTTCGATGAGCAGCTTAGTCTTGAGGCTTCTTACTGCGTCATCATTGAATCTTTGGCTTAACTCCTCATCAGACAGGTCTTTCAAGTTTTGTTGTGTCTTTGCCTGTTGCACTATGATATCGATTTCTGCTTTCAGTGCAATTTCGGGCAGCTCAAAGTCATACTTCTCCACCATTGACTTAATCAATGCCGCTTTTTGCCGCTTTATGATGTTGTCCTGTGCAAGTTTCTCCAGTGTCTCTCTGACCTTGCCCCTGAGCTCATCGAGGGTGTCAACGCCAAGCTCTTTTGCCAGTTCGTCGTCAATTGCAGTGGTGAGCAACTCCTTGACGTCCTTTATTGTTATGCGTACATCGGCAACCTTTCCTGCCAGGTCGTTGACGGGAAAGTTAGCAGGCAGCGTTGTGTGTACTTCGGCCATATCATTCTTGCTCTTGCCTACCAGGGCCATGGAGATATCGTCGGCAGCGGCCTGAGGGCCAACCTTATAATATTGTTCCCCGTACTTCTTGCCGGTTTTAACGTCCTCCATATCAACCATCACAAGGTCATCAACCTGTATGGGTCTGTCAACCGGGCTGTAGGTTGAGCGGTTACTGGCAATTGCCTTCACCTGCATTTCAACATCCTCGTCGCTGACCTGTGTAACAACAGGCTCAATGGGCAAGCCCTCATAGACAAGGCCCTCGATTGCCGGACGCACCTCCACATAGCATACGAACTTCAAGTCCCCCTTGCTCCGGTAGTCCTTGCTCTCAAGTACGGGTGGCGTCAGCGGAGACAAACCCTGTGACTTTATCGTATTTACGTAGTAATCAGGGATAAGCCTCTCTAACACTTCGGTCTCCACGTCCCGTCTGTATTTCTTTTCTATCAAGGACATAGGGGCCTTGCCGGGCCTGAATCCTGACAGTTTCGCCTTACTCTTGACCTGTTCCAGCGACTTTTGTACCTCTGCCTCCACCTCTGCTGCCGTGGCCTCAATTGTTATCCTCTTTCTTGTAACCGAAATGTCCTCTACAAGGCTATTCATCCATCCTCCTAAAAAAATTGTTCGTGACTATTGTTATTTCTCTTAGTGTAAAATATTGCAGAGGTATTTTTCAATACATGGCTAAATTGTTCTCACAGCCGATACCCTCTTACGAGGCAATTCGCCCTATTGACAGAGACACTCAGGGGGTGTTATCATAATGTAATGCTCCAGAAGTTTGATATAGCATTAAAGGATAACGCGCTGGCTATTCTGTGCAAAACCAAAG
This sequence comes from Candidatus Magnetobacterium casense, assembly GCF_000714715.1. Lineage (GTDB taxonomy): Bacteria > Nitrospirota > Thermodesulfovibrionia > Thermodesulfovibrionales > Magnetobacteriaceae > Magnetobacterium > Magnetobacterium casense. Next base: position 8,827 of record NZ_JMFO01000005.1, read on the forward strand.
ATATAGATTCTACCATCAGGAGGATTCTTGGCAAGTTTTCCCTGCTGTCGCCCAGGGAAATGGAGAATTATCTCAGAAAGTTGCTACATCTTGCGGGACTGGGAAATTTGGCCTATAAATTAAAACAGGAGGTACTGAACATGCCTATGCGGGGTTTGGGATTGTAATAGCGGTTATGGCGTTGCTTAAGAGGCAATCCAGGGTGGAGGAATAGGCAATGCAGTGGCTTGGTGTTGCAATAGATTATGGTGTCATGGGGCTTTTGGTAGTGATGAGCGTTATATCGGTGGCAATAGCCATTGAGAAGACCCTGCTGTACCAACATATAAAGACAGAGGCATTTAGTGACAAGCGTGAGTTGGAGATAGAATTGACCAGGAAGCTCCACATAATAGCCACCATCGGCAGCAATGCCCCATACATAGGGCTACTGGGGACAGTGCTTGGCATAATGTTGACCTTCTACACGATAGGCAAGGAGGGCTTTATGGATAGCAGCAAGATCATGGTCGGTCTGGCTCTGGCGCTTAAGGCAACCGCCATAGGGCTTGTCGTGGCAATCCCTTCGGTCACCTTCTATAACTGCCTCCTGAGAAGGGTCAAGGTCATTCTGATGCAATGGGAAATACGCAATGCAAGAGAGAGAGTCAGAGTATGATCATGTTATCTCGGTGTATGACCTCGTCGGAGTACTTGTACCCCAGGACGGTCTGTATCTGATCGGTTTTGAGGCCGATGATGGTTTGCAGTTCCTTGTGGGAGTAGTTTACGAGTCCTTTGGCTATGCGCCCGCCCTCGGGATTGACGCAGTAGAGGGCATCTCCGCGCTCAAATTCGCCCTCCAGCGACGTTATTCCCGACGGCAGGAGGCTCTTGCCTGCGCAGGTGAGGGCCTTGACCGCCCCGGCATCCAGAAACAGCGTGCCGGCTGCACGTATGCCCGTGGCTATCCACCCCTTGCGTGCGGCATACCGCTTGACTGTGGGGGTAAACTCCGTCCCAGCAACCCTGCCGTTTAAGACGCTACTCAACAGGTCAGACCTCCTGCCGTTTACGATGTTGACGACGATCCCGCATCGGGTAGCCATCTTTGCGGCAGTGAGCTTGGAGTACATCCCGCCCGTACCCGATATTGAACCTGCCCCCTTGGCCAGGGCCTCCAGCTCCGGCGTTATTTCCGTCACCGTGGGGATCAGGACAGCCTGAGCGTTTTTCCTGGGATCGTCGGTGTAGAGGCCGTCAACGTCCGAGAGGATTATCAGCCGCCCGGCATCCAGCATCGAGGCCACAAGCGCAGCCAGACTGTCATTGTCGCCAAACTTCAGCTCGTCTATTGAGACCGTGTCGTTTTCGTTGATGATCGGGATGACGTCCAGGCTCAGGAGCGTGACAAGCGTGTTCTTGCCGTTTATGTATCGCTTGCGGTCTGAAAACACATCCCGCGTCAACAACACCTGTGCCACCTTCTTGCCGTGTGCACCAAAAGCCCGCTCGTAGGCCAGCACCAACGAACTCTGACCCACAGCCGCCGCAGCCTGCTTGAGGTTGATATCCTGTATGCGCCCCCTGATCCCCAACTTGCTCCTGCCCGCAGCCACCGCCCCGGAAGACACCACTACGGTGGCATAACCCGTGCTGTGGAGCGCAGATATGTCCGACGCCAGGGCATTTATTCTCGACTGGCTCAGACCTCCCTCGTCCGTTATTATGTTACTTCCAATCTTTATTACCAGTATATTCACGTTAATTTCCGGCAAGCAGAGACATTGTCTCTCTTAAACAATTCATAAACCACAATAATCACCTACATATAGGCATAAAGGGTGTCCGGACAAAAATCCGCCCCCGTTTCCCAAGTGATTGTACCGAGCTGTCTGTCAACCTTGAATCCCCTGAATGTATCAACGTCTTTTAAAGGAACAAAGACCTCCCAATATAGATACTTCTCAAAGTCTATAAGTTTCTTTTTACCATCTTCAAACTCAAGCTCCAATACATATCCCTTAACATACTGCGCATTCTTTACTTCGTGCATAAAGTTACTCCTTCAGAGTCAAAAGAAATGAGTGTATTATTGACCCCATAATTCTCAATCATAATTTGACAATGTCATATTAATGGTAATAAATGACTAAAATATATTACTTCTTATGATAATTAACAGCCAGTCACCCCCTGCAGCATTGCCTAAGTCTATGCCAGACAATTCATTGTTATCTTAAATTCTGCTCCTTCGGTTATGTTTCTCACCGTAAGTCTGCCACACATGTTGTTCTCTATTATTGTCTTAGACATGTACAGACCTATGCCCGTGCCAACATCTGAGGGCTTGGTTGTAAAGTATGCTTCAAAGATTCTGTCTTTTATGTCTTCAGGGATACCACCGCCGTTATCGGTTATTATTATAGAAACGCCATTGTTTTTATCTTTCTGTACAGATATTCTGATAGTTCCTTCCAAATATGTCTTGGTGTCCTTGCTGCGTCTTGTTAATATGGCATCCTTGGAATTGCTTATCAAATTAAGAATCACCTGCTTGAATTCATTTGGATAGCCGGTGCATTGCAGTTCATTGTCATTATCGTAAGATAGCTTTATTGAAATACCGTCTTTCTTAAACACATCTGTAAACATTGAAAGTATATCTTTGATCGACCTGACAACGCTAAACACGCTCTTGTTCTTGGTTGGCTTAAAAAAGTTCCTGAAGTCGTCTATCGTCTTTGTCATAAAACTGATCTGGGCTTTTGATGCCTCGATAATGTTATCGATATATTCCTGATTAAGCTCTCCGTAGTCATATGTATCTGCGATATCCTGTATTATTAGAGATATGGCGTTTAATGGCTGTTTCCATTGATGTGCTATCACTCCTATCATCTCGCCCATTGCCGCCATCTTGGATTGCTGTATCAGCATCTGCTCCTTATGTCTTATTTCGTCTATCTTGTTTCTGACCTGTTCCTCAAGATGAGCGTTGAGTTGTTCCAGTTGTTTCTCCAGAGTTTTTCTCTTTGTTATATCGGTGGCTATCTCAAGACGTACAATCCGCCCGTCTACCCATCGTATAGCCCTGTCCTGCATATAGTACCATTTTTTATTAATGGTGTTTTGCAATTCCCAGGTATATATGCCTGCCGGCTCACCATTTTCGTCAAACAATTTGTTATTGCTGCAAAAACTGCATGGTCCATCCTGCCCTGTTTGAATTGTATTCCAACATAGTTTGTTTATTATGTCATCGCTGCCTATGGCTTCTTTCAAGTAACGGTTGACAAATATGATCTCGTATGTCTGCACGTCGGCAACATAGACGATTGCCTCCATGTTTTCAAGTATCTTGAGCAGCCTGTCATGAGACTCTTTTATTTGTTTATTTGCACTTAAAAGCGACTGATATGCACGTGAATTGGATATTGCAAGACCAAGTGTGCTTGCAATGGTAAGGGCCAGATTGAGATAATGACTTCTGTAATCGGGAAATAAAATCCCGTCGATCTCCATTAATCCAAGAACGCTATCCGTACCAACATTATCCTTACCTTTAATCTTGAACCTGAACCCCTTGCCCGATACCGTCCAGTCATAGTCAGCATCGAAATTTCCGGTTAAGTCACTTACCGTCGCTTCGTAATCGCCCTTTTCAGGGAACGTCATTATCTCCGAAGGCTGACCGTCAACAATGGAGACATAGATTATACTTGAAGGCGCAAAGAGATTTCTCAGCAGATGTATTATGTTTTCAATGGCAACATCCTCTGATGCGTATGATGCAATAAGACCTACAACGTCAAAGACCATGGCATAATCGGCAAGCCTCTTATCCTGTTCGCTTATACTACGTCCCTCCTGCATCTTCAACTATAGCATTGATACTTATGATGTGCTTGGTGTCTGTCAGTTGCTGTCACCGTCTTGCAGCCATTTCAGCGGATAACGACCCCATTCTTTTACGGCGTCAGCTATTGCATACAATACGTCGTCGGACACCTGCAGCGGTATCTCCCCGTGATTGTCAGACAGTATAAAGCCGCCTCCCTTGCCTGCCTTTGCAATGGCCTCCTTTACGATCCTGGTTGTGTCCTCTTGTGACCATCGCCGCATCTCTACTCCATTGAGATTTCCCATGATAGTTATGTTTCCTTTGCAGGCATTTTTTATTTTTCCCATGTCTTCCAATGCACTCACACCAATTACTGATGTACCTGTTTGTATTATATCATCTAAAATAGTATAACATCTTCCTGCGGCAAAATGGGTTGCCGTCGGAGCCTTTATTCTGGACAATGTCCTCTTTGCTATATTGTAGCCTGTCTTCAGGTATAAATCCCTGTCTATGATCGTTGTTGAAGACACAGGATCAAAGTAACAGATAGCCGTACATCCCGCATCTGCCTGAGCGTTTGCCCATTGCACACAGAACTCCTCGTTTACTCTCATCAGGCGCTCAAATAGCTCCTTATGTTCATATATCAGCTCAATGTACTTGTCAAAACCCATTTGCATTACAGCGATAGAAAATGGCGACATCACGGTGCCGATAATTGGGATATCACCCCCCACCTTTTCCCTCATCATCCTTTGGGCCTCCAGTGCCCTGAGCAGACACCTGCTCTGTTTCACCTCTGGCGGTATCAATCCACGTATATCCTCGAATTTCTTTATAAAAGGCATACCCGCGTTAGGTGGGCCATCGTCCCTGAAGACTGCCTCACCTCCCCATGCCTCTATCTCTATCGGTGCATAGAAAAACCCATACACACAGTCATTTGAGAACTTCCTGCACACCCGTACCTGTCCTTCGGCAACATTTTCAGCCTTGGAGAAATATTCCCGCATAGACATTCCCAATTCTTTTGCGCCGTGCATCGTGAATAACAGAAAAAGAGGCACACGGTCAGGCTCCTTATGTCCAAGCGCAGTCAAAACCCTCTGCATTGACGTCATCTGTAGGGACACTATCTCACCCTCTTATTTTCTATCGTATTTACAATGCTGATGGCATCTGATACCGTCCTGCCCATATAGTCCGCTCCAACCTCTTTATACAACCCTTTATCAAAGTTAAATGGCGCACCGCCAACAACAATTATCGCACATGACTGCCTCTGCCGCAAGCCCCTTCTTACCTCCTTCACCCTTAGCGCCGACGGTAACATAAGCACCGAAATCAAAAGAACATCAACCTTGTCCCTGACGGTACGCTCTACAAGGTCATCAACTGAGACCCCCATGCCATAATCAACAATCTCAAAACCAGACGCCTGCAAAAACCCCTTCACTATCTGCTTGCCAAGCGTATGAAAATCCTCTAATACCGCTATGGCAATATTTAACTGCCCCTCTCTGACTATGCAGTTATCCGGCATTATATCTCCAAGTATCTCATTACATATCTTCCCGCTCATGTACACCTGTGACAGAGACACTTCACCAGTCACCCAGTCATTACCAATCCGCTCCAAAGAAGGCACGATCATCCCTTCAACAACCTCAGAAGGCTGATATTGCTCACGAGCCTCCCTTAAAACCTCCTTAGCCCGTAGCTTGTCAACGGATAAAAGCGCCTGCACCATGTGCTCGGCATATATGTTTATCGATACACTACCCATGTGAGTATTTTAGCATTAAAGCATTAATTTGTCCACAGAAGGTATCTTCTAAAAAAGCATGGTAAAATGGGGTCAAGGGGTCAGCGACCCCCGGCTCAGTGGGGGACTGGCCCCCTTGCAGGGGAGGTCTGAGGAGGGGGCAGAGGGGGTGAGGCACCCCTGCCATAAACCGCCCTCCTTCTTTCTTTTGCCTACATGTATGCCCGTGATTGGATGCCTTCGATGTATCCGACAACACCCGTGACGTGTTCGACGGCGTTTCCCTCGTCGGTGTCTATGTGCATGTCGAGTTTGAAATCAGGGCTGACCCTGACCAGGACATCGCCAAAGATCAGTTCTCGTTTGCTCTGCACCTTGACCAGGATGACGTCTCTATCCCTGAGACCGTAGCCCAGGGCATCCTCTGGGGACATGTGTACGTGTCGGCGGGCACAGATGACCCCTTTGTCGATTTTTAGTTGTCCGACCTCACCCTCAAGTATTATCCCTGGCGTGCCCTCTATGTCACCGGAGTCCCTGACGGGGGCGTCAATGCCGAGCTTGAACTCCTCCGTGCGTGCGATCTCAACCTGACACTCCTTTCGGAACGGTCCCAGGATTCTGACCTTTTCCACCCTGCCCTTTGGGCCAATGAGGTTGACCGTTTCCTCGCTTGCATACTGACCGGGTTGACTCAGCGGGGACCTCGGGTTCAGCGTCCTGCCCGGACCAAAGAGCACCTCAAAGGCAGCCTGGTTGACATGCACGTGGTGGGCGGATACGTTGATGGGGATTGGCCGACGCCTGTACTCCTCTACGTTGGTTGAGCGCAGCCTGCCCATGGCATGGAGGGTTTCGCGGGCTATCATCATATTTTCATTGGACTTGATGACAAGCACCCGTATATTTGACCCCGGTGCGGTTATCTCCTCCACCTGTTTGAGGAATGACCTGTTCTGACGATTGGCCTCCTCATAGAGACTGATCCCAAACGGCTGCAACCCCTGGCAGACCCTGGCCCGCACCTCTGTGGAGTTCTCACCAATGCCGCCGGTAAAGATGAGCACGTCCAGTCCACCGAGTGCGGCTATGTAGGCGCCAATGTACTTCTTTATACGATAGCAGTACATCCCGATGGCATCCTTGGCACGCTTGTTACCCTCCTCGGCGGCATCCAGGACGTCCTTCATGCAGTTGCTGACCCCACTGACCCCCTTGAGACCACTTTCCACGTTGAGTATCTTTGAGAGTTCATCGGCCGTAAAACCCAGTTTCATCAGATATATAATGACGCCGGGGTCTACGTCTCCGCACCTGGTGCCCATCATCAACCCCTCCAGGGGCGTCATACCCATCGAGGTATCAATGCTTCGCCCGTGGTCTATGGCACACAGCGAAGCGCCATGCCCGAGGTGACAGGAGATGATCTTGAGGTCCTTGACAGGACGTTTGAGGTACGTTGCAGCCTTGAAGGTCACGTAGCGGTGATTTATGCCATGAAAACCATAACGACGGATTGTTTCATCTTCGTTCAGGCTCTTGGACAGGGCATACTTGTAAGCGTGTTCGGGCATGTTTCGGTGGAAGGCTGTATCAAAAACCGCAACATGCCTGGCCTGGGGCAGGAGTTTTATCATCTCCTCAATCCCTGCCAGATTGTATGGGTTATGCAGGGGGGCTAGTTGTGAGCACTGTCTGATGACCTCCCTCACTTTATCGTCAATCACCACGGAGTTAAAGAAATTAGCCCCACCGTGGACAACACGGTGTCCGACCGCTTTTATTTCGTCGATGTGTTTAATCATACCGTATTTATGGTCCAGCAGGGCGGTTACCATTGACTTTATGGCCTCTGCCGTTGTCCTGGCATCCGTTGTGATTTCGTGCTTGCTGCCGGCTGTGTAGACGGTGTGGCTGCAATTGGGCGTATCAAACTTGTCAATGAGGCCATCCATCAGGGGGATGCTGTACTTGGTATCAAACAATGCATACTTCAGTGATGCTATGCGGCTGTTTATTACCAGCACCTTTATCGGCTCTATGGCAGAGGAGAACTCGAGGTCATAGGGGTCGGTGTTGTGCTGCAGGGCGGTGGTGACGTCAGGTTTTTCCAGGTTTTCCCGTTCCCTCTGGATCAGGCGTCTGGTGATGGTTTGGGCTATAATGGTCAGGGTCTTGGGGTTTTTCATGATCACGTCAGAGCAGAGCTCTCTGTTGAGCCTTATGACCTTGCACCCGCCATGGGCCACGATATCGGCTTCGGATGGTTCACCGCTCATCAGCGACATCTCGCCAAATATATCACCCCGTGTGAGGGTTGCGATGACCTTTCTTTCCCCATTGGCCTCCGTTAAAACCACGTTGGCCTTGCCGTCGTAGACGACCCAGAGTGCTCTACTGGGTTCACCCTTTTTCTTTATCTCCTGGCCGTCCGTGTACTCCTGCACTGTTGCCGCTGACACCAGCGTTTGTATCTCTTCCTTATTGAGTGGTTCAAATTGTTTCACCGATGAGAGAAAGTTCGGTAGCTCCATTGCGCTCGGTACCTCCTTAGTTGTTACAACTTAAGATTTGGCAGTTCTGCAGAGATAACGGTTCTCAATTTTTAAGCCGTCAACGGAGTGAGAGTTCAGTCGGCTGTTCTCACTGTGTTGTGTGCAGAACTGTCTGTTTTTTCTTGTCTGTGTTTGTCGATCTGTTGCCGATTGTCTACGATGTAGAGGATGTCTTGTTCCTGTGGTTCTTTGCGGAGTCTGAGGCCCAGGGAGAGATGTTCTTGCCGGAATTTTTCCAGAAACTTGTCGTAGTCCTCACACCACTTCCTGGCTATTTCCATGTCACGCTGCCTCTGATTGGTCGGGACGTCCTGTGTCTGCTGTTGACTCTGCACAAGTTTGACCAACCTGGTGGTAAGCTCTGCATTCTGATTGAGTTTTAGCATGACCTTGTAATCCTGCCATTGCGTATCGATATAGACGACCTGTCCGTTGTCTATTTTCAGGAGCAGGTCTGATGTCAATGACTCAACGTCCGGGGAAGCGGCATCATCGCCGGCAGCAATGGCATAGCCCAGGGACTCGATGTTGTCCTTGAGTTTACGGATAAGCCTCTGTCGTGCGATGCGTTCCTCAGCTTTTGCAACAAACTCCGTTAGCTGTGCAACGCCGTTGTCGTACTGTTGCCTGTTGATATACTTTTGCGAAAATAATGTCTCTATCGTTGGAGAGACCTCGGCGGCGCCGTCGTACTGTGAGGCATATCCGAGGAGCTTTTCAAGCATATCCCTGAAGGAGTTTGTCTCTGCCGCAAGGGCCTTTACCTTGCCATAGTGCAGCTTCATGGTTGTCCTGATCAGTTGCAGGCGCTGGGAATACGGACAGTCGTCAAGTTCGTTTGCCAACGGGGTAAGCTCGCTGACGTAGTCCGGATCGATGTCCCTTATGCGATTGTAAAACAGCCATGCTTCTGCAACGATTTCCTCACGTTCACCCTTTCCACCTATGGGGGTGGTCTCAGCCTGTCGCATGTGGCGTTGTTCTGTCTGCTGTGCGGTATCGATGGTGGCGGCAGTGACAGGGGTGGGGTGATGCCCTGTAAGCTCCGTTGTTGCGGCATTTATTGATTCGGTCTTTTGGGCTTCGGTCTTTCGGGTCTGTCGTTGTTCGACCTTTATGGCCTCTATCTCAGCCTTGAGGGCGCCGTAATGTTGACCAAACTTTATGACTGCCTCCTGCACGGCCTGTTGGGTGTTGGCAAGTTGGAGGGTGCGGTCAAAGGCCTCTATCTGGCTTAATTTTTCCAGCAGGTGGTCACTGTTATCCGCGTGCAGGTTGTCTATGTCGCTTTTAAATTCGGCTACCGTGTTTTTCAGGTTGTCGCGCAGGGAGGCAACAAAGGCGGCCCTTTGAGTGCTTTTTTTTGCGTCTTTGTAGTCGGCGTAAACATCCAGCGCAAAACGAGACGCCGCCACAGCGGCTCCAGCCCCGGCAGCAAGTATCCAGAAAGGACTAAGCACCGGTGTTGCCATTACAGAGACAACTGCTATGCTACTCATTCGGTGGTGACTCCTTATGTGCGTTTGTGTTGCTTGGCTGAGGTCTTGGTCTGGATGGTCGTTTTGTTGTGTATTTTTACGATTTTCCCGGATGCAGGATTTTTTGTTTTTGCTTTAATTTTCGTCTTCTGCACAGTTGTTTTTGCGTTAATTTTTGATTTATGCGTTGGTGTCTTTGCGTTTAACTGTGTCTTTTTGAGGTTCTTATGTTTGGCGTGTATTTTATCCGTCTGATGTTTATCATCGATCTTGGTGATGGTTGTGTTGGGTGGCAGGTAGATAACCATACCAGGGTTTAATGTGCCATTTGATGACAAGCGGTTGAGGTCTCGGAGGATGTCTGCCTGTACCCTTGCCTTGCGTGCGATTGTGGAGAGGGTATCGCCTTTTACGGTTGTGTAGCTGCCCAGGGGGTATCTTTCGCCATCACTGGCGGCGTTATAGGCTGCGAGGAAGGAGTCTTTTTTGCCCACGGGTATTCTCAGGCGGTATTTCTGCATGTAAGGGGGGATGCACCATTGTCTGATTTCGGGGTTTAGTTCACGTATCTTCTCAACGGTGGTGCCTGCCGCTTTGGCGACAAATTCCAGGGTGGCCGGCGGGGAGATGACCACCACATCGAACGTAAACGGGGTTCGCACATCCACGTCGTCAAGGCCGTACTTATCGGGGGTCTGTCCTATCTCGCGGGCTGCAAGGAATTTTGGCACAAACTGTCTGGTCTCTTTAGGTATGTGCGTGCTGCCAAACAGCTTCCAGAAGGAGGTTGTGTTTGAGCGTCTCAGGGCATTTTCTATGTTGAGTTCTCCGGCGTTGTATGCGGCAATTGCGAGGTCCCAGGAGCCAAACTTCTCAAACAGGAATTTCAGGTATCGTGAGGCCGCCATGGTTGATTTTATGGGGTCGTGTCTCTCGTCTACCCAGTAGTTGATCTTAAGATTCAAACGCTTTGCCGTTGAGGCCATCAGTTGCCAGGGGCCAACCGCATGAGAATTTGAACGTGCAAAGAGATTGAAACCGCTTTCGATTAAGGGTAGATAAACGAGGTCTCCGGGGACGTTGTGCTCTTGCAGCACCTGTTTCATCACAGGCACGTATCTGGAACCACGGGTCAGCCACTGCGAAAATGTCGATTTTACTTTCTTTGAGAAATACACCAGGTATTCCTCTACAACCGCCCTGGCCTTGCCGTCAAGGCTGTGATGTCCTTCGGCGCTGATATCGGACGCTCCCAGAGTGGGCAGTGCCGTTGTCAGCAGAGTCATATCTTGCGGTGTGTCGGTCAACCTGCCGATTATCAGGCCACTGTCTTCAGGGGGATCGTTGCCGAGTCTTCTGAACATCGCTCCCATGTCAGTGCCATCGGCATCCGCTGGTGAATCGGCGGCATTAATATTGACCGAGTGTTCTATCTGGACGCTGTTGCTGTGTTGTGATACGGGGGAGTTTTCTTTGATTGTGCGGTGCGGTATCTTTTCGTAAGGCAAGCCGTTGGTTGTCTTGTTTTCTTCCTTCTTCTCTGCACCATAAAACAGCGCATGTCCATTAATGGGCAGCATTAATGTCGCTGCTATTATCGCTATTACTATTAACCTGACTATCCGCATGAAGAATTATACACAAATAAAATAGACTTGTCAAGTCCCCTTGATACGGAAAATAAAAATTTTTTTTGAAATAACCAAGTGGCTGATATTACAAGGCTATTAGGCATACCGAAATTATACGGGTTTTTTCAGTCAGGATGCCTTCCCTCTTTGCCTTAAGGCAGCGACTGCAGATAGTCCTGCAACTGCTCAGGCGTGGGGAACTCCTGGGGCAGCGGGGGTAGTTTGACATTTGGCAGACATGCAGGCAGCACGATCCCCAGTAGATTTAACACGGCAAATCGAACGACCTCGGAGGGCAATGATACCGGGGCATTCTCTATTAGAAACAGCTCCGAGTTCCACAGGTCATTGCCGGTGACAATTCCGCTACAGTCATCGCCCCTGACAGAGCGCAAAGTGGCCCCCCTGGAGAGCACAAAAGACCGCACCTCAAGGTTTGACGACTGTAACCCCTTGACGGCCGGATTTTGACCCAACCGATGCCTGCCCGCTGTCAGCGGAAGAAAACGACTGACGTTAACCCCGGAACAATATACAAGTACATTATTGCCTCTCTTTTCGTCAGGTCTTATTACATAATAGAGAAAATCATTTACGTATGCGTATGACATAATCTTACCATCCTTAAGTCGTAAGCGGGTATAGAGGGGGGCAGCACAAAGGCCGTCCCCCTCTATACCCGGGGAGTTTTTCCTGCTATCGTTCCATCAGCATGGCATAGCCCATGCCACCACCGATGCACATGGTTACGATGCCCCTCTTGTATCCCTTGCGTTTCATCTGCCGCATACCGGTAACGACCTGTCTGGCCCCCGTGCATCCGATAGGATGTCCAAGTGAGATACCACTGCCCAGTTCATTTGGCTTATCGCTGGCCAGTCCCAGCTCCTTTATACAGGCAAGTGCCTGGGCGGCAAAGGCCTCGTTGACCTCCCAGCAATCGATGTCTCCAACGCTGAGACCGTTTTGCTTTAACAGCTTTCTCACTGCCGGTATGGGACCTAAGCCCATGTATGCAGGGTCTATGGCGCCCGTAGCAAAACCCTTTATCTTGACATACGGCTCCAGCCCCATTGCCTTTGCCTTGTCTGCACTCATCAACAGCACTGCCGCCGCTCCGTCGTTGATACCGGAGGCGTTACCGGCGGTGACGGAGCCATCCTTCTTAAATGCGGGCTTCATCTTTGCCAGTTTATCCATGGAGGTATCCATTGGGCGTTCATCGGTATCCACGATGATGTCCTCCTTGCGTCCCTTGATGACGACGGGTACAATCTCCTCCTTAAACGTGCCATCGACTATTGCCTGACGTGCCCTGGTGTGACTGAGCACACTGAGCTGGTCCTGCTCCTCCCTGGATATGCCGTAGAGCTGTACGATGTTCTCTGCCGTGATCCCCATGTGATAGCCATAGAATATCTCATACAGGCCATCATAGACCATCAGGTCGATGACATCGGCCACCCCGGTCAGCGCCATCCTGTAGCCCCAGCGTGCCGACGGTAACGTAAACGGGATGTTGCTCATGCTCTCCATGCCCCCGGCGACGACCACATCGGCCTCACCCAGCATGATGCTCTGTGCCCCCATCGCTATAGACCTCAGTCCGGAGGAACAGACCTTGTTGATCGTTGCCGCCGGTGTCTCCTTGGGGATACCGCTTCTGATGGTTGCCTGTCTGGCAGGATTCTGACCCTGCCCGGCCTGGACAACATTGCCCATCACGACCTCGTCTATTGACACGGGACTGAGGGCAGTGTCATAGTCGTGATACCTCTTCTCAAGTTCAATCATCCCCTGGTCCTTCAACTTGTCAGGGGCAAACTCCTTCAACGCCTCATCGGCCACCGGCCTCAGACCTACCTTCTTCAATGTCTCCTTGATGACCAACGCCCCAAGGTCTATTGCCGACACATCCTTGAGAGCTCCACCAAAGGCCCCCACCGCAGTCCTGACACCACTAACTATTACTACTTCTTTCAAAGGTCAACCTCCTAATAAAATTTACCAATATTTTGCCATATCACAACCAGAGAAAGCAAAAAAAAGTTGTTATCCTGAAATGACACAGTTTTTTTCAGCCATGATAATTGGGTGTGAAACAATGGCGCGTCAACGGTCAAATGCGATTGCCCTGAGCGGAATCGCTCCCATCACATATGGACATCAAGGGAGGGGGCAGGACTACCGAAAAATTTACGCACCCTGTTGCCCTGGTTACAAAATATCTGTGGTTGTGGTAGAATAAGACTATGAGATTTGTAGATGTAAAGAGTGATATAGCCTTTAAGAGGATATTTGGCAATGAAACTAAAAAGGAAATACTGATATCTTTTTTGAATGCCGTATTAGGCCTGACCGGGGATAGGGAGATTGGTGAAATAACGCTACTTAGCCCTTATCAGGCACCAAAGATAGATGAGTTGAAGTACACTATATTAGATATAAGGGCAGTAGACAAGAGGGGGGTAACATTCATAATAGAGATACAGGTGCAAAGGGAGAAGGGCTTTGCTAAAAGGGTGCTTTATTATACAAGCAAGGCATACATTAATCAATTAGGTAGAGGGGATGATTATCCCGCGCTAAATCAGGTTATATACATAGGGATAGTGGATTTTAATATATTTGAGGGTGATAATTATTTAACACGACATTTAATATTAAACGCTGCAACATTTAAACAAGAGTTGGAGGACTTTGAGTTTTATTTTATAGAGCTGCCCAAATTCAAAAAGAAAGAGGATGAGGTAGAGAGTATAATAGAAAAGTGGGTGTATTTCATAAAAAATGCCTCTTCTCTGGAAATGGTACCCAAGTGTGCGGATTTCGTAGAGATAAAAGATGCCTATGAGATAGCAAACAAGAGTACTTGGAACAAAGAAGATTTTGAGGTATATGAATATTGGCAGATAAGAAGGCAGATTGACAAAAGCGCAATAGAATATGCAGTAGAATCTGCAGTAAAATCTGCAGAAGAGAAAGCCCTTATTGCAGAAGAGAAAGCCCTTATTAAAGGACAGCTCGAGGGTGAACGTAAAGGAATTATAAAAGGCAAGATCGAAGGATTGATCGAGGGTGAGCGTAAGGGGTTGATAAAAGGAATAGAAATGGTACTCGATATTAAATACGGTGACAAAGGAACTGCTCTTATGGACAACGTTAGAAGACTTGAAAACATAGAACAATTAGATGAGTTCAAAGGGCTTTTAAAGAAGTCTACGTCGCTGGATGAACTGTGGGGATATCTGAGACATAAAATGTAGAGCCGATACTGTCATATTGAGAAAGAACCAATTTTTGGGAGTCGCCCCTTTCTTTTTTTTCCTGTAAATGTGTGCTATAATCTATAGAAGAGATGAAGGATGTGTTTATTATTCTGTGGACGGAGGACATGTACCACCCCACGACCAGGCGGTGCATCGAGGGCTTAAAGGCAACCGACCTGTCGATGGCGGAACTGATCATATACGATAATGGCGGTAATCCCACGTTTGTGCAGGCAGACCTCTACGAGGATATAACGGATTACTGCGAGGGACGGCCTGTCATCTTGCTCAAGGACACGGTACTGGTCAATGATAGCCGGTGGATGTACAAGCTGTTCCAGTGCTCAAACAACTCCGCAACGCAGGTGGTTGGATGCGTGCATAAATACAAGGACGCTGCTAATGCCTACTACGGGGTGGAATTCAATATAGAAATGGATATCATAAACTATACGGGTATTGCCAACCCTACACCCAGCCAATATGCCTATACTTGCGCCGTGGCCGGCCCAATGCTCCTGCTCATGAACCCCAATGCGATCCACTTCGACCCTGACTACAACAACTCAGACCACATATACCTCGACATCTGTATGCAACAGTGGCTCAAGGGCGGTGTAGTGGCGGCGGCTTTGGATGTCAGCGCAACCAACCTTGGCGATCCACTGCGGCAGTTGCAGTATGTCAAGACCAAGTGGGGGGAGTTTATAAAAAACGAATTGCCATCAAAAATGGGCCGTTCTGCCGACCTCTGATTATACCGACCTAAGATAACACCGCTTGCAGTTGAACATGTTGTATCTGCAGGTGCGCAGTGGATGGTGGGTGACCCCCGTGAGGCTGTTCAACTGTTGTGCGGCTGCCCGGTGGCAGGGGTTTGCCTGCAGACACTGCTCCAAAAACGACTGCTCACCCGTAATCTGATACAGGTGGAAGCAGGCATTGGCGCGTGTGCGTTCGTTGTAGCAATCGCGTGCGATCCTGGTGAACATCTCAATGGCGCGTTGGCTGTCTGTCAGCTTCATGCGCGTTGCACGGAAGTAGTAATGTGTCCAGGTGTTTTTTTCGCCGTGTTTTTTGTACTGTCTCAGTTGTGGTACGTCGGTGAGGTAGGGCATGAAGTCTGACCATTTCTTGGAGAAGTGTGCGCAATCGTGGTAGTAGACCGAGTTGTAGTCAGGGTTGTTTTTGGCTATGTAGCCGTGGTGGTGTATGACCTTGAGATCGAGTGCGCAGGCTACGCGCTTGCCAGTATACCAGGCCTGGATGCAGAGGTCAAGATCGTGAGTCTCCTTGATGTATTTGGTGTCAAAGTAGAAAGACTCGCAGTCCCGTATGAGCATGACGGCGCTACAGAGGGTGGGTACGTAGACGGCGTTGTCGATGATTTCACTGTCGTCGTGCATAAAGTCGCTCATTGACTCATAGAATCCGTCGGCGTCTATGAAGTGTCCGGCGTTGTTTATTGTGCCATCCTCAAATATGTTTACGCAGCCAACGACTGCGGCGTTGAGTCTCTCCGATACGTCATACATGCGTTGCAGCCAGTGGTAGTCGTAGACCTCTGTGTCGTCATCGAGCAGGAGGATGTTTTTGTTGCGTCTTGCGGCCAACTTGAGCATCTTGTTCAATATCACCGGATGCGAAAACCCCTTGTCGTAGCAGTTGTCGATCAATACAAGCTCGGCACGACTGAGATCAGTGGCCTTGAGGCTGCCAATGGCACGCTTGGCACTCATAAGGCGCAGGTTGGGCGAACACATGATTATCAGCGTGTCTTTTGCACTCATGCGTCTCTGCCGGGATTAGTCGTACCAGCACCCAAAGCCGCCCTCCATGGGATAATGATTACGTCATTCATAAGTTTTGATTATAACATAAATTGCCCCCGGATATGTTTCCCCTTTCCGGGTTATCGCTTGTTACCCACGAAAAATTTATGTACCCAATAAATGTACCCCTACAGCTCACCCTTGAAGTAGTAAAAGGCATAGCCGGCCGGCTCGTAGAGGCAGTGATAGAAATGCTCCAGGGCCGTGGCCGTTGGCAGGAAGGACGAGAGGTCTACGTGTGTGCCATGCCTGTTGGTAGAGAACACGTCGGGGTCAAGCCCCTGCTTTCTGAACATGGCCAGGGTCCTGCGCATGTGTGACTCGGAGGTAACGAGCAGCAGTTTTTTGATGGCATGTTTGTCATTTAATGCCCTGATGCCTCTTGCCTCGTCAATGGTCTTGCTAACCTCTCCATAGAGCTGTATCTGTTGCTCTTTCAAACCAAGACTTAAGGCATATCTCCTTACGACGTCGGCCTCGTTGTAGGTTTTCGTCTTCCACTGGGCAAAGAGCAGCTTTTTTGCAAACCCGTTTTTGACAAAGTATATGCCGGCCCATATGCGTTCGATCCCGTTTGTATAAAAGACATGACTATCGGGCACATAAGGCGGAAAGTGATTGGCAACATACAGGTTTGCATCCGTCACGCCGGCCATTACAACCACGGCGTCGTAGGTGACGGATGGGGCGTAGGTGTCGTTGACGTGCCAGTACCTTGCAAAGAACTGGTTGGTTGTATAGGGGATGCTTATGACATACAAATACAGTATCAGCAAAAATACCAACGGCTTGCGTCTCTGTTTTGACAACAGCAGCGCCATCAACCCTACAAAAACGTACAGAAGCGGATTAATCAGGCTCATTAAAATTTTGTCTAAGAGCATATCTGTCGGATATTTTACACCAAACGAGGAAAAAGTTGTATCCTCTTTTAAAAATCATTGACAGAGACTCTATGGCCGTGATATACTTGACCAATAAAGAAAGGGGCGTGGTATAATGACTACGTTAGACGAGATTAAAAGGGTTATAAATAAGCACAGGGATGAATTAAGGGTTGAGCATAAGATTAAAGAATTAGCCGTCTTTGGTTCATATGCCAGAAACGAGCAGAGAAAAAAAAGCGACGTAGATTTATTGGCAGAGTTTGATGGGCCTATTGGTCTGCTGCATCTAGTTGGGGCAGAACAATACCTGACTAAACTCCTGAGAACAAGGGTTGATCTGATTCCTAAAAATTCAGTCCGTCCTGAGCTTAAAGACACCATATTTAAAGAGGCAATTACGATATAACCTTCTACATTATTAGGTAGCATTTTTAGGGGGTCAAGGTGGCTTCTCCGAGTCCTGGGTGCCCCACCCCCTTGCGCAGGGGGGATATTAAGGGGAGTGGAGCCGTCTATTTTTTTGTTTTACTTATCGCTTGAGTGCGAGGACTTCCTGCATCATGTCATCGACGGTGGTAACTGTCCTTGAGTTGGCTTGGAATGCGCGTTGAGCCGAAATCATCGTTACAAACTCCGCAGCAAGGTCTACGTTGCTCTGTTCGAGGGAGCCTGACAATACTCGTCCCATGCCACTGGTCTTTGGCGTGCCCGTTACAGGCTGCCCTGAGGTGTTGGATTCACGGAGCAGATTCTGCCCCATCTTTGCGAGCTTATCTGGTGCGGCAAACTTTGTAAGGGCCATCGTCCCCAGCACCTTGTTCTGTCCGTTTGTGAACACGCCATAGATTACGCCGGCCTCGTCAATGCTCAACCCCTTCATCACACCGGAGGCATTGCCATCCTGCGAGGCAGTGAGCACCTGCGAGGCATCTGCCAGTTGAGATGAAGAACGTAACCCCGTACCTCCCTGACTCAGGGATGTGCCATAGTCAAACTTGATATTCTGTGTACTTACCACATCACTGCCAAAGTTGAACTTTATGGCCGGCTCATTGCTTGCACCTGAGACGCCATCACTGACGAGTACACCGCTGGTGTTAAACGTAAGAATCTGGGGCGATGATGCCGTGGCCAGCACCAGGGTACCTGGGTTTGATACCGCCTCTGTGGCATAGTATACCTTCCACGAGTTTGCCCCCGACTTTGCGTAGTAGGCCGTAACCTCGTGTGAGGCACCATGGGAATCGTATACGGTTACGGTAGAGGAGAAGTTATAGTTAGCTGGATCGTTCTTTATGCCATCCCCGTTGCCATCGAGGGTAAAGGCAGCCGTTACATTGCTGGCCGTTGAGTTGAGATTTATATTGAGGTTGACAGTGGTTGTAGCCTTTGCTACGTTTGCCGAGGAGTCTGCCCGTATGTCGCCCAGGCTTCCGGTTGTGCCTGTGCCTGTATTCATGTACCCCTGCACCTTCATTCCGGCAGCCGTAACGAGGTAGCCGTCCTTGTCCAGGGAAAAGTTCCCCGCACGGGTATAGTAGGTACCATTGCTGTCCTTGACCATAAAGTATCCGTTGCCATCTATGGCCAGGTCCAGAGGATTGCCGGTTGAGATTAAACTGCCCTGCGTAAGTAATGGCGTTATAGCTTCCAGTTGTGTGCCGCGTCCCACTGCGTTTGATGAGGACGCACCGGATATCGTTGCACTTAATACGTCGCTGAAGGTTGCCCTGTTTGACTTAAACGCCGTAGTATTCATGTTTGCGATGTTGTCGCCAACAACACTAAGCGTCGTACCATTAGCGCTCATACCGCTTACTGCTGTCCATAGCGCTGTTATCATATGTAGTACCTCCTGAAAGTCGTGTCTTATTTTTTAGCGCTTATTTCGGTCACGTTGCTCATCATGATCTTTTCCCCGTTGTCCAACGACAGGTATGTCACACCGTTGTCAAAAGATATGCCTGAGACCAATGCCGTCGTGTTATCCGTAGTTGTGACGGATTTGCCTATCATACTCACGGCCATTACGTTGTTGAGTGAATTTTCGTACTGCGTGAGTGTCTTGATGTTGCTGTTTATGTTGTACAGTTGCTCAAGTGAGCTGAACTGCGCCAGTTGCGTCGTAAAGCTCGTGCTATCCATGGGGTTGAGCGGGTCCTGGTACTTCAACTGCGAGGTGAAGAGCTTCAGGAAATCGTCCTTGCCCAGTTCGTTGGTTGATGTCGAAGAGCTTGCCGATGCACTCGATGCACCCGATGATGCACTGGATGTATATGTGTTGTCTGTCGTTACAGTCATAGTGTCTCTCCTTACTTATGCGAATATATTTATTTTACCATTATTCTTGTAATAATTCACCGGAGTCGGTTTACCGGAGCTTTTCGCCTCAACTGCGGCACTTTCAGCGGCATCGCCATTTTGCGTATCCTTACCATCCTTGGATAACTCTTCACGTCTGTCCTTAAGGGACACCGAAAAGCCTCCGACACTGATACCCTCCTTTGCAAGCGCATCAAGGATATGGCGAAGATTCTTTTCGAGCAGCTCCTTACCGGCAGGGTCTGTAGCGCTTATCTGGGCATGAACCACACCCTTGTCCACGCTCAGACCGATGTCGAGTTTTCCGATGCCGTCGGGCTCCACTCTGATTTCAAGTGAGTTATCGCTCTTTCTCAGCACACTGAAGGTTGTATCGTTTATCTGCAGGAGTCTTTGCGATTTTGCTACCGATTCGTTGCCTGTAACTGCATGAAATGACGACTTTGGTGTGTTGGCGTGCACACTGCTCAGAGATGAACTGTCCGTATCAAGCTGACTCAAGCCCTGAGCATCCCTGGAGTGTCCCGGAGACTGCTCCAACGATTGCCCCAATTGACCATCGTTGTCCGCATTGGCTGCTGCTGCAACAATTTTGGTAAAAATACTTGTCCCATCACCGCTTTGAGCGCCATTGCCGGGAGTCAAAAGGTTGTTGAGCGCATTTTCAGTCTGGGGTTTATTGCCAAACAGCAATTTGTTTAAAGTATTGTCAAGCGCATCTTTGCTCAGTGTGGGATGAAGCGCATTCGCTTGTGTGGTATCTGCCGTGGTGGATGACTCAATTGTGGCAGAGGGTTCCTTTGTTGCCTGACCTGATTTGCTGACAAGTGCAGCGAGTTGTTGTTTAAGTATATTGGCGGTATCGGTTGTTGCAGCAGCAGGTTGTTCATCTCCTTCAGTGGAGGCATCAGCCTGGGCATTGGGGGCAACGGCTTTGCCAAGCTGCAGGAGGTTGCTGATATCCAATTGGATTAGCCCCGTAGCATTTTGCCGGTTCGCACTCTGTTGATCGTCTGCAGAGAGATTACCGGTAGACTTGTCCACGGTAGTTGCCGGCATGGTGCTACCCATGCCCATAAGACTTGCATAGTTGACAACCATAGTGCCATCGGCGATCAGTGCGTTGTCGTTGTTGGTTTCGCTCTTGGCAGGGGAACCCATCATGTTAGCCAGCATTATATTAAATATACCTCCCTGCTGGTCTGATTTTCCATCGGTGGAAGGTGCAAGTTGCGATGGTTTCGCAGCGCCTGAGCTTGTTACTGTTATGGCTTGTATGTCATTCATGCCCATTGAATAGCAAGTCTTGTACCAATGAGCAAGTATTTGATTCTTAAAGGTTTTTCTTTACTACAGTGGGGAACAAAAGGGGTATACTACAAGAAAAGTTTTCAGTTACCGGGAAAATTATTCACAGTCCTGGACATCTTTTTGGACAACACTGCCGCCTTCTGCGGCTCTATCAGGGCAAGGGCAGCTCCGGCCTTCTTGCTTTTCATCTTTGAAAGGATCGTAACGGCCAACTCCTCCTCCATTTCGGACAGTTGCACGGCGGCCTCCTCGGGCGGCATCGCCTCGTAGGTCTGGACCAGCTTTTTTATCTTTTCGGTGTTGAGGTCCTTTATCTTGTTGAGTGCT
Organism: Candidatus Magnetobacterium casense; assembly: GCF_000714715.1. Lineage (GTDB taxonomy): Bacteria > Nitrospirota > Thermodesulfovibrionia > Thermodesulfovibrionales > Magnetobacteriaceae > Magnetobacterium > Magnetobacterium casense. The sequence continues at coordinate 30,030 of NZ_JMFO01000005.1, forward strand.
TCCTCAAGTTGACTCAGGAGTTTTTCATACTTTTCGATTCTCGTGTCAATGTCTGCCTTAAGCGCCTGTAGCCTTTCTTCCTTACGTTTCAGCTCTATTTCTTTTCGTACAAGCTCCGATTGACTGACCTTGGGTTCGGCCTTAGGGGGTGGTGGCTCATTTCCTTTTGTCTTTTTGGCATCGTCTGCATGACTGGCGCTGCTACTGGAGCCATTCTGTGCGCCAACAACATCAACACTGAGGCAGTGGACAAACAACACAATGGCAATCAACGTTACACAGATACCCCGGCGACTAATATCTCGGTAATCTGGAAAGATATACATAGTCCAACTCCTTTTGTTCCTGGCGTGCGGCTGCCTTGTCATTGTCAGCAATCACCTTGTTTTTTAGTTTTTCAACGATTTTAACTTCTTTATATGCCTCAAGCAATTCGGCCTTTTTCTCTTCAAACACTACCGTCATCTGACGTACCAGCTCTTGTTGTTTTTGAATCAGCTTGTTCAAGGTTTCCATGTAATCGTAAAACAGTGACAACTCATAGGCGTTGCGAAAGCCTCTGGTCTGTTTTTCATTCATCTGTACGGTCAGATTGGTAAGGTTTACGTACAGGGTGTTGAGAACATCCTCCTGTTGCATCAGGGCAATGAGGACCTTTTTAAACTCTGCTTCCAACTCATCTTTTTTGTACTGTCTTATCTGCTGTAACCTTCCGAGGGTCTTAACGTTTGCCATGTACTTATTGTCCTGTGAATAGTTTGCGGAGGTTTGCAATGCTGGTATTGAAGTCACACTTTTCGTTCATCTGCTGTGTTACGTACTTGTTGAGCACCTCTAGCATGGCAATGGCGTAGTCAACCTTTGGGTTTGAGCCTTCTTTGTATGCGCCGAGGTTGATCATGTCCTCGAAGCGTTTGTATGTGGCCAGGGTCTCTACGAACTTACCGGCGAACATTTTATGCTCGTCGTCGATGATATCGGTCATGATTCTGCTAATGGAGCGTAGCACGTCGATAGCGGGGTAGTGGTTTTCCATTGCGAGTGCCCTTGACAGTATGATGTGTCCATCGAGTATTGACATCACGGCATCCGCCACGGGGTCTGCGATGTCGTCGCCCTCAACCAGGACTGTGTATATGCCTGTGACACTGCCCTTACCGCCTGTCGTGCCGGCTCTCTCCAGGAGTTTTGGTAGCAGTGCAAAGACGGACGGAGTGTAGCCCTTGGAAGCCGGTGGTTCTCCCACGGCAAGACCGATCTCCCTCTGCGCCATTGCCACCCTGGTGAGGGAATCCATAAAGAGCAGACAGTCTTTTTGTATGCTCCGGAAGTATGATGCAATAGCGGTGGCCACAAAGGCGCCTTTTACCTTTGCCACGGGTGATTGTTCGGAGGTGGAGACCACTACCACAGAGCGTTCCATGCCTTCCTGTCCGAGGTCACGTTCGATGAACTCCCTGACCTCCCTGCTGCGTTCGCCAACGAGTGCTATGACGTTGACATCGGCCTTTGTGTACTTGGCAATCATCCCCATCAGGACGCTTTTGCCCACGCCGGCGGCAGACATGATCCCGATTCTCTGGCCCTTGCCACAGGTCAGAAGTCCATTAATGGCGGATACCCCCAGGTCTATGACGTCCCTGATCCTTTCCCTTGACAGGGGATTGGAGGGCACCTCAAAGATGGGATAGTTGATGCCGTTGATTGGTCCTTTTCCGTCGATGGGCACGCCGGATTCATTGATTACCCTACCGATGAGTCCTTGTCCGACCTTGATGGAGACCTTGCGTCCCAGCGGAAAGACCCTGCTGCCGGGCTTGATCCACGAGATGTCACCCGTGGCCATGAGCAGCTCCTTGCCATCCTTAAAGCCAACGACCTCGGCGTTTATAGGAGGCTGACTATCGGAATATATCTTGCAGGCCTCGCCCACGCTTGCCTTGAGGCCGGCAGACTTGATGATCATTCCCGTAATCTCAACCACTCTGCCATAAACCCTCAACGGGTTGGCTTCCTTGACGGCCTTTATATAGGGGGAGAGGTCAATGGAGGACAACGTTATCCCTCATATCTTCAACAGCATTGTTTAGCAGTTCTTCAATATCGGTGATGATTTCTTCGGTTGTTCCTACGACAATCGGGCCTCTTTGTGAGGCCATCGGGTCAACCTCAATACCGACATCGGGGTAGATATCTATGAGGCTGTCCTTGTGTTGCATGAACAGGTCATACACGGCCGGGTTGACTTTGATTGTGACATGTCCTGCCTTATCGATCCGCGTCAGGGCCTCCCTGACCACGGAGACAATTATCTCAGGCTTTGCGGAGAATTCTTCGCCGATAATTTTCCGGGCGATACTGATTGCCAGCTCTACCACTTGTGGTTGCAGGCCATCTATTGATCTGGTTCTGAAGGTCTTTACTTCCTCTATGACTTTTGCTATTTGTTCGAGCATGGATATTGTCTTATCGTGTGCGTTTTTCATACCCGTTTTTTCGCCTTCTTCCAGTCCCTTTTGGTAGGCGTCCTGTTTTATGCGGGCGGCTTCTGCGGTGGCTTTTTGTATGGCCTCCTGGTGCATGTGCTCTATGTCGCGCTTGATCTGTGCGATGTCCGGGACTTTTTCGGCGTGGGTTTCGTCGCCATTGTTGTTGACGTCAATGGCCGGAGCTGAACTTGACGGTGGTACGGATTCGGGCAGCGCAGAGTCAAAGGGATTGCGTTTTACGGGTTTCCTTGAATTAGGTTCAAGTGTCGGCATTTTGTAGGGTGCTATTTCCATACCTTTTATGAGTCTGCCTCTATACAAGCCTTTCTTCCTCACCGCTGCCAGGCAGCATGATCTTGCCTTCTTCGCCGAGTTCTCGTGCCTTCTTGATTATGTTTTGCTGTGCCTTTTCGACCTCGGATATCTTCACGGGGCCACGCACATCCATGTCTTCTTTGAGGATTTCGGCCGCCCTCTTGGACATGTTTTTGAATATCTTGTCTTTAAGTCCTTCGGAGGCAGTTTTCAGGGCCAACGATAGGTCTTCCGTGCTGATTTCCTTGAGGACCATCTGAATGCCTCTGGCGTCGAGTCTTACGAGGTCTTCGAAGACAAACATCAGTTGTCGGATGGAGTCGGCCAGTTCATAATCGTGGCTTTCGATGTTGTCGAGAATGAGTTCTTCGGTTGACTTATCGGTCTGGTTGAGGATTTGAGCAACCTTTTTAACCCCTCCGACCTTTATGCCGGCACCACGTTCGAGGTCAAGCTCACTCTTGAGGACGTCTTCTATTTCCTCGATGGCATCAATGGGGATACCCTCGGTGGTTGCCATTCGCATGGTGACATCGACCTTGAGCGACTTTGGCAGTGAACCCAACACTACTGCCGCCTGACCGGGGTCCAGGAGGCTTAGGATCAGGGCTATTGTCTGCGGGTGTTCGGTCAGCAGGAAGTTGGTCAGCTTTTTGGCATCAACCTTCTTTAAGGACTCCAGGGTGATTTCAACGGCTGCTTTTTCCAGGAACCTCTTGGCGGTCTTCTCCTCCAGTCCCTTGGTCAGCATCTGTTTGAGGTAATTGGCTCCGGAGAAGAATATTTCACCCTTTTGGATTTTTTTTGCGGCCTCTATAAAGACCTTTTTTATATCTTCTTCCTTGACGGAAGGGGTTCTGCTCATCACGGAGCTGATCTTTCCTATTTCCTTGATATCAAGGTTTTTCATTATCTCTGCGGCTGCGTCTTCGCCTATTGCAGTGAGAAAGATGGCCGCCTTTTCATGTCCTGAGATTGACATATTATGCCTCCTCGCCTTCTATCCATTCTTTTACTATCTGAGCGGCTGATGCGGGATTGGACATGACCCACTGTGACCACTCATTCATTTGCCGCTTGATCGGCAACTCATCAGATGGTGGCAGGGATATGTTCCATTCCTCGGCCTTGGCCTGTTCTTCTTTTTTCTTCATTTCCCGTTCGAGTTCGGCAACAGTCTTGGGATATGGCAGCGCTGCAGCCTTTGACGGTGCCGGGGGGGTTGTCAGCGTCTTTATGATTGGCCTCACTACAAAAAGCAGGAACAGCAGGGCAACGACCAGAGGGGCCAGGTACTTGGCTACCAGAATGCCATCCTGGACGTAGTCTCTTTTTGGTGGAGGGATAACCTCTTTGGTATCCGGCTCAAACTGCATATTGATAACTGCCACCTGGTCGCCACGCTCCAGGGTAAAGCCGATGGCCTTTTTTACGAGTTCTTCGTATCTTTTGATTTCATCGTCCGTGCGGGCGGTGTACTTTACCTCTTTGGCAACCGGTGCACCCTTGGCGTCCTTTGTGGTTGCGGTGTATACGCCATCAACCAGGACGGCGGCTGACAATTTTTTGACGTTTCCAAACTGTCCCTGTGTATGATTTGTCACCTTGGTTATTTCGTAGTTTATGGTTTCGCTCTGTTTTTGGGACTGTGTTTGTGACCCTTGGGCCTGTGCCGTGGCCTTGCCGGGGAGGTTGGACTGCACACCGGGGACACCGCCAGGGCCCATTGTTGTTGATTTCTCTTTCACCGTCTGTTCGCTCCTGGCCACCTGGCCCTCGGGGTCAAACTTTTCTTCGGTCTTGTCGGTGCGTGAAAAGTCTATATCTGCCGTCACACGTGCCCTGACCCTGGACTTGCCTATGACGGGCTCGAGGATGTCTTTGATTCGGATTTCGACGTCTTTTTCGAACTTCTTTTGGTATTCAAGCTGTGTGGCCGTCAATCCGATGGCATCATCGACGGGTTTTGTCAGCAGGTCGCCGCTGTTGTCTACTATTGTTACATTTTTGGGATTGAGCCCCTCAACGCTGCTGGAGACCAGATGCACTATGCCCTGTATCTGACTCTGCGACAATACCCTGCCATGTTTGAGGGCTACCAGGATGGAGGCAGTGGGGGGTTCCTGCTCTTTTATGAATAAAGACTTCTCAGGAATTGCCAGATGCACACGTGCACGGTCTATCTCCGTCAGCGACAGGATAGTGCGTGAGAGTTCGCCCTCCAGCGCCCTGCGATAGTTCAGCTTTTGCATAAAGTCCGTCACCTGGAAGTTGGTCTTGTCAAATACCTCAAAGCCGACCCCTCCTCCCTGTGGCAGTCCCTGGGCGGCCAGCTTGAGGCGCAGGTCGTACACCCTGTCGGTTTGCACAAGGATGGTGTTGGAGGTCAGTTTATAGGGTTCTTTTAGTTCCTGTAATTTATTAACTATGCTGCCGGCATCGGCCTCGGACAGATTGGCAAACAGCACCTGGTAGGTGGGCGCCTGAGACCACGAAATTATTAAGATCAATGAAGCGATTGCCATCACTACAGAGGATATGAGGATTATCTTTTTCCTCGTAGACCATCCCTTTACTATATCAAAAATATTTGCCATACAACCTCTGCTCCTATACTATGGATTTAAAACCGTAAAAAAAGACAACATTATTGCAATACATAAACTTACTCTGCATATGCACCAGCCAAACACCTGATATAAAAACTACAACGTTATATAAACATCTGTCCATGCCATATGCCACGCACAACCGGGGCGATATGGCACACCCATACACCAGCACACCCTTTACCAACACCAGGAGAGCAACGTTTTCAGGGGCCTCGGCTGGTGCCGGGATGTATTGTATGCCCCCTATACCTGCATCCTCATCACCTCGTCGTAGGCGTTGAGGAGTTTGTTGCGTACCTCCAGCATCAACTGGAACGACATATCGGCCTTTTCCATTGCAAGGACTGCCTGGGTGACATCCCCGCCGGTAGCCAGGGCCTCGATGGCCTTATCGGCCTCTTTCTGTATAGCATCCACTTCGATAAAGGCATTTTTCAGTGCCGTGTCAAACCCTCCGGCTGCGTCCTTCCTGTCCGTCGGTGTTTGTTGGACATCCTGTCCCACGCTTGAACCCAATATTTTAAATTCAGACATCAATACCTCCCTATTTCTAAAGTCTTCAAGAACATTCCCTTTGATATATTAAAGGCCGATACGTTGGCCTCATATGCACGTGCCGCCGTCATCATGTTGACCATTTCTTCCACCACGTTTACGTTAGGCAGTGAGATGTAGCCATCCTCATCTGCATCGGGGTGCGAGGGGTTATAGACCTTCATGGGCGGATTTTCATCCTGCAGCACCTTCGACACCTGTACGCCCATTGCCTGTTCCTCGACCTTGCCTATGGGCAGGACCTCAAAGACCACGTCCTGTCGCTTGTACGGACCGCCTTCCTGTGTCCTTGTCGTGTGTATGTTTGCCACGTTGGAGGCTATGGAGTTCATCCGCTGGCGTTGTGCAACGAGCGCAGAGGCACTTACATTGAATACACCAAATGTATCCATTATTGCCCCCTCTTCATTGCGGACTTGTACATGCGGAACTTGGACGATACCAGTTTACCCGCCGCCTGATTAAGCAGGGCGTTTTCCGTCATCTTGGCCACCTCTACATCCAATTCCACGTTGTTTTTGTCTCCCCATTTGGCCGTAGTTTCCTCTACCGTCATGTTGCCCTTGCCGGCGCTCTGACCCGATTTAAAGTGGAGATCGCTTGTGGTCTCCATCTTTAGTTTTTCGTCATCAAAGAACGCACTGAATTTAATATCCCGCGCCTTATATCCAGGCGTATCGGAGTTGGCCAGGTTTGACGATATTACCTTGTGCCTGACTGATGTCATCCCTAACAATCTCTCTGATACATCAACACCTTTATCCATAAAGGCCTCCTTAGTTTTTTTCTTCTCTACACTGCACACGCTCTATAATGCAAGTGCCGTACCATTGCGTCTGTTCCTGAAAACAACCTACCCGTTATCTAATGTTATTATTTACCTGCCAGTGTCTAAGTAACTATATAATAACATAAAAAACGAACTCGTGTTGTGTTTTTTTTTTCGGTGACACATCGGCTTTTTTTGTGTCTGACACAAACTTAGTGTCAAAAAACCAACTATATTTTTTATGCATCGGGAAAAAACTTCCCGTATTCGTTGAGTTTATTTCTGATAGTTCTGACGCTGACACCCAATATTTTGGCAGCCTTGGTCTTGTTGCCACTGACGTCCTTGAGGGTTTTCAGGATCAGGTCTTTTTCCATTTCCTTGATTCCCTTGGCGGAGTTGTCCACCGCCATCGTTGCAACGGGGGCGTCGGTGTCGCACATGAAGTCGTCCGTGGTGATAAACTCGCCCTTGGACAGTAGCACTGCCCGGTGGATGACGTTTTCGAGTTCACGGATATTGCCACGCCACTGTTTGGCCTCAAGGAAGGCGGCGGCATCCCTGTTAAGCCCCTTGAGTTCCTTGCCCAGGAGGGCAGAGAACTTCTTTATGAAGTGCTCGCTCAGGGGGATGATATCGTCCGCCCTCTCCCTCAGCGGTGGGACGTGTATGGGAAAAACGCTCAGTCTGTAATACAGGTCTTCCCTGAAGTTGCCTTCGGTGGATTCCTTGTACAGGTCCCGGTTGGTTGTGGCCAGGACGCGGATGTTTATCGGGATGGTGTGTCGGCCCCCGACCCTGTCGATCTCCTTCTCCTGCAGCACCCTCAGGAGCTTGGCCTGCAACCCCATGGACATCTCACCGATCTCATCCAGGAGTATGGTGCCGTCGTTGGCCAGCTCGAACTTTCCGATCTTTCGTTCGGTTGCCCCGGTGAAGGAGCCTTTTTCGTGTCCGAAGAGTTCGGACTCCATGAGGTTGTCAGGGATGGCGGCACAGTTTACGGCAACAAAGGGTTTATCCTTTCTGTGGCTGTGTCTGTGTATGTGTCGGGCGATCAGTTCTTTACCCGTGCCGCTTTCGCCGTAGATCAGCACTGTGGTATCGCTGGTGGATATCTCACTGGCTATCTGCAAGATGCGTCTCATCTTGGCATTGGTGCTGACGATCTCGCGACTACCCGTGAGACCCTCCATGATGGTATGTACTTTCCTGGTGAGTTTGTCAAAAGAGAACGGCTTCATCAGGTAGTCCGTCGCACCCTCCTTCATGACTTCGACGGCATTTTCCACGGTACCAAAGCCCGTTATTACAAGCACTGGAAGTTTGCCGACCCGCTTTCTCAGCTCTTTGAGAAAAGACAGACCATCCATCTTGGGCATCTGCATGTCCGTTACCACCATGGCAAATGGCGTGTTGCCCAACCTGGTCAGGGCATCCTGGCCGTTTTCGGCGACCACCGTGCTGTGCCCAAGGCGCTGGATTGCCTCCTTGAGCGCATCCCTCATCTGAGGGTCATCATCAACTAACAGTATCGGTTTAGCCATCGTTGCTTCCAAAGCTACCTCCTAAATCTCGTTGCTCGCAGAGTGGCAGACAGAGCTGGAAACAACTGCCCTTGCCAATCTCGCTTTTTACCTTTATCGTGCCATCGTGCACCAGCAGTATCTTTGATGCTATGGCCAGTCCAAGTCCGGTGCCCTTTTCCTTGGTGCTGAAGAAGGGGTCAAATATCCTCTCGAGGTTTTCGTGTTTTATCCCTTCGCCCTCGTCAATGATTTCGACAAAGGCGTGTGTATCGTTGGCCCTTTCTATGACCTTGACGGTGCCTCCGTCGGGCGTTACCTGGACGGCGTTTATTATTATGTTCATAAAGACCTGTTTGAGCAGCTCGCCATCTCCCGATATCATGTCGCCATCTCCGCTGTGTCTGTCAATGGAGACGCCACGTGACTCAATCAGCGGCATCAGCATAAACAGCGATTCATCTATGACGTCGCTTAGATTTACTTCGTAGAATTTTGGTTTATGTGGTTTTGCAAAAAATATCATATTTGTCAGGATGTTATTGAGGCTCCTGATGCCCATGGAGATACCCCGTGCGAGGTTGGAGTTGGGTGTTTCGCCGAGTTCGTTTTCGAGCATACTGGCGTAGAGTTCGATGCTGCACAGCGGGCTTCGGATTTCGTGGACTATTTGGGCGGCCATTTCGCCCATGGCTATGAGTCTTTTGTTGCGTTCCTGCTGGGACTCCAGCTCCCTGATCCGGGTGATATCCTGCAGCAGTATGACCACACCGCGCGTAGCCCCCTGGACGTCAAGGATGTTGGAGCGTGAGATGACCACGTTGTACCGGTTGCCACCGGCGGTGAGCCAGATATCTGTGCCATCCTTTTCTATGACGAGGTTCAGGGAATCAAACGGTTTGCCGACGACGTCCCGTGTGCTCATGCAGAGCATCTTTTCAGCCGCACGGTTAAACATCGTCACGTGTTCATTGGTATCCAGCACTATGATGGCCTCCCGGAGACTCTCGAGTATGCCACGGAGGTTGTCCTTGGCCTCCTGGGTGTCGCAGAGGGCCTGTTGCAGTTGTTTGTTCTTATCCTCAAGCTCGATTGTGAGGTAATGCACCTTTTCCTGGAGCCTCTCATATATTTGCTCAAGGCTCTTGGAGGCTATCGTAAAGCTCTGGAATGCCTCGTTTAAGCTACTGATGTCTTCCATCAGAGTTTCCCTTCGGCGATGCGCTTGTTGATCTGCTGTTCCTTCAGGGCTGCCTTGGAGAGTCGGCTGATATTGGAGGCGCCAAGGCTGAGGTTCTTCAGTATGGGTTCAGACTCCTTGGGGGACAAAATGACACCGAGTCGATAGGATGCCCATTGGTTTGCCGGCTCTGCGGCAAGGGCCTTTTTGTAGTAGCCGGTTGCGCCTTCCGTGTTGCCAAGGTCGTAGAAGGCGTCGGCAATGGCGAGGTAGTCTTCGGTTGTGCCTCCGCCGGAGTCCTTGAGGGCCTTTTCGTAGGATAGCACGGCTGTTTCGTTCTTGGGCGACATCAGCATAGAGTCACGTATAAGTTCTACGTCTTCCTTGTTGAACTGTTTTATGAGCATGAGGGTCTTGAGTGCCTCACCGTAGTCACGGTTGGTAAAGTTTATGCGTGCCTCGGTTCGCAGGAGATCATCGCCTGGAACCTTGAGGCTTTTCATCTCCGCCAGAGACCTGACCGCAGATGCCTTGTCGCCGGCGTCCGAGTATATCTCCGTCAGTTCACCCAGGGCCTTGTGCCTTTCCGTGTCTGAGGAGTTTTTGGATATCCACGTCAGGACGTCCACGTAGGGTTTACCCGTATCTTTGAGGGCATCCTTGGCTTTCAATATAAACGGCTCCCGCGACTTATCCAGGAGCATCGCGCCGTAGGTGAGCCACAGGTCTACGAACTGGTCGTTGTCGCCCTGCATGGCCTCGGACATGACCCCCTCCATCCTGTCAAGCATCGTCTTGGAACCGGGTTCCTTGGCGTAGAGTTTCTTGATGGAGGCTGCCGCATCCTTGTACTTTTTTTCCTTGACGTCGAGGTCTATTTGCAGTGATGCCAGTTCATCTTTGGCGTTTTCCCTGAGCCCCATTCCTTTGAGAGTCTTGAGGTTTTTCTTGACCTCATCCGTCTTGCCACTCTGCAACTGAACCTTGGACAGGTTAAGCACGGCCTCTTGCCTGACCTCTTTGTCCTTGCTGTTGGTGAGTTTTTTTAGATACTCCGCAGCCACATCGGGCTTTGATTCCTTCAGCGCCACCTTGGCAAATCCAAGCGTGGCCTTGTCACGCAACTCGGGGTCCCGGATGGTTGCAAATGCCGCACGTGCCTTTTTGGCGTCTCCGGAAGCCAGCATGTTTTCGGCATAATTGTAGAGGGTTTCATCGTTGTTTTTCTTGATATATCCGGGGTCCTTGAGCATGGCCGTTGTGTATATGTCTCCGGCTTCCTTGACTCTGCCAAGGCGTTGGAGTGTGTTGGCCTTTTCAAAGAGCACTTCGCTGCTATTGCTGCCGGACTTGTCAAGTGCCTCAAGGGCTTCTGCCGGCTTGCCAAGCGCAGACAGGCTCTTTGCAAGCCCGATGTATGCCTTGTTAATCTGCCTGGAGTTGGGGTAGTTATTTATGAACGTCTGAAACCCCAACTTGGCGTCGTTGTTGAAGTTCTTTTGCAGGTTAAGCTCGGAGCGTCTCATAAGGGCTTCTTCCTTTATCTTGACGTTGGCGGCATATTGGTAGGCCTTTCTGTAGCGATCGACGGCCTTGGCCGTTTCCTGTTTTGCCTCCAGTATCTTGGCGTATATGAAGTTGCACGACGCTACGAGGTCTGCCTGACCCTTTGAGTTGTCATAGCAGCCACTGAGCATATCCACTGCCGAGTTGTACTCCTTCATCTCAAGCAGCACCCAAGCCTTTTTAAGCTCCTCGGTCGTTAAAATGTCGGCGATGTTCAGGGCCTCTGCCACGGTGTTTGACAGCAGCAGTGTCAACACTAAAAGCAACGATAATAGTCTGTGTCTATTCATTTTAGCCATCCTCATTTATAGTTATCTCGTTTCGTTAGATTCAAAAACTATGCCACATACGGGCATCAATTATACGGCTTGCCAACGGGAAAATTTTTCCGTCAGGCGTCAATCCTCTGACACTAAGAGAAAAAAAGGGGCGGCTCCGCCCCCCTTTAGAACCCCCTGCAAGGGGGCCAGCCCCCTTGACCCCATCATGCTCAACACTGCATCTATATCAAGACTTTTGCACATGCTCCTATCCTTTGGTTTGCTAAATTCACATAGGTCGGTTCTATGTCGTATCCGATATAGTGTCTGCCATTTTTCAGTGCGGCAATACAGGCAGTGCCGCTGCCACAGAACGGGTCCAGGACTACATCTTTGCTGAAGGTATAGAGTTGCATCAGTCTACGTGGTAGTTCTTCGGGGAATGGGGCCGGGTGTCCGATGCTCCTTGCAGAGACGGCGGGGAATGTCCAGAGGCTTTTGGTCAACTCTAAGAATTCTTCCTTCATTATTGTATTTTCCTTATTCCATTTTTTTCTGGAAAACGACTCCTTGGAAAAAATCAAAATATACTCGTGGATGTCTCTTAGTACAGGGTTAGCGGCAGACAACCAACTTCCCCAGGCCGTTGAGGCGCTTGCGCTTGATGCCTTATTCCAGATGATTTCGCCCCTCATCAGGAAACCGATGTCGATCATATCCTCAATGATATAACAGTGCAGGGGAATGTAGGGCTTTCTCCCCAGGTTGGCAACATTGATACATGCCCTGCCGCCTGTCACCAGCTTTTTGTATGTTTCCCTGAACACTTTTTTTAATAACGCCCTGTATTCTTCAAGTGACAGGTCTTCATCGTATTCTTTTTTCACATTATACGGTGGTGAAGTAACCATCAGGTGGACACTGCCGTCGGGGATTTCATCCATCGTTTCGCTTGATTTGCAATATATTTTGTCAAGCTTATCTGGTGCAATCGTATTTTCAATGACCCTGACCGGTTCAGAGATTTGCTTGTCCCCATACAGTTTGCTGTCGTAGAACTCCGAAGAATCATGGTTCACCCTCCCTGGTATTCCGAAGGAGCTTGTCTTCGTGCCAATGCGCTTGTGTTTCTTGGGAGTTTCGATCTGTTCAGGCATTGATTTAATCAAACCGGCTGCTTATGCGCTAAAGAGGTCTTTGTCTTTGAATTCGATTCGGCGCTTTTTGAGTTTTTCCAGGAACGTGGTTCTGTTAAGGCCGAGCATTCCGGCTGCCTTGCTCTTTACGCCACCGGCACGCTGCAGGGCCTGAGTGATGAAGTTGTTTTCGATTTCGTCCAGGATCGCGTTGAGGTCTATGCCCTCCAGGGGCAGTTGCATCAGAGACTCCGCAGTGGTGGTCTGGGGCGGCTTTGACTGGAGGAATCGCTCAGGCAGGTCTTTAACCTCAACCACTCCGGTGTCGTCGAGGATGACGCAACGCTCTATGAGTGTTTCAAGTTCCCTGACATTGCCTGGCCAGTGGTATTTCATCATGAGGTTCATTGCCTCCGGGGATATCTTTAATGGCTCTTTGCATTGTTTGCAGCAAAAGCCCGTCATAAAGTGCTCTATCAGCAGTGGGAGGTCCTCCTTTCTCTGTCGCAGTGGCGGCAGAAAGACAGGGATCACGTTGAGGCGGTAGAAGAGGTCTTCACGGAAGTCGCCGTTTTTGGTGGCGACCTCAAGGTTCTTGTTTGTGGCGGCCAGTATTCTGACGTCTACCTTGAGGGTCTTTATCCCGCCCACCCGCTCGAACTCACGCTCCTGGATGATCCGCAACAGTTTCACCTGGAGGGTCGGGTGCAGTTCCCCGATCTCATCAAGCAGAATAGTGCCGCTGTCGGCAAGTTCAAAGCGTCCCTTGCGGGTATTGATTGCCCCGGTGAAGGCGCCTTTTTCGTGGCCAAACAGCTCGGACTCCAACAGTTCACTGGGGATAGCTCCGCAGTTTACAGGGACAAACGAACTCTCCGCACGGTTGCTGCAGTAGTGAATCGCCTTTGCCACAAGCTCCTTACCCGTGCCGCTCTCTCCGCAGATGAGTACCGTAGAGTCCGAGTTCGTAACCTTCTCTATAGTCGCATGCAACTGTTTCATCTGAGGCGATTGCCCAAGGAGTTTATTGAGATAATGCCTGTCTTTTGTCTGCTCCATTTTTGCTCATGAATATTATAAATATATTTTTTTGTTTATGTCAATAACTTGACTTATCTGTTAGTGTTTTTTTTATTAAACGTGACAGTTTGGAAGTTGTGTATAATCAAATCACTGTCAACAAGGTAAGAAGGGGTCAAGGGGACTTCTTTCTGGCCGGGGCGCCTCGCCCCTCCCCTTGCGGGGGGTTCTAAAGGGGCCAGGAGTGCATTGAGCCGGGGGTCGCTGACCCCTCCTGGAGCGAAAAAGAAGCGGAGCCACCCCTTTCTTCTTTCTTTATCTTAGGGGTTAATTATGACTGCCGATCCTGATAAAATCAGACCCCTTGCCGTATGACTCTGTGTTTACCTTCGAGTTTATTGATGGCGTCCAGGTATGCCTTTGCCGAGGCCACAATGGTATCCGTATGGGAGCCGGCTCCTCTAACCGTTCTGCCTCCCTCTTCAAGGGTCACGAAGACCTCTGCCTGGGCATCTGTGCCACCGGTGATACTTTTGACCTCATATTTGAGCAGTTGGCTCTTTGTTTCTGTCAGTTGAATGATTGCATTATAGGTTGCGTCCACGGGGCCGTCTCCGGTGCTTTCGATTTTAAGCTCCTGGCCTAATTTAGTTATGGTTATCTGCGCAATCGGCTTGTCTTCGGTGCCACAAGTTATCCGCAAAGAGACAAGGTTGTAGACGTGGTCTGTCTTTGATATTTCTTCGCTGATCAACGATACGATGTCTTCATCAAAGATGCACTTTTTTTGGTCTGCCAGTGCCTTGAAGCGTTCAAAGGTTTGATTCAGCTCGTCATCCGTCAGGTGAAAGAAGCCCAGTTGCCTCAACCTGTCCTTAAAGGCGTGTCTGCCGGAGTGTTTGCCCAGGACGAGCTTGCTGCCCGGGATGCCGACGTCCTCGGGTCTGAGTATCTCATACGTGGAACGCTCCTTGAGGAATCCGTCCTGATGTATGCCGGATTCATGGGCAAAGGCGTTGGCTCCAACTATTGCCTTGTTAGGTTGAACGATCATTCCGGTGTTTTTGGATACCATCAAGCTGGTATTATAAATCTCCCGTGTGACGACATTGGTGTCGGCTTCGAATAACTTTGGGCGTGTCTTGAGGGCCATGACGATTTCCTCCAGGGAGGCATTGCCGGCCCGTTCACCGATACCGTTTATGGTACACTCCACCTGCCCGGCCCCCTTGTATATGGCCGCCAGGGAGTTGGCCACGGCCAGGCCCAGGTCGTTGTGGCAGTGGACGGAGACGGTACATTTATCTATGTTTGGGACGCTGTTCATCAGATACTCGATGAGTTCGCCGTACTCAAAGGGGGTCGTATAGCCCACCGTGTCGGGGATATTGACCGTGGTAGCGCCAGCATTTATGACATCCTCGGTGACTCTGCACAGGAAGTCCCAGTCTGAGCGCGTGGCGTCTTCGGCGGAGAACTCTATGTCATCGGTGTACTGACGGGCGTGTCTTACGGCCCTGATGGCGGCGTCCAGGACCTCGTCACGAGTCATCTTGAGTTTAAACCTGAGGTGAATATCCGATGTTGCTATGACTATGTGTATTCTGCCGGTTCTTTTGGCGTTTTTGATGGCCTCTGCCACCCTGTCTATGTCTTCAATGCGTGCCCGTGCAAGACCGGCCACCGTGACGGTGTCCAGTTCCTCGGCGATGACCTTGACGGCCTCAAAGTCCCCCTGGGAGGTTATGGGGAAACCAGCCTCTATGATATCGACCTTGAGATTGGCCAGTTGTCTGGCAATCTGGAGTTTTTGCTTCAAGTTCATGCTTGCCCCTGGGGACTGTTCGCCATCCCTGAGGGTTGTGTCAAAGACTCTGACGTGTCTCATTGCCTGTTATCACCTTTCGTTGTTAGATTCACTGCCCGACTCTTACGGGTATACAGCAGATATATGTTCTCTATTATACCAACAGCCATATACAAAAAGCCAAAGACAAACAACGTAACTGGCGGATTCATTATAATAATGGTGATCATGATTATCAACAGCACCAGAAACGGAAACGGCTTTCTCTTTTTGAGGTCAAGCTCCTTTAGGCCGTGAAATCTGAGCGTGCTTATCATAAAGATCGACAGCACAAATGTAATAACGGCAACCAGGATGTTGTTGACATTTGCCCTTTCAAAGTGGTATTCGTGGAAGATGATAAAAGTTACCAGTATTGTAGCGGCGGCAGGTATTGGCATACCGGTGAAGTACTTTTTTTCCGTTGAGACCATCTGCACGTTGTATCTGGCAAGTCTCAGCGCCCCGCAACAGACATAGAGAAATGCCACGGCCCATCCGATCCGTCCCAGGGGTTTTAGTGCCCAGTCATAGGCCACCACTGCCGGGGCTACGCCAAATGCCACGAGGTCTGACAACGAGTCAAGCTCTATGCCAAACTTCGACGCACTGTTTGTCAGTCTGGCGACCCAGCCATCGAGGCCGTCAAATATATTCGCAATGATTATAGCCGTTCCGGCATCGACGTACTGTCCCTTCATTGAGGCCACAATGGCGTAGAAGCCACAGCACATGCCACAGAGCGTCAGGGCGTTTGGCAGGATGTAGACGCCTTTTTTCATGACGGCGTTTGTTGTGGGGTTTGGCCTGGAGTTTGGTCTGAGGGTTGGCCTTGATTGTCTTTCGTGGTGTTGGGTGCAGCGTTGTAGCGGCCAATGACGGTCTCACCGGCCTTGAGTTTATCGCCCACCTGTGCCGTAATCTGTGCCTCCGGAGGCAGATAGAGGTCCACCCTGGAGCTGAACTTGATGATCCCAAAGCGTTGTCCTTTTTTGAGGACGTCGCCGGGGTTGACGCGACAAACGGCCCTGCGCGCCACGGAACCCGCCACCTGTCTGACCAGGATGTCTCCCATGGGCGTGGCCATGACCATGGCTATGTTTTCGTTATTGCTGGAGGCCTCATCCAGATACGCCTTGTGAAAGCTCCCGCTGGTGTGTTTGACGCTGACAACGGTGCCGTCAAAGGGGGCGCGATTTACATGCACATTCAGCGGCGACATGAATATGCTAAACTGCAACACCTCTCGCTTGAGGTAGTCCTTTTCAAATGTCTGCTTTATCACTATGACCTTGCCGTCTGCGGGGGCTATGATGGCGTCTGCTTGTGAGGGGGTGACACGGTCTGGGTCGCGAAAGAAGAAAAACATAAAAAACAGTATCATCACCGGCAAACCCGTAACCCAGTGTCGTGTGAACCAATACACAACCAGCGTCAGGATCAACGCGGCTATGAAAAACGGTATCCCTTCCGGAGCAAACTTCATAATCTATCCATACACCCCTTTGCTATATATATCAAAAAAATCAAACAACCACCTTACTGTATCACAAGGATGAATCTGTTGTCAACTGCCCCGGATATATCCAGGGGTGTCATTTCATTATAGCAGTTTTTAGCCTCCGTATAGTATAATAAAGTTATGGATACACCGACAGGGCCAGGGAGCTACGACAAGCTCATGAAGGAGCTGCTTGAAAAGATCGAGCAACCCCTTATAGAAAAGGTCTTGGGGATTAAGGCCGATAAGATCAGCAAGCTCAACGTCATAACGCAACTAACGGACGAGCGGGAGGCGGATTTTGTCATCAAGGTGGAAAACCGTGATGAACCGTTCTTTATCGCACACGCTGAGATTCAGAGTATCAATGATCCGAAGATGCTAAAGAGGATGCTGCGGTACTTTGTCCATCTCTATTCGGTGCACGAGGTCATAATAAAGCAGTACGTTGTCTTCATCGGCAAGGACAAGATGGCTATGAACAACGTCTTGGATATGCCCGTTGTCCATGTTCACTACGAATACGAACTGATCGATATCAGGACTGTCTCCTGTGAGCGATTTCTATACTCCGGCGTGCCTCAGGAGATAGCGATCTCGATATTGTGTGACAGAGGGGCTCGCAGCGAGCGATCATTCGCAAGGGAGATATTAAAGGAGCTGGTGGCGAGTGTCATCGGAGGCCTGGACCTGTCGATGTATATAAAGGAAATAGAGGTCTTTTCAAAGTTGAGGGACATGCAAAAGATCATAATAGAGGAGGTGGATAAAATGCCGATAGTATACGACCTGGAGACGGATATAAGGTTCATGCAAGGAGTGCAGAAGGGCATAGAGAATGGCCGGGTAGAAGGCCGGGTAGAAGGTCGGGTAGAAGGCCGGGTAGAAGGCCGGGTAGAAGGCCGGGTAGAAGGCCGGGTAGAAGGCCGGGTAGAAGGTCGGGTAGAAGGTATGCATAATATGATTGAGACTTTGTTGAGGAGAAAATTTGGCGAAAGAGGTTTATCCCTTATGCCGAAGATCAGAATGTATAAAGATGAGTCGAAGCTATATGCAATAACTGATGCGTTGATAACTGCGCAGGACATCAGGGAGATTGAAGGGCTGCTCTAAAGAAGCAGGAGAGGGCAAATCGTCCTGCCCTCCCCCCTCTTCCTTCCTTAGTAGATGCTCTAGTTACTTGGCACGCCCTGTTCTACGCATCCTCCAGAATAGAAATTTTTGTCTGTTTGTTTATTTGAGTGTTCATTTATCCTTGTCTTTTATGTAGACGCTGCTGTTTTCAACGACAGAGTATTCCTCTTTCAGAAAGTAGGTCATCTTTGTCCCGGTGATAAGGTTTTTGCTATCCCTGGCCTCGGGACTGCCAGTGAATACTACGCTTTCATCCCCGGCTGAGTAGATGGCCCTTTCGGACGTTATGATGCTGTCATCCTTGACCAATTTTATGTTGCCGGTGGCATCTATACGGTCAACCTTCTTTTCGCCATCGGCGTAGTACACCACCATCTTGTCGGCGTAAAATGTGGTATCACCCTTTACCGCCTTGACCGAACCGGTAAAGATGGCCGTCTTTTTCTTTGTATCAGCAACGAGATTTTTGCTTGTGATTATCAGCGGGACGTTTTTATCTCCCTGCATGAGTCGGTCCTTCGTTGTTGTCTCTGCAAATGCCGTTGCCTTCAATTGTATTTTCAGGCCTGCACACGGCAAGGCTATGCAGGCAACAATCGTTAAAAAAATCAACCGCCTAATTAATAACAACCATGACTCCACCATAGAGCTCAATCAATTCTCCTTTGTCTGCCCTGAAAGAAGCCGCCTTTAGGGTCACACGGCTGCCCTTCAGTGTAACCCCGGCATCCGAGGTCAGTGCTTGTTTGTTAAAATCCCAGGTCACGTTGCGGGATTTTATCTCATAATCCTTGCTCAAAGCCACAACTTCGCCGCCGAGGTTGACCCTGTTGCCGCCAACGTCGTAGAGGCCCTCAGGTGCGTTGATTGTAACACCCCCGTCGGTAAGTTTGATGGCTATCCCTTGCATTTCAGCTTTTTTTTGGTTTTCCGTCAAATGCACCTTTCTGACGGTAGCATGCCACTTGACGGAGTTGTTGACGCTGTGCGCAACGGTCACACCCTCCATGTATGAGTCCGTTGAAGACAGTGCGATTTTGTCCTGGTTGCCGGATTGTATCGCCGCTATCACGACAAAAAGCAGCACCGAGCTTATCAAAAACAGTATCAGGTAAATCCTGGTCATATTTAATTTTATCATGAATCCAAAGTATTGGCAATCATTGCTTGGCTTAACCAGGAATCCAGGATGCGTAACAGTATAGTTGTCATGAAATATGAAGAGGATACCTATATAGGCCTTGCCAAAAAGTTTGTTTCGGTATGTTTCCTGTATCTCGTTACAAATGCCTCTTCGTACTTTGACACGAATGTATCCTTTGAATGGGGGCCGCTGCCATCGAGACTGAAGATGGCCAGTCCGCATTCCCCTACGATGAGGTCGTGGAGCATCTGAGGGGTTGTGCCATAACCAAAGGTGTGCACCTTGGCATGTTCAAAGATGATGTATGGCCGGCAGCGTTTGATCGTCTTTTTGGCGCCGTCTATGACGCCGTACTCTCCGCCCTCCACGTCGATTTTAATGAGCCTTATTGGTAATGCCTGCGGGATTATGTTATCCAGCATGTTGACCTCCACCTCGATCTGCTCGGAGACCGGCTCAATCGGGCATGGTTGTGGTTTAAGACCACTCCAGCCCGGGATATTAACGAAGTGGCAAAACTTACCGGTGCCCACGCTGTTACTCAGGGCGCACTGGTGGACGTTAACGCGTGGAAATCCGGCCTTTAACTGCGGGATGAACTGTGGCAGTGGCTCAAAGGCATAGTGCTCCCCTTCAGGAGAGCGTTGGACTATCCAGTTTAAGACCTCACCGGCGTGTGCACCAACATCAATGCAGTTGGAGTCGTTCCTTAGTATATTGTCCATGAGCGCTTTCATGTTTCGATTGTCACGCTCCATCCGCAACATACCATCATCGTGGTGGAGCAAAAAAACAGCCTGGTTCAATTCATCTTCTGAGGCGTTAGTATCTATTTTTTGTACGTGTTCCATCTTTTTTCCTTTAACGTAGGCTTACCGCAACTGCGGTGACACTATTTTACCAGTTGCAAGACAGTTGATGTCAAGTACGGTATTTTTTTCTATGTTGAACCAGAGTCTAACGATGTGTCATACTTAAGCATAGTTCAGGCAATGTAAGAAGGATTTATACAAGCATATGACAATGATGCAAGAAAACAACAGTGCTGGCAAAAAGATGACCTTACTCTGGGTACGAACGGACTCCATAGGCGACAATATCCTTGCCTCGTCGATGTTGCCCGAAATAAGAAAGAGGTTCCCCGACCACGCCATAACAGTTCTCTGCCAGGGGCATGTTGCCGAACTCTATGACCATTGCCCGGAGATCGACGACGTTATTACGTTTGACAAGGAGATGGCCTACACCAACGACGAATATCGAAACGCCCTGCTCAAAAAACTGCGCCTTCTTAAAGCAGATATAACATTGAATCCGGTCTTTTCGCGGGAACCCATTACCGACACACTCGCCATCGGCAGCATGGCCACGCAACGTATTGCCTTCAACGGCGACTTCGCCAACGGCATGACCCTGCAACTGAGACAGACCAACAACCCGCTATACACAAGGCTGATCTACTCCTGCTGCCAGCAACGCACCGAAATGGACAGACACGGGGAGTTCTTACGAGGGATTGGTATTGATACCACCGGGGATGTCCTCAAACCGCTCCTGTGGCTCTCCCGGGAGGACGAGGCATTTGCCCGTAGCTTCTTTGAGGAAAATTCGTTAAACCCGCAAATGACTATAGCGCTTTTTCCCTGGGCACAAAACCGCCACAACATATATAACGGCTATGCAGAGGTACTTGGGCGCTTTACTGACTACCACTGCGTGATTGTCGGGGGCAGGGACGCCTCCGATGCAGCCGGTGCCATAAGAGCAAAATTGCCCTCCTGCCATGACCTTACAGGTAAGACAACAATCCGTCAGAGCGCTGCCATAATCGGCAGGAGCCGCATCTACCTCGGAGCGGACTCCTCCGGGGCACACATGGCCTCTGCCCTGGGGGTTACAAACGTGGTAGTGCTTGGCGGCGGACACTTTGGACGCTTTATCCCCTACAGCCCCTTAACGACCGCCGTGTGTCTGCCCCTGGAGTGCTACGGGTGCAACTGGCAGTGCAAGTATCAACGCACTTACTGTATCAGCGATATATCGCCGGAGGCCGTTGTACATGCCATGAAAATAGCCTTGTCCACGACAGGTACGCCAGGGCCGGGGATTGTCGTTGACAGCGCACGAGGCACGGATTTCACTTGCAATGGCAACAGCGTGGAGCAATTTATCCGGCCACGGTGGAGGTGGTCGGACAGCTACCTTACACTGAGTAACGTTGAGGTTATCAACTATCCTGCTGTCGGCAACCCATCCCAACCCTCCCATAAAGGGAGGGGGATTAAAGGAGGAACTGCTCCGCTTGTCAGCGTGCTGGTTTCCACGTACAACTCTGAGGAGTTTATGTGCGAGTCTCTGGAAGACCTCCAGGGACAGAGCATCGCCTCCAACACGGAGATCATTGTCGTAGATGCCGCATCCCCGCAGAACGAGCAGGCAATAGTGCAGGAGTATCAGCGCCGCTGCACCAATATCACATACATCAGAACCGGCAGCCGGATCGGCGTCTACGCAGCGTGGAACATGGCAATACAAATAGCACGGGGGCAATACATCACCACCTTCAGCACAAACGACCGTCTGCGACGTGACGCCTTTGGGATTTTGGCCGCCTATCTCAACGACACCCCAAACTGTATGCTCGTCTACGGAGACTCTTACCTCACCGAGGTGCCCCACCAGACCTTTGATGTCCACCACTGCCATGACGTCTACAGGTGGCCCGAGTTCTGCTACGAAGACCTCCTGTACAACTGCATGATAGGCCCGCATCCCATGTGGCGCAGGGACGTCCACGACGACATCGGATATTTCGATGCACGGTACGAGGCACTTGGAGACCAGGATTTCTGGTTGCGTCTGGGTGAAAAATACGAAATACACCACCTACCCGAGGTTACCGGTCTGTACTGGGTCACCCCCGATGCCCTCTCCCGCAAGGGGCAACTACCCGCACAGGAACACCTTGAGATACGTCTGTATTACCAACAACGCTATCTCAACAGATTAAAGCAGACGGTTACGGCCAATAACCTCTTTAACAAGCGACCTCTGTACATCTGGGGTGCAGGTCAGGCGGGGCAGTTGACTCTGAACATGCTACGCAACTCAGCCATCCCGGCAGAGGGCTTCATAGACGGCGACCCGGGCAAGTGTGGCAAGACCATCGACGGATTGCGCATCCACAAGCCATCACACATACAGGATATGCTCCGGGGCAACAGGCGTCCATTTATTGTGATTGCCTCCATGTATGCAGACCAGATACGTCCCTTCCTGCTAAGTCTGGGCTTGAAGGACAGGCAGGACTTCTGGCGAAACATACACACGTTCTGGGCGCTCAAATGGCTTACGGTAAAAACGGGTGCATAGTGCATAAAACGGACTTGACACGGTTAATTCATACTGTTATAATGTTTCGATGCGTTCTGAAATAACAGATTCTGATGCCGAAGATATCCTGAAAGATGTAACGCTTCTGTATGTTGAAGACAATGAGGACATAAACAGGATTCTCTCTGCATTTTTAAGAAAACGTGTAAAAATAGTATTTAATGCCTTTGATGGTCAGCAGGGGCTTGATATTTTTAAAACGCAAAGTCCGGACATTGTAGTTACCGACATACGAATGCCTAAGATGGATGGCATTGAGATGGCCAAACATATTAAAGCAATACGCGATGATACCAAGATAATAGTCACCACCGCTTTTAATGATGAGGAGTTTTTTCTTAAGGCCATAGATGTCAACATAGACAGCTTCATAAAAAAACCCATAGACCCACACAAACTCGTTGACATAATGGTAAAACTTGTAAACATTTCTCTGCAAAAACGAGAGCTATACGAAAAGAGCAAACTGATAGGGTTTATACTCAATTCACTGCCAAACTTTATCTTTACGACAAGAAATGGAAAGGTGGAGTTTGCAAACTCTACCTTCCTTACTTTTCTGAGTTGCGGGTCCATAAGTGAATTTACCGACAAGTATAAATATCCCGATGACATTTTATCCAGAAATATAGATGCCGGTGCCGTGGATACTGACAGTAATCCTTCTTCAGAGTATATCAGCTTAATCAATTACCTGAAAGGGCACAAAGAAGAAGAGCTCATGGTTTCCGTAAAGACGGCTGATTGTAACAATTTATCCGGGGCATATATTTTAAAGTATGCCCACATTCCTGAAAGTGAAATATACATCTTTTCCTTAACCGACGTGGAAAATTATGAAAGCAAGAGAAAAGAGCTTGAGATTACAAACATCACCGATGAGTTGACAGGTGTGTATAACAAGAGATACTTTAACAACACATTGTCGATGCACATAACAAACAGACAGTGCAGTGAGTCTCCTGTTTCCTTGATTTTTTTTGATATAGATCATTTCAAGGCAGTCAACGATAAGTATGGACACCTGTTGGGAGACTGCACCTTAAAGGGACTTGCCAAACTCATATCCGAACAAATTCGTACCCAGGATGTACTGGCAAGATGGGGCGGGGAAGAGTTTGTGATTCTGATGCCGAATATAAAATTGGATACCGCTGTTAAGGTAGCGCAACGTTTGCGAGTGAGCATTGAAAGCCAACTCATATGCGATATAAGAATTACAAGCAGCTTCGGTGTAGTAACATATACAGAGGGCGAAACAGAAGAAGAGTTTTTAAACCGCGCTGATGCACTTCTCTATGAGGCCAAACGCTCCGGCAGAAACAGGGTCTGCTTTTAACTATAGAGTCTACGTGTAAAACCTCCGCCGCCCTCCTTCTTTATCTTTACCATGCAATATAAGAAGATACGTATCCTCTTTATATTTCATGGTAACTATACCTTTACGCATCCTGGATTCCTGGTCAAGCCAGGAATGACACACTTGGAAAACGCCTGTAATTGTCATTCCAGCGAAAGCTGGAATCCATGTCTTTAAGCCGTAAAATTAATTTTACCATGCTTTTTAAAGAGGATACGAAGATACTTTATGTTGTCGTAATCCTGGTGATATCCCTGACGGGCTCGGAGAAGTAGTAGCCCTGTGAGTAGTCGATGCCCAGTTCAAGGACGATCTCCTGGACCTCCTTGCAGTGAACGTACTCGGCGATGACCTTGGTGTCTATGCTGTGGGCAAAGTCGGTTATGGATTTGACTATCTTGCGGCTGTTTTTGTCCTTGACAAGACCTTTTATGAAGCTGCCGTCGATTTTTATGTAGTCGGCGTGAAGCTCCAGGAGGCGACTGAAGTTTGAGTACTCGGTGCCAAAGTCATCGATGGCGATCTTAAAGCCCATTGCAGAGAGTTCGCCTATCTGATCTATCGTGTCCTTTGTACCCTTCATGCTGATACCCTCAAGTATCTCCAGCACAACCCGATTAGGAGGTATGTTGTGCTGCCGTAGCCGCTGCTCCATGTAGTCCAGCAGAAACCCCTCCTTGAAGTCAAAGTCGGTGATGTTTATCGAAAACTCGTATGGCTTGTCCTTGAAGTACTCAAAGGTCTTGTCTATCATGACCTTGGTGATACTGGTAAAGATGCCTGTCCTTCTGGCGGGTTCGAGGAAATAGATGGGCGAAATAATTGCCCCCGTGCTGTCCTTCATCCTCACCAGCGCCTCAAACTTGCCGGGCTTGCCAGTGGAGTTATCGATTATGGCCTGGAAGTAGGGGATGATGTCCTGTCGTTCGATGGCCTTTTTCAGTTCGTTGGCCCAGTAGAGGTTGTTCTTGTAGCGTTGTTCTGTCAGGGAATCTGGAGAGTAAACCTGTACCCTGTTCTTTCCATGCTCCCTGGCCTCCATAAAGGCAACCGTGGCGTGCCTTACCACCACCACATCCACGTTGGTATCAAGCCCTATCGTGAAGGTTATTTTGATGTAGAGTTCCTCGCCGACGATGTTTATGTTGTTGTTGTTGACGTAGTCCTTCAATGTGTTGGCTAACTGGCGTGGTTGATTACCCTGTGGAGAGATGAGCATCATGAGAAACTCATCGCCGGATATCCTGTACAGAGAGGCATTATCGGGTGTGAGTTTCTTGAGTATGTCAGCCACCATTTTTAAGACCATGTCGCCGATACGCATACCGTAGACGTTGTTTATCTGCGAAAAATCGTCAATGTTGATAAGCAGGACTGACTTTTCTGCATCCGCATTTTTTTGGAGGTCTTCTATGAGTCGGTTTCTGTTGTAAAGCCCCGTGAGGCTGTCAGTGATGGCCTTTTGTTGCAGTTCCTGAGTTCGCTGTGTCACCGCGTTTTCCAGGAAGGTGTTCAAGGTTCGAATGTCGTCGTCTCTGTCCTTTATCTCATACAGGATGTGGTTCATTTCCTTGATGATAACCCTGTGTTCCTGCAGTTCAAACTCCTCGGGGTCGATCTCCTTGTACTCCCTGACCGCTTCTCCAAACATCCCGATAAGGGCCCGCAGGGGTCTTGCCACCGTCCGCTGAAGCGAGCTGATTAGAATCATCGTGGTCAGTATCGCAACCACAAGGAAAGAGACTATCGTAAAGACTATAAATTGGACGTTGTTGTCCCTGAACTCACTGATATCCATCTCCATATTCAGGATGCCTATGGTGGTCTCTGCCCTGACGTGGTGACAGTTGAGGCACTTGAGATTACCCGCATTGGAGGCTATGTATGGAACTGCAACCCTGAAGCGTTTAGCGCCATTGACGTTGTAATCGATAAACTGTGTTTTATTGGTCTTAATGGCTACCTCGTCTATAGAATCGAGTGAGACATTTTTCACGTCGCCCAGGCCGATGTCTTGCACCCGTGTTATCCACAGCTTGTCGATCCCCTTGAGGTAGCTGATCTCCTGGAGAAAGTAGTCCTTCTTGTCCATCGTACCGCTGTTCATGTGTGCCGTCAGACCAGCCTTGATCGTCGAGGCGGTAACGAGGGACTTCTCCCTGATGGTTTGCATCGTCAGTCTGTGGAAGTTATAAAAAATGCTAAACGATATATACAGCGTATATATGGCAACAATAATAGACAGTCGGCCTATTATGAATCTCTTAATTGTCATTTACCCGTATATAAGCCATCTTAATATATCTTTACCGTATACCTCTTACCGTGTAGCTTTTCTATAAGTATATCCACCAACTCACTATGATGCTAGTATAATATCATAATCGATACAGCAAAGTCAAATGTAATCTTTATAGTAGACTCTTGATGAAGCACTATAAGACATTTACTCTTTCGGTTTTCTGAAAATCCTTACGTTGCCCCTAATGTACTATCAGCAACACTGTTTGATGTGACAGATGTCATAGACATTTTTTATACCTGCCACACCGTTTAATAAAATCTCATTGACAAAATAGTGACAAAGCATTTAGTATTGAGTTATAAAGATTATATTGTTATAAACAAAAAACTTCAAGATTAGGTTGACGACATGCAGAAGGATACGGCGAAGGAAATTAAGGGCCACGCTAGCGGTAAGACAAGACGTGGCAAGGGTACAAAGGCAGAAGGCCATGACAACAGCTTACAGTGTTTACCGTGTTTGGCAGCCTTTTCGGCGGATGAGCTTTCCTCGATAGAGAGTAAGGCTGTACGGAAAAATTGTTGCAGGAATGACTATTTATTCTGGGAGGGGGATGAGATAAGGTTTGTTTTTGTCGTGGAATCGGGCCACATAAAGCTATTTAAGACCTCCGAGGAAGGCAGAGAGATAGTGATCCGGATAATGAGGGCCGGGGATTATTTTTGTTGTGCCCCGATATATGCCGACAGAAAGAACATGGTAAATGCCATAGCCCTTGAAGATACTTCGTTGGTGCTGATTCCGACAGAATCCTTTCACGAGAACATCTATGCCGGCCTTACCCCGATGGGGACACGGGTGTTGAGTACCATTTGCGATCGGGTGAAGCATCTGTCGGGTATTATCGAGAGTCTGACATTTAAGGATGTGGTCAAGCGGGTACTGATGATCCTGCTCAATGCGGCCAACGACAAAGACCCCGACAGTAACATTGTCACCCTGTCGCTGACTCATCAGGAGATGGCCTCGATGATAGGGACTGTCCGAGAAGTGGTTTCGCGGACGATGTCTAGGTTAAGGAAGCAGAACATAGTCCTTGACTCCACGTCGAGAGAATTTAAGGTAAACAAGCAGCTTATTATTGAGGCTCTGAAGTAGTGTTAAACGCCTTCAGTGTGGAGCACAGCCACGTGAGGGGTTATTACACGATATTGAGCATCTTTCCTGTTTGATGGAAGGCATCCAGGACGAAGTCGAGTTGTTGTTCGGTGTGTGTGGCCATGTAACTGGTCCTGATCATGGCGCTACCGGGGGGGACTGCCGGACTGACAACGACGTTGACAAAGACCCCCTTTTCGTGGAGCATCATTGTCATCTTAAATGCCAACTCGTCGTTGCCGACGATGACCGGTATAATTGGCGACTGCGTGGGACCTGTCTTAAACCCCATAGCCCTGAAGCCGTGGAGCATCTTTTGTGTGTTCTTCAGCAGGGCGGTGAGTCTCTCCGGCTCGTTCTCTATGACATCCAGGGCAGCAATGACCGAGGCCACGGAGGACGGTGTGGGGCTGGCGCTGAATATGAGTGCCCTGGCCATGTGCTTGATATAATGTATGACGTCCTTGTCACCGGCGATAAAGCCACCGATAGAGGCAAGGGCCTTGCTGTAGGTTCCCATGACCAGATGAACTTCATCCTCAAGACCATAATACTCTGCCGTGCCTCTGCCGGTTTTACCCAGGACGCCTATGCCGTGGGCGTCGTCAATCATAACCTTTGAGTTGTATTTCCTGGCGATCGGTATCAGGGCGGGCAGGTCTATGATGTCTCCCTCCATGCTGAAGACGCCATCGACAACGGTCAGGGTTGCCCGCGTTGTGGTTTCGGAGAGGACTCGTTCGTAGTCTTTGATATCGTTGTGTCTGAACTTCTTCACCTCGCCATAGGAGAGGCGACAGCCATCTATAATGCTTGCGTGGTCGAGTTTATCAAGGATAACGGCGTCCTCCCTGCCAACCAGCGCCGATATAACACCCAGATTGACCTGAAAGCCGGTGGTAAAGATCAGTGCGGCCTCCTTTCTCATAAATCGCGCAAGTTTCTCCTCCAACTGCACGTGTATGTCCAGGGTGCCGTTTAAGAAGCGGGAGCCGGCACAACCGGTTCCGTATTTGTCCAGGGCAGCCAGGGCGGCCTCTTTTACCTTTGGGTGGTTGTTCAGTCCGAGGTAATTGTTGGAGCCGACCATGATCATCCTGCGACCACCAATGAAGACCTCCGGTTCCTGCGCACTCTCTATGACCCTAAAATACGGATACAGACCCGCCGACATCAGTTGCTGCACCTTGTCAAATCTCAGGCACTTGTTGAATATATCTTTTTTCGTATCTTCTACAGCCATTTGTGTATCTTGTACCAGTTTGCCGTCCATCTAATACCGTCCTTTAATTTTGTCCTTGGTTCGAATCCGAAGTCCCTGACAGCCGCGTCACTGTTGCACAGCCAGTAGGGATGAATCAACTCCTTTATTTTATCCGGATTTATTATACCTTTATTCGTTAACTTGCAGGCTATGGCAGCAACTACCGGCATAACGCCCTTTGGTATTGTTACCTTTACGTAGCGACAGGCAAGCTCTTGTGCTATAGCGTCTGCAATGTCGTCGCTGGTATGCACTTCCAGGTCTGACAAGTAATATGTGCCACTTATGGTCTTATTCGCTTCTGCGGCGCTGACAATCCCCTTGACAAGGTCCTCCACGTATATGAGCGAGTAGTATGACTTGCCCCAGTAGGGCAGGACCCCCTGCTTGATCATTTTAAAGAGCATGAACATGTCCCTGTCGCGGGGACCATATACTGCCGGTGGTCTGATTATCGTGATGGGAAGTCTATCCTTGTATGCCTGCACGGCGAGTTCTCCGCCCAGTTTGCTCTTGCCGTAGTCTGACACCGGTGCAGGATGTGTATCGACACTCAATGGTGTACCGTTCTTGCTTGGTCCGGCAACGGCAAGCGTGCTTATATGAACAAACCGCTTGATCCCCTTTACGTACTTGTACACCGCCTCGATCAGATTTTCCGTACCGGAGGTGTTTGTGCAGTAGAAGTCATCTGCGTTGCCGGCTTTTGTCAGTCCGGCCAGGTGAAAGACGTAATCGCAATCACTCAAGAGGCCCTCAAGGGTGTCCACCTTCATACAATCCCCTTCCAGTATACACACGGGAAACCCCTCGATCCATTGCAGGTTCGACGTGCTTCTGACAAGGCATGTTACCGAGTAGCCCCTGAGCACAAGCTCCTCCACCAGGTGGCTGCCTATAAAACCTGTCCCGCCAGTTACTATCGCCTTCATACCGTCTTGGTGTACAATTGTCTGCGCATTTGCCTCAGAGACATTATACACAATCAGTCACCCTTTTTGCTCGAATTTTTGATCGCACCAAAAAAAAGATTCCTGTCCTGACATTGTCAACTCAAGCTGCTTCCCTATATAATACCAAAATATGGCAGAAAACTACGAGGACAGTTTGGCAACCGTGGGTGCGGGCAATGATGGTGAGGCGGCAGAGGGGACTGTGCAGGATCGCCCCGGTGTCTGTCAGTGGATGGCGGTTATCGAGGCGCTGTTGTTTATCTCCGGGGATGCGTTGTCGGTTGCCGACCTCAAGAAGCTGACCGGTCTGTCTGAGGAAGATATAGCTATGTGTATGGAGCAACTGCTCAGTCAATATCGCCAAAGAAACGGTGGCATTATCATAGTCGAGCTTGCCGGGGGGTATCAGATGGTCAGCAATCCGGCCTATGCCAATTACGTAAAGAACCTCAAGAAGTCGAGGCCCGTGGGCAAACTGTCGCTTCCAACCCTGGAGACGCTCGCCATAGTGGCCTACAAGCAACCCATTACCAGGGTCGAGGTCGAGGACATCCGCGGTGTCAGCGCCGACTGGATATTAAAGAACCTCCTTGAGAAAAAGCTGATAAAGATCGCCGGTAGAAAGGACGCCCCAGGCAGACCACTGCTTTTTGCCACCACACGAGAGTTTCTGGTGTCGTTTGGCCTCAAGGACCTCTCAGAGCTGCCTACGCTGCGGGAATTCACAAAGCAGGAATAAGCCTGATGTCTTCAGAGGGTATAGCTCAGGGTTGTGCTGTTTTTACTTTTTTCGAAAGATATTCACCCGCCATTAAGGTTGACAGCAGCGTTACACACACATACCCTGACAGTAACATAACCCTCAGCACACTGATCAGTGTATAGTGAAATGCAAATATCCCTGCCACCTGTCCAATGGCACACAGCAGGGTCACGTATGCAACGCCGGTCTTGTTTCTGGCGATGTTGTAGTTGAGCAGCACCATGATCAGTGCCACTGGGAGCATGGCCATGGCATACAGGCCAATCAGCTTTGACGCCGGCATAAACTTCGCTCCAAAAAAGAGCGATATAATCAGCTCCGGAACGCTATAAAGAATAATGGCTCCACCCCCTGACAGGACGAGGGTTAAGCCCAGTGCCTTTGCGATTAAGACTATGGTACTTTCGGCCCTTGCCCGGCTGGAGGCAACCATCGGAAAGAGAGATGTGACAATGGCAGCAGGTACATGTATTACCGACTTGCCTATGATTGCCGCAGAGCTGTAAATGCCTGCATCGGCGGGGGAGAAGAAATACTTGACAAGCACCAGATCAATCTGTGAAAAGAGCGAAAATGCCAGATTTGCCGCGGTCACCGGCAGTAAAAATGACAATGACACATCGGAGACATCCTCGCGGTGGTTGCTCACAGGGCATTTGGTGTTTTTCAGCTCCGCCCTTATCGACATATCAGAGACGTAAACCGTTAAGACATACGATAACATTAATCCCGCCATGATTCCGTTGAGTCCCATTCCCGCCGCGGCAAGTGCCACGCACAGGGCGTACTTTAAAAAACTCGATGCTGCCACCGTAAAAGACAACATGCTGAACCGGTGAAGACTCTGCAGGATGGCAGAGTTTATCAGAACCATCACGTATATGGTAATAGATATGAATAACAAAATGATCGGCAACACATCATCGATCTTTAACATACTACCGAGTCGGCTTGAAGACATGACCCCGATAAAAAACGTTACAATACCCAGGATTAAGACACCCCTGTAGGTTCTTGCAATTATCCCCCTGATTAAATCGTAGCGCCCAAGGGCAAAGTTATGTGACAGACGCTTTGTTAGAAACACCGTGACACTGTACACAGGAAAGCTCAACAGCATGATGATCGACATCAGGGTATTCATCTCCCCGTAGGTTGTGATATCCAACATCCTGCCCAGTGTGAGCTGGAACAGATAGTTGATGACGTTGGCAGCCATCATGCCGGCAAACAAGAGGGAACTGCTTTTGAAAAAACCGTCTGTTTTACTCAAATTTTCCTATGCAGAGGCAGGCGTTTTGTCCGCCAAAGCCAAAGGAATTGCTTAGAACCCTCCTGTGTTGTTTGTGTCGTGCCTGGTTGGGGACATAGTCGAGGTCGCACTTTGGGTCGGGGTGTTCGTAGTTGATCGTGGGCAGGAGCACGGAGTGGTTTATGCCCATGATGGACAGGATTGCCTCGATGGCCCCGGCGGCGGCTATGGTGTGACCTAACATGGACTTGTTGGAGCTGACCGGGATATCCTTGGCCGTGGAGCCAAAGACTTGTTTGATGGCCAGTGTTTCGGTCAGATCGTTCTGTACGGTGGAGGTGCCGTGTGCGTTTATGTAGTCGATAGCGCCGGGCAGGGGGGTTGTTGAATCCGGCTCAAGGAGGTTGGCGTCTCTGAGGGCAGCACGCATTGCAAGGATGGCGCCTTCGCCCTTGGGATGCGTATCCGTGATCCTGTATGCGTCAGCCGATGAGCCATAGCCCAGTATCTCTCCATATATGGTGGCATTTCTTGCCATTGCGTGTTCGATGTCCTCAAGAACCAGGGCACCGGCGCCTTCGGACATCACAAAGCCGTTGCGGCGTCTGTCAAACGGGCGGGAGGCCTTCTGGGGTGATGCGTACTTCTGTGCCAGGGCCTTGATTAGGACAAACCCCACAAACCCCGTGTAGTCCAGACAGGACTCGGCCCCTCCGGCTATCATGACCCCTGCCCTGCCCTCCCTGATCAGACACACGGCCTCGCCAATGGCCTGCGCTCCGGCAGCACATGCACTGGCAACCGAAAGGTTTGGACCGCTGAATCTGAAGGCCGCCGCTATAAGGGCAGAAGCCACATCGGGCTTTCTCTTGAAGAAGTTAAAGATGGGATATCCCCCCGTCCGCTCCAACGCCCTAACGTCCCAATTGCCTTTGCCGTCGTAGAACCTGTGCAGGAACGTCATATCCTCAATTGTGGGATTTTGGCCGTGGTTGCCCAGCGATACGCCAATGCGCCGGGGCTGTTGATGTTGCATCTGCAACCCGGCCATCCCAACGGCCTCAAGGGTGGCAGCCAGCATCAGGGTATCGCTGCGGGTGATGAACTTCTCCATGCGACCATCGTATCTGACGTGTGCCTCACAGAGGGTCTCTTTGATGGCGGCAAGCCAGGCCGTGTCTATTTCACCGCCGATGTCCGTGGGCAAGCCACGGGTATCAAAGGACGTTATAGTCCTGATCCCCGAGGTTGCCTGGCAGGCGTTGTCGAAGGTCTCCTGTGCATTGCGTCCCAGGGGGGTTACCATGCCATAGCCGGTAACTACCACGCGTCTCTGTGGCATCAGAATATCTTATGCTCCTGCTGCACTTTGGTGAGCCAGTCCTTGATGAGGTCATCACCCGTGCTGTAGGCGGCACCCTGTCCACATCCGGAACACTCAACAAGGGCGCCATCGTTACACTTGTACTGGGCAGCTCCGCACGAGGTACATTTCTCAGGCAGCGTGGCCAATATCTCCTTGACTCCCCTGGCGATGGTGGCAACGGTGATCAGCGGGGGCACCTGGTCCATATCCATGCCGGCCTGCAGGGCCTCTGTCTCATCGCCGAGCCTTATGCGCATAAGTCTGACGGCCTTTTCCGTGAGTTGACCGTTTTCATCAATGGCAGAACCTTCGCCAAACATCTCTTCCATGTGTTCAAGGATGAAGTGGCGTGCCATCTTTATCCCAAACACCTGCTCCAGGCGGTAGTTAATATCAAGGAAGTCAAGCGACTCCGCTCCCAGGTCCCGTACCAGTGAACTCTCCGGCGTTATCTTTTCCGTATCAATACTGAGGGTCTGGGCGATGGCCTTTTTGACCTCATCCATGACCCTAGTGTCATCAATAAATCTGTCATCAATAAATTCCTGCGTCATACGATCTCCATTTATTTTAGTTTCTCACCTACGCACAGTGTATAAGATTACAGGGCATTACCCCCTTTTATGACACTACATTACTTCGTATGCGTAGTATAGAGGATATAAGAATCCAAACCTATGTTGTGTGCTTTTAAGTGTATGTTTATCATGTAAGAGTTAACACTTTATTGCTGAACAACATAATAATGTTTAGCACGTTCATAGGTTTCTGCCTCTTCCAGTGCGATTCTTCTTAACTCATTGTAATATTCCTCCATTGGTATATAATTAAAAATCTGGTCCTCGTTAGTTGCACCCTTTGCCTTTTTACAAAACTCCTCCCATTTCAAATCATTTTCTTCAGTATTCTTATTCATAAACGCAACCTCCTATATCTTATTTAGTAAACTAATATCACCCCTGTTGTTATTCTCTACAAAAGCTATTATAGAACACACATTATAATATTTATGACAGGAAGCATCTATTATTAGTCCACCTTTAGAGTTCCTCGTTTAATTCATCCCTCATTGTGCTATACACTGTTAGCTTTAAAACTAGCATAATAAAATAATAACATGGAGATAAAAATGTTGTCAATACTTTGTGCTAACATCATGGATTGATGTTTTATCAGGGCAAGGCAGAGCGATAGAGGCGGCTGCTCAGTCCCCTGTCAACGATGATGGTCTGACCGACAATGGCTCTGCTTGCATCACTGCACAGGAACATCACCACGTCGGCGATCTCCTCCGGTTGGACGAAGAGTTCATCCGGCAGCTTGTCTACACCGTCCATGTACTGCCTCAGCACCTTGAATGAGTCCGTCTTGACCAATCCCCCCGATACTGCATTGACAATTATGCCACGCTCCCCCAGTGACTGGCTGAGGTCCCTAACAACGCTCTCCATGGCCGCCTTCATGCTGCCAAGGGGATAGGCTGGGTTGTAGAATTTGCTACCAAGCGACGATATAAATACAATCCTGCCTGCAACCTGGTTATCGCTATTTTCCGCTCCAGGACGCTCCTGGTTCTTTTCCGCTCCAGGACGCTCCTGGTTGTCTTTTTTCTCCAGCAGCGGCAGGGCCTCCTTGATGCAGAAGATGTTGCCGAGGTAGTTGACGTCCACTAGCTGTCGCAACTCCCTTTCAAGCAGGCGTTCGATGGGTTTAAATGGTGCCATTGCGGCATTGAGGACGAGGAAGTCCAGTCGTTGGCACTTATCTGCTATTTCGGCCATCAACTGTTTTACGGCTTCCCTGGATGATATGTCAGCCTGGATCTGGTAGGCGCGGCATCCCATGGCCTCAATCTCCTGACAGAGTGCCTGGAGCGCACCTCCTCTGGGGGAGTTTGGCGTCTCAGCCCTGCGGTGGTTGATAACGACGTCGGCCCCGGCGGCTGCAAACCGTAGTGCAATGGCACGTCCAATGCCGCGACTGCCACCCGTGACCAGCACTACCTTGTCCGCATGTTCCTTACCCCTGATACTCATAATGACGTTTTGTACACCTCATCGTGAGTACCTATGTCAAAGAGACTAACAGTATCATCAGTTATTTTGAATATAACCCGTATCTCTTTGTTCAGATAACAAGAGTATAGTCCTTTGAGTTTACCTGAAAGAGCGTGGGTTCTGAGAAATGGTTCGAAGACATCTCTCTCAAGTGTATGAATAATCTTCCTTAATGACTCTTTTAGTTCAGGGTTTTTCTCAACAAGTTTCGATGCTTTCTTAGAGAAAGACTTTGGATATCGTATTTTACGCATCATCAAAAATAGCGTTGAACGCCTCTTCTGCAGAGTCAAAACATATGAGTGGTTCTTTCTCTGCCTCCAATACACGTTGAACAAACGCGTCATGTTTGCGCTCTTTTTCGACCAGAAAGGCCACGAAATCTTGCAGGACAAGAATCGACTCAGGGGAAAGTTGGACTGTTGCTGCTTTTATATACTCTCTGTAAGCAGTGGTATCATCTGTTATTAAATCTTCCATAGGATCATTTTAGCACAAACTTGTGGTCTTACGCAACAGGCAGGAAGTTTCTGATAAAACCCAAGGGCGGCGCCTTATTATTTCTTTGACCACCACCACCACTTGCCGGCCTTTTTTTGGGTTTTGCGCAACAGGAAGCCTCTGATAAAACCCAGGGGGTCGCCTTTTATCTCCTTGATCACTTCCACGGGTTGCCCCTGTATGATGTCTTCAAATGGCCTTATTATGCTGCAAAAGTTGTACTTCATCACGGTGTCCATGTAGGACATCATAGTGCCGGTCCACTTGTTGGTTCTGATCAGGTGGTCGTAGATTAGTATTTCGCCGTTGGGTTTCATGACCCTCACAACTTCGGCAAAGGCCCTCTGCGGGTCATAGACGCAGGTGAGGAAGAGGTCGAGGATTGCCTTGTCAAAGGTATCTGCGGGGAAGTCCAGGTGTTCTGCATCCATGATGGTCAGCCGGATGTTTTTGTTGTTACCGTTGAGCCTCTGTTTTGCTGCCGCTATGCCCAGCATGACCTCACTGATGTCAACGCCATCCACCACGACGTCATCGGGCAGGTACGGCAAGTCGTAACCGCTGCCAACTCCCGGTATAATCACCCTGTCTGAAGGTTTGAAACTACACATCTGTATTGCCTTCTTTCTCCAGCTTCTCAGCGGCAACATCATCACTGGATAGAAAAAGGGTATGAACGTATTAAACGATAACTGCCTGAACTTATTTTTAAGATCAAATTCCATCGTAGTTTATTGTAACATAAGGGCAATCATAAACAACAGAGGCTATCAGGTGGCTACGATACCTCATAGAGGTCACGGGCGGTAGGGGGTGAGGCACCCCGGCCACAAGAATCCCGCCGCAGTGAAGAAGCTGTTAGTGTGTCGTTATGTGCTTGAGTTAAGGTATCCATGTTATTGGGGCCAAAAACCACGATCCATTAATTGCTCAAAGGTATAGATACAGGTCTCAGGTAATATATTGGCGCTAATTCCCGTCTCATCTTCAAAATCTTTTTTGGCTGCTATAAATCCTTTAGCTATAACTATTTCTATACTATATTTCAGGCTTGGGCTGTCCTCAAGCAAAAATTTAATCTCGTCCCTTTGAGTTCGTATTGTTGTACTCCAACTTTCACTACGCCGGTTTGGTTGGTACTGCCACTTTAACAGGTGCATTATTAGTACCTTTAATCGACTCAAAAGCTCTCGTCTATCTCTTCTGGCCATGCCCTCCAGCTCCTCTATTATATTTTCCAGGTCTATCTCCGTAAATCTGCCCTGCCGCAACAGGTTGGCATTATGAAACGCCCATTGATAAAAATCAACCTCATAGAGGTCACGGGCGGGAGTGTCCCGCCGCAGTAAAGAAGCTGTTAGTGTGTCGTTATGTGCTTGAGTTAAGATATCCATAGATATATGCTAACATTACTTACGGGACATTTGTCAAGAAAGCTGTGACGCATACGGCAATTGTCATTCAGGGCATCGCCTTGAGGTTGTCCTGGGCATTTCGATGTCCCGGGTCCAGGTCTATGGCGATTTTGAATTGCTGTTTTGCCTGCTCTGCCTTGCCCTGTAGCTTTAAGCAGATGCCAAGGTTGTTGTGCGCATCGGCATAATCGGGACGCAGGTCAACCGCTTTTTTGATAGCATCACAGGCATCGCCTATCCTTCCTTGTTTTCCTAAGACGACTCCCAGGTTGTTATATGCCTCTGCATAGCCGGGATTGAGCCTGATAGCCGTGGCATATTGGTCTGCGGCCTTTTCCAGATTACCCAGCCCCTCATACAGACGCCCAAGACGATAATGCACGGTGTGTATTTTGGGATTGCCCTTTCCCACATCCAGGGCATAGAGATATTGGTTCATGGCCTCTTCAGGGCGCCCTTGACGCAGATAAATATCCCCCAGATTGACATGGCCGGCGATGTTATGTCTGTACTTAACGGCGGCCCTGAATGCCTCAACTGCCTCGTTAAATCGCCCTTGTTCCATGTAAATTGTCCCCAGATTGTTATACGCATCGGCATAATTACCTTTAATGGCAACGGCGGCCTTGTACTGCCCTATGGCGTCGTCGGGACGACCTTGCCTGTAGTAGACAAAGCCAAGACGTGCATGTACCTCGGGATTGTCCGGCTCATAGGTCAGGATATAACTGAGCGTCTCTGCCGCCTTGTCGTACAGCCCCTTGCGTGCATATGCCGCCGCCAGCGAAATCCGGACAAACGTGTGCGGAGACTTCATGACATTATCCTCGTAGGCCGTTATGGCAGACTGACAGATGGCGTTTCTCCTGTACGTACCGGCACCAAACACAGCCGATACGACTAAAAGAGCAATCGTCAGCGCAATCCGCACCCTTTTTGCACCCACGACATCAGATGCCATAAACACCCCCACAACGATAACAACAAAGAATCCCACCGAGGCCATATACACCCTATACTCCAGGATCACCCAGTCCAGGATCGGAACTATGCTGGATTGGGGCGATATGACCACGAAAAACCACAGTATCCCTAACGATATGAGTGCCATGCCCTTACCACTGGTGTTACTTGACCCGTTTGCACGGTAGAACAGGTAAATGCCAAGGATAAAGATTAAGCTCAACACAATAAAGGATATGTATACATCAGGTTGCCAGAACGACGAGTATATCGGATAGTCATAGACCAGCGTCAGATTCACGGGAAACAACAACATCCTGATATAAGTGATTATAACCCTGAACTCTGTAAAGAGGTATTGCCGGCGAGTCAGGACATGGCCGGAATCATAAGATAAGTTGCCCATCGTTGCCGATATTATTGGTATATCGTAACCGAGATTGAAGTTGAGAATATACGGTATCATGAAGTAAAATGGCACACACCACAATAGACGTTTCAGTGGTTTTCCCGAAAAAAGCATAAACTCGATCATTGTTATAGTAACAGGCAAGGTGATGACGATCTGCTTTGTTATTGATGCAAGATATGCCGTAACAACGGCTGTCATGTAAAACGAAACGCCCTTGAGCCTGCCAGTTGAAGCAGTCTTGCCGCCGTGCAGATATTGCTCTTTGGATTTGAAGGTTTTATCGGTCAGGAATCGCCACTTCAGGTATAACAGGATTGTAAGCAAGTAAAACAACGTAGCCAGAGAGGTATATCGCTGAACGACCAATGTCACGGCCTGATGCTGCAACGGATGAACCACAAACAATAGGGCGGTAAAAAAGGCAACCTCGTGTTTAAATAACCGATTGGGATTACCTGTTGCGGTGCTACTGTTATTGCCGTACCGCAGACCTCCGGCCCTGCGCAGGTAGATCACCAACAGGTATACCAACATGGCATTGACGATATGGATTGCTATATTGGTAATATGATATCCCCTGACGTCTTCGCCATGCAGCTTATAGTTTAGAGCAAAGGTAAGGTTGGCGACATATCTGTTATCACCGAACCAATCATAGGAGTATCCTGAAGATGCAGTGTCGATTACCTGTATATCATCGAAAAAGAACGGAACGTTTAAGCTGTTAGAGTATACCAGAAAACCAGCCAGGGCAATTGTCAACACCTGAAAGGTCACCTTATTTATGAGGATGTTTATTACCCTGCTCATGCCTTATCTCCGTGTATGACCTGATTGCATCAGCTATTAAAGCACAAACATTTGTTCTCAGTCAATTTGCTCAATTGTAAATTGGTATGGTCTATTTTCAGTGTTTAATGTTACAATAGAAGACAGGAACGATGAAACTACCTTCTGATACATTAAAGGAACTCAAAGGCAAACTGCTTCCAAAAGGAGCAGAGGGTCATCCCGGCACGGATGGTACCCCTCAGGGGACACCACCCGAAAAGGGAGATGGCAAGTCATTGAAATTGGCGTTGTTGCTGATGCTCCTGGCCCTTGTCTATGACGTCTCCCCCGTTGACGTCGTCCCCGATGTGCCCATTGTGGGATGGATCGACGATTTCTTTGTCACCGCTGCGGCAGCTCTAAACGTTATACATGCCCTGACAAGCGCCCAAAACTCTGCCCTGACAAAACTGGTAAGCATACTCAAATGGATGGTGATCTTTATCGGCATAATCGCTGTCTGTGTGATACTGATAAGCATGCTTGGCATTATTAAGTTTATAACGTCTTAGGCATATTTATAACGTGCCGGGCAAAAAAGCTACAGAAAAATATAGTTCTATTTTATAGAAAAATACTGTAAAATATAAACGTAATGATAAAACGACAAAAGGGAAGTATGCCGAAAATAAAAATACTGCTCATCCTCGATGATGCACAAGAACAACTGGCCATCATGCAGTCTTGCAAGGGTAAAGGACTCACCTGTAGCTATACGGCGGCAGGGTCTGTCGCTGATGCGAGGGTCAAACTGGCCAGAGACAGGCATGACGTAGTGATACTTGACAACAATCTGAGGGGTTCCGATGCGCTTGCGCTGCGTGATTACCTGGGCGATACCCCCGTGATACTGATAACGGACGACGCTGAAACGGCAAGCATGGCACTCAAGGCAGACTTTGAATGTCTTGCCAGAGACCCTCAGCGTTATTATCTGAATGTTCTGCCGACACTGATAAACCACGCCGTGCGCTCTAACCAGGCAATTTCAGAGGCCAGGGTGCAGCAGGCACAACTGCTCAATGCACAACTGTACCAGAAAGAAATCATCAACAGCTCCCTGGATATGATCATAGCCGTTGACACAAACCACAGGATCGTGGAGTTCAACAGGGCAGCGGAGGCCACCTTCGGGTATAAGGCAGACGAGGTCATCGGCAAAGACATAAATATGCTCTACTGTGATGATACGGAGTTGTTCAGCACACATAAGTTACTGTCAGAGACAGGGGTCTTTATGGGAGTTGTCCACAACCGCCGCAAGGACAACGATATCTTCCCGGCATTTATTTCGGCCTCAGTGATGCGCAATATCAATGGCGATATAGTTGGCTTCATGGGCATATCGCGCGACATATCGGAACAACGCAGGGGCGAGGATGCCCTGTGGAGCTCCGAACACCGCTACAGAAACCTCGTTGAAAACATGCACGAATTTGTCGTGGAAATAGACCCTGATGGCGTTTTACTCTTCGTCAACAAGTCCTTTGCCAGAAGCATGGGGTATCGTATCGACAGCATAACAGGGGTCAACTACGCATCCCTCATCCACTCCGATGATGTAGAGAACTTCATGGCAAAGTGCCCCTTGAACAGAGCAAGGATTGCCCACCTGCGCAACTGCGAATACCGATTAAAAATGGCCGATGGCAGTTTCATCAACGTTATAACAAACGGAGACCCTGTCTTTGATTATGAAGGCAATCTGACGTCTTTCCTGCTGGTGTCCTTTGATATGACCGTCAGAAAAAAGGCCGAAAACGAACTGAACAAGGCCAAGGAAAAGGCCATTGCCGCCAACAAGGCCAAGAGCGAATTCCTCGCCAACATCAGTCACGAACTGCGAACCCCCATGAACGGCATCATTGGCATGACCGAACTCACACTCGATACCCACCTGACCGCAGACCAGAAAAAGTACCTTGAGATGGTCAGAGACTCGGCCAATTCCCTGATGACGCTCTTAAACAGCATCCTGGACTTTTCAAAAATAGAGGCCGGAAAACTCGAACTGGAAGATATCGACTTCAATGTCAGGGAGGTCCTCGAGTCTGCCATAGAGTCGGTCACGCCGCAGGCCGAGAAAAAGGACCTGGAACTCCTGTGTCACATTGCCCCGGACGTTGCCACCACGGTGCGGGGCGACCCGACGCGCATACGACAGATAATTGTAAATCTGGTGGGCAATGGTATAAAGTTTACAGAGCGTGGTGCGGTAGTCCTGTACCTGCGCAGGGGACAGACAGATGGAGAACCGGGAAAGGTTATCTTGGACTTTGCTGTCCGTGATACGGGTATTGGCATCCCCGCAGATAAGATCGATACCATTTTTGACAGCTTCACGCAGGTCGATGGCTCCGTAACCAGAAAATATGGCGGCACCGGCCTGGGACTAACCATATCCAGGCAGTTGGTGCAACTGATGAATGGCAGCATCTCTGTAGAAAGCGAAAAGGACAAGGGCACTACCTTTCGCTTCACCGTTGAGGTCAAGGGTACCGATAAGGTCATTGACAGGGATGCCTCCAAACATTGGTCAGCCTTGGCGGGAAAACGCGTACTTGTGGTGGACTCACACAAACTCAGCCGTCGTATCATCACGGATATGCTCTATGACTACAACATGATAGTGACGCAGGCCGATTCCCCACAGGCGGCCATAGAGCAACTCAGCAACGCATGTTTTAACGGCAAGCCTTTTGCCGTTACCCTGATAGACTCGAACCTGTCTGTCGGTAACGCCTTTGAGCTGGCAAACCAGATCAAAAACGACACCGTCTTTGGCGAAACGGAGATTATAATGTTGGTGCGTGCAAGTGAAACACGCTTAACCTATCGCTACAAGGGTTCAACCATCTGGGGGGTGGTACACAAACCCGTCAAACGCTCCACGCTGATAGACTCCATATACCTTGCCACGGGTGGTTTCCTCAGCGAAACCTCCCTGATGCAGACACACATTACACACAAAAAAATCCACAAAAAACTCTCCGTCTTACTCGCAGAGGACAACTACATAAACAGGGAACTGGCCACCAAGGTAATAGAAAACCTGGGACACGAGGTCGTCTCCGTAACCACCGGCAAGGAGGCCATCGAGGCCCTGAGCAAAAGACACTACGATATCCTGTTTATGGATATCCAGATGCCCGAAATGGACGGCTTTGAGGCCACCAGGGCTATCAGGCAGGCAGAGGGCAAACACTTTGACCCGCAGATACCGATAATTGCCATGACGGCTCATGCCATGAAGGGCGACAAGGAGCGCTGTCTCGATGCCGGTATGAACGGCTATATCTCAAAGCCCATCTCCATTGCCTCGCTCATAGAGACGATTGAACAACATGCACCATCGGCAGGTCCGTCGGGGATTACACCACCACAGAGACAGCCCGATACCATTGCGCATCCCCCGTCATCGGATGAAACAGCAGACCGTGACAAGGTCTTTGATCGCGAGGATGTCTTTAACAGGCTAAATGGCGACGAGGAACTTATGCAAAAGATATTTGAGGTCTTTATGCTTGATGCCCCACGCCAGATGGAGATACTCAAACAGGCCCTCGATGACAACAATGCCACAGTCGTAGAGAGACAGGCGCACAGCATCAAGGGAATGGCTGCCAACGTTGGTGGCATACTGACAAAGAACGAGGCCATGCGCATGGAAATAGCCGCCAGAAAATTAAACCTCTCAAAGGCAATGCTACGCTTTGAGTCA
Organism: Candidatus Magnetobacterium casense; assembly: GCF_000714715.1. Taxonomy (GTDB): domain Bacteria; phylum Nitrospirota; class Thermodesulfovibrionia; order Thermodesulfovibrionales; family Magnetobacteriaceae; genus Magnetobacterium; species Magnetobacterium casense. The sequence goes on from NZ_JMFO01000005.1 coordinate 72,737, forward strand.
CTCCAGAGGGAGATGAACAGGCTCATAGAGGCCATTGAAAAAACCGGCTAACAACACTATTATATATATAAAAAACAGGAGGAAGCAATGAGAATATTGATAGCAGAGGATGATTTCACATCACGCACGCTGTTGCAGCACTTCCTGTCTCCATATGGGGACTGTGACGTAACGGTCAATGGCAATGAGGCGTTGGAGGCCTTTATGCTTGCCATAGACGAGGGGCAGCCATACAATCTTATTTGTCTGGATATCATGATGCCGGAGATGGATGGCATAAAGGTGTTAAAGGCCATTCGTGCCAAGGAAAGGGAGCTGGGCGTCACACCCCAGAAAGAGGCAAAGGTGTTTATGACAACCGCCCTTGACTCCCCCAAAAACGTCATAGAAGCCTACTATCGCGGCGGATGTACGGACTACCTCACAAAACCCATTGATACCAAAAAGCTCCTCGCCCGACTGAAGGAAAATAAGCTGATAGATTAAGACGGATGATGTCCCCCTGTCAGGTAATCAAACACATATCACCGTGAGAGGGGGAAGGTGACAGAGGAGCTTACAACTCCAGAAAAAGGTCAACGCCGTTGAGGAACATCGTATAGGCAAGGGGGGCCTGTTGCACCTTGGCAGCAAATGCGCTGATCAACCGGTGTGCCTTTGACCTCGGCTCGTTGTCTGCCGTTAAGCGGCTCAACCTCACGAGATTGACAAGGGCAATGGAGTTGCCGGATGGGTATGCCCCGTCGTAGACGTCCTTGGGACGCACGGGTAGCTCCGTGCTGCCTGATGGGGTCATATAGAATCCACCGCCGGATGTATCATGAAAATCCTCTATCATGACCTTGTTAAGCCTGCCTGCCTCATGCAGATAATCGGCATTGAGGCTGCTTTCGTATAACTCCGTCAGTCCGTACACCAGGAAGGCATAGTCATCGAGCGTTGCATCTATGGAACTGTTACCGTCCTTGTAGCAATGCCTCAGACGGCCATCCGGTGCCGACATGGCAGTGAGTACAAAGTCGGCGGCGGTTTTGGCTGCCTCCAGATATAGCGGCTCATTCACGACCCTTGCAGCCACTGCCAAGGCGCCAATCATAAGACCATTCCAGTCGGTCAGTATCTTTGTATCCTTAAATGGGGCAATGCGCTGACGCCTCTTTTTGAGCAGCTCCGTCACCACCGCATCAAAGACAGTGTTGACGCCTGACTCTGGCCGTGTATCTCTGAGATGGAGGATGTTTCGGCCATCAGTGGTCTTGGTCAGTTCGTTGTGGAAGTTGCCCTCTCTGCGCACATTAAAGGCGTCAATGGCAAGTTCAGCCGTGCCGGTCTCACCCAGGGCCTCCGTGATTTCGTCGTAGCGCCAGAGATAGAACAGCCCCTCAACACCATTGCTATCGGCATCCTCGGAGCAGTAAAACCCACCTCGTGCATCCCGCATATCCCTCAACACGTATGTCAGCACCTCTCTGAGGGTGGTTTCGTACACCCGTTTGCCGGTGAGCTGAAAGGCCTCGGCATAGGCAATGGTCAGCATTGCCTGGTCATACAGCATCTTCTCAAAGTGAGGCACCAGCCACTGCGCATCCGTGCTGTAGCGATGAAAGCCAAATCCGAGCTGATCAAATATGCCACCCTGTCTCAGTTTGCTCAGGGTCGTTTCAACCATCTCCAGGGCATTTGAGTCGTTGGTGCGCCTGAAGTACCGCATCAGAAACATGAGGTTGTGGGCGGCGGGGAATTTGGGGGCTGTGCCAAATCCGCCATTTTCAGGGTCATAATTACCCGATAGTTGTTGGTATGTCTTATCGGATAGCGATGTATCGGGTGCGTAATCGGGGTTGATGTTGTTGGTGGTCAGTGATGCCTTCATGGCGTCTATGGCCTTGTTGGCCATGGCGTGCAGGTCTGCTTTCCTGGTCTGCCAGAGGTCACTGATCCTGGCGGCAATCTCAATCAACCCCAGGTAGCCATTACGAGTACTCCGGGGGATGTATGTTCCGGTAAAGAAGGGTTTCTTGTCGGGGGTCATTATAACAGTCAGCGGCCATCCTGCCGTGCCGGTCATGATCTGGCAGGCGTTGATGTATACGCTGTCAACGTCCGGACGCTCCTCCCTGTCAACCTTGACGCAGATGAAGGCGTCGTTGAGGATGGCCGCAACGTTGTTGTCTTCAAAGCTCTCATGCGCCATGACGTGACACCAATGGCACGTTGAGTAGCCGATGGAGACAAACACGGGTTTGTCCTGCGTCTGTGCCGCCGTAAATGCCTCAGCGCCCCACGGGTACCAATCAACAGGATTGTCTGCGTGTTGCAACAAGTACGGACTCTTTTCACTCTTTAATCGATTATGGCTCATTGTTAGGGGCCTCCGTTCTCTCTTTCTCCTTCCCGTCTTCTCTTACCCTGAAGAGCCTCATGACGGGGAAGTCGTTGTATACCTCTTCGTATAACCCTCTGTCGTAGTTGCCCAGGACGTACATCTGATTGAAATTTGAGGCATAGACCTCTTCGTTGAGCAGATAGAGCGCAAAGACATCCCGCCCTCGCACGAACAACTCAAGATACAGGCCGTCACTGCGGGGATAATCAACCTGCTTGATGACCGCACCATCACGGACGTAGACGGCCTTTTTTATGGGATAGGCGTTGTTGACAATCCCCCTGACCATGTCCACCTGATACTTGTTGCAACCATAGACGCTGTTTACAAACGTGTTGCACTGCAAGTACACAAGGACAAGCTCACTCCTGGCAGAATGACGCACCGGATCAACCCCGCGGATAGAGTATATCCACGAAAACTTGAGGATCATATCCCGCGTAAACAACAGATACAACCTGTCGTTTCTAACGTTGTCCAGGACGGAATTAACGGTGCGACCATCCAGGATGGCCTCAGGGGTCACAGAGGAACCATGACCGTTTAACAGGCCTATGACGTTGTACAGCTCGACCTGACTTTTGGACGTAAGCCCATGAGCGATCAGATAGGTCTTGTTGCCTCTCTGTGCACCGCCGTCTATAAAGGTGGCAAATCCGCCAATGTCCTCTATGGCATAGCCGTTGTCCCACCACGACAGGACAGCCGAGTTCAACGGCAGACGGCTTTTCAAATACAACAGGTCTGTATACGTCTGTGGAGTTACCGATGGCGCGGGGACGTAATCATAGCCGGTCTGCCCCAGGACGACCAGGCAAAACACAACGACCAGGGCATATGGCAGCAGCTCCTTAAGACGTGGTCGCCTGACGTGCAACTTTCCAAGGACAAAGCCCGCACCGGCCGTCAAGGCATACCCATATCCAATCCCCACCAGCGGGGCAAGGTACATCACAAACCTGTTGGAACCCAACAGCGACATCAGTCCAACAAAGGCGATTGGCGTCAACGGTATTGCCTTTTTCACGTGCAGGATGGCAAAGAGGATGAACAACACAATACCCGCAGCACTCAACCACTGATTGCCCAGGATGTAGGATAGGATGTCCTTGAGCGGCTCCCGTATGACCTCCCGTATTGCCACGGATGCCACGCCCACGCTGAATCTGGTGGGTTGCTCCAGGGAAGGCTGATCGCTGGAGAGGTTTCGCAGGATGTAGTTTGACACAAATATCTTTGCGTTAGAGATTATACCCGACATGGCAGCCCTGTCTACCCTGCTGAACTGATATAGCAACGCCGCAACGATGATAACAACAAGCGCCCACTGTATCCACCTGCCCTTGACCATATCGGTGGAGAAGGCAAAGACCATACCCCCGGCAACCACAAACACAGCTATCAGATACGCAACAGGCAACCTGTCCCCAAAGACCCCCGACACCGAAAGCAACAGGAAGACTATCGTGCCAATCAGGATGTCCTTTGCGGGCGTCCTGTTGACAGCCAGGGACAGGACGAGCGTTAGCAGGTAGGCAACAAAAAAGTGCCACGACGTATACCAGTGTGAAAACACAAACATCGTCAACCCGGCAAGTGCGCAATGGATATAAGTGTATCTCTTGTGTGCGGCCTCAGAGGCAAGGAGTATGAACAGCGACGTCAGAAACGGGAAGAACAGGTTCAGTGCGTCCGTGTCCACCCAACCCACGGAGCTTCTGGCAAAGTACACGCCGCTCAATGACCCGATCACAGAGCCAACAATGCCTGCCGCCGGGTATCCACACCTGAAGAAGTAGACCAGCAACGGTATCAGAAACAATCCCGCCAGGAGCATGATCAGATACACGCCGGTTACATAGAGGTTGTCGTCGAAGAACACGGAGAGTTTGGCAATCATGATGCACAGCAGGGGCAGACGTGCGGGATTTGGTATGCCATCGGGGTAATTTCTGAGGCGATCGGCAGGGTCCGGGGAGTAAGCGCCGGTCTTGTAATCCCTGGCCAGCCTGAGCCAGTAGAAGGCGTCGAGGGTGGTCATAATGGGCGTGTTGTCGTTGACAAAGTAGTTGGCGGGTGCCTTTTTCCACTGTGCGTACTGATGCACCCTCACCGCCGTAACTGCGGTCATGCACAGGACAATCGCCACAATAAGCCCAACGTTAATCCTCTTGAAGAACGTCTTTGATAAGCCTATTTCAATATCCATAAAGAGATTCTTTCACTGTCAGGTTATTGTATCACTTCTGTCTCGTCAAAGTCTAACGGGTAGCGCCCCAAGGCAGGGCAATCACATTTGACCGGAAGTATAAAGAAAGTAAGGAGGGTGGCTCTGCTTCTTCGCTTGACCCCATTTTACCATGCTTCTTTAATTTGACAATGTCATATTCCAATTTATGCAATTAAAGATGTCTGAACCACGCCTGCGACCGTAGGAAGCAAAGTAGTCAATCTTGGTTCAGACAACATTGTCACAGTAGGTATAAGTCGTAATCCCTTCTAAATGAGGTCTTAATTCTTCACAGAATGAGCAAACGTCCGTCAAGTTCAGCGTCGTAATCCCTTCTAAATGAGGTCTTAATTCTTTTTCTTAACATGATAGCACACGATCTCACAGAGTCGTAATCCCTTCTAAATGAGGTCTTAATTCTTTTAGAAATAAGCATTGTTTAGGTTGTGATTATGAGGTCGTAATCCCTTCTAAATGAGGTCTTAATTCTTTTACTCTCCATGAATTTATTTAACAATAGCAATGACTTAGAGACAGGGTTGCACAATTTTATCCCTTCTCTATAAGTTACTGTTAAGTTTGTTCTGTAGACTATCATCATTTTCAAAGAATAAAGCTAAGATAACATTTTTTATAGTTGGTTTGCAATAGTGTATTTTCCAAGGCCAAAACTTGTACCCTTTCCTACATGCAGTACCTCACCTGCCTTAACTATTGAGTAGAAAGGCTCTATGTCCCCTCTGTATATTATAGTGCCTGTGAGGCCACCCATCTTCATATGCGTTTTCTGTCTGCTTGAGTACCGCTGCCAATCCCACCACTCTAACTTATCTTCCAGAATTGAAACATATGCCGCATTGTCTATTATATTCTTGTGATTCCACAATAATTCCGACTCTTTACAGTGAAAGTAATGAAGGAGATATATCCTGCGCATTAAGGCCCTTAGCAATATGTTAAACTCCAGCTTGACCACCATATCTCTGTTAAATAGAATCCTGACAGGAGTTATAAGTCTCAATTTAAGCTCCCTATGAGAGGACTTATCGAACTCGAAGGTCTCAGAGATATGTAATTCCTCCGGCAGGCCAGGAATTATCTGACCATCATCAATATTGTAAACTGTCCTTTTATCATCACTTACATTGATTAATCTGTACTTGCCTCTGCCCATGCCAAGACCAATTTTGCCAAGCTCAATAAATGCCAAGATGAAGTATGGCAGGTATTGCCCTGCGTTGCCTATCAATATCAGGTTAAAAGTTAGTCGTTGAGATTGATTAAATACCCTCCCGGATTCATCGGGTGGCTCTATTATAAATGGATGAGGGATTTGTTCGTACTTGTTCATATTCATAACATTTGTATCTTCCATGGGAGAGGTCTCAAATATGTAAGAATAGATACAACTTGCCTTTAGGACACACCCTGTACATTGCTGTCTTTTAAGGGCACATACAATACGCTTGAGTGCATTGCCAAACCCCCCGCGCATTGTAGAACCCTTATACGGTGGCAACGACAGGGTATCTAATGCCTCTATTGTTAAACTATATCTACGGTATTGAATCGTCATTCCAAAAAGATTTCCACACCCTCAGGTATCCTGTCCCCACAACCCATGACTATGGGTCTTGAGTCAGACGGTAACGGGTATATCCTTATATCGTCCTCAGCAGGGTCTATAATACGACCAAGCTCCTCCTTTACCAGTGTCAATTCGTTCCATGTAAACCTGCAAAAAAATACAGAATACTGCAAATGAAGCCCTCTGCCTCTTATATACCTGTATACCTTTGCAAGCCTGCGAGCATCCCTTATATCATAGCACAATAGATAGTTTGATTTCATGCCCCCAACTCCCTCATTAAACTAAAGATGAACTATTGTTATACATGTTTATGCTCTCTTGCTTATCTGTCTGCAATCTGTGCTGTACCCCTTAAGGAGATAACGCACGTCATGCAAACGGTTATCTTCCGTAATATCATAGGCTATGAGATACAATGTCCTTGTCATAGACCACAGGTATCCTTAATCGTCAAACTTAAGCTTTGGAAAAACGGGGGCGTCTGACTCGTTAAAACTCTTTAGGTCAAGGATAAACTTCTTTAGCTTGTCATATGTTTGTTCCTTTGAACTATTAAAACCATGGGCAAGGTAAGAGCTATTTCTTTCCTCTTGTAAGTCCCTGAAGTTATCCTTACTCAACGAGTAAGCCTGCCCTAATTCATCGTTAAGTTCAAGAAGCAATTGCAGGGAGGCATCTTGTGGCAGCTTGATCTTACCACGATCCCCATATTTTTGGACAAAGTCGTCCTTGATTTTTTCTGGTAACTGCTTCTTTTCTACATCAGAGGTGTTTATGTTGTACTTGTCCAGGAGCCTCTCCTGTGCAATCATCTCCACAAGTCTGTATAGCCTGAGTATGGCATCATCAATCTTTCCCTCCTCAAACCTTCTGAGTGCATTTGCATACATGTCAAGGACATGGGCACGAGAGCAACGCCCTTTTGCCTCTGATAACACGTTGACAATCTCCAGGTTCTTCTTTGTGGCCTCAGCAAAGGCCCTGATGCCATTATCATGGAATTCTTGTAATAAGTCTACCCTTCCTTTTGTGAACGAGTCTTTGGCCGGCCGGTGTTTGAACAAATCCCATTTGTAGTAACCATCTACAAGGCTCGCCAGCAATTTAAAGTGATAACTGCCTTCTACCCCCTTCTGCACCAGACCGTCTAACAAGTCCTTTGCGGCCTTAAACTGATATTGATTGAAAAGTAGCGAAATCTTTTTCTTCTCCTCTACTGCCAATAAATCCCACGGATTTACACAATCGCGGATCGTTTCGTGTCCGTCCTGTACAATGCCAACACCGTCCTTAGTCCTCTGCGTTCCACCAACGTATGAGTAACAAAAGCCATCCGTAATTGAGGCAAGGGCAAGGGCTACAGACATGTTTTTTGTCCCACCAGTGTAATCAACGATCACATCCTCCTTCCCGTAGTTCTTATCCATTACCCTTTTAACTGATTGCTTTGCCAGGACAAAACAGTGCCGTAAATCATCCGCATTGTCTGCCAGGGTTACTTCGCTTTTTATATCCAACCCATCAGTGTCTTTAATGCTTTTTCTAATATCAGCGATCTTGTCGCACGTGTCCTGGGATGCAAAGAACGAGACAAATTCAGGTCTATAGTGTGAAATGGACTTTACAATAGGTTCCGGTGTTCCACCAACTGATATGATCATTGCCTTGTACTTCTTTTCTTCCACGATTATTCCTCCCTATTGTTGATCATTGTTCACAATCTCCAACACTGCCCATCCAAAGGGCTTGAGACTGCTGTTGGCCTCTGGCTCGGGCTCCTCGGATGCAAACCACAGGGTAGTGGCATGAGGCTCATAAGTAGACGGTTCACCTCTTTTATGCATAATCTTTATACGCCTATATCCCTCAATGGTTACGGCCTCTGCCCCGGAGTGCCTGCCTATCCTGATCAAAAAGGCAGACTTCCCCCATTTGTCCTTGAACTGCGAAGGCATCACGGAGGGACTTGCCTTGATTCTTGCTATGACCTTGTTATCCTCATCGTATATACTGTTGTAGAAGTCATTGACGGCCTTTAACAAGATACCAGATTGAACAGGATTGGTTATAACACCTGACTTTAACGGTTGATCAATGTTTATGGTACCGCTAAAGACCGTATTAACCCCTATCGTCTCTAATATCTGATATGGCCCCTTAGCGGCCTGACCTTCGTCCTTCTTTCGGTTAACGGCGTAGAATATCTTGCATTTTGCCTCCCCTTCCGGTATAAAATCTGATACCTTGAGCAGTCGCAAGGGGTCAGTGTCAAATTGTCCGCCAAGGAGCTGTTTTTCCAGGACTTTCTTTGCGTCTTTATCATCACACTTCAATCGCTTGCTTTCCTTTGCCAGCTTATTCAGATAGGCCGTGCGCATTGCCCCCTTTATCGAGGAGCCTGGTATATACGGCAGATTGTTATGTGGATTGTATGCGGTTCTGGCAATTTGAAATTGATTGAGTTCCTTTTCCGCATTTTTTGTATCCTTAACCTTAACCTTTTTGAAATGCTCCAGCAGGGCGTTGTTACACGAAACCCTGACAATGATCTTCTGCTTGTCGGGCTTAAACTTGCCGGCAACAAAATTCATCATTTCGACAATAGATGCAACACTGCCCTTGTCACATATGCCTAAGAACTCCTCCCTGTCCGGTTTCGACAAGGAATCGACAAAAACCATTGGATCAAAGGCTGCCAGGTTCAGTTCATTACTTTTATTGCGGAGTATCACAAACGACGTTGGCTCATATATGTCATCGCAGCCTATGTGCACCGGAGACATTACGTGGAGCCGGGCATGTATAGGTTTTTCCATCTTAAGCCTCCACGCTAACCGGTATGTTAACCGGTATGTAGAGCGAATACCCCTGTGCCACGGTCTTATCCTGCGCAAGCGATATATCAGTGACACCAACCCCTATATACGGTTTCTTAGGTATATCTTTATTCTTTGGCATAAAGACGGCCCCTTCATCGGCCATGACAACCGGGCACTTAAAGGGATTGCCTGACCTGGCCAGCACATCGCCATGCTTGCCAAACCTCGTAAACGGCGTAAAAAACATATCACCGTAGACACCCCTCTCAGGGACACATGGGGCAAGGGTGTAACAGGCATTTGGATTATCGCTGCCCAAGCCGGCGAGGTCTATCTCCATACACTCCCCCAGACAAAACCTGCCCAGGCCGCTTGAGGCATCACGGCCAAAGCCCATATCCCCGATCCTCTCTATGGCCATAACGACCTGCTCAATTGTAACAACATCCTCGTCCATGCCTACAAACAGCGCCAGTTCAGTGTTAGGATAATACACCCCATGCTCCACTGAAAATGGTGCAAAGCGACCCTCTCCGGTTGTGCCGGTATACCTGTTGATAGTGTTGTGAGGTTGAAGAAAATCAGCGATACAACTGCCATCGCCCCTCTTGTGTATCTGCTGCCTTTCTGTATCACTCAGCGCTGCCTTAAATTCATCAAACAGCTCCTTGTCATTGCAGAATTTCAAGTCCTTAAACGACGGGAATTTCTTGCCTTCCGGTACAAGCATCCACTTCTTTGACTTAACCTCCTTGCGCTTTTTTATGCGTTGCACTGTGTCCTGCGGGAGGTCAAACATGCAATCAGGTGGCAGGTTCGGCGAGGGTAGGGCATATGTGTAACTTCGGTTCACATAGAGCTTTGGAAAAGCGGATGAAAATACCACAAAGGGAGCCTCCGGATAACGGGCAATCAGGGTGTATAACTGCTCACCGGGCAGCTCCTGTTTATCGTAGGCTAGCTGCCAGCAGAAGTGCCCAAAGATGGTGTCTCCCTTGAGAGGGGTTGCAAATCCGCTAAGTGGCTTTATGGTAATCTCATATGTCTTCAACTGCCGCCTCCCTGCTTAAAGGGCTTCAGCCCCTCAAACATGCTGTTTATCCCCTCGTCGTTAAACGATATCTTTATCCTTCCATACCCCCTGCTTCCACTTCCACCAAGGGCATCCATCTCAAGCAGCTTGAGTCCCTTAAGTACTGATTCAAATAGCACCTCATCGTCCTCAGCCAATACCTTGAAGGTAATCAGGAAGTTAAAAACTGTCCCCTCCGGCACCCGCTCGATAAATCTCGGATTTTCGGCTGTACCCTTGATCCTGTTTATGACGTTTTCCGATTTTTCCTCCGTAAGAGGCCACCGGTTGTCCTGCGCCTTTTTAAGCCACTCGCTATCGAGATAGCAGTCGGCAAACGACGCCCTCGTCGGTCCAATTTCCTCAGAGGCAGCATCAGCGCTCACCCCAAAGACCTTGAGCAAGCCGGTACACTTGGCCTTTAAATCCTTGTCGTTTTTTACCATGTCCAGCGTCTTGCCCGATACAACGTCTCCGCCTGTGTAAACCATAAGGCCACTTTCCATCTCAAGAAGGGCTCGCACCTTTCCCTTTAGCGAGGACCCGGGTATATAGGGTTGACGGGTATGGGGGTGCTTGATCACGGGGCTGTCCGTGCCGCCGATGTGCATCTCCGTATTGCCAGAGCCTATGTGAAGACCACTCTTAAGTGTTATCTTGCCCTCAAGTTTCTTGATTTCTTTGAGTCTTAATTCCATGTCTTACCTCCGTGTCTTAGTCCTTTGGATTATAGTGTTTATAATATCCCATAATGGCCTCAAAGAAGCTTGCAAAGACGTCAAGGTCTCTTTCGTCATTAATCTGATCTATCTGTCCTTTGATGAAATCCTTAAAATCGCTTGATATCAGCTTTCTACCCTCGGCATATGCCGCCTTTGCGTTTAACATCTTCAGGTAAGGCAGGATTTTTTCAAATTCCGATGGCTTTTCCTTTACCCTCCTGTTAAACATTATGACCTCATCATAAAACTTTCGTGTCTGAGAGCTTTTGTTTTTTCCTTCGTTATTGCTTAATTTCTTGGCAATATTATCGGCATTATTGGAAAAGAGATCAGGATTAATCAATCCTTTTTCCTTATCCTTCCAGAAGTTTACCTTCTCAGTACTGCTTGTACCTTTACCTCCGCTCTTTGCGTCCATTTCATTTCCTCCTTATCTACGGTTATAGATTATCTGCCACAGCGGTATCTTTAATCCTCCACCGTGCTCCTCAAGCCATTGAGCGCTCTGTTCCACTTCCTTTAGCGCCACGGCTCGTTCATCATCTTTAAGTCTCCTTCCCACGTTCCTGACAAGGGTGTATCTGAGCATTGCCCTCCACTTCAGGCACTCTATATCGTCTATGCTAACCTGCCCCATCTCCAACAGCCTATTGGTCTTCTTTGACATCTCAATAAAGGCGTTTAACTTAAATAGCATGGCGCTATTGATATAACCACTGTCTAACCACTTATTAATTGTGTTCCTGCAAGAGTTCAATGTCTCAAGCCCTTTCCACTTTACCGTCTCTCCAAATATGGTTATAGCATTCTTGGCTTCAACAGACTTGGATTTCTCAAGCGCCTCCTCAGACCTCTTGGCAAGCGACAACACCGGATCGTTAGGCTTGCTGAGGCTTATACCGGCGGATATCGTAATATGCCTGTTGCCACACACATACTCCCTGAACCTATCTCTCATAAACCCGGCAAAGTCAATAATACGGTTCCACGGTCCAATGACAAACAGGTCGTCTCCACCCGCAAACACGGTGTAGATATCCTTAAACCTGTCATCCGTGCTTAGGAGGTGTGGCAGGTACACCGTAAAAAACAGGTTCAACTGCCTGCTCAATGTCGCCATCCGTGAGATACTCATGCGTTCCTTTCTGATCCCACAACCAAACACAACTCCGAGGTTATCCACATCGGCCTTGAGCGCTGCCAGGGCCTCAGTCCCAGTATTTTCCCCATCCTCCAACGGATCCACCTTCAGGGCCACCTTGGCAATATCGGAAAACGACTTTGGCACATGCCTGACATCAGTTGGCACGTAACCGTTGAGGAACCTGGCCGTCTTATCCGTGGTTATATCTCCATCCTTTGAGATAGATATGTCCCAGTCTTTGACGAGTTGCCTCTTGCGGACAAGCTCATTGAGCTGCCCTGTTACATCCAAAGACACCTGATAGACGCCAAAGATGGGTTCCAACAGGCTATTTTCGAGGCTTGCCTCTTTGGTGGTAACCGCTATAAGGTTTTTTTTGACAAGTTTTGTGCCTAAGTATATATGGTCCCTGCAGATATTGCAGGCAGACTTTTCCTCATCTCCTAAGAGGGGATCGTTTTCAGCCTTTGGGCTTGACGGCCTCTTACCGCAGAAGGGACACAACGCCTTGGCCAGAGCATTGTTAAACCTTTTGAGATAGCCCTTGACAGGGCCGCCGTAGTTGTCAAGGTCGATCTTCTTATACTTGCGTCGCTGAGACTGCATAGTAAACCTATCCCAAAACTCAGAAAACCCCTTGGAGATAAGGTTGTTGCATGAGACCTCACAGCATGATAGCCCAATAGATGACTCTCCGAGAAAGTTGTCCATAAACCATTCATTGATTTGTGTCTCCGTCTCATGGACTCTTTCTACGGTCTCAGTCGTGTTGGGGGCCATGACGGTAAACTTACCTGCGGCGTTTAAGATAATCGAGGACGGGGTTAGCCCTATGTTCGTACATAGCAGGTGGGCGGCTAGCTCTGACAGGAGCGAAACCGCAAACGACCTCCCCCTCAGGAGCTTGGCGGCGGCCTGCATTGTGCTGCCACCCTCGGCAAAGATGAAGTCCTGGATGCCGTAGAAATCCCCTGTTACAAACAAGAACTTTTTATCCTCGTAATCCTTGATCCTCTCTATGTCCATACTGTCGGTCTGTTGGTGATACAGATAAATGGCCGAGGCAATGGCAGAGGTTGTCCTGGAGTGGTCATAGAGTGAGATATCGGGTATTGTCCTGCCCACGGTAGCAGAGGGGATGTTTGAGGCGTAGGTCATGAAGAGGCTATCAAAGTGTTCAAACCACAGCGGTTCTTCTTTGTGCGAAATATTGCCAAGTGACGCTACAAAATCCTCGAACAGCTCGGTATACTCCTTCGTTGCTGATTTGCTGTCTAACGCGCTGTACTCGTCACCCTCTATCGGAAAAATGTCTTTAGGCGAAAGTCTCTTTAGCGGGTATCTGAATGTGTAAGAGCTTATATCGTCCTCTTTTGGTTTGCCATCCAGGGCGATCCCCTCAAAGATAGAGAGCATCCGTGTTTTTTTGTAGTCCTTGACTTTCACCTCGTTACTGTAGTCCTCAAACTCTTTCCTGTCCATACCGCTGCTTACCCTGTCGGCAACCGCTATGATCCACTGCATAGGGGTCTTTGCATTGTGGTGCCCTGCGGCAAGGTTGATAAAAGAATCACCTGTCCCCCAATTGCCCTTATTAAACCTCGTTGGCAGATACTCCTCGATGTATTCAATGAATGCCGCCGTATAGAGTGCATGGCTATGGGTGTAATGATTGTTGTAATACGGTTGATACAGACCCGCATTGCCGTTTTTGTATCCTGGTTCTACGGGAAACCCCGCCCTTTCAGCGAACTTACCGATATCATGTAAATAACTGGCGATAGCTATCTTGTAAACCGTTTGATTGTCCACTTGCCCCTCCTGTTGAACAAAGTTTGTTTTAGTGTCTATAGTAGAACAAAGACGTCATAAATGTAAATATTTTCCGTATCCTCTTAAAAAAGTATGGTAAAATAGAGTCAAGGGGGTTTCTTCGTGCCCGGGGCGGGTGCGACTTTTTACGGCAGGGGTGCCTCACCCCCTGGAGTGCCAAGAAGCGGAGCCGCCCCTTTTTTTTTCTTCTTGACATATGCCTCCAGATGTGGTAGTCTATCACAGTATGACTGTAGTCATATTAAGCCACGAAGGTTTTTATTAGGGATTGTAGTCTTTAAAAAACCTTGGTGGCTTTTTTTATTTCTCCTGAAAAGGACAGTTATATGAAAAAACATAATCAGCGTTCCATACGAAAACAACAAAATGGAGGTTTAAATGCATATACCTGATGGCTACCTGAGTCCTCAAACGTACATACCTCTTTATGGGGCGTCTTTTGTATTTTGGTCTGTTGCCCTCAAAAAATTGAAGGAAGGGCTTTCCGCCAAACACGTTCCCTATCTGGCTATGGCGGCGTCCTTTTCTTTTATCATTATGATGTTTAACGTGCCTATCCCTGGTGGAACTACAGGTCATGCAGTGGGTTCCGGCATTATTGCCATACTTCTGGGGCCATGGACAGCGGTGATAGCAGTGTCAGTTGCATTGATAATTCAGGCGATAGTCTTTGGCGACGGCGGGATCACCGCAATTGGTGCGAACTGTTTCAATATGGCTGTGGCAATGCCATTTGTATCTTATTGGGTGTTTAAACTTTTGAGAGGTAAATCAAGTGACGACACAAGGCTACACGTAGCGGCATTTCTTTCCGGTTACGTTGGACTGTCCGTTGCTGCAGCACTTACAGGCGTTGAATTCGGGATTCAACCGCTGATTGCCAGTGGGCCTGACGGAAGACCTCTTTATGCGCCTTATCCGTTGTTGGTGGCTCTTCCTGTAATGGTTTTGGAGCATATGTTTTTGTTCGGCGTCGTAGAGGGTGTTGTCACGGTTTTGTTATTGAAATATCTTATAAGGCATGACTCCGGTTTGGTCTATGCGCTAACAGTCAAGGAGGCATAAAATGATGACATCACGGAAGAAACTCTGGACAGGTCTGTTTATTCTGGCGATTCTTACTCCCCTTGGGGTCATCCTCCCCAAGGCGTTCAATGCAGGGGATGCCTGGGGCGAATGGGGGCCGGAGACACTCGAAAAACTGATTGGATACGTTCCCGACGGGATGAATCGATTGTCCGCTCTATGGGATGCCCCAATCCCCGACTATAATCTTGGCGGCGAAAATGCCTCTATGGCTCTCCAGGTGATATCATACACCGCCTCCGGACTTATAGGCATACTGGCAATCAGTCTTGTGATGTATATAATTTCACGGTTCATAGCAAAGAGTGAAAAGTAAGCTACCCTCATTCCTCTTAGAAAGGCCATCCTCTGTCCCATTTACGCCGGGCAAGGGAGGGCGAGGACTGAACACATCCTTTATCGAAAAGGGCATTCATCATCTGGCGGATGTTATCAAAACAGGATACATCCAGTGGGAAAGCGCTTCAACCGATAACTATTTTCAGAGAATCGATGCACGGATAAAAGTCCTTTTTCTTCTCTGCTATGTGATTATTATAAACCTGAAAAAAGACATAATGTCGGAAGCCTTAATCGGAGCATTTATTTTCATTCTGATAATTCTATCCAGAGTCAATGTTTTTAGTCTTTACAGGCGTGTAATTTTCTTGGGTTTCATCTTTGGTTTTCTAATCTCCGTGCCATCTGCTTTCAATCTCATCACCAGGGGAGAAATTGTCTTTCATATTCTGCACCTTGCAAGGTCATATGATTTTTGGTTCTACCATATACCAAAAGAAATCGGCATTACCAGGGAAGGGATTTATGGAGTTATGATGCTCACCTCAAGGGTTATGAACTCTTTGTCGCTCTCGTTTTTTGTTTTATACACGACCTCATTTCCCGAAATCATTAAGGCTCTGAAGGTACTGAAGGTCCCCGACAGCTTTCTCATGATCATAACGCTTTCTTATAAATACATGTTCATTTTTGCCAGGACGGTTGAAGATATGCACCTTGCCAAAAAGAGCAGATTGGCAGGACACGTCAGTAATGCCGATGCCAGAAGATGGATTGCAGGCAGAATTGCATTTGTGTTTAAAAAGACCATGCTGCGGTGTGAAGACATTTACAAGGCTATGTGTAGCAGGGGGTTTTCCAACGACATAAAGATTTACGGGGTCAGCAGGCTCCAGGCACGGGATTGGACTACGGCAATTGCCTTTTGCGTGATTGCTGTTGTATTTTTGTGGATGTGATGTGAGTGTCGGAGATATCATAAGCCTTGAGGGAATCAGCTATAACTATTACGATAAGATTCACGCTGTTTGTGACGTAACGCTCGCCATAAAAGAGGGAGAACGATTTGCAATTATCGGGGCAAATGGCAGCGGCAAGTCTACCCTCTTGCAGATCATGAGCGGCCTGATACATCCACATGCCGGGAGGTGTTTTTTCAGAGGGCATGAAGTATCTGAGCAGAGTTTAAGAGATAAGGGGTTCCTGCGATACTTCAGGGGGTGTGTAGGGTACTTGTTTCAGGACTCCGACGTCCAGTTGTTCTGTCCCACCGTGATGGACGATTTACTGTATGGCCCCCTTCAGTTGGAAATAACGCAACAGGAAGCACTCGACAGGGCTTTTGAGGTAATGCGGATGCTGAACATAGAGAATCTGAAAGACAGGTCTTCTTACATGTTGTCCGGAGGTGAGAAAAAACGGGTCGCTATTGGTTGCGTTTTAACAATGAATCCTGAGATATTGCTTCTCGATGAACCGACAAACGGCCTTGATCCGAGGACTCAATGTTTTATCGTCGAACTCATGTATGCCTTGAGTGAAGCGGGAAAGACGCTGGTGATAGCAACACATGACCTGTCAATAGTCGATGAATTAAACATGAATGTAGCCATTCTGTCTGAACAGCATATGGTTGAAAATATTGGTACTGCCCAAGACATCCTGAAAGATGAAGAGTTGTTGCTTAAGGTAAACCTCATCCACGAACATATCCACTATCACGGCCAGGTAAACCATAAGCACAGGCATTCGCATTATGCCGTCCATAAGCATGACAAAACAGTTCAGGACAAACTCGTGTGAATCCGGTATGCTCCTGAACACGCACGGTTGAGTGTGGCGCTGCCTGAATGAGACCGCCGGGGCTTTTCCTCAGGAATTATGCCTTTATACTGATAGCAAGGGTGTTGCGCATCAGCGTGGGACTTTTGCTCCTGTTTGGTGTTGCCAGGTACCTGCCGGTGGTGGAGTTTGGGGACTTCCTGTTTGTCATAAACCTCGCAGCCAGTGTGATGACAATCGCCTTCTACGGCATTGGTCAGGCTATGGTGCGGGACGTCTCTGCCGACAGGACGTTGGCTGCGCAGTACGTTGGAGCGGCCTTTAAGCTCAGAAGTTACCTTGTGCTTGCCTCCGTTGTCGTGCTTGTTGCTGTCTGCATCTTCATGGATATACGTGACCGGATACTCATAGCACTGGTCATAGCGGCTGTATCGGAGGTGTTCCGGTCGTTCTCTGACCTGGCAAAGGAGGTCTACCGCTCCTTTGAACGCATGAAGTATGACACCTTGCTGACAACCCTGTACTCTGCCCTCGTCATTGCAATGGTGGCAGTGGCCATTTACTTCAACGCTACAATGGTGTGGATTGTAGTGGCGCTCTGCTGTGCCAACCTGGTACAGTTCTTTGTCGGTGTCAGGGTCATGCTGAGGCACTTCGTTGTCCCTGATGCAACGGTGGAGTCTGCGATCATGCGCGGATTTATCAGGGATGCGTTCAGTCTCGGGGTTGGAGCGCTCTGCGCACAGCTCATCTGGCGTACCCCAACCCTGGTTCTTAAAAAATTGCGCGGAGGGGTTGACGTTGCCATCTTTGAGGCCGCACACGGACTTATACTACAGACCCTCATCATCAACGAGGTCTTTATCACCGTCCTGTTACCCAGGCTTTCCGCCCTCATACCAATCAGTGACCATGCACAGATACAGACAATGGGCATCAGGCTATTTAAGATACTGATGCTGGTGTTCATAAATGTGACCCTCATATTTTTCGTCTTTCACGCTGAGATCATAGGGTTGCTATATGGTCAACGCTATATCTCAAGCGGCTTTGTCCTGATGGCACTCTCCCCTTCGCTCATGTTTATATCGTTAACGGGTGTGTGTCACATATTTCTGATCTCCATGAAGCTGCAGAGGCAATTTGTCCTGTGCAACGCCGTCTCAACGGGTGTATTAGTGCTGACGTTGCCCCTGGCTGTCCACAGGTATGACTACCAGGGGGCAGCCATTGCGTCGTTGTCTGCCTATGCGGCGAACTTTGTCATTTCGCTGTATATGACAAACCGGTACGTCTTTACAATCCCCCTGCGGCAGACCTTAAGAGTACTTGGCCTGTCCGTGGTTATAGCGTTTGTCTGTGTCACAGTGAGGGGGATCAATCAACCGGCGGCATTGTTGACTCTGGAGGGGTCGTTTCTGCTAATGGCAGCAAAGGCCGGCATTCTGGATGACGATGACAAGCTCTACATCAAAGGCATCTTTCCGCTTAAGTTAAGACACAAAACTCCCCCTCACCGTCTATGACAGTTTTTTTGTATCCTCTTTATATTTCATGGTAACTATACCTTTACGCATCCTGGATTCCTGGTCAAGCCAGGAATGACACACTTGGAAAACGCCTGTAATTGTCATTCCAGCGAAAGCTGAAATCCATGTCTTTAAGCCGTAAAATTAATTTTACCATGCTTTTTAAAGAGGATACGTTTTTTTACGATGATTCTATGTCTTACATTTCTTACATATCCAAATAAATACAAAATTCGCTGGTCTTTCTGTTATACTAAGTATAAAGATGCAGGTGTTTTTTTTGAACAGGTAAGACAACTCAAAACCTGAAAGGAGGTTAAAATGGCAACAAATGATTATAAGGCCAACTATGGTTTTACTAAGGAGACATTCCCCCTTGGCACACATATATGCTATGTGTATAACGACAATGCAGAGCGCAGGAAGGTAATGAGAAAGTTTGTGGAGAGTGGTCTTTTGGCAAGGGAAAAGGTGGTATACCTCGTTGATGTAGCCACAACAGACGACATAGATGGCTATCTCATGGCTATGGAGCTGGATGTTGACCAGGCAAGAGGCAGCGGCCAGCTTGTGATGGATACGGCCATGCGGGGTTACTGTCCCAACGGCTACTTCGATATTGGACGCATGATGCAGATCTGGAAGGATTTTTATAACCTCAGCCAGAGCGAGGGCTATGCAGCGATGCGCGCCACCGGTGAGACGTGGTGGACCCAACGGGGCGTGCCCGGCTCCGAGCACTGGATAGAGTATGAGGCTATGCTTAACAAGCTCGTCCTGGACTATCCCTTCAGCGGTCTTATCTGCCAGTATGACGCTAAGATGTACAACGGGGTAACGATCTTTGATGTCCTCAGCGTCCACCCGTTGATGATCGTCCAGGGACAGGTGCTAAGAAACCCGTACTATGTACAGCCTGATGAGTTCATGGCAAAAAAAGGGCACTAACTCACTTTAATGGGTGGAGGATTTATCCAGGCAGACATTGTAGGAAGGCTGCTTGTAATCCAGGAGGCACTCGATGTCATGCCCGACGTAAAGGGTATGGCAGAGTTCCTGGAGCGGGCACTGCTGGAGGTGCCTGGACTTGATGCAATCTACATATGCCACAGAGGCTGCCTGTTCCTGGGGGTAAACGTAGAACTTCCATGTTGCTGGGGGGCCGGACAGTGGCTGGAGGATGTCCGTGGTGAACACGAATGTGCCATAGAAGGCGTACATGGGATGAAGGTGATGCCATTGAGGACCATAAATGCCCTCCACGGCTATCTCATACTCGATGTAACAGACCAGGGGCAACTTACCCACTACGAACCGTTTTTGAAAAACATATGCAACGTCCTGTCCAGGACAATCGAAAACCGACAGACCATGCAAAGCCTCAGGGAGGCCAACCTCGAACTCCAGAAGGCACGTGATGCGTTGAAAGAGAGGGTATTGCAGCGCACGGAGCAGCTCAGAGAGAGCGAGGAGCGCTACAGGGGCATGTTCTATGACAGCATGGCAGTCATGCTCCTGATAGAGACAGATACCCTGAGCATTGTGGATGCAAACGATGCCGCATGTCGCTTCTATGGCTACGACAGAGAGACGCTCAGGACCATGACGATACAAAACATCAATATGCTACCACTGGATAAGATTTATAACATAATACAGAGACTAAAGACTCACCAGACTGAACACTTCTTCATGCGTCACAAGCTGGCAAGTGGTAAGATCAGGGATGTAGAGATATACGCAGGGCCGGTGATGATAAGGGGTAAGATGTACATCTGCTCGGTGATCCACGACATTACGGAGAGGGTGAGGGCGCAGGAGCATTTGCATCTGTTCAGATATCTCGTAGATCAGACAAATGACGCCATATTCATAATAGAACCCGTGACGGCTCGCCTGTTGGATGCAAATGAGAAGGCGTGCACCAATCTGGATTATACAAAAGAGGAACTCCTCAATCTCAGAGTCCTTGACATTGATGCCGCAGTAACAGGGGAGGCGGCCTGGAGGGAACACGTAATCCAACTCAGGAGCGCCACCGCCCTTGTCTTTGAAAGCAAGCACAGACGCAGGGATGGTTCTGTCTTTGATGTGGAGATAAACGTCAAGTACGTCTATAGTGAGATAAACAATTATATGGTGGCCGTGGCCCGTGACATAAGCGAAAGAAAGCGCTATGAAAACAGCCTCCTTCAGACGACTCAACAGCTTGAGGAGCTAAACAGGACACTCAAGGACAGGGTTGCCGAGGAGGTGGAAAAGAACCGTCTCAAAGACCTCATCATGTATGACCAGGCCCGTCACACTGCCCTGGGGGAACTGCTTGTCAACATCGCCCACCACTGGCGTCAGCCGCTGTGTACAATCGGTCTGATGGTACAGGACATCAAGGATGCCTATAGCTACAATGAGCTAAATGAACAGTACATAGACGATTCCGTAAAGGCCATGATGAAAGAAATCCTAGAATTATCAGCTACCATAGACAACTTTAAGAGTTTCTACGTACACAATAAGGATATGAGCCGTTTTAATCTCTCTGATACGGTAAACAAGGCAGTCTCTATCATAAGGGATTATTTTAAGGGTAAAAACACGACCATTTATATGGATATGGATAAACGGATAACCCTGTATGGGTATCCGGACGAGTTTTCACAGGCGCTCCTGAACATATTAAGCAACACAAAGGATGCCTTTGAGGAAAGAAAAGTGCCCAACGGCCTTATTAAAATTGAGGCACATCAAAATCCTGAAAACGGTATTGTCTTATTGACCATTACCGACAATGGCGGCGGCATAAGTGACGATATCATAGGGAAGATATTTGATCCGTATTTCACAACAAAGGATAAGGCCAGGGGTACCGGGCTTGGATTGTACTCTGCCAAGGTCATCGTAGAGAAAAAGATGAAAGGCACTATAACGGTCTCCAACACCAGCGACGGTTGCCAGTTCAGGATAGAGGTTCAAACGTAATGTGCAGGTAGTCAGCGCTTAAGCTATCGTATACTCTTTATATTTCATGGTAACTATGCTGTTACGTATCCTGGATTCCTGGTCAAGCCAGGAATGACCCCTGTTCGAGCCAGGGGCAGGCACACTTGGAAAACCGCTGTGACTGTCATTCCTGCGAAAGCAGGAATCCATGCCTTTTTAACCGTGAAATAAAAATTACCCTGCTTTTTAAAGAGGATACAAGCTATCTATTATAGTTTTTTCTGCCGTGTAGTTCGACAAGCAGCAGGGGAAAGAGCATATATGAAAACAGATAAATAAAATACATGTATCGAAAATCCGGCGACTGTATTGTCAAAAACAGAAACGGAACCTGAAACAAGACAAACGAACACGACAGGGCAGTCACAGGCAGCCACTTGTACAGCAAGAATGCTGCGGTAATAACCATCAGGGGCATAAGCGGGTTCCATATCCAGAACCGGGCGCTAAAAACGCCTGCATAGTTAAAGCTCCTGTTTACCAAGTCATTGACAGTGGTGAACAGCCCTACAGACCTGGGTGAAAGGTTAAGCCTTGCCGTTATCGGATTGATAAAGTCCCTGTCCCGGGGGGGCTTATACAGTTCGTTTCCCCACAGACTTGCGTACTTGTAGCCAAAGGCAGAGGATATCAGAAATGCCCGCTCTGAAAAAAAACATTGGAAAATTATCGGCAACCCGCCTGATAAAGAATCGATTCAGGCGCCTTTCGTCGTCATAGGATACGTTGCCGTCTGAAAACTTACTGAAAAATATATGCGGTGCATTAAGATATGTATATTTTTCCCTTATCTCCTCCACGCTCATATACTTCTGTATCATTCTGGCATCGGCCTCATAGTCATCCGAGTAATAAGGCAGCCTGGATGCAAACAATGCCAGCATAGGACCTATCTTCCAAGTTACGTTTAACAGGTTATAGTTGGTGCGCTTATGTACGGACAAGGCACCTGCCACTATGTACTGGATAAACACAAAGATAATTAACGAAGCGATCGAAAAGCGCAGTACCCACCTACCCGGTATAAGCCTCGTAAGCCATAGAACCAGGGGTAAGAAAAACAGAAATATGATCCCGTTGTGTCTGACAAGGCATAATGCGGCAAACATCGCAGAGGCAACAATGACAGGTTTCCATGCAGGCGTTACCGGTCTGCCCTTTTTTTTGTTGTATGCCAGGAAAAACAAGCCAAATGCAAAGAAGGACGTCAGGACGGAAAAAGGAACATCCTTCCACATGGTGACATTATAAGCCCCCACGGGTATGGACAGGACAAAGGCGACAAAGAATGGCAGGATGAGATAAAATCGCACACCCTCTCTTATTGCAAAGTAAAAGACGCAACTGCCCAGCGCCGCCGTAGACAACAACTGAAACATGGCAACGGATGCCGGAGAATCAAATATCTGACTAAGAAAAGCCAATCCCATTGCATATATGTAGGGATGCCAATTGCTAAAGGTTAGTGTTTTTTGCTGAACCCACTGGTCAAGGGAATCGTTTGTCATGGCCGCGGGCCAATAGGCCATCAGCCACAGGGAAAACACGGTCGTTGAGACAACAAAAAACGCCCAGAATACCCAGCGCCTCTGTTGTACAAACACGTAGGCCGGCACAGAGCGCCACCCCGACAGTGACAGACGCCGCGGCAATCCTGACAGTTCATAAGTCAGCCACGCTATCAGCAGTGCCAACGAAAGCTGGATGCAAATCAATACGGGGTGGAACCTCTGCTTCTTTTGGTGGATGTTGCCAAATCCGATACTTGAGCTGAACTTGCTCCGGTCAAACTGCAACGGTACCCTGCCGTCGGAGTAGACTACGTCCAGGGAGTTCAGGGTAAATGTCCGGCTGAGGTCAATGCCGTGCAGGAGCAATCCCTTGATCTTAAGCTGCGGCAAGGTGACGGTTTTTACGTCCTGTCCCGGGACAAACCGTTTGTCTGTTACAACGGACTTAAATGTATTTACGGGGCTATACAGGTCAAAGACGTGTTGGTCTTCATCGACTGTTACCCGTACCTTTCCTGACGACATGCCTGAGAGAAAGACTATCTCAAGTGCGGCAAACCCGGCGTCAAAACTAATGGAATCGCCGTCTTTTCGGAAAAGAAAGGCCTTCCCAAAGCTGCCTCCGCCACCGCTGCTCAGATCAACAACGGCCAGCGAAGGTGTTTCCGACAGGGGGATAACATTGCCCTTGTCGGTCTTTATCTGCGCTATAAGCACGTCTGTGGCACCGGCCCTGTCATTGCGTTGTCCCATGCGCTCTATTCTGACAGCGTGAGAGGTATCGGTTAATGGTGCTTCCTTGCCCAGGGTGATGTACTGTGCCTCGTTGTCGTTAAAGCCATCGCCGGTGTCCCAGCGTACAACGGCCTGTATGCGCTTGTCCAAGGTTGCATTTATCTCCAGGCCGGCTGCAGGATAGTAGCCATTGCGCAACAAGAAATAGAGAAACATAACCGAAAAAACGCAACCGGCAACAATAACCCTTTTATATTCAACTTTCGATATAATGTCCTGCTACACTCCTTAAATATTGATAGTTCGTCTATTGTAAACAATAAACCATCCTGAGTCAAGGTAACCTAATTAACAACTCATAAAATTCTCAAATGCGATTGCCGTGTCCGAATTGCCAAAACGATTGACAGAGGTTATATAATTGTGTTAGGGTGAGTATATGAGGATTATGTAAGTATTTTTGAGAAACCAAAGGAGGATTATTATGCGTGGGGGAGAAGAGCTGTTACGATGTAAGTCGTGGATGGCGTTGTTGTTGGGTATTATTGTGTTTGCGTGGGTGGTAGACGGTGCAGCGGCAGAGGGTAAAAGGCGGGTGTGGCTGAAACTTGAGCAACCGTGGTATTTTAGCAACCCTGTTGGTGTAGCAGCAGATACCAGAGGCAACGTATACGTCACTGATTCTGCTAACAATCGCATCCAGAAGTTCACCGCCGATGGTAAGTTCATCGTCAAATGGGGAAGCCGTGGTAATGGCGATGGCCAATTTGACCGTCCTTGCGGCATTGCGGTGGATGCCGGAGGTAACGTATACGTTGCAGATACTAATAACAGTCGCATTGAGAAGTTCACCACCGATGGTAGGTTCATCGCTAAGTGGGGCAACTACGGCAGAGATGACGGTAAGTTTAGCAGTCCTTCCGGTATAGCGGTAGACGGCAACGGCAACATCTATGTCGCAGATACCAATAACAGTCGCATCCAGAAATTTACTTCCGACGGTAAGTTCATCGCAAAATGGGGCAATCACGGCAAAGGTGACGGCCAGTTTAATCAACCCTCCGCCATAGCCGTAGACGCCAACGGCAACGTCTACGTTGCAGATACAGGCATCATGGGCTTCCGTGGTATTAATAACCGCATCCAGAAGTTCACCTCCGATGGTAAGTTCGTTGCTAAATGGGGCAGCTACGGTGATGGTGATGGGCAGTTTAATCAGGCATCCGGTATAGCGGTAGATGGTAGCGGTAACGTCTACGTTACAGACAATGGCGTCGGTGAGTTTGACCACCCCGAGGAGGCGCCGACAAGTGGTACCTTCTCGATAGTTCGCAGGCATGATATGGATGTTTATGGCGGTATCCACCGCATCCAGAAATTTACATCTGATGGCAAGTTCATCGCAAAGTGGGGCAGCACGGGCAATGGAGATGGCCAGTTTAAGGACCCCTCCGGCATAGCGGCAGACGGCTACGGCAACGTCTACGTCGCTGATAGCCATAACAACCGCATCCAGCGATTCACCGCTGAGGGGAAACTCGTCGCCGTATGGGGCAGCTACGACAGGGGTAAAAACATGTTTGATGCCCCCTATGGCATAGCGTCAGATGGTGGTGATAACATTTACGTTGCAGACAGGTATAATAATCTTATTCAGAAATGTACCAGGGATGACAGGTTCATCGCTAATTGGGGCGGCCATGGCAGGGGTAAAGGGGGTTTTACTTTCCCTCAAGGCATAGCGGCAGACGGCAACGGCAACGTCTATGTAGCCGATACGGGTGGCGGCGGCATCTATGGCGCCAACAACCTCATCCAGAAGTTCACCGCCGATGGTAAGTTCATCACCCAATGGGGCAGTGAGGGCAGAGGGGAAGGACAGTTCTCTTATCCTCGTGGCATAGCGGTGGACGACAACGGCAACGTTTACGTCGCCGACACGCTAAACCATCGTATCCAGCGATTTGCCGCCGATGGCAAGTTTATCACCGACTGGGGCGGCATGGGCAACGAAGATGGCCGCTTTAGGGAGCCATTTGGCATAGCGGCAGATGGCTACGGCAACGTCTACGTTGTCGATACATATAATCACCGCATCCAGAAGTTCACCGTTGATGGCAAATTCGTTGCAAAGTGGGGCAATTTAGGCACCGGTAAGGGACAGTTCTCTTATCCTAATGCCATAGCGGCAGACGGCAACGGCAACGTCTACGTCGCTGACACCGATAATCATCGCATCCAGAAGTTCACCGCTGATGGCAAGTTTATCGCTGCCTGGGGCAGTGAGGGCAGTGAGGACGGACAGTTTGCGTTGCCTCGTGGCATAGCGATAGATGGTGACAGCAACGTCTACGTCATTGACTGGGGTAATTCCCGTCTCCAGAAGTTCACTGCCGACGGTAAGTTCATCGCTAAATGGAACAGCTACGGCTACGGGGAAGAAGAGTTCGATCCACCTTATGTCAAAAAGTGGTTACAGAAACGTATGCGTTGCCTGTACGAAATGTCGGAAATCGGCAACGGCAACAGCAACGTTGCAGATACCTCTGGCAATACCATCCAGGGATTCAGCAACGGCAACGATGACTACGATGACGACAACGATGCCTGCAACGACGACTACGATGACAATGACGACTGCGATGATGACAATGCCTCATTTGTACACCTGCAACGGCTTATGTCTGCCCAGGCGTCAGCGTTTAAGGCGTTGGCGCCTGCACTCAAAGAGGAAGACGCCGGCGGCTACGGAGACGTTTAGGGAGTCTATCTTGCCATAGAGGGGAATCTTTACGAGTTGGTCGCAGTGCTCCTTGACCGTTCTGCGCAGTCCCTCCCCCTCGGAGCCAAAGACAAAGGCCACAGGGCTGCTGAGGTCTGTCTCCCAGAGGGATACCCCGGTATGTGAGTCTGCCCCGCAGATCAGGACGTTGTTGTCGCTGAGAGTCCGCATTGCGTGCTTGATGTTTGGTACCACACACAGCGGTACGTACTGACTTGCCCCCGAAGAGGTCTTGACCACCGTGGGGGTGATACCCGCACTGCGATGACTCTGAAAGACAACCGCACTGACACCCGTGGCCTCGGCACTGCGCAGGATGGCGCCAACGTTGCCGGGGTCAGTGATACCGTCGAGGATGACAAACAACCCAGGCTCTCGTTGGACCGATACGCGCAAGAGGACATCCTCTACGTCCTCAAACTGCTGTTGTTGCCGCTGTTGTTGCTGTTGCCCGGGCACGGCACACACACCCTGGTGCAATGCCGAACCAAACCGGCCAAAAAAGCCCTTCTCTACCGTCCTGACCTGACACCCCTTCTGATGCGCCAGCTCAACCAAGTCCCTGATCCTGTCGGTCTTGCCCGTGACGGAGACATACACGGTCATGTGCCTTGCACTGGCCCTGAGCGCCTCCATCACGGGATTTATGCCGTATATCCACTTGCCGTCCATGGGATTAATAACCCGGAAACACCTTTATCTCCAGGTGTTTGTTGTCCCTTAGAGCACACCTGGCAGAAAGTATGCCGCCGTCTATGTAGTCGAGCTTAAATGCCCCAACCCCGCTGCGCACAAGGCTCTTTGCATCGGCAGGACAACCATGCTCACAACCTGCCACACCGCGGATCATTCGTGACAACAGATGATCAATATTCAACTGTCCCACATCAACCCCCATGCCACTGGCAAAACCAACTATCTTGTCCCTGGCCTTTACAACGTCAAAATCATAGGGATTGGCAACATCAAATGCCATCGATTCCTTGTCAATACTTATGTCAATTTCCATGCTAACTGCCTCCTGGTTCTGCGAAATATCTATAGTTTTTTAGATTCCTCATGCATCTTCTTGTAATTTTGGTGAAAGATTTATTTTACGCTCAATGTCCTTCAAAGTATTCAACGCATTTGGGAAGTCAAAGTTACTTATCTGTCCCTCAAGCTGCCTGAGTTCTTCAGGGATACGTGAAACATCAAGGCATTGTTTTAAGCGGGCCAGACTTTCTATGGCGTCGGGACTGTCATTATTTATAAAGTCATAGAGTTCCTTCAGGGTTGCCCTGAGTTGGCCAATGTCACCGGGCGTACTGCCGGAAGGCGATGCAAGGTTACTCTCTGGTCGCTTCAGGACCTTTAACGACTCCAGTACCTGTTGCAGGGCAGCGTCAAACTTCGATAACAGCCCGACATACCGGGCCTCACTTCCATCCCTGATGGCTTTTTCCAATTCCCCTGCCGTCGCATAAATGCCATTTGCGGAGAGATTGCCTGCCGTCCCCTTTATGGTATGCGCCAGACGTTGTGCCTTGGGGATATCGCCTTTGTGTATCTCGGCTTGTATCTCTTGCGTTATGGAGGCATACATTTCGGCAAAATCCATCAACAACTCTTTGAAGAACCGCTTGTTGCCGTTAAGCCTTACCAGTGCCGATGCGATGTCGATTCCGGGCAAGGTCTCTGGAAAATCAACGTCATCCACTTGTATTTGTGGCTGTTGCGGGGTATCTGTTGTCTGCCGGGACAACTGCCGCATTGTCGGTTTGAGCCATCGCAACATGGCACGATACACCGCTTCAGGTTCAACCGGCTTGCTGACATAATCATTCATGCCCGCCGTAATACATGCATCTCTGGTACCGCTGATGGCATGGGCAGTCATTGCAATGATTGGCAGGTCTTTTAGCCTTTCGTTTTCCCTGATTAATGTCGTGGCCTCATATCCGCCCATCACGGGCATTTGTACGTCCATAAAGACGAGGTCATATGTTCGCTGGTTTACGGCGTAAACCGCCTCCCTGCCATTACCCGCCACTTCCACAAGCACCCCTGCCGCCCTTAATATCTCTCCGGCCACCTGCTGATTCAACACGTTGTCCTCAACAAGCAGCACCCTGGCACCCTTAACAGCATCCGTCACACCCTTGAGGTCGGTGACACTGGAGCGGTCTCTCTTACGTCCCCGCCGGTTATATGCAAATGTTGCGGTAAAGGAAAAGGTGGAACCCTTTCCCGGTTCGCTGTCAACGCTTATCCGTCCACCCATAAGCTCCACAAGGGTCCTGGATATAGCCAGACCAAGCCCTGTGCCGCCAAACCTACGGGTTATCGATGTATCCGCCTGCGAAAAGGCCGTGAATAAACGCGCTACTTGCTCCGATGTCATGCCAATACCCGTGTCCGACACCGAAAATTTCAGCAGACACTGCACATCATCCCTTGTCAACAACTCCGTGCTCAGGACAACACGACCTGAAGGCGTAAATTTAATCGCATTATTGGAGAGATTAATCAACACCTGGCGCAGGCGAAGCGGGTCGCCAACCAGACAGCCCGGCACATCGCTGTCCGTTTTACCGATAAACGCTATATTCTTTTCTACCGCCTTCACGGAGACAATGTCCGTAACTGTTTTGATAACATCCTCAAGGTCAAAGTCAATGGTTTCCATTTCTAGTTTACCTGCTTCTATCTTTGAAAAGTCAAGTATGTCGTTGATAAGTCCAAGGAGGGACTTCGCAGATGACTCTATCTTAACGAGGTAGTCATGTTGTTGCGGAGTCAGTGCGGTCTTTAAGGCAAGTCCGGAGAAGCCGATAACCGCATTCATCGGCGTGCGTATTTCGTGACTCATATTGGCCAGGAACTCACTTTTGAACTGACTTGCCTTTGCCAGTTCCTTATTTTTTTCGGCCAACTCTCGCGTGGTGTACTGCAACTGTTGGGTTCGCTGTTGCACTTTTTCTTCCAGGCCGGCATAAAGTCTGGCGTTTTCGATGGAGATAGCTGCCTGTGCACTGAGTATCGTCAGCACCTCCAGGCGGTCCTCGGTAAAGGCGCCAACGGTCAGATTATTTTCCATATACAGGATTGCGCTAAATTGCCCCTGGTGCATGATTGGCTCGCACAGGACTGACTTCAGCGAGTGTTGCCGCACATAGGGGTCACGCATGAAACGCACATCCCGCGAGGCATTGATTGACAACAGCGTCTGTGCCGTGCGAATGACATACTGAATGACCGAACGCGCAAGCAACCCCTCTTCCAGTTCCAGGTCAATCCCCTGAAATATCTCAACCTTATTGGATGTCGTCTCCACAAGTGCCTGTATCTGCCACCGTGTGTCCTCCTTCAGTAGCAGGACGCCCTTTTGAGCTCCGGCGTTTTCAACCATGATCCGCATGATCTTCTCAAGCAGCCCCTCCAGATGTATCTCCTCGGAGATGGTCTGGGAGGCCTTTAACAGGGTGTATATGTCCAGGACACTGCAATGGGGGTGACTCTCCGAAGATGTTGAACTATCAGGGGAATTTGAAGCGGAAGATTTAAAGTCCTGCGTTGGGGTGTTTCGTAATTCCACCAGGCCGCCATATTGACGCACCATGCGTTGCACAATGGCGGTTGCCCCCCACAGTTCGTAGAGATAGCGGGCCTGCATCAGGTAGACCTTTGCGATCCTGTTTTTGCCGCGTTTGAGGTAGAACCTTCCGGCCAGCTCATTGGCCATTGCCTCGTCGCTGAGGTACTCGTTGAGCTGTGCCTCTTCGATGGCGTTGTCGTAGGCGTCTTCGGCCTCGGAGATGTTGCCCAGGACTCGTGCAACTTCGGCCTCTACCAGGTAGCGGCGATGCAGGTTGTTCATGGGGGCATGGTCGGCACTATGGCGTACCTTCTGCTGCCAGCTCTTTACGTCTGAGAGGATTCTTGCCTGCATCTCAGGGGTTGTCTTGTTGTAAAGGGCCAGGGTTATCAGGCAGCGATAGAACCAGAACATGGAATCGGTCAGAAACGTGCCGGCCACCGCATCCAGGTATTGCTCTGCCAGGACTATATGCCCTTGTGCCTGTTGATAGCGTCCCCCCCAGTAGGCCAGCATGGCCTTGGAAAAGTAGAACAACTGCATGGCATAGAGGTCCTCGACCTGTTGCAGCATCGGCAGGAATTCGGACTCATTACAGACGCTTCCCTGGAGTTGCCAGGGGTCCTGCGGGGCCTCGATGAGGTTTAGGACAATCTGGTGCCAGGGTTGTGTGTGACGCACCGATAGTATCTGGTTGATCTTACGCATTACATCGATGTGATGGGCCATTTCATCTCTGAGTTCAATCAGGTTTTTCCCCAAAAACAGACTATGACAGCAGAGAAAATGGATCGGGATGGCGGCAAACTCAAAATTGCCCACCGCCATCGCTAACGAATGTACCTCCTGTAATCCCGCAACCGACTGACGCAGGTGTTCTTTGTGATTCTGGATGAAGGCATACCAGACATTAAACACGATTGGCTTGATGGTCTTGTCATTAAAGCGTTCTATCATCTGTTTTGCCAGCAGGGCAAACCGGTAGCCTGAATCAAAATCACCAAGCACGGTTTGTAGTATCCCATAGGCCCCATACACCAGACAGGACAAGGGATTACTCCCCAGGGCGACTGCCAGCTCCACACATTCCAGGGTCATAAGGGAAAACAAAACAGGGTCTACACGACACGCAGAGGGGATCACGTTGGTCATGATCCGTATGGCAGCCAGTTTGTGGGGTTCGTTGACGACAGGCAGTTCAAGGAGTGCATCGAGGGAATATCGGGAGAGCTTTGTTGTCACCACGGCCATTTTCTGTTGGACGTCGGACATTGTCGGATTTGCAGGCAGATGCACTCCCAACTCTGCCAGCACAGGCAGCAGCATTACGATGGCATCACGTTGGTGATTCTCTGCGATACGCCTGTTGCTTTGCAGCAGATAGACCGGAACCTTATCCAGAAATGCCTCTGCGTGGGTGAGAACCTCCCCTGATGCGGCATCCATCCCGGCAAAGTCCCCGATGTGAAATGCCGCCTCGGTGGTCTCCGTGTAGATACTCAGGGTCTCCTGATAGGATGTGTTCCAGGCATCTTTATTCAGCAGCGACTGTGCCGACTTCATGCAGTGGAATTCGGTCTCATAGGCCAGAGACAGTCTGGCTTTGCGGGCGGCCCTGAGGTTCAGCAAGCGGATTTTGGTCTTGTCCTCCGCTGTTGTGGCAAGGTGCAATGCCTGATTGAAGTGGTTGACGATCTCAAAGAGGTGTTCTTCCTCTTTTTCCTTGTCCATGTGTTGTATCATCAGGGAACCGATAGTAAAGTGGAGTTCTGCAGTCTGTTGCGGTGATAAGAGTGATGCCGCCGATTGCTGGATACGGTCATGGGCAAAACGCATAAGAATGCACCGAGATTCCGTGTCGGAGATAAATTTCCACGCATTATCCAGGGGGAGTACCAGTTCTTCCTCAAGGGCCTCCCACAGTTCACCAAATGTCTCCTTCATACCTTTCCGATGAAGCAGCGATAACATCTTTAAACCAAAGGTACTGCCCAGACAGGAGGCGGACTTCAGGATATCCTGGGTGACAGGAGTCAGCTTCCTGATCTGTTTTATCATGAAATCCACGACATTTTCCGATATGCTTGCCTGTAATATTGCCGACATATCCCAGCTCCAGCTCAATGCCGAGGGGGCAAACTTAATCAGGCCATCCTCATACAAGGAGGTAAGCAGGTTTC
Source organism: Candidatus Magnetobacterium casense (assembly GCF_000714715.1). Classification (GTDB taxonomy): domain Bacteria; phylum Nitrospirota; class Thermodesulfovibrionia; order Thermodesulfovibrionales; family Magnetobacteriaceae; genus Magnetobacterium; species Magnetobacterium casense. The sequence continues at coordinate 104,995 of NZ_JMFO01000005.1, forward strand.
TGAGGAAGAAGGGATTGCCGCCGGTTTTTTTAAGCAGCAGTTGTGCCAACGGCAGGGTTTCTGACTCGGGACGATGTAGTGTTTCGGAAAGCATTTTATTGACGCTGGCCTCCTCCAGTGCATCCAGCACCACGGAGTGTATCGCCACCTGTCGTTGTCGTATCTCCAGGAGGGTTCGGGTCAATGGATGGGCGTTGTCCACTTCGTTGCTGCGCCAGGACAGCACCATAAGAAGATGACGACTGTCCTCGTTGGTCATCAGGAGTTCGATCAGTTTCAGCGAAGACATATCTGCCCATTGTAAGTCGTCCAGAAACAGAACCAGCGGATGTTGGGGCGTAGCAAAGACGCCCACAAAGTGTTGAAAACACCAGTTGAAACGATTCCGGGACTCTGTTGGGGGAAGGGGCAGCGGTGGCTCTTGCTTGCCAATGACCAGTTCCAGCTCGGGGATTATCTCTGCGATCAACTGTCCGTTGTCTGCCACCGCCGCGAGTATTTTTTCTTTCCAGGAGACTATCACTGACTCGGGTTCGGTCAGAATGTGCTGCAGGAGGGTTTGAAATGCTTCAATCAAGGCAGAGTAGGGTATGTTGCGTTGGTATTGATCGAACTTGCCTGAGATGAAATGTCCACGTTTCTCTACTATTGGCCTGTGGATTTCCGCAACGAGGGAGGACTTTCCAATACCTGAGTATCCGCTTACCAGTACCAGTTCGGACTTACCTGCCTGTGTGCGTTTAAAACTATCAAGCAAAACCCGTATTTCTCTCTGCCGGCCATAGAGCTTGTGGGGGATGTGAAACTGTTCAAAGTGGTCGTTTGCTCCCGGGACAAAGTGCGTGATCCGTTGTGAGGTTTCCCATTGCCCACGGCAGATTTCCAGGTCATGTTTCAGCGACAGTGCGCTCTGATAGCGTGCCTCTGCGGTCTTGTTCATCAATCGTCCGATGATCCCCACCAGCATGTCGGGGACATTGGCATTGGGTGGACATATATGTTCCCTGGCTATATGGCAATGCACCAGCTCTATGGGGTCGGCGCTGACAAATGGTGAAGTCCCAAATAGCATGAAATAAAAGGTGGCCCCCAGGGAATACAAGTCAGAGCGATAATCTACCGGACGATTCATCCTGCCGGTTTGTTCGGGAGAGATATAGGCCAGAGTTCCTTCCAGGACATTGGGGTTCAAAGGGCACACCGTTTCGCTACGAAGGGCGGTGGACAGGCCAAAGTCAATCAGTTTGACCTGGCCGGTCCCGGGATTACACAGGATGTTGGACGGGTTGATGTCCTTGTGGATGACCCTCCGGCGATGAACCACCGACAGGCAATCGGCCATCTGCACTGCAAGGGGCAAAAACCCTGAGACATCCAGCCCGCTGGAGGATATCATACCATCGAGGGATTGCCCCCCAAAGTCCTCCATGATCAAAAACCAGGTGTTGTGATATTTCTCCAGGGCATAGACCTTGATAACCCCTGGGTCGTCAAATGACCGGGCAATTTCATACTCCCGCTGAAACCCTGCCAATTTGTGTGGCAGCGGATAGTCCTCTCGCAACCGCTTCAGGATGACAGGCTGCCGTGTATCCTTGTGTATCGCCCGATACACCAGCGAATTTGAACTCTCGTAGATAAGCTCCGGGTTGTTATAGTCTAAAATCTGCTGCATCCTCCACCACTACCCCTCTGGAGCACTGCTTAGTTCTATTGTAAACACGGCCCCATCTCCGATGTTTTTGACGTAAAGCCTTCCACCGATAGAATCCTCTACTATCATCTTTGACATGTACAATCCTATACCTGTGCCCTTTTCACCTTCTTTGGTCGTAAAATAAGGATCGAATATCTTGTCGATTATTCCATCGGGGATTCCACCGCCGTTGTCACTAAATTCCATCCTTAGTGTGCCACCATCCTTGTATAGATCAACGCAGAGCATACCCTCTTTACATAGCAAGTCTTTTTGTTTTCTTTCGTTGATGGCATCCTTGGCGTTGTTTATTATGTTGAGGATAACGTGTGCGAGATAGTTCTTGTATGTTGTCACCGTGGTGGCCTCACATGGGACTACCTCGGTGTAATGACTAAACGACCTGTTGTGTATGTGACAGTTAATCCGGTAGTTTATCGTATTGACCTTGAGCTGGTATGACAGCAGCGACAACACATCTGCCGTGATCCTGATAAGATCAAAGGTCTCTCTCTCCCTGGACGGTTTGAAGAAGTCCCTGAATTCATTAATCGTATTGGACATGAAATTGACCTGTGCCATTGTGTTCTTTACCGTGTCAGAGATATAAGCCTCATCGATCTCTCCATAGCGGTATGCATCCTCGAGGTCCTGGATAATGACGGCCACGGCGTTTAATGGTTGTTTCCACTGATGGGCTATGGCGGCCATCATCTCGCCCATGGCCGCCATCTTGGACTGCTGTATCAACAACTGCTCCTTCTGTCTAATCTCGTTGACCTTGTTTTTGACAAGCTCTTCAAGATTTTTATTAAGGCGGTCGAGGGTGTAGGTCTTGACCTCAAGCTCGTTTTGTACGATCTTCAGGGCGGTTATGTCGCGTGAAAGGTGTATCGAACCATAAAACATACCGTCAGGGTTGTACAGCGGGGTTGCGGTGACCAGGTAATAGCCATCCAGGTGCTCATCATAAATCTCCACGGTATGTTCATGACCGTCTTTGAGCAACCTCTGATAGGGGCATACATCTATCGGTTTATCCTGTACATGCATGATCTCGTAGCAGGCCTTGCCTATTATTCTGTCGGAGGTAAAGCCTAACTTTTTCGCCATTGCTTCATTAATTCTTGTGATTCTGTGGTCACGGTCAAGCAGCATGATAAGATCAGGGATGGCGTTGAAGGTTCTCTCCCATTCGTCTCTTGCCTTTATCATGGCCTTTTCCTTTGCCTTGAATTCGGTTATATCACTAAGGGCCGTTATCCTCATGTAAGGGCCCTCAAGGGGCAACATCTTTCCACATATCAACAGATCGAGTGTCGTTGCGTCTTTTCTAAGCCCTGTCGTTTCATATAACTGCTCATAGCCCGAGGATATAACGTTTCTGACTTTGTCGCGCTCCCCGGGTGCGACAAGGTCTGTGGCAGACATTCCCTTTATCTCCTCGATTGTGTAGCCGAACATCGTTGCGAATTGCTCGTTTACGTCCACAATGTGTCCTTTGTCCGTTATTACAATCCCCTCGGTAGTGGCCTCCGAGAGCCGCTTAAGTCTGTTGCCGATCTTTATACGTTCCTCTATCTCTGCGGTGAGTATGTCGCGGGAGACTGTTGTTTCCCGGAGTTTGGTAGCCATCGCCTCAATCGAGACTGCTATCCGGCTTATCTCGTTGTCCCCTGCAATACCAATCTTATAATCCAGGTTGCCTGTTCCCAGGTTCTCCAGCCCCATATTGATCCTGGCTATGGGTCTGCCGATCCCTCGATTGATCAACCAGGAAAAAATTATTGCAAACAACATCAGGAAGGTTATGGATATGATGATAAGAATATGCGACTTGTCATGAATATTGTCCAGGGTCTTATAGTTCATATCGCAAAGCTGGGATGAGAGCGATACTACAGTATGCGATCTGCCCATGATTTGGGAGAATATCCTATCCTTCATCTCGGAATACAAGAAGTTATCCCCTTCCCCGGCTTCGCTGCCATTAATTGCCTCCATGTCGTTGAAAAGTATTTTGATCTTGTTGATATTGTCGCGCAGTTCACCTATAAGCCCCCTTTTCTGCAGGTTATTGGGACTGCTACCGGACTCCAATATATCAAGGAGACCCGAGATAGAGGCGAATTTTGACTGCCACTGCATACGTACCCGCTCTCTTGTATGACCCTCGTATATCCGATAATCATAGATCAATATGTTCATCTCAAAGACGCCCTTAACCAAACGCTCGGTTATACGGCTTTTGTTAGTTATCTCATCATCCAGAGTCCTCTCATGGAGGAGTATGCCTGCAATCAGTATCACCGTAACGATAGACACGATTGCCCCAATATGTAGGCTGGTTTTTATCTTCAAATAGTGGTTCCTTTTCATTTCAAGTGGGTAGCCCAATCTTAGTATAATCCAGCTTACCTGTTAGCATGTAGATAATAGTCTTTATGTTTTTGAATGTTTTATAACCTCTTGCCTTTGCTTTAGCTGCCTGTACCAGACTATTAAGTCCTTCTAATATTCCATTGTTTATTCTACTTTCATACCATCTCGTTACTCCTGACCAATGCCTTTTTATTGTTTTGGCTGCTTCATATATAGGCTTTAAGCGACTATGAGTTGCCCAAAAAATACCACTTATGTAGTTTTAATTCAAATTCTTCTTGTGTCTGTTCTGTATAAATTGATTGAAAATTTTCACGTATATGAAATGCTCTTATAGTTTGTAAATTCAGATACGGCATTAATTCTATGTGTAATGATGCATGAGCCTCCATAGTTTGTTGTCATCTTCTTTTACAATTTGAGACACTTTGTTTACAGGCATTTCTCTACAAAGAATCATCATTAGAGAATCAAATAAATATGTAAAATCAGCACCACTACGAGCCCAAGGTATTTCTATCTGTAAAACTCCACATTCATTACAATCAGTCCTTGGTACTCTTGCTATTATATAACTCTCATATTCAAAAAAATTAAGATGTCGCCATTTCTTTTCAGTTGTGTCATAAGCTTTAGAATTGTTTCCACACTTACTACACTTGAATATACTACCTCTTGTAAAATCAATATGTATATCTATCACCTTTTCCACTTTCTTGAAATCTATAGATGTTACCTTCCACGGTAACTGTATATTTAGTGCTTGCTCAAATAAATTCTCCAACATTTCCATAACTCTATTCTCCTTACATGTTTTACCCTCATTGTACCATTACCCACTCACTTTGAGAAAGAGCCATTTCTTTTAATAGCTTAAGAAAAAAAAGCTTATCAAAAGAAACCAACCCCTTTCTTTTATACTCGATGTTAGTAACTTGCCAATTGCTTTCTTCTGTATTATTATCTCTCATATCAACAAGTATCAGATGCTTATTTTTAGTGTTGATATCAATCCTGCCATCGCTACCTACAACCCATAGAGCGACCGGGAAGAAAGATACATACCCCTTCTTTGATATAAGTTTGAGGGTAGGAATTAACTGTGGCTTAACACCATACCTTCTCATCATCTCCTCTTCCATTTGAAGCATCTCAGCTCGCTCAACTCTAACGCCAGGGGATCCCTTTAACCATGTATCGATTTGCCGGTATAATGACTCTAAACGGTTTATCCAGTCTCTTATCTTTTCTTCAATATATGTCGCATCCTCTATTTCAATATCGACATAGTCATATAATCTCATATTATTAATTAATTGCCTCCTTGATGAATTCTATACATAATTATACACTTTATTCATAACCGTTTGTCAATGTTACATATATGGAGCGTTTCGATTTGGTTAAGTACAAAACACACGGCATTTTTATGGGGTCAAGGGGACTTCTTCGCACCCGCCCCTGCCGTAAACCGCCCTCCTTCTTTTCTTCTGTTGTTATAGCTACTTATACTCTTCTGCTTAACAACTACAAAAAGAGTAGGACAAACTTGTCAAAAAGCTCTTTGTGGAAGTGGTCAATCATTTGTTCCTTCATGAGTCTGAGGGCATCATAGGGTGACATGGATGGCTTATAGGAACGCTTTGAGGTCAGGGCGTCATAGACGTCGGCGATGCACCCGATGCGGCCATAGAGGTGGATGTCGTCCGCTTTGAGGCGCTTGGGATAGCCGGTGCCATCTGCCCGCTCGTGGTGCTGCAATACGATGTACCTGCACTCCTGCGTAAGCTGATTGGTCTCCGACAGTATCTTGTAGCCCTGATAGGGGTGTGCGCGCATCTTCATCATTTCCTCTTCCGTCAGTTTGCCGGGTTTGTTTAATATCTCCGGGGCCACCCTCACCTTGCCAATGTCGTGGAGGAAGAATCCGGCGCCAAGCTCATGCATGTTGTGGGCGTCAGAGCCTTTAAAGAGCGCCTTTGACAGCAGGATTGACAACAGACCGACGTTTACAGAGTGGGTGTAGGTGTAGTAGTCATGACTGGTGATCTGCAACAGATTGTGGGAGGTCAGGTCATCAGAGATTATTATGTCAACAATGTGGTTGATACCCTCCTTTGCGGCGGAGATGTTCTTTGCCCGCGGGTCATCCAGCAGTCGTGCCATGATGGTTGTGGCCGAGCTGTAGACGACCCTGGCCTTTTTATCTGCCGATAGCGTGGTATCCCTCACCGCCTCCCTCAGTTCATCTGGCACCAGCTTTTCTGGCTCCCAAGTCTCTGGCGCCTTAAAGCTAGTCGGGGCGTCATGACTAAGGGTCTCAACAATGGTAACGGGCACTCCCTTGGCCGTATCTATGTTGACCTCACCAATGCCGGCCTTGATGATCTTGCTTATATCCCCCTCGTCTTTTAGGACGAAGCTGCTCTTCAAAAATGGATGATTAAACCACGATGTTGGCAGTACCACATACATACCAACTTTGAGATCATTGACCTTTATCTTCTTTAACACTTAAGCCTCCTTTATTCAGTGCCGCCTCGTACCTGACGCTGAACATAATGCCCACTGAGGGTATTTCTTAATAGTTTAGTATCTCTATGAAATCAGTGTAGTCTTTTTGCTCCTGCTTGCTTGCCTTAAGGCTTTTTCTGGTGAAGTCCTCATGAGCCTTTTTCACGTTGCCTGCATAGACGGGGTCGAGTTTTATTGCCCTGAACAGGTACACAGAGGCATCGCCGTAGTGGCCTATGGCATTTTTTGCCAATGCCAACCCGTACAGTGGTGTCTGACTGGTATCATTGCGTTTGACGGACTCGTCAAAGGCGCTAATGGCCTCGGTATATTTTCCCTGCCTGTACTGTGCGAATCCAAGGTTATTGTAGGCCTTATCGGGAGTGGCATATAGGGGGTTCTTAAGGGCGTCCGAAAAGGCTTCCGAGGCCTCTTTCCACTTGTTGAGTTTTACGTAGACAAGGCCAAGATTGTTATATGCCTCCGAGTACTTGGAATCGGAACGTATGGCCTTCAGCAGAGACCGTTGTGCCTGATCGTAGTCCTCCAGTTGGAGGTAGACAAGGCCAAGGGCGTTGAGTGACTCCTTGTCATTGGGATCAAGTTCCAGGGCCTTCTTGAACTCAACAAATGCACCCTGTATATCGTTTTCATGTAACTTGGCAACACCTATGTTGAAGTGTGCCTTTACCTGCTTTGCATTGTTTGATGTTGCACAGGCGCCAGAGGCGATTAACCCCGCAAACAAGCATGACAGTATCCCGTATCGTATAAAGCACCGCCTAAAGCGGCAGGCGTTAAATCTTATCCACGGTGCCGTTAAAGTGCGTCGTGCTGTTGTCTCTCGTGTCGTTTTTTTATCCATATCTCTCCAAAGTCCATCTTTTGATATATGTGTATATACCCCCCTTTGAGCATCTCAAGGAGCGCCAGAAATGTCACTATTACGTTTAACCGTGTTACTTCCCCGGCAAACAGGTCATTAAATTCTATCTGTCTGCCACCGGCATCTTCAAGTCTTCTTATAATAATAGCAATTTTATCGTCTATGGTCAAGGTGTCTTTGGCAATGTGTACGGTCCTTGGAGGTTTGGTCTCAAATACGTTCCTGAAGGCTTCAAACAGGTCATATATGTTAAGATTGACAAGGGTATAGCCGGCAGTTGCCTCTTGTCCCTCAGCGACGTCATCCCCCGGGGTGGGTTCTTTGTAGCCGGCAAATGGTTCCTTGATGAATACGGATTCCCATTTCTCTTCTATTTCTCGCAGAGAGAAGGCGGCCTCCTTAAAGGACTGATACTCGATCAGGCGTTGTACAAGCTCCAGGCGAGGGTCTTCTTCCTCTGCGGCCTCCTGCTCCTGCACGGGCAATAGCATCCGTGACTTTATGTAGATCAGCGTGGCTGCCAGTACCAGAAAGTCACCCGCTATGTCGAGGTTCAGCTCCCTGATGACTTCCAACTCCTGCAGGTACTGTGTGGTTATAAACGCTATCGGGATATCGTATATGTCTATCTTGTTTTTCTTGATCAACGATAGTAACAGATCAAGGGGGCCTTCAAAAACCGCCAGCTTGATCCGATACGCTTCCGGTGTTAACTCATCCACGTGGGGGGGACTCCTGTAGTATCTGTAATTTGATGAAAAATAGTATCAGACATATTGGTTGTAATAGTTATTAACTATATCGATGTTTAGTCACTCCAATTTTGATTTTATTGCTTTTTTTGATTCATATGTAACAGTCTATCACCTATTAAAATATTTTGCAATAATTATTTTCTACTGCCCCTCTGCCATGCTTTTTAAATAAGGACACGATGGATAGCAGGTGTACCCTGATTGGGGGGCATACCTCTTGATATTGTCGGATTTAATATGCTATTTTAAGCGATGACAGAGTTTTTCAGATACGTGTTGATGCTTTTGCTGTCGGTGGTCATTGTTGGGGTCATTGGCAAGGTGAGGGCGATGTACTGTGGCAGGTATGGGGAGCCGGTATTGCAGCCAGTGTGGGATATTGTCAAGCTCCTGCGACAACCACACCGGTTGCTCAATCCTGATGTTTCATGGGTCTTTCGACTTGCCCCGTCAGCGGCGCTTGCAACGGTGATGTCTGCCGCTGTCGTGGTGCCCACTGGCAGCGGTGGGGCAACCACCGGGGCATTGGTGGCCTTTAACGGTGATTTCCTGTTTTTTGCTTATACTATTGCCCTGGGGAGGTTTTTTGCCGTCCTTGCCACCCTTGACACCAACAGCAACAGCGTGGCATTGACAGCGGGCAGATACGTCTACATTGCCGCACTGATGGAGCCTGCATTTCTTATGATCATGGCTGTTGTGGCGATGCGCACTGCCAGGGTGTCCTTTGTTGAGTTCTGCCAAAACACAGCCCCCGTTGCCACCATATGCGCCGTGGTAGTCCTCATGGTATCGGCCACTGTAGAGGCGGGCCTGATGCCGGTTGACGATCAGACAACCCCCGATAAACTCACCATCCTCAACAACTCCGCCCCGTTACACTACAGCGGCGTTGACCTGGCTATGATGCGTATGGCCACAGCCCTGAAACTTACCATATACGCCTCTCTTGCAGTTACCATGCTGATGCCGCCGACAACATCTGCACTTGCGGGTATCTCCCTGTATGTGGCGGGTATGTTGCTGACAGCCGTTGCCATAGGTGTGGCAGAGTCCCTATGTGTGAGGCTCACTACGGCACATGTCGCACAGTTCGTCGTAGGGACAACGGCTGTTGCCTTGATATCCCTGGCCGTTGCGGCCTTTGGCAGTGGCGGGTAAGTTGTAAGGTTTTTACTTTAAACATAAAAACAACACCACGCCATCTCTCAAATTACACCTCGACAACGGAATCATCGCTGATCGACAACCTCAGTGCATTGGGGCAGTTGGGATTTTTGACCACCCTGGTATTTCTGCCCAGCAGGCTGTCCTCAAGTCTCTCTATGCCCTCGATCACGGAGTTGTTGAGTATCACCGAATGTTCGATGCCGGAGTTCTTTATAGAGACACCGTCGCTGATACTGGTGAAAGGACCTATGAAGGCGTTTTCGAGGGTTGAATCCCTGCCCACCCTGACGGGGCCTCTGATTTTGCAGTTTATGACGTTGGTACCCTCGGCAATGGTGACCCGTCCCTCTATGTCACTGATGGCGTCTACGTTGCCCCTGATGCTGTGTTTGGTGTACTCATCCAGGACAATGGTGTTTGCCTTCAGCAGGTCGTCTTTCTTACCGGTGTCCAGCCACCAGCCGGTGAGCACCTGACTCTCTACTTGATATCCCATGTTTAAAAGCTCCTGGATGGCATCGGTGATCTCAAGCTCACCCCGATGAGAAGGCTCTATACGGGCAATGGCGCTGAATATCCTGTTTGAAAAGATGTAGACCCCCACCAGTGCCAGATTTGACGGCGGCTCCTGTGGTTTCTCTATCAACTTTGTGACATTACCCGCGGCATCCAGACATGCCACCCCAAAACGTCTGGGGTCATCGACCTCCTTGAGGAAGATAAGGGCATCGGGTCTGCCCTTGTTAAATCGTCCGATGGCCTCCCGTACCCCCTGACTGAGGAGATTGTCACCGAGGTACATCACGAAGTCGTCCTGCCCCAGGAAGTCCTTGGCCATGAGCACCGCATGGGCAAGGCCTGCCGGTCTCTCCTGGACGATGTAGTGCGTCCGTACACCCCACTGACTGCCATCGCCAATGTACCCCCTGACCTCATTGCCAGTCTCAGGGGAAATAATGATCCCCACATCCCGTATGCCTGCCTCTGCTATGTGATTGAGCACATAGCCCAAGATTGGTTTGCCGGCCACCGGCACCAGTTGTTTAGCGATTGTGTGTGTCAGGGGTCTGAGTCGCGTGCCCTGTCCCCCGCTTAGTATCAGTGATTTCATGCCGTTATATCCTCATTAGGTTGCATTTTATCTTTCCTTTTTGACTTCTCCTGTTTTTTCGTGCCATTTGGCCTTATCTGCTGGTTTGGTTAAGTTACCACCTACGCCCCAACTCAGCACCTGGGGCGCTGCTATTGAACAACCATATCTAATGGTTTAGTTTAGCTATCTTGTCGCGAACTTTTCTTGTATGTGGATGGTCAACCCCGTAGACAGTTTCAAAGATGCTTAACGCCTTCCGGTAAAACTCGAGGGCTTTATCTTTCTCTCTTAACTCATCCCAAACGCTACCGATATTGTTATGATCTCCAGCCACATTAGGGTGGCTTTCTCCATAAACAGCCGTGTCAATTTCCAACGCATTTTTAAATAACTCAAGCGCTTCTTTTTTGCGACCTAATTCATACCAAACGCTTCCAATACTGTTGTAATCTCTTGCCACATTTATATGTTTTTCTCCAAATATCTTCTTATCTATAAATAAAGCTATGTATAAACATTCAAAGGCTTTGTTGTAATCACGCAAATCAGACCATACTAATCCTATGAAATTTTTTAACTCTGCCATTTTGGCATGAAAGGCACCATAATTATCGATACATATTTTGATGGCATCTTCAAAGAAATTAACAGATTCCTTAACTCGTCCTATATATGTTAAATATATTCCTGTTTCTTTTAAAATATCTGACCTTATTGGATTTTTATATCCATATATCTCAACTGCATAACTTATCGTGTCGTGATAACATTGAATCAATTCTATATAATTTTCTATATGTTTAAATTTGTTGCAACTTGCTATTTTTTCTTTTAAAACTACCATTTTATGCAATTCATGCTCTTCTCTGGATAACATATCAGCAACGTCAGAATCAGTGTTTAATTTAATATAATTATATGATTGCAGAAATGATGGTACATCTTTTATTTTTATATCATTGAATAACACTAGTATAACTTTGATATAAGGTTTTTTTTGATACGTTTTTCTATATCCTGGACGATATTGTTAAAGAAAATATCGTCTCTATATCCAGGTCCAACAACAACAGCTACCGAATACGAGTTCAATAGAGCTTCTGTTAAACGCCTATCACCAATTGGTATTGAGTTCTCTTTATCAAACCATACATCAACATCATTGTCAGTAAGATAATTGGCCACTTTTTCAGTTATCTCTAAGCTATCAAGTGAGTAACCAAAAAAGACATTATACATATTTTTATTAGAAATACCTTCCATTATTAACTTGGGACGTACAGATGCTCCAGAACCTTTACAAGGTGGTTCGTTTTGTATTCCACAAACGAGCCTATACATCTCATCTTCAGAATCAATGTCTGTACTAAAATCCACAAAACTTCTTGACTGTAAAAAATCAGGAATATTGTCATTATTACACCCTGGTAAAATAACTGGTATAACCCTGAATGAATTATCTTTTGTGCCTCGATTGAGTGCAAAGCGTATTTCTTCCATGCACCATCTTTCCGGAGGGGATTTCCCAATAAAGATGGCACATGTCTTCGATTCCTTTAAACCGTCTGACATTGCTTTTTCAAAGTGCGTTCCAGGGACAATATCCCACTTGTCAAACCAAACCTTTAGACCATGTTCGTGTTTTAATCGCATGGCTATATCCTTGACAGTTGCCTTGTCTTCTTCCATGTGGCTTAAAAAAACATCATACATTTTTTAATTAAGTTCCATGTTCAATGCTTAATGTACTTATCAATTATTCTTCTTTGAGTCTCAAGATAAATCTCTTCAGTTATTATACCTAAAGTTTTAAATTCTTTTAGCCCTGTAAATTTATCATGCACACTACCTCTAACAGGTTGTATACCCTTTATAGCACAAACAAGCCTATACATTTCGTATTCAGAATAAATGCCCTTGCTAAAATCCACAAAACTTCTTGACTGTAAAAAATCAGGAATATTGTCATTTTTACCCCCTGGTAAAAGCACTGGTATAACCCTGAATGAAGTGTCTTCTGCCAGTCTGCTAAGTGCAACGCTTATTTCTTCTTTGAACCACCCTCCCGGGGTTGATTTACCAGTGAATATGGCACATGTCTTTGCTTCTTTTAAACCTTTTAAAATTGCCCCGTGTATGGAATCTCCAGGAACAATATTCCACTTGTCTAACCAAACCTCCAGATGATACTCATCTTTTAATAGTCTGGCTATCTCCCCGACAATTGCCTTGTCTTCAGCCATATAACTTAAATATACGTCATACATACATTCATTATAACATATTTCCTGATATCCGCAATAAAAAACTTTCAACTTTCCACCCCACCACCCAACTTAACCACCCCACCACCGTATAATGGGGTCAAGTGGACTTCTTCGTGCCCGTGACGGGTGGCGACCCGCTGCGACAAGATTGCGGCTCGCCCCTCCTCTTGCAGGGGGTTCTGAAGGGGGGCGGAGCCACACCTTTTTTTCTTTTATGCAAGCAATTTTGGTGCCCGAAAAAACTCGAATCCGATCAGTATATAATTTTTCCTGCATGAAATCTGTGCCTTAAGTTGCAATTGCTCTGTCGGCAGAGTTCCATCAATCCCGGGGGAAATGTTTAGGCCGCTAATACAAATTTGGAGTCAGGCTTTCTCTTTTCTGCCACAATGCATTTTGTGTTTGTTTCTTCACTATAGCAAAGCGTTCCTTTTGGGCATAGTCCCGCTTGATGACGACACTGTTAAAGCCGACCTCTGATGCAATCTCTGTGATATCGGCGCCCTGTCCGTCGCCTATCTCAAAGATGACAACGCCATCTCTGTTGAGATAGTCCCCTGCCGCTGCAAGTATCCTCCTGTAGAAGTCCAGGCCATCAGAGCCACCATCGAGGGCCTCCGGTGGTTCATGCAGACTGATCTCCGGTTGAAGGCCGTTTATGTCGGCGCTCTTAATGTAGGGGGGATTGGATATTATGAGGTTAAACCGTGAATCTTTTCTGATGGGAGCAAAGAGGTTACCGTTTAAGAATGTCACGTTGTGTATGTGGTTTATGTTGCTGTTACCCCTTGCATAATGCAGGGCTGCCTCGGAGACATCCACGGCGGTGACGTGTGCCTGCGGATACGCCCGGGCTATTGACAGGGCAATGCACCCGCTGCCGGTGCAGAGGTCCAGGACGTTGAAGGCTCGTTGAGGCCTCACGGAAAGTTCCCCGATTGCCTCAGCAACAAGCAGCTCCGTCTCAGGACGCGGAATAAGCACCCCCGGACCAACGGCAATAGTCAGGCCATAGAACTCAACCTCTCCGACGATATAGGCAAGGGGTTGACGACGTTGCCTGTTGCGTATAAGCGGGAGGATGATATCATCCCCGATGGCTGGATCGTTGAGGTAAATGGCTGTCCTGTCAAGCCCCGACAGCACAGACAAGAGCGTCTCTGCCTCCTTCTGTGCTTCCTCGATACCGGCCATTTTTAACAGTGCGACGACATCTTTTAATTTCACTACCGTTACTCATCACCCTCCAACCGCATGGCGTCTATATAGAAGGATATCATGTTTTTGAGTTCGTCGGTTGCGTCGATAAACTCGATGCCCAGGAACTGACTGCCGTCCTTGATTTGAGAGTTTTTCGCCACACACTCAATGTTCTCAAAGACCTTTTCGAGGAGCTTGAATGTGATATAGTAATTCTTATCGATGACGTAGAGCTTGCTGTCTACGCCGGAGGTTTTAAGCAGGCAGCCGTTTTCGCTTATGTTAATGATGACGACATCGCAAGCATTGATAGTGATCATATCGAGCAACTTTGCAGGGATGCTTGTATGGAGTCTGTCACGCTTTCTGCGTGTTATCTTTGGTTTTTTAAAGACCCCATAGCCCCACAACTGATAACGGTTGACCTCAACAGGGGGTGCATTGTGCGGGATGACCGATGCTACGGAGAATTCGTCTATGCTTGTGTCGCGACGCAGGGGGGTCAGCGGGGGGAAACCGCTACTTTTTACGACGGAGTGGACAATGGGGGCATTGGTTTTTTCGCCGCGTTGTGTTACCACTGCTATTTCCTTGTTCTTGAGTTTGACAAATGAGCCAGGGGGATAGATGCCCAGGTTTTTTATAAAGACCATTGCCAGGTCAGTATCGATCTTTTGCCCTTTATTGAGGAAAATGTCTTTCATGGCAAATGCCGGTGACAGCGGCGGACGATAGTCACGTCCCGTGACGCGGGCACAGTAGAGGTCTGCCAGGTAGACAATGCGGGCAGCAACGCACACCTCATCGCCAATAAGTCCTTTTGGATAGCCCTTGCCATCGATGGTCTCATGGTGTTGGAGGACGGCACTTAACCACAACTCATCACTGACGTTATGCTTTTTCAGGAACTCCATTCCGTAGACGGGGTGGTTTTGAATGTTTCTGCGTTGCTGGTCGGTCAGCGGGTCTTTCTGATAATGCAGCATTTCCTGCAGCTCTATCATGGCAATATTCATGGTAATGGCCGCCGCAAGCAAGGATAAACGTTCCGGCACAGACCAGCCAAACTTCTTGGCTATGACCTCACAGACGATTGCCGTATGCAAGGGATGTTTGATCGTGTACCTGGTGTCTTGTTTCATCAGCAAGGTGCCCAGGGTCAGGTCTTCGTCCATTGAACATGCGTGCATCAGCATGTTGGCCAGAAAGATGACCTTTGTTGGGATGTCCTTTTCCGTGCCCAGTTGCCTGAACAGATTCTCAAGGCGTACATAGGCCATGTCGATCTCTTCAAATGGCGAATCCTCCTCAATTACAAGCTCGGTGTCAAGCTCCGAAACCTCTTGAGGTGCCTTGCCCTCCTTCTCAGGTTCATCGGTAACGACAAGGCCCTGTATCGTCTTGATCACATCCGCTTCGGTGATTATGTATCCCCTGCGCAACATCAAGTGACCAGCCTCATCATATATTGAAGCTGCCAGAGGCTTCCCGATAGGTATATCTCCCACATTGACTCGTCGCATTTTCATGTTAGTGTTACTCCCATTTTTTTATATTATTTCCATTCCCGTACTATTATAAATGAAATATGGACAAAAAAAACAGAGCACAAATTGCCTCATCTAAAATCTAAACGAAAGGGATAGAAACAGTGTTGTAAAAATTTACCTGAATATGTTTAAATATTACTACAATGAATAGGTTATTAACCATAGCGCAAACATATCTATGAGTAGGTTTGAGTAAGTCTATGACAACGGGGCAAGAGTCCGGAAAGGCAGCTCCGGCGTCTTTTTCTTCAGGGTTTACGCTTCTTGAAGTTATCGTGGTGGTATTCATATTGAGTCTGCTTGCGGCGGTTGTTGCCCCTCGCATTATCGGCAGGACGGACGATGCCAGGATTACAGAGGCAAAGGTGCAGATCAGAAATCTTGAAACCGCCTTGAAGCTCTTCAAGCTCGACAACGGCTTTTATCCCTCCACCGACCAGGGTATCGATGCCCTCGTCAACAAGTCACAGACCGGCAAACTGCCAGGTAAGTACAGGGATGATGGCTACATGGAACAAAAGAAAATCCCGCTCGACCCCTGGGGCAATCCCTACGTCTACATCAGCCCCGGACTGCACGGCGATTACGACCTGTTTTCCTACGGCGCCGATGGTCAGGAAGGCGGTGAGGGAAAGAACAAGGACATACAGAGCTGGGACATAGAACACTAGATTGAACACCAGGGGCTTTACGTTCTTAGAGCTTACGGTCGTTCTGTTTATTGTGAGCGTGCTTGCGGCGTTGACCTATCCAGCACTCCGGATGTCAGGCCGTTCTGCGGTGGCAGAGGCCAGACGTTTTTCCAGCACCCTACGTTACCTCAACGACACCGCCATAAATACAAAAGTGCTATACGAACTTACCATAGACCTCGCCTCTAAACAACTGCGCTATAAATTGCCGGAGGGACAGCGAGAGATAACACTTCAGTATCTCGACAGGATATACGTAAGTTCCCGCGGTGATGTCAGAGAAGGTCAGTTGCTGTTGCCGTTTGGCAGCATGGGATTGGAAGAGATACTCAAGGCTTATTTCACAAAAGACAACGAAACGATTATCGTCTCCTACGACCCCTACAGCCGACGTGTACGGGTACAAGAGCAGGAACAAAACTTACAAGTTGACACCGATAGCATTCCTCACAACATCTCAATGCAATGACTAACCCTGTGGTGCTCAGGAAGCGGTTGCCGCAATTCCCAGCGTAATTATTCTCTGTCTTGCCTTGTGTGCATTGACACGTTCTGTCACACAGGTGGCAAAATATGTCACCGACGGCAAGGATCATTTTCAGGAATAAGTCTGTTTTGCTTGCATGTATGTCGGGCACGATAAATGCTATATGATATAGCGAACGGTTTTTAACCGCTCAAACCCATCCCTAACAGTAATTACGGGGCCAGGGTAACAGATTGCAATGCTGTCTTACTCATGTAAAATGTTACTCTGGCCCCGGCACTTTTTTCCCCTGCATAGTTTGGTAACCAATTCAGAAGCCGACCACCAGGTTTGCCGTTGTCAACTGCCCGGCGTAGACGACTACATAGCGCAACATGTATCCCCCTATCAGTACGCACAGTTCTGCCGTTACAACAGTCCAGAGGGGATGTTGCCTGTGCCTGTGCCTGTGATTGTGCCCTGGTAGTTGTGGCAGCAGTTGCCGTATGACGTGCGTCAGGGGGATGACCATACCAAGCACGACCACGCCAAACCATAAGTGAAGCCTCAACTGACCGCTTATCACAACATCCAACGCCGCTCCTGCCCCTTCGGTAGAGGTGTACAGCCCAACCAGGAAAAACGCCACCACAATGGTCAGCACAAGCAGCAGCACGAAATCGATACACTGCATGAAAAACGCATTGACACGCAGGTCATCGTCCTCCGGATGCCCGATGTACAACCCCAGGGTTATGACAGCCACCGCATCAATCACGGCTGAGATCAGAAACACAATCGGTATCATCGGAGAGTTCCAGAAAGGACGAGCCGCAAGCGTGCATATCAGCACCCCCGTATAGGTACCCACCCCCAGGGACAGTACAATCCCGAGGTAGCGTATAAACCGCTGAACCGTCCTGTGGGTGACAAAACCCCTGAGTCTTACACTGAGTCTCAGGGGGTCACGCGCCTCGGACAACCACGGGTAGAGGTACAGCACACTTACAATCGTGAAAAACAGGATCAACCAGGCACCAATTGACATCACGGAGGTACCCTCAAACGTGACAAACAGCCTCCAGCACAACCACGGCCTCTCAAGGTCAAAGACCAACGCCAGTATCCCGACACTTATGGGGAAAGGCGCCACATATGCCCCAACCCTGACGATCCCCTTGTACTTTTCAGCATTGATTGCACCGGCTACAATGGAAAGCAACAATGCCCCCGCACTGATCCCTGCCGCAAAGAGATAGAACGCTATCATGTAGTTCCAGTATATCTGTTCCATATCGCCCGACTTACCCTCCGACCGGGGGGTGACAACTAACTTCAACCATGGGCCAACTTAGGGGCCTCATCTGCGCCCGTAGCCAGGGAGGCATCCTTGAACTCGACAGACTTGGCGACATGCAGGGGGATTGCCTGTGGTGGTTTCTGCACACCGGTCATCTGCCAGAGTTGCCCGTAGGAGTCCTGCCGGGCGCCTGCCTCCGGGGTTTTCGTGTGATTGCAGGAGAGAACAAACACCTGCATGGCTAACATCATCAACGTTGCAAGTTTCTTCATCGTAACTCCATCCGTAAGGTCTTGTGGTCCAAGAACACCTTCACTGATCTTATAACGCTATAGTAGAAGGGGCAGAGACCAATCTCCCTGCCCCGCTCAAGCAGCTCGTCTATCCAGTTGAGGTGGTCGCCGATAAACTGAATGACCATCTCTTCGGTGTGGTTTTCGTACAGGAAGGCCAGAAAGTCCAGTTCCAACGCCAGGTGGTCCGGCCTGCCATTAAACTCGCTGCCGTACTCAAGCCCAAAGTGTCTGTACAACTCAAGCATGTGCAGTGCCGGTTCGCCCATCAGGTATCCCCTTGCCCCCGCCATCGGCGCAGGACATTGGGGGTCCTCACTCCAGCTCTTGTATACGGACTCTGCCAGACAGAGGGGGGTTGCCCTGCTATCTTCAAAGCATCTGTAGTATTGTTCCAACATCTGCGACAGATTATAATTGCCCTCCCTAAACGCCGTCAGGTCAACGTCGCCTTGCATGAACTCAAGTGCCTCATACACAGCCCCGGAGTTAAGCGCATCAATCAACTCCACATCCGGTCTGCCTAACAACATTGCCAGAACCCGACACGCAGAAGAGTCATTTGCCGTATCCCTATTTTCATTTATCAAAGAATCTCTTGTGTCTGTTGCTGACGACATATATCTCTACTGTAACAAAACAAACTACGCAATTTCAACTGCTCAAGACAGGGCAATCGCATTTAACGGCAAACTGCGACCTTGTCAAACAGCCTGCGGACATGCTACTATTTACAGATAAAAAAGATGTCTCACGATAAAAACATTATACAAAACACCCTGCAGGACATGCGCAAACACCTGCTTGACTTATCGTCCCGGAACCGATTACTCAAGTACCAGCACTCCAAACGTCACGGCATCCGGTTTGTGGATAAACCAAACCTCGATGTGCTCTTTGATCAGCTCGTCAATAACAGGAAAAGTATCCCGATAAGATGCGTGCCAAGACCCCAGGCCTATGAGGGACAGAGACCCGAAGTTGAGCAGTACGCCCAATCTGTCGGTATAGACACGGATTTTGACTTCAACGTCTCCTGCTGCTCTGACGTAAAAACCGGTGACAACACAGAGGTCCGGGCACTGCTGTACCCCGATGAGCTTGAGGGTATTTGCAAGGGTATCAGGACAAAGGCACAGAGCGCACTTGAGGAAACCGGCACCAATATGCTCTACCTCATCTTTGGCTTCCTCGAATTTTACGAAAGCGACACCAGCAACAAACCCATGAATGCCCCTCTGTTGGCAGTGCCTGTCTCTCTGCAAAGGGGGAGTATCGACAACACCACCAGGTGCTATCAGTACAGCCTTGTATACTCCGGTGAAGACGTAAATGAAAACTATACGTTGCGCGAGAAACTACAGCAAGACCTGACGTTTCACCTACCAATGTATTACGAGGAGGACCTTCCCGGGGCCTATTTTAATGAGATCAGGGATGCCATCAGGGGGATGAAACGTTGGAATGTCAGGTGTCAACTGACCCTTGGATTTATCTCTTTTGCCAGGATGATAATCTGGGATGACATAGACCCGCAAAAGCATCCCGAACTCTTGGACCATGAGATAGTCAAAAATGTGTTATCAGGGTGCGGATGCTCCGGCGATTCTATGAGTCTGTTTGCCGAAGATTACGAAATAGACAAGCATCCACAATCCGACCTGCCGCTGATCTACGACGCCGACTCCTCACAACACAGCGCCATCATAGATGTCCTCTCTGGCAGAAACATGGTTATCAACGGCCCCCCCGGCACCGGAAAGTCACAGACTATTACAAACATCATCGCAATGGCACTGAGACAAGGAAAGACTGTCCTGTTTGTATCCGAAAAGCTGGCCGCCCTGGAAGTCGTAAGTCGTCGCCTGGAGCAGGCACAACTGGGGCACTTCTGCCTTGAACTGCACAGTGCAGCCACTAATAAACAAAAGATACTCAAAGACATCGAGGCCCGTCTCAACACAAAGTTTCAACAACCACAACAGCTACAGACAAAAATAAACACGCTCATCCAACACAAGAACACCCTCAACAGACACGCCGCACTGATGAACCGGGTTGTCGGTAACAACCTGGGACTATCGGTGCATGATGCGTTTTGGCGCCTGGAGCGTTTCAGGCGCTCCGTCGGTGACCTGTCGGATTGCGTCGCACACATGTCCATGCCGGAGGCCACCGCATGGTCACCGGAGGAGCTTGACGGTCGCCGCCGCAGCCTTGAAAACCTGGGACGATTGTTTAAGGAGATCGGCAGGTTTGATTGGGGGCATCCGTGGTGGGGGTTTTCACCGGGGCTGCTTATCTCCGGCGATGATGCCATGATCGGTAGGGGCATCGCTGAAACCATTGCCCTGGCTGAGAGGCTTTCGGAGCTGGTGAGGCACTATCAGGAATTCATCGGCGCCCCCCAATCGCACGACATCAAGACAATGGAAACAACCCTGACGCTCATCGATGCAATACCGCAACCACCAGGTAACTGCATCGGCTCACTTTTGCCGGGCTTCTTTCCCGAAAACGACCCCCACGGGCAAGATAGTCACAGGGTGATGCAAGAGGTCTGCTCCGAGGTGTTGCGCGCCAGGGCGTTGCTGCAACAGGCCGATAATGACCTGCTACCGGGTGGTGACATCGATATTGAGCGAGTTCCGCAGATACTGAGCAGGGGTGAAGAAACGCTCGCCCCCGAAGCCCTGATGCAAGACCTCAATTGGCTCCGGATGCGGGTCAGTAATGCCGTCACATGCCTCGAATCCTTCACGGGAGCCATGGCTACACCCGTTGCCTGTGATGCCCCGGCACAAAACACCGCAGAAGAAATCGACAGACTCATTGCCGCCGTTGCACCCCTGGAGGTCTCCGACATCCCAATCAAGACCCTCAACCGTGAGGCACAGGCCATCCTGAGAGAGCTGGATGCGTTGACCACCGTCTTTGCAACCATAGAGGATATCGCCAAACGCCGAAAGTTGCCATTTGATGGCTCACAGACCGCAATAGCAAACCTTGCCAACCTAAAAGACGTACTCGTTAAACAGATAGACAGGGAAACCTTAGACAAGGTCAGAGGCGCTTCAGAGTATGTCCTGTCAGGACTCTCCCTGTATGATATCGATGCCGCCCGGGAGCGGCTCGGTGAAATCGTACACGAAATTAAACAGACAACCGATGAGTTTCAGGCATTATCACTACAGGCAGGTTTGAGGTTTGATGCCACACCACGGGCAATTGTCCGTATCTGCACGTTGGCGGGGATAGCTGAAAAAGCCCCTCTTGACATACTAACCTCCGGCAAGGCCCCTTTTGGGGCGGAGAGGTTTGACAGAATACTTCAGGATGCCCGCAAGCAACAGCAAGAGATACTTGCGCTACACAGGGGGCTTGACGCACTGTTCTACCTCAAACCATTCCCTGACCCCACACAACTCAAGGATGCAATCAGGGTGTTCAGGAGGGGGGATAGTTCCTTCAACTTTCTCAGCAGACAGTGGCGACAGGCAAAGAGGTTTTTCAAAGACCTTGCAAAACATAAGGTCAGGCACACCGCCGAGGAATATGCCAGAGAACTGTTTCGCCTGCAGACCCTCTATGAGCGCTCTGCCGCCTTTAGCAACAACGACGAGTACAGAGAGGTCTTTGGTGGACTGTTCAAGGGGCTTGGCACCAACTTTGACGACATTGCCAGGCTACATGCCTGGTTCATTGAAGGCTATCAGGAGCTAAATAGACACCCCGAGCTGATTGACAGCGTTGACCTTGCAAAGCTAACCCCCAGGACAATACGTCGGCTTGCAGCCATGAAGGGGCATTTCGACAAACTCGCTCAACGCCTCGGACAGTGCAGGCTGGAGATAAACGGTATATTCAACGAACATGCCTCCAGACTCGACACCTTGTTAAGAAATGCCGGGTGGGTAAAATATACCGAGGCGGTTCAGAAGCACATAAAGAATCTCACTGGCATCGTCACCTTCCTCAAGGGATTTGTCAGCCCCTCCGTGTCTCCAAAGCGGGCGTTTGAACTGCTCAGTGCCAGGCTGGAACTCCAGGATAGCGCCGGTGAACTGAGTTTGCTTGCTTGTGGCACGGATGGCATTGCCGAGGCCGGCGGACAGACGTTCAGAAAACTTCCTCCCCTGGCAGGGCAGTCCTGGGGGGTGTATCTGCGGCAGAGTTGGCGCCTTGCCGCTGATGTAGAGAAGCTGTGCAGGTATCTGTCGAGGCTTGTTGCCATAGAGGCCACACCTGCCCAGGTCTCGGACTTCATACGTATGAAGCTGGCCCTGGAGGGTGCATTGTCAGGGCTTGTAGCCCCGGCGGACTTATCCTCAGTGACGGGGTGGGAGGAATATCTCGTGCGTACCTCGGACATTACTGGTGGGGTGATGGAACTGGTCTCCCTGCTGTATCCGATAGCCAGACCGGACAAATCTCTCAGGCAGGTCATCGATGCCATGCAGAGACGCCACGAGGCAGAGACGATACTACAGCGCATCAGGGGCAACGCCGAGGTTTGTGACCTCCTTGGCGATGCATTTAACGGGGCATCTACGGATAACGACGCCCTGGAGGCCACTCATCGCTGGGGGGTGGCCGTCACGGAGGCCCTGGACAGGCACTCAAGGCATCCCGGAGTGGGGCAACCAAGTTTTGCACATGTGCGGGCAAGGCTGCTCTGCGCAGAGGCACCTGAAAACCTGCAGTTCTTAATGGGACATATCCCGGATGTCGTTAATACCTCCAGGGCGATTCAGGATACGCTGGCCGACAGACTCCGCAGTCATGGGACATTCACCTGGCAGATATGGCAGGAGGGTAGCAACGCACCTGATACCGCCGACGGCATCCTGAGCCGATTGCAGAGAGCCTACGAGTGCATTGACTCATTACTGCCCTGGTCAAGATACCTCGCCGAACAAGCCAGATGCACGGAGGCTGGCCTGGGGGAGTTCGTGACACTGTTGCAGGGGCATACGTTGCCGCCTGACTCTCTTGGCAACGTGTTTGAGTTTGTCGTCTGCCGTTCGGTTACCAGGGGCATCTGTAGTGCCTTGCCGGAGCTTAATAGCTTCAGCGGTGTCATGCACAATCAAACGGTGTCTGAGTTCATCAGGTGTGACAGAGAACTCATCGCCCTTAACGGAGAGGCGCTGGCCTACGAAATCGACAGACTCAAAAATGTCCCCGACGGCACCAAAGGCGACAAGATCACCGAAAAGACCGAGCTATCTCTCATTTGCCATGAGCTTCCCAAGAAGAAACGCCACCTGCCCATCAGGCAACTTATCAGACAGGCAGGGCGTGCGATCCAGGCATTAAAGCCGTGCTTTATGATGAGTCCGCTCTCCATAGCCCAGTACATTGAGCAGGGGGCGGTGGAATTTGATCTCGTGGTAATGGATGAGGCCTCACAGCTTCGTCGCGAGGAGGCCTTGGGGGCTATCGTGCGCGGCAAGCAGTTGGTCGTCGTCGGAGACCCCAAGCAACTGCCACCAACCAGTTTCTTCGACCGGGTGCTCGGCGACAACGACGACGATGATGACAGTGACACCTCTGCGGTGCTGGTGGGAACGGAGAGCATCCTGGATATTTGTCAGCAATCATTTCATCCTGTGAGGTCGTTGCGCTGGCACTATCGCTCCAGGCACGAGTCGTTGATAGCGTTTTCAAACCACCATTTTTATGACGGCAGACTTGTTGTCTTTCCGGCGCCCTTTGAGCGACACGAGGCCATCGGTTTACGCAACAACCACCTACCCGACGGGGTGTATCTCAACCGTCGAAATGAACCGGAGGCCGAACGTGTTGTCGATGCCATCATTGAGCACATGATCGGGCACAAGGAACGCTCACTGGGCGTGGTGACCCTCAACCAGCCACAGCGTGAACTTATCGATGGCCTGCTGGACAGGCGCCTGCGGGAGATGGAGGGCGGAGAGTCTCTTCGCGGCTACTGGGAGAACATCGGGGCGCCATTCTTTATCAAGAACCTTGAAAACGTCCAGGGGGATGAGCGCGATGTCATATTCATATCGACGACGTTTGGCAAGGTGCCGGGCACGAATAAGGTGGCACAGAGGTTTGGTCCAATTAGCAGCGGGGAAGGCTGGCGTCGTCTTAACGTCCTGTTCACCCGTGCGCGCTACAGGATAGAGCTGTTTACGTCGATGTATCCTGAGGACATTGTCCTTGATGCAAAGACTCCGGCAGGGGCCAGGGCACTGCGGGATTATCTGGAATACGCCAGGAGCAGGGTGCTGTCAACTGCGGGGGTCAATGAGCGTCCACCCGACAGCGACTTTGAGATAGCCGTGGGTGAGTTGCTCAGGGCAAACGGCTATGAGATCGTCCCCCAGCTTGGCGTAGCGGGCTTCTTTATAGACATAGCGGTTCGTAATCCGGACAACCGTGGAGAGTTTCTGGCGGCAATCGAGTGCGACGGAGCCGCCTACCATAGCAGCAAGTCAGCCCGTGACCGTGACCGTATCCGTCAGGAGATACTGGAGTCCCTTGGATGGCGTGGGCGCATTTGGAGGATATGGTCAACCGATTGGTTTTATGACCGTCGCAAGGAAGCTCAACGTTTGCTGTCATTCTTAAAGGAGTGCCGGGGCAGAAAATATTGACGCTACTGCACTTTAAGGCAAGAATGAAAGGGGCGGCTTCGCTTCGATATCGATACCTTACATTTGCGGAGTCGGTTATCAACGCTGCATTTATTTAAGTATCCCCTCCAGGGAGTCTTCGTTTTCCTGCATCCACAGGGCTATCTCCTGTACAATGTCCGTGGCGTAGCGTTGGGGACGCCACCCGGTGACGGCTGTGACCTTTGAGTGGTCGGTTAGATATATCGGGATGTCTGCCACCCTGTCCTGCATTACGCTGTCTATCTCTACGATGTTGCCAGTAAATCGCTGACACGAAGACGTCAGTTCCCTCAGTGAAAGGCTTATTTCCCTGCCACCGCCCACGTTGTATGTCTGACCAACGTGTAGGTCTATGTTGCGTATCTGCATATCAATGAGGTCGCAGAGGTCATCGACGTGCAGGATGTCCCTGACCTGCTTGCCCTGCCCACCAAACCCAAAATATGCCAACCGCTGTCGCCAAAAATGCCTGGCCACCCAGTGGACAACGATTCCCTGGTCTACCTTGCCAAACTGCCAGGGGCCGGTCAATACACCGCAGCGGTTTACAACACCTTTGATGCCGTACATATCGATGTACTCATGCAGGAGCAGTTCTGATGCCAACTTGGTTGCCCCATAGAGTGAACGCACCCCCTCCAGCGGGAAAAGCTCGTTAAGCCCCCTGCGCGATACACCGGGGACGGTTTGTTCGTCGGAGAGTTCAAACCGGGTCTCTGTATGTTCTATATTCAACCGGTTGATAGTCTTAATGGGGTAGACCCTGCTGGTTGAAAGAAAGATAAAGATCACCGGGTGAGGCATCCTGCGGGCAAGTTCGAGGCAGTTGATTGTGCCAACGAGGTTGGTGCCGATAACGTACTCAGGCGATGAATTATATCCGGCAAGAACGGAAGGTTCTGCCGAACACTCCAGTATCAAATCAACGTCGCCAACGCTGTTGAGGTCCTCCTGGTTTCTGATATCGCCGTGGACAAACTCCACACCCCAAGACCTCAGTCGGGTGACATTGAGTTCGCTACCCCTGCGTTTGAGATTATCCAGGCAAGTGATCTTAAGCTGCGGGTAGCGCCTCCTGAAATTTATAGCAAGCGAACTGCCCACAAAACCACACCCTCCGGTGAGCAGCATCCCGTTCATCGTCATCACTTCGACGGGATAGCAATGGGGGAAGTGTTACCGGACTTGCCACGCAGGGCATCACCCACCTGTGGGGTCAGGATTATACCACTTTCTATGCCAATGATGAACCCCAGGATGCTCGATATGTTGGAGAGAAACCTGGTCGTATCTGCCAAACCCGATGATGGCACATAGAGTATGTCACCGTTTCTCAGACGGACGTTATCGGCATATACCCCCGTAAGGACGTTGGCAAAGTTGAGGGTATATATCTTGCCCCTGCGCAGAAGCACAACACCCGATTCTCTGGCATCATGCGTAATGCCACCGGAAAGGGCAATTGCCTTTATAAGGGTCAGGTCGTCCTCTATGGGAACCACCCCGGGACGGGCAACCTCGCCTAAGACGTATATCTTGTGGCTATTGAACTTCTGTGCATTTATGACCACATCGGGCTTTACGATGTACTGAGCGAGCATCTCTTTCATCTTCGCTTCAAGCTCCTTTGTGCTGAGTCCCTTTGCATACACCTGCCCAACCAGTGGGAAGGAAAATCCGCCATCCGGCCTAAGCGTGATTGAGTTCATTGACAGGTCAGTGTGTCTGTAGACGTTTATGGCGATGATGTCACCGGGGCCAAGCCTTGATATCTCCTCATTGTTGTCGTCCTGTTGACTATTGCTTGTCAACTCTGCCAGTTGCCCCTGCGGTGCCACATCTGATTGCACTGAGGCACAGCCAAAGACAAAGAGCAGGAGTATAGCCGTCAGCCTGTTTACGCTGTCCCTGGAAAAACAGACATGCAATACGTCGCTTATATTACGCAGCCATCGTCCTGAAAAAACCTTCGCCACCCGTCACTTTCTCCATATGTCCTTGTAACGCCATTGATTATTGTACACTATCTCAAGGGGGTTAGTAAAGCTATCGGCGATTACGGGACTTTATTTCATATCGAGCGTTTCTATTGCGTGCAATACAAAAAAAAAGGGGCGGTTTGTGGCAGGGGTGCCTCACCCCCTCCGCCCCCCTTCAGAACCCCCCGCAAGGGGAGGGGCGAGGCGCCCCGGCCGAAAAGAAGTCCCCTTGACCCCATAAAAATACCACGTGTTTTATTCTTTAATTCAACTGAAATTGCTATATTATGGAAGTAAAGGCGAGGTTGGCAACGAGGTGAAACAGCGTTGATGGCAGTATGTCAGACGTTTTGAGGTATAGCCAGCCCATCATAAGTGAGGGGAAAAAGGTCAGAAGCTGTGTAATGTCGCCGGTGACAAGAAATCTCCCACTGTGGCACAGGGCAAACATGGCGCTAACGATAACAACCGATGAGGTACCGTTGCCCAGTGACTCCTGGAGGTAGCCCCTGAAAAACAGTTCTTCCGGCAGGGCATTGAGCATAAGCAGCGTCAGTATATACACCGGAGGAGGAGACACAAACGTCCCCTTCATCACGAAAACCTTGATCAGCACAAAGGGCAGCACAAAAAAGACACACCCCAGCACGCCCAGAAAAATGTCAGCGGCATTGGGAAACACTGGCAGACGTTTAAGGTAGTACACAGGGATAAGATAGAGCACCACCACAATAGCCAGGAAAAAAAACGCATGGCATAGACCTGCTGAATGAGACAGAGAGCCAGTACCACAACAAACCAGGACAGGGCAATATGCCTGTTGAGATAATTACTCACCCCCTGCCACCGCACCAATTGCACACACCAGCCCTGATACCACCTCGGCCATACTGCCATAGCACAGGGTATCGGGGGTATCGCTACGTCTGTGGTAGTTGGGATTCCTGTAAAAGGCCGTATCGGTTATCATGACGGCATCATAACCGCACTTCCAGAACGACTTGTGGTCGGAGAAGGTTATCCCGGGAATCCACCGGGGCGCTGTAATGGACTCAACCGCCAGCTCAGACCCCTTACGGAAGGCATGTTTGATCCGCGAGACAAACCTCCTTGCCTTCGTATCACCAACTACGACAATGAAGTTTCCTTCACGAGGGTAGAACCACTTAAAAAATGGCAGCGGAAACCTCTGGCTGTCAGCCTTGTCACTGAAATAGCCTATCATCTCCAGACAGATCATCAGCTCAACATTCTCGTTTCGTTCCCTGAGGCTCCTTGCATAGACATAACTGGCCATCTGGTCGCTGATAAACGCAGGAAACTCCTCAAATGCAAAGGCAACAAAACGAACCGTTTTGCTAAATCCGGACGTTGCAACCACCCTGGCGACCTCTAACAGACCGGCAATTCCACTTGCGTTGTCATCGGCACCAGGGGTACTGTAGACCGTGTCATAGTGAGCACCGATAATGACTACGGTCTCCGGAGACTCTTTTCCCCGGAGTTCAGCGATTATGTTTCTGTAGACGTTTCCCCTGTATTTGTACGTCTGGTAGGAGACGCTATAGCCATAGTCAGAGAGCCTTTGAGAGATGTACCGGACTGTTGCTTCCAGGGCAAACATGTTTCGATATGACCTTGAGCCTATCTCCCGGGCCAGAAAGTAAACAATTTCCTTAACATTGCCGGCGATCTCTCCTTTGCTGTATATCATTATGAGTATTCTATGTAAACCCACAAGGATTCGTCAACATCAGAATAACAAACGCAATAGTTCAGCTATAACAAAACGTTCCCTTTCCCGTGCCTTTTTTTTAAACATCTTACAAACTTCCTTGAAATACTTGTTGCTTACTATTGTTGTGATTTAGACCGGTAAAACCGGCTATAGCGATTGTATCATTGGGGCAGGCATGGTTGTCAAGGGGTGGGGTTACCAGCTTGGGGGTTTATGGATTGTGCTGTAGGGTATGGGGTCTGGGAGCTGTGAGGTTGATAAATGCTTTTCCTTTATAGGTTTGATAAAGTCTGCGCATTCCTGTAATTGCTTGGATTTGTTCTTAAATTTCCAGGGTATACCGATACCTATAACCTTGTGTCCGTGATGATGCTTTACAAGTTTTATAGCTCCCGTCAGGTCGCTGTCATTTGATACTACAAAGGCAGTGTCGTATAAATCTAACCAGGCATCGTTTAACAGTTGTATCGCAAGATTAACATCAGAGCTTTTTTCTTCAGTCTTTATAACATATTCAAAGGCTTTATTGGGTATTGGGTTAGAAAGAGGTAAACAAACTTTATGGGAGAGAAAATAACCATAGTATATCTCTATTTCAGTAATGTATGTTTTTAATGCATTAATATATGTTGTTTGCCGAGCAAGCCGACTCTTGTCACCTCTTTTGCTAACTAAAGCTGTAAAGTATTTTATCGAAACAATCTTATCTTCAGGCTTTAAGAGTTTACTACACAGTGATTTAAAATCTATCCATTTATATGGAGTAGCATTTACTGCGCCATAATAGAAATTACATCCGTCTATATATACAAAAACACGATTCATAAATGGATACTGCCAGTCGAAAAACACAGAAGCCGTTGTCTCCAACGGCTTCATAACCCTGAGGTCGAAACAACAGGGGCGATTTAGCTTTTTCATCACTTCATATTTATATTAAACCACAGTGGTTGGGTGATTGTCAAGCACTTTTTTTTTGCAACCTGAAAAATTTTTCTGTAGCTCAGACATGATTGCCCTGTTGTCAAGTTCGCAGCTTGCTTTTTTGCAGATACGACTGTATAATAAAGACATGGGTGTAATAACGATACCAATGGCATTGAGAGAAAAGCTCGGAGAAGAGGCCACAGAGGCTCTTATAATGGTCATCAGCGAGGCCGGATTTGACATGCGGAGAGACCTGCCTACAGATATTTCAAACCTTAAGGAAGATGTGTCCAGGATTGAAACCAGACTCGAAGGAGCAATAGCCAGGATAGAAGAAGACGCCGACAGAACGGAAACCCGTCTCAAAGAAGACATAGCCGGGACAAAAACTGGCCTTAGAGACTTTGCGACAAGAGATGATATCTCAAGACTCAAGGAAGATATGTCCTGGATAAAAGCAGGACTCGAAATAGATATCTCCATACTCAAAAAGGACGTCCGTAGGATAGAAGACAATCTTTTCAAGCGTGATATGCTTGTGCTTAAGTTGTATATGGTGCTTTCACTAATGGCAACCATCGCTCTCTTCATAAAAACGTTTTTAATGCACTAACCGCGCAGATGGTGGTGTTCAAGCCATAACATAATGAGTCTTGCCTTGTTCTACACACAATATTTAATTTTTTCTCATGACTGCTAAATAAATACTTGACAAAATGTTTTGATGTGTACGATAATAGACTTTTGTAAAAAATGATAAACAAATAATAGTGGAGGGAAATTGCCAACTATAGCACAATTAGTAAGGAAAGGAAGGCAGCAGGTACTAAAGAAGACCAAGAGTCCTGCATTACAGAACTGCCCTCAACGTCGGGGTGTGTGTGTGAGGGTCTATACGACAACGCCCAAGAAACCGAACTCGGCCCTTAGAAAGGTTGCCAGGGTAAGGCTGACAAACGGCTTTGAGGTAACGGCATATATACCCGGGGTGGGTCACAACCTGCAGGAACACTCGATCGTGTTGATACGCGGGGGCAGGGTCAAGGACCTTCCCGGTGTGAGATATCACATCATCAGGGGATGCCTTGATACCACCGGTGTTGCAGACAGAAAACGCGGACGTTCCAAGTATGGAGCAAAGAGGCCCAAATAGGGCTTGATGACTGAAAGAGGTACGTTTAAATATGCCAAGAAGAAGAGTTGCCGTTAAGAAAGAGGTTATGCCAGACCCCAAGTACAACAGCAAGATCGTTGGAAAATTCATCAACGTTATCGTGGAGGATGGCAAGAAGGCAATAGCCGAAAAGATATGCTATGGGGCCTTTGATATAATGAAGGGCAAAACCGGCGAAGACCCGCTGAAGGTGTTCAAGACGGCCATAGAGAACGCCAAACCACAGATCGAGGTCAAACCCCGGCGTGTTGGTGGAGCGACCTACCAGGTGCCCGTTGAGATCAGACCACAGAGACGCCTGGCCCTGGCCTTTCGATGGATAAGGAACTATGCCCGCAACAGAAATGAAAAGACCATGATGCAGCGTCTGGCCGGAGAACTGCTGGATGCCTTTAACAATGTCGGTTCGTCCATAAAGAAAAAGGAAGACACCCATAAGATGGCGGATGCAAACAAGGCATTTGCACACTATAGGTGGTAGGATAATATGACCGATATTCGATTTCCACTGGACAAAACACGTAACATAGGTATCATGGCCCACATAGATGCCGGTAAGACAACCACAACAGAGCGGATACTGTACTACACGGGAGTGACCTACAAGATAGGCGAGGTCCATGATGGCACGGCCGTGATGGATTGGATGCCTCAGGAGCAGGAGCGGGGGATAACAATCACATCGGCGGCTACTACGTGTTTTTGGAAGGACAACCGGATAAATATCATAGATACGCCCGGACACGTTGACTTTACCATAGAGGTGGAGCGATCGCTGCGGGTGCTCGATGCCGCCGTGATGGTGATAGATGTGGTGTCGGGGGTAGAGCCTCAGACGGAGACGGTGTGGCGACAGGCCGAACGGTATAGCGTGCCAAGAATTGCGTTCTTTAACAAGATGGATAGGGTCGGTGCGGACTTCGTGGCGGCCATGGACTCTATGGTAGAAAAGCTCGGCGCTAAACCGGTGGCGTTGCAGATACCCATCGGGGCTGAGGACAAGTTCAGAGGCCCGCTCGATATCGTCAGAATGAAGGCCTACTTCTTTGACGACGAGGCACTGGGGGCAACGTTTGTAGAGGGTGACATACCGGAGGAGTATCGGCAGACTGCCCTGGAGTTCAGAGAAAAACTTATAGAGGCAGCGTCGGAAATAGACGATGCCTTGATGGAAAAATATATAAACGGACAAGAGATTACAGAGGATGAGATCAAACGTGCAATAAGGCAGGGTGTCATAGACATGTCAATAACCCCTGTGGTGTGTGGGTCGGCCTTTAAGAACAAGGGCGTGCAGATGTTACTGGATGCCGTTGTTGATTACCTGCCCTCTCCGCTGGACATACCTGCGATTAAAGGTATTGCACCGGGCACCGAGGATACCATTGAACGTCCGGCGAATGACGATGCACCATTTTCAGCTCTTGCCTTTAAGATAATGACCGATCCATTTGTCGGACAACTGACCTTTATACGGGTGTACTCGGGCGTGCTCAACGCCGGCTCCTACACATACAACTCCACCAAGGACAAGAAAGAACGCATCGGCAGGCTGCTGCGGATGCATGCCAGTAAACGGGAGGAGATTAACAGTGTACGTGCCGGAGACATCGGCGCTGTGGTCGGTCTGAAATACACGCTGACGGGAGATACCCTCTGTGATGAGAAAAATACGGTGATCTTAGAGTCCATACAGTTTCCGGACCCCGTGATATCCGTGGCAATAGAGCCAAAGACAAAGGATGACCGCGATAAGCTGTTCCTCTCCCTCAACAAGCTGACGCAGGAGGACCCGTCGTTTAAGGTCGCCTTCAACGAGGAAACCGGTCAGACGTTGATATCGGGTATGGGTGAGCTGCACCTGGAGATAATAGTTGACCGCCTGCTGCGTGAATTCAAGGTCGGTGCAAACGTAGGAAAACCACAGGTTGCCTACCGCGAAACGATCAAGTCCAATGCCGGGGCCGAAGGTAAGTACATCAGACAGACCGGCGGCAGGGGCCAGTACGGACACGTGGAAATAAAGTTGGAACCCCTGGAGCGTGGCAAGGGTTTTGAGTTTGAAAATAAGATAGTTGGGGGCATCATCCCCAGGGAGTACATCCCCGCCATTGAGGCCGGGATGAGAGAGGCTTTAAGTTCAGGCGTTGTTGCCGGTTATCCGGTGGTGGACATGAAGGCAACGCTAGTCTATGGCTCCTATCACGAGGTGGATTCGTCGGAGATGGCCTTTAAGATAGCCGGCTCCATGGCACTGAAGGAAGCCGCACGGAAGGCACATCCCGTCCTGCTTGAACCAATCATGGACGTAGAAATCGTGACCCCCGAGGACTACATGGGGGATGTCATCGGCGATATCAACTCAAGACGTGGACGTGTCCACTCGATGACCAAGCGTGGCAATGCCCAGGTCATAGAGACAACAGTGCCGCTTGCCGAAATGTTTGGCTATGCCACGGTGCTCCGGTCCAAGACCCAGGGCAGGGCAAGCTACACCATGCAGTTGGCACAGTACGAGGAACTCCCAAAGGCCGCTCAGGATGAGATCGTTAAAAAGGTCAAGGGTGGATAGTAAGGCGTGGAGGTAGTGTTTTGTGAGGATTCTCCGATGTCTGTAAAAAATATACATGGATAACGGACCAGGAAATAAAAAAGATTTGACATTGGTGTAATTTCTGTGATACACTAATTCCCTTGTTCAGAAATCTTTCGAAAGAGCGAACAATGAAAAAACAGAAAGAACTAAGTTGATAAACTATTGCCTGTATAAGCTATAGAGATTAAGTAAAAAAACAAGGAGGGATGATATGGCAAAGGCCAAGTTTGAAAGGACTAAACCGCACGTGAACATCGGGACGATTGGTCACGTGGACCATGGCAAGACAACGCTGACGGCAGCAATAACCAAGGTACTTGCAATCAAGGGCCAGGCCAAGTTTACGGCCTACGACCAGATAGACAACGCCCCGGAGGAAAAGGCCAGGGGTATCACAATAGCCACGGCACACGTGGAGTACGAAACAGGCAAACGACACTATGCACACGTTGACTGCCCCGGACATGCCGATTATGTCAAGAACATGATAACCGGAGCGGCTCAGATGGATGGTGCCATCCTTGTGGTGAGTGCAGCCGATGGTCCGATGCCTCAGACGAGGGAACACATCCTGTTGGCCAGACAGGTGGGCGTACCCTACATCGTGGTGTTTATGAACAAGGTCGATATGGTGGACGACCCCGAACTCTTAGACCTGGTCGAGCTTGAGGTCAGAGAGTTGCTCAGCAAGTATCAGTTCCCCGGCGACGATATCCCCATAGTCAAGGGCAGCGGCCTCAAGGCGCTTGAGAGCACCAGCACCGATAACGCCGCAGCCGAGTACAAGTGCATCCACGACCTGATGGACGCAGTGGACGCCTACATACCCGAACCACAGAGGGCACTGGATAAGCCGTTTCTGATGCCCATCGAAGACGTGTTCTCCATCAGTGGACGTGGCACGGTCGTCACGGGCAGGGTTGAGCGTGGCATAGTCAAGGTCGGCGAAGAAATAGAAATAGTTGGCATAAGCGCAACCAGAAAGTCGGTCGTCACCGGAGTGGAGATGTTCAGAAAGCTCCTCGATGAGGGACGAGCCGGTGATAACATAGGAACGCTGTTGCGCGGTGTTGGCAAGGACGAGGTCGAAAGGGGCCAGGTGTTGGCCAAACCAGGCAGCATAACGCCTCACACGAAGTTCAGGGCAGAGGCCTACGTGCTGACAAAGGAAGAGGGCGGACGGCATACCCCGTTCTTTAAGGGGTACAGGCCGCAGTTCTACTTCAGGACAACGGACGTCACCGGGGTCGTGGAGCTGCCCGAGGGCGTTGAGATGATCATGCCTGGTGATAATATCAATGTGGCGGTAGAGTTGATATCTCCAATAGCGATGGAGAATGGACTGCGGTTTGCCATAAGAGAGGGCGGCAGGACCGTAGGGGCCGGAGTCGTTACGGAAATATTGGAGTAGTGTTTTGAACGAAAAAATACGCATAAAGCTAAAGGCCTACGACCACAGGCTCCTTGACCAGTCTGTGAGAGAGATAGTGGACACGGTTCACCGAACCGGCGCCAGAATAGCAGGACCGGTGCCGTTGCCCACACACATACAGAAGTTCACCGTACTGAGGTCTCCGCACGTTGACAAGAAATCAAGGGAGCAGTTTGAGATCAGAACTCATAAGCGATTGATAGACATACATGACCCAACCCAGCAGACGGTTGATGCGCTGATGCAGTTGGAGTTGGCCGCCGGCGTTGACGTTGAAATTAAGCTGTAGGGATTTGGAGATAGTGTTATAATGAATCGTAATCAAGATGAGCATGGGAGTTGGTCATGACAGGAATTATAGGTAAAAAGCTAGGGATGACACAGGTGTTTGCCGAAAACGGCAATATGGTCACTGTCACGTTGATAGAGGCCGGCCCCTGCAGCGTCATCCAGGTAAAGACGATAGAACGGGACGGCTACGCAGCCGTAAAGATGGGCTTCATAGAAGAGCGCAAGGTCAGCAAGGTCAATAAACCCATGAAGGGCGTCTTTGACAAGGCCAACCAAAAGCCATACAAGATACTCAAAGAGTTTAAGATGACTGGCCTTAAGGTCGGCGATGTGGTGACGGTGGATAAATTCGCCCCCGGAGAAAAGGTAAAGGTCTCAGGCATATCAAAAGGTAAGGGTTTTCAGGGGGTAATGAAACGACACAACTACGCCGGAGGTCCGGCCACTCACGGGTCGATGTTCAACAGAGCACCCGGTTCTATCGGAGCAAGCTCGTTTCCCTCAAGGGTATGGAAAAATAAGGGGATGCCCGGTCATATGGGCTGTGAAAGAGTGTCGGTGAAAAACGTAACGATCTTTGACGTTAAACCCGACCAAAACCTCCTTATAGTCAAGGGGATGGTGCCTGGAGCAACAGGCAATATTATAGAGATCACAAGGCAAAATTAGGCATTTAATTTTATGATAGGTAAGGGTTATGATAGAGGCTGAGATCAGAGACGTTGACAACAATATTGTAGATAGGGTACAACTGCCACAAGAGATATTCGGTCTGGAAGTACGACAGGATATACTTCAAAGCGCCGTTGTAAACTACCTTGCAAACCAGAGGCAGGGCACACATGCAACCAAGACCAGAGGGCTGGTCAGGGGCGGTGGGCGCAAGCCATGGAAACAAAAACATACAGGCAGGGCAAGGCATGGCAGTAACAGGTCTCCCCTGTGGAAGGGCGGAGGAACCATATTTGGACCACAGCCGCGCGATTACTCGTTCAAGCTCAATAAGCAATTCAAGAGGCTGGCGCTAAATACGGCTCTTTCGGCAAAACTCTCCGAAGGCAAACTCCTGGTCATCAACGCACTCCAGGTAGAAAAAGTCAGCACAAAGGGCATCGTGGGCATACTGGGAAAGTTGGGTATCGACCAGCAACGGGTATTGATAGTCCTGCCGCCAGTGAAGCAACCAGGTGCGGGCGCCGCAGCCGTAGACGGCTCGGTGTTGGATAATAACAGACGCGTGGTGTTGTCGGCCAGAAATATTGACGGCGTAAGGGTTATAAATGTCACCGACATTAACACGTATGGGATATTGGCCCACGACTATGTCCTGATGACGAAGGACTCGTTGTCACTTTTTAGTGCAACCAAGGGGGGAACCAACTGATGAATAACCTGCACGCAGTGATCAAGCGACCGCTCTTTACAGAGAAAGGCACGTTTCTAAAAGATAGCGAAAATAAGCTCTATGTGGAAGTTGACCTCAAGACAAACAAGATAGAGATCAAAAAGGCCTTCGAGGAAAAGTTCAAGGTGAAGGTGGAGAAGGTGGCAATAACAATGAGACCTTCCAAGTGGAAGAGGTTTGGCAAGTCAATCGGTAAGACAAGAAAGCTGAAAAAGGCAATAATCACCCTCAAAGAGGGCGAAAAACTAGACTTTATTGAAGGTGTATAAATGGGAATAAGACGCTATAGGCCAACGTCGGCAGGCAGACGGTTTCAAACCGTGTCGGATTTCGCCAACATCACGGCAGAACAACCACATAAACCCCTGGTGGTGGGGATGCGCAAAAGCGGCGGCAGAAATAACCAGGGCAGAGTGACCTCATGGCAACGAGGTGGAGGAGTCAGACGACTCTACCGAATTATCGACTTTAAAAGAGACAAGCTGGGGGTGCAGGCCAAGGTTGAAACCATAGAGTATGACCCAAACAGGTCATCCCGCATAGCGCTCTTAAAATACATAGACGGACACAGAAGCTATATAATTGCCCCGGAAGGACTCAAGGTCAACGACTCCGTGACCTCCGGCCCCGGCTCCGATATAAAGGTCGGTAACGCACTGCCGCTGAAAGAGATACCCCTGGGTAGCATCATCCATAACGTGGAACTGAAACCCGGGCAGGGAGGCAAACTGGTGCGCGGCGCCGGTACCCAGGCCCAACTCATAGCCAAGGACCCCAAGTATGCCCAGGTAAAACTGTCATCGGGTGTTGTGCGCCTGATCCCGATCACGTGCATGGCCACCATAGGACAGGTCAGTAACGCCGAACACGAAAATATATCAATCGGCAAGGCAGGCAGAAATCGCTGGAAAGGCAAAAAGCCTCACGTCAGAGGCGTCGTGATGAATCCCATCGACCACCCGCTAGGCGGAGGCGAGGGCAGGAGTTCTGGTGGCAGACCGCCGTGTTCACCGTGGGGTAAACCCGAGGGCGTCAAGACCAGAAAGAACAAACGAACAGAGAAGTATATTGTAAAGAAAAGAAAATAAGGGAGTAAAATATGCCTAGATCGATAAAGAAAGGTCCGTTTGTTGACGAGAAACTAAAAAAGAAGGTGGACAGACTGGTGGCCGCAGGAGAAAAGAAGATAATCAAGACGTGGTCAAGGAGATCAACGGTAGTGCCCGACTTCATAGGCTATACGTTTGCCGTCCACAACGGGCATAAGTTCATTCCTGTGTACGTGACAGAAAATATGATAGGACACAAGCTGGGTGAATTTTCGCCAACGCGCACCTTCAGAGGACACGCGGGCAGCGACAAAGGCTCCGGTAAGGGAAAATAGACACACAGGCCAAGACAGCACTGAAATAGGGAGAGCTTAAATGAATGCAAAGGCGATATTAAAGTACGCCCGGATTACACCGCGTAAGGCGAGACGGGTTACGGACCTGATAAAAGGTAAAAAGGCAAAGGAAGCAGCGGTTCTGCTGAGTTTTATGCCCTACCGCGGTGCGGCAATGGTGGCCAAGCTACTGAAGTCCGCAATGGCCAATGCGGGGCAGAAAAATGTCGCAGACCCCGACGAACTCAACGTATCCCTGGCATACGTAGATCAAGGACCAACCATGAAACGTATAATGCCACGGGCTATGGGCAGAGCAAACGTAATCAAGAAACGAACAAGCCATATCACAGTGGTCTTGTCAGACTAACGGAGGTGATTTTTGGGTCAAAAGACACATCCAACGGGTAACAGACTTGGTATAAACAAGACGTGGGACTCCCGTTGGTACCTGAAGGTAGGTTATGCCAAACAGTTACACGAAGACCTTTATTTAAAGAAATATATCAAGGAAAAGCTGTACCACTCAGGGATCAGCAGGGTCGAGATCGAACGGGCCGGACAAAAACTAAAGATTATAATCTATACGGCCAGACCGGGTATCATAATAGGCAAGAAAGGCGCAGAGGTAGAAAATCTCAAGAAATCAATAGAACTTGTGATCGGTAAACAGGTCAGCATAGATATCAAGGAAATTAGAAAACCTGAACTGGATGCACAGCTTGTGGCCGAAAACATAGCGATGCAGATAGAAAAACGCGTGGCCTACAGACGGGCAATGAAAAAATCCGTGCTGTCATCGCTGAGATTCGGCGCCCAGGGTGTCAAAATAGCGTGTTCCGGGCGACTGTCCGGCGCCGAAATAGCCAGGGCAGAGTGGTATAAAGAAGGACGTGTCCCGCTGCATACCTTCCGCGCAGATATAGACTACGGATTCGCCGAGTCAAAAACGACCTATGGAATAATCGGCGTCAAGGTCTGGATATACAAGGGCGACGTACTGCCCGAGTCCAAAGGACCTGCGTAGAGAGCCACACACAGGATCGTATAACTAGCATAAGGTGAGAAGAAGGTGAGCATAAGGAGTAAAAAGCTATGTTGATGCCCAAGAAGATAAAGTTCAGAAAGGCAATGAAGGGAAACATGAATTGCAAGGCCGCCAGAGGCGTCGAGATATCCTTTGGTGACTACGGCCTCCGCGCACTGGAGCCAGGATGGATATCAAGCAGACAGATAGAGTCTGCCAGGGTGGCCATCACCAGATACGCCAAAAGAGGCTGTAAACTGTGGATACGCATATTCCCCGATAAGCCTATAACCAAAAAACCCGCTGAAACAAGAATGGGTAAAGGTAAGGGTAACCCCGAATACTGGGTGGCCGTGGTCAGACCCGGTAAGGTCATGTACGAACTGTCAGGAGTCACCGAAGAAGTGGCCAAAGAAGCCCTGCGACTGGCGTCGTATAAACTGCCCATTGCTACAAAGTTCGTTAAAAGAGAGGAGGCTGTCATTTGAAACCGGCAAAACTCAGAGAACTAACCACGCAAGAGTTGAGGCAAAAAGAAGACGACCTCAGAAGAGAGCTGTTTAACCTTCGCTTTCAGGCCGCCAAGGGCGATATCCAAAACCCCAAACGGATTAAAACGATAAAGAAAGACATCGCCAGGGTGCTGACAATCATAACGCAACAGGCTATGACACCAAAAGCCCCAAGCGGGCAGGCCGCAACAGCACAAAAGCTGAAAAGCCAATGAGGAAATACTAAGTGAGGAAGGACGATGCCTAAAAAGGTTTACACAGGAGAGGTTATTAGTGACGCCATGGACAAGACTGTGACGGTGGCCGTCTCACGGCTGTATCAGCACCCGCTGTACAAAAAAACCGTGAAAAAAACCATGAAACTAAAAGTCCACGACGAAAATAACCAGAGCAAGGTCGGCGATACGGTGCAGATCAGAGAATCAAGACCACTGAGCAAGACAAAGCGATGGGTGTTAATAAACCCCGCAAGGAAGGAGCACGAGGGTGATACAGGTTGAAAGCATACTCGATGTGGCAGATAACTCCGGAGCGAAAAAAGTTATGTGCATAAAGGTGCTGGGCGGCTATAAGAAACGCTACGCACGACTTGGCGATATTATAGTGGTCAGTGTCAAGGAGGCCCTGCCCGAAGGTGCAGTGAAAAAAGGCTCCAAGGCAAAAGCCGTCGTCGTCAGGACCGTCAAGGAAACCAGACGGGATGACGGTACATATATACGATTCCAGCAAAACGCCGTGGTCCTCATAAACGCCCAGGGCGAACCGGTGGGTACAAGAATCTTTGGCCCAGTGGCCAGGGAACTGAGATGGAAGGAATTTACCAAGATTATATCGCTCGCACCCGAGGTGCTGTGACCACAAGTGATGTTTCATTTAGGAGAGGCTAAGAGATGGGATTAAGCATTAAGAAAGAAGATACAGTGGTTGTCCTCACGGGCAGCGAAGCCGGTAAAAAAGGCAGGGTCATACGCGTGATCCCCAAAAAGGCAAGCGCTATCGTGGAAAACACCAACATGATAAAGAAACACATGAAGCCCAATAAACAATACACACAGGGCGGCATAATCGAAAAGGAAGCCCCTATAGACCTGTCCAAGCTGATGCTGATCTGCCCCCGTTGCAGCAAGCCAACACGCATAGGGAACC
The DNA here is from genome assembly GCF_000714715.1 of Candidatus Magnetobacterium casense. Classification (GTDB taxonomy): domain Bacteria; phylum Nitrospirota; class Thermodesulfovibrionia; order Thermodesulfovibrionales; family Magnetobacteriaceae; genus Magnetobacterium; species Magnetobacterium casense. The sequence goes on from NZ_JMFO01000005.1 coordinate 145,517, forward strand.
AAATCCTTGACAGCGGAAAGAAAATCCGCCTGTGCAAGAAGTGTAAGGAGGTAATTGACTAGAAGCTATGGCAGCCCGACTCAAAGAAAAGTATAAAACGGAGATTATCCCGGCACTCAAAAAAGGCTTCTCCTATAAAAACGTGATGCAGGTGCCAAAGCTCCAGAAGGTAGTCCTAAACGTAGGCCTCGGTGAGGCCGTGCAGGATATAAAACTCCTCGACGCAGCACAAAAAGAATTGGAGATGATCTCAGGGCAGAAGTCAATTGTCACCAAGGCCAAGAAATCCATAGCCGGTTTTAAGCTGCGCAAGGGTATGCCAATAGGATGCTGCGTGACCCTCAGAGGCGAAAAAATGTACGAATTCCTCGACAGATTCATAAGCGTGTCCCTGCCAAGAATCCGCGACTTCAAGGGCATCAGCGGAAAGTCCTTCGACGGCAGAGGCAACTACTCAGTAGGCATCAGAGAACAGTACATATTCCCGGAAATAGACTACGATAAGGTCACCATGGTCCACGGCCTCAACGTGGTCATCTGCACAACCGCAAACACGGACAAGGAAGGTAAGGCACTCCTGAAAGAATTGGGCATGCCCTTCAGGGAGGCATAATTAAAATGATAGAAACACTGATATTGAGGTGATATGGCAAAAACGTGCATGATAGAGAAGGCCAAGAGGCCTCCAAAGTTCAAGGTAAGGACATACAACAGGTGCCACCTGTGTGGAAGGCCCAGGGGGTTTTTACGTAAGTTTGACCTCTGTAGAATATGTTTCAGAAAACTGTCGTTGCAGGGTAACATCCCTGGCGTAACGAAGTCAAGCTGGTAGAGGTGAATTTATGATGACCGATCCAATTGCTGATATGCTGACCAGAATGAGAAACGCAATCTTGATAAAGGCAGAAAAAGTCGATATCCCAGCATCAAGAATCAAACTGGAGATTGCAAAACTCCTCAAGGAAGAAGGCTTTATCAGGGCGTACAAGATATTGAAAGACAAGAAACAGGGCGTCTTAAGGGTATCTCTTAAGTACATAGACAATAAGAGCATCATAACGGGCCTCAAACGTGTCAGTAAGCCCGGCAGACGGTTATATACCGGCTACAAGGAAGTTCCAAACGTCATGGGAGGAGTTGGCATAGTGGTGCTGACCACGCCCAAGGGTGTGATAACCGACAGCATGTGCAGGAGAGACAAGGTTGGCGGCGAGGTGTTGGCTTACGTCTGGTAAGATTATTGATATGTGTCCGGGTGGTCGGTGGTCGGGTAGTGCAGGCTGGTGGTCAGCGGTGGTGCAGGCTGGTGGCCGGGTGACATGTGCAACGTCGCTGGTGTCAGCGGTGGCAGGTTGGTGGTCAGCGGTGAGCGGCCAGTGCATGGGCGCCAACGTGAGGTTGGTGCCAGGGCTTGCATAGGACACTTGCAATTATGCCGGAGGATTGCACACAATAAAGTTACATGATAATAAGATTGTGCCAAAAATTATTAAGACAATTAAGAGGTGAGGCTGACGATGTCGAGAATTGGTAAAAAGCCGATAGAACTCCCTAAGGGTGTGACGGTGACTGTGACAGACTCCGAGGTGCGAGTCAAAGGTGGTAAGGGCGAGTTGAACTGGCGTGCCCCGGATGTGTTGAAAATAGAGGTGGAGGCATCTCAACTTAAAGTGCAACGACAGGGAGAATCCGCCTCAGAACGTGCCCTGCACGGACTGACAAGAACCCTGATATACAATATGTGCGTGGGTGTGTCGGAGGGCTTTAAACGGGATATGGAACTGACAGGCGTTGGCTACAGGGCCTTCGTCAACGGAGATAAACTGGAATTTGCCGTAGGATACTCACACCCGGTGGTCTATCCACTGCCGGCAGGTATCACAGCCGAGGTCGATAAGAAACAAACCAAACTGACCCTCTTCGGTATAGATAAGCAACTCCTGGGCCAGGTGGCCGCCAATATACGCGCCATCAGACCACCGGATGCCTATAAAGGAAAAGGAATCAGATATGCAAATGAAAAGATCAAACTAAAACCAGGCAAGACTGGTTCAAAGTAGTGTGCGACCTGAAATGAAGTATAGATTAGTGAAGTATAGAGTTAGTGAAGTATAGATTAATGAAGCATAGATTAATGAGGCCTGGATTAATGAAGCCCAAATCAAAGTGAGGATGTACGACAGTGAAAAACGAAAAGCTATACCTGCGGCAGAAACGACATGACAGAGTCCGCAAAAAGGTTGAAGGTACCCCGCAAAGACCACGACTGTCGGTCTACAAGAGCCTCAACCACATGTATGCCCAGTTGATAAACGACACCGAAGGCGTGACCCTCGTCTGCGCCTCCACGCTCGAAAAGCCCCTGCGAACCGAAACGGGCCATAAGGGCAACGTGGTCGCAGCCAAAAAGGTCGGAACATTGCTTGCACAAAAAGCAAAGGAAAAAGGTATAACCAAGGTCGTCTTCGACAAAGGCGGCTTCAAGTACCACGGTAGGGTTAAGGCGCTGGCCGACGCAGCCAGAGAATCAGGACTAGAGTTTTAGCAGATACTGGATTAATCAGAGATATAAGGAGGTAAGTTGGGACGGATCGATTATGCTGAGTTAACCCTTCAGGAGAAAGTGGTTTTCATAAATCGTGTGGCAAAGGTAGTCAAAGGTGGACGGAGATTTTCCTTCAGTGCGCTGGTGGTGGTTGGCAACGGCGAGGGTATTGTTGGCATCGGCAAAGGCAAGGCCAATGAAGTGCCCGAGGCAATCAAAAAGGCAATAGAAAAAGCAAAGAAATCGCTCTTCCAGTTTCCCCTCAAGGACGGAACTATCCCACACCGGATAACGGGACACTACGGCTCCGGCGTGGTGGTGCTAAACCCCGGCAGAGAGGGAACCGGCCTGATAGCCGGAGGCCCCGTGCGTGCAGTGCTCGAAGTATCGGGCGTCCACAATATTGTGGCCAAATCAATCGGAAGCACAAACGCATTCAACGCCGTACGGGCAACCCTCAACGGCCTGACGCTGCTTAAAAACCCCGAACTGGTCATGAAGCAAAGAGGCAAAACAGACGATAACAAGGAGTCCGGTAAATGAAGATAAAAGTAACATTGATACGCAGCTATGCCGGTAAGACCGAAAAAATGAGAAAGGTCCTCCAGGCCCTCGGATTGCGCAAGATCGGTATGACCGTGCTGCATGGCAAAAACCCCGCAATAAGCGGAATGCTTCACAAGGTCTCCCACCTCGTCCGCGTAGAGGAAGCGGTTGAAACAACACTATAACACACTCTCTCAACGCATACGACCGCAGGGGCATGAGGCAGACGGGAAGCGCGCGCGGCCAACGCAATATACGGGCCACGTACACACCGTAACGGTGAAGTGTACAACGACGCATGCCCCAATGATAAAGAATAAAGCAAAGATAGGAGGTCTATAGCAATGAAACTAAATGAACTCAAGCCTGCCGATGGTAGCACCAAAAAGGTCAAAAGGGTCGGGCGAGGCTGTGGCTCCGGACACGGAAAGACGTCATGCAAGGGGCACAAGGGCCAGAAGGCACGCGCCGGAAGCGGTAAAGGCCCCGGCTTTGAAGGCGGCCAGATGCCTCTGCAACGTCGCCTGCCCAAACGGGGATTCAAGAACTATCCATTCAGTGTGCAATACGCCATCGTCAACCTCGACGATATAGACGCAATTGAGGGTGAAACTGAAATAACCCCGGAGTTGTTGGTTAAAAAGGGCATTGTTAAGAAATTGCTCTGCGGTATCAAGGTGCTGGGCAATGGTCAACTGCAAAAACCTCTGACGGTGAAGGCAAACAAATTCAGTAAGACTGCCCTGGATAAGATAACCACCTCGGGGGGTAAAGCAGTGGTACTGGAATAGAGGTGTATGTTGGGATTCTTAGGTAGCTTTCAAAACATACTTAAAATAGAAGAACTAAAAAAACGACTGTTTTTTACATTCGCCCTGCTGACCGTCTACAGGATAGGCGCCCATATACCCACCCCCGGTATAAGCGGAGAACAGTTAAGTAAGTTCCTCACGACACACGGTGGCGCCCTGATGGGATTCTTCGATATGTTCTCAGGCGGTGCGCTGTCGCGTGTAACTATCTTTGCCCTGGGCATAATGCCCTACATCAGCGCATCCATCATCCTGCAACTGTTGACCGTCGTGGTACCAGCCATCGGTAAACTGGCAAAAGAGGGCGAAGAAGGACGCAAAAAAATAACTCAGTACACCAGATACGGTACCATATTGATAAGCGCCATACAGGGCTTCGGTATCGCCGCAGGGCTCGAAACCATGGCGGAAGGACAGTTCATACTCAACCCCGGTTGGGGTTTCAGATTCACTACCATGATTACCCTCACGGCAGGCACTGCCTTTATCATGTGGCTGGGCGAACAGATAACCGAACGTGGCATCGGTAACGGTATATCGTTGATCATATTCGCAGGTATAGTGGCACGACTGCCAAACGCTGTCATCGATACAATCAGACTCCTCAGAGCAGGCGAATTGCCCATAATCGTCTTGCTCATCATCATAGTCATGATGGTGGGCGTTGTGGCCGGGATAATCTACATGGAACGAGGACAACGAAAGGTCCCCGTGCAGTACGCCAAACGAGTCGTCGGTAAACGCATGTATGGCGGACAAAGCTCACACCTGCCGTTAAAAATCAATACCGCCGGCGTTATCCCACCAATATTTGCGTCGTCCATTATAATGTTTCCGGCAACAATCGCCGGATTCATAGCGGTACCGTGGGTGCAGGCATTTGCAAAACAACTCACCCCGGGGTCGCTTGTGCATGACGTGATCTATGTGATAATGATAATCTTCTTCTGCTACTTCTATACGGCTATCGTGTTTAATCCCGTTGACATAGCAGATAATATCAAAAAACAGGGAGGCTATATCCCCGGTGTCCGACCAGGAAAGAATACCTCCGACTACATATTCAGGGTGTTGTCACGGCTGACCTTTGTAGGGGCCATCTACCTCTCCGTGGTGTGCGTACTGCCCAGTATACTGATAAGTAAGTTCAACGTGCCGTTCTATTTCGGAGGTACCTCCCTGTTGATCGTCGTAGGAGTGGCGCTGGATACCGTCTCCCAAATAGAATCACATCTGTTGACGAGGTCGTATGACGGCCTGCTGAAAAAAGGCCGAATCAAAGGCAGGAGATGACAGGACAACAGAGTTGCGAAAACCGGGATTTGAGAGACCAGGGCTGAGGAAATCAAGCCAAAAGACTTCTGTGATAATACTAAAGTCCGATGACGAAATAAAGAAAATCGCCCTGGCATCAAAAATAGTAGCCGAAGTATTGAGACTGCTTGAAACTATGATAAAACCGGGCGTGACAACAAAGGAAGTTGAACAGTACGTGGAAAAGATCATAAAGGAAAGAAACGGCGTGCCTGCCTTTAAAGGCTACAAGGGGTATCCCTCAAGCCTGTGCACGTCGATAAACCACGAGGTAGTCCACGGGATACCATCGAAGAAAAGGGTGCTCAAAGACGGCGATATCATCAGCATAGATGTGGGCGTCGTCTACAGAGGCTTCATCGGAGATGCCGCCAGAACCTATCCGGTTGGCAACGTCAGCGAAGAAACAAAGAGACTGCTCAGGGTCGCAGAGGACTCCCTGTATAAGGGAATAGAAAAGGCCTGGCCAAGTAACAGAGTCTCCGATATCTCCTACGCAATCCAAAACTACGTGGAGAAAAACGGCTACTCCGTGGTGCGCAACTTCGTCGGACATGGCGTGGGTAAATCCCTGCATGAAGAACCGCAGATACCAAACTATGGACAACCAAACAAAGGCCCTCTACTGAGAAAAGGCATGGTGCTCGCAATAGAACCTATGGTCAACGCCGGCACAAGCGATGTTGTCATAATGAACGACGGCTGGACCGCTGTGACCTCCGATGGCATGCCCTCGGCTCACTTCGAACACACCGTGGTCGTTACCGATGATAAACCACAGATATTGACCAGACTATAAACTTATATACAAGAGACTGGATTAACGATGGTAAAAGAAGAAAACATAGAAGTCCAGGGCACCATACTGGAGGCCCTGCCCAATGCAATGTTCAAAGTGGAGCTGGATAACAAACAGGTGATAACCGCCTATGTCTCCGGTAAAATGAGGATACACTATATAAAAATCCTCCCCGGCGATAAGGTCCTGGTTGAACTGTCCCCCTACGACTTGACAAAGGGACGAATCACATACAGATACAAGTAAACCGTGTATGCAACTATCATCCGGGATGTTAAAGAATGTTAAAATATATGGAGGAGTACTATGAAGGTACGTGCATCAATAAAACCAATTTGCTCAAAGTGCAAGATGATAAAACGCAAGGGTGTGCTGAGGGTAATATGCGATAACCCCAAACACAAACAGAGGCAGGGCTAAGAAGGAGAACTATGGCAAGAATAGCAGGTGTAGATTTACCTAAGAAAGAGCGAGTGGAGATCGGACTGACCCGCATCTTTGGAATCGGCCGATCAACCTCTAAAAAAATACTGACGGAGGCCTCCGTCAACCCCAATATCCGCGTCAATGACCTCAGCAATGAGGACATCGCAAAGATAAGAGGTATCATAGACCGAGACATCAAGGTCGAAGGAGACCTCCGCAAAGAGGTCACCACGAGCATTAAAAGATTAACCGATATAGGGTGCTACAGAGGTGTCAGACATAAGACAGGACTACCCGTCCGCGGCCAAAGAACCAAGACAAATGCACGCACCAGAAGAGGACCATCCAAGGGTGTAGTCAAGAAAAAGGGAGGTAAATAATGCCGCCAAGGAAACGTAAGGGGCCAAAAAAAGAAAAACGCAGAATAGCAAGCGGTGTTGCACACGTACAAACAACTTTCAACAACACCCTGGTGACCATTAGCGACCAGACAGGTAACGTGCTTGCGTGGTCAAGCGCCGGAAGCCTCGGCTTTAAAGGCTCACGTAAGGGTACCCCCTATGCAGCCCAAATGGCGGCAGAGGCTACCGCTAAAAAGGCAATAGATATGGGTATGAAACAAATAGACGTCTACGTCAAAGGTCCCGGCGCCGGCAGAGAGTCCGCCATCCGGGCCATACAGGCAGCAGGCCTGGATATCAACATCATCAAGGACGTAACCCCCGTGCCGCACAACGGCTGTAAACCCCCAAAAAGGAGGCGCGTGTAGGATATGGCAAGATACAGAGAATCGTTGTGCAGATTATGCCGCAGAGATGGCGAAAAACTCTTCCTCAAAGGACAACGCTGCCTAACCGATAAGTGCTCCATCGAAAGAAGAAAGTACGGCCCCGGACAACACGGACAGAGACGCGCAAAACTCTCCGACTTCGCTATCCAACTCAAGGAAAAACAAAAGGTCAGAAGAATCTACGGCGTCATGGAAGGACAGTTCAGAAAATATTTTGCCCAGGCAGACAGAAAAAAAGGTGTAACCGGAGAGATGCTCCTGCAGTTTCTCGAACTCAGACTCGATAACATCGTCCATAGAATGGGCTTTGCCGCCAACAGAAACCAGGCCAGACAACTAGTAGGACATGGCCACTTCCGCGTCAATGGCGTAAAGGTAAACATCCCCTCCTACCGCCTCAAGGCCGGTGACAAGGTGGGGGTTGTGGAGGCCAGTAAGGCCATTGCCTCCATCCAGGAAAGCGTATCGCGTGTCACACACGCCGGCGTCCCACGATGGCTTGAGATCGATGCCAACGCTATGGAGGGTAAGGTGCTGCACGTACCCTCAAGAGATGATATCCCTATTGAAGTGAAGGAGCAGTTAATAGTTGAGTTTTATTCCAGATAATCTAACGGAGGCTTTTTTATGTTGCCTGATATAAGTAGCTTTCAGTTGCCGGAAAACGTTTGTGTCGAAGAGGAAACGTTTTCAAGCACATATTGTAAGCTCATCGCCGAACCACTAGAACGGGGCTATGGCGTGACCCTGGGCAATGCACTGCGAAGGGTCCTGCTGTCTTCCATTGAGGGAGCGGCTATAACCTCGATAAAAATAGATGGCGTCTTCCACGAATTCTCCACCATAAAGGGTGTAAAAGAGGATGTCGTTGAGGTTATCCTCAACCTCAAAAAAATCAGACTCTCCATCCCCGACAACGATATGCTTACCGCCTTTATAGACGTCAGAGACAAAGACGTTGTAACGGCCTCCGATATCGTCGGACAGGGCGCCGTGATCGGTATACTGAACCCTGATGCACACATAGCAACCCTTGACACAGGGGCCGATTTAAAGGCCGAACTGACCATCCGAAAAGGAAGAGGTTATGTCCCCGCCGAAGAACTCAAAAGCGCCAGCATGCCCATTGGCACTATCGCAATAGATGCCATCTATACCCCCGTCAAAAAAGTCGTCTTCAACGTCGAAAAAACAAGAGTCGGAAAATCCACCGACTACGACAGACTTATCCTCGAAGTCTGGACAGATGGCAGCATAAACCCTAAAGAAGCAATCGAAAGAGCCACTGAAATGTTGATAAAACACCTCAAATTCTTCATGCTTGTTACCCCGGAAGAGGAATTTGAAGAAAAGGAAATCAGCAGAGAAACCCCGGCTCCTGCGGTAGTTATGGAACCTGAACCGGTATACGAAGAACCCGTAACCGTCACGGAAGAGGACGGCAGAGAGTTCAATAAAAACCTGATAAAGGCCGTAGATGAACTCGAATTCTCTGTAAGGTCCCAAAATTGCCTCAAAAGCGCAGATATTAAATATATCTACGAACTCGTCCAAAAAACTGAAGACGACATGCTTAAGATGAAAAACTTCGGCAGAAAATCCCTCGATGAAATACGCGAAGTCCTGCTGACTATGGGACTGGACTTCGGCGCCAAAATAGACATTGAAGCCGTAAAAAGAGAACTCGCTGAAAGAAACGGAGGATGACCCATGCACCACAGAATCGCTACAAGAAAGTTTAACAGAACGGCAAACCAGAGAAAGGCCCTGTTTAGAAGCCTGATCTCTGCCCTCATTATATACGAACGTATTGAAACCACGCTGGTGAAGGCCAAAACCATCAGGGGTATGGCCGAAAAAATGGTCACCCTCGGAAAACGCGGAGACCTGCACTCTAAGCGCCTGGCAATGGCAGACCTGCCAAACCGAAAGGCCGTAGCAAAATTGTTTGCCACCATCGCTCCAAGGTTCGCCGATAGAAACGGTGGATACCTCAGAATAGTCAAAACACGAAGACGACTAAAAGACCAGGCAGAACTGGCCGTTATCGAGTTCGTTGATTACGTCAGGCCACCTAAGGAAGAACAGGAAAAGACAAAATAACCCAAAGGAGTTATGTCAAAACCTATGCTTGAGATTTTGTCCGGTATACTGATTTTTGTCATCTGGATACTGTTGCAGCTCTTTGTGTTGCCGCGCTTTGGCATAAGAACCTGAGCAACCAATGTCAAGGAAGCGTGCACTTCCGATGTAAAAAATCACAAAGAAACCATTAAGGGTGACCTGAAAACACCAAAGTAGTGTCTCCCCGTATCCTCTGTATATTTCATGCTAGCAAAAGAAAGAAGGGGGCGGTTCAGCCCCCCTCAGTCCCCCTTCTTTTTCGCTCCAGGTCGCACTTGGTTCCTGCTAAACCTTTTATTCAGGCTGCCAGTTGTTGGGGATTCCCTTTGCCGGATAGCCTCCACCGGATATATTAACACCGTTCATGAGCCACATGTAGACGTCTCCGGTGGTGGAGTCTTGCCAGAAGATGTCGCCCTTGCCATCGCCGTTATAATCTCCGGTTGCCTTGATCTGCCAGTTAGATGGAACCCCGGCTGCCGCATAACCGCCACTGGCTATATCCAGACCACTCATAAGCCAGATAAAGACATCGCCTGATGACGGGTCTTGCCATATGACATCCGCTTTGCCATCTGCATTGAGGTCCCGGACCGCTTTAATCTGCCAGTTGCCCGGAACTCCCCTGGAAACATAGTTTCCGGATGATATGCTTGCAGCGTTCATTAACCATCCGGCTACGTCACCTGTTGAGGTGTTCTGCCACAGGACATCAGCCATGCCATCGCCGTTAAGATCACCGACGGCCTTGATATCCCACTGCGGCGGGATCGTCTTTGCCGCAAAACCTCCGCCTTTTATCGCTGCTCCATCCATTAACCATATGTAGGTGTCACCCGTTGAGGTATTTTGCCAGAGGATGTCGCTCTTGCCATCGCCATTGAAGTCACCTGTTGCCTTGATTTGCCACTCCTTTGGTATTGCACGTGCGGCAAAATCACCACCCGTTATCGTGGCGCCATCCATCAGCCAGATGTAGACATCCCCATTATTGGTGCTTTGCCAGAGAACGTCACTCCTGTCGTCGCCATTGAAGTCACCCGTACCCTTGATCCCCCATTCTGTAGGCACACCCTTGGCGACATAGCTGCCATTGCCTATTGTTGCCCCACTCATGAACCACATGGCTATATCACCCGTTGCAGCATCACGCCACAGGACGTCTCCACTGCCATCCCCGTTGAAGTCCGGCGTATTCTTGTACACCCAACCACCACGCACCGGCCACACACGATAACCTGAATACTTAGAAGTGCCCGCAACACTGCCATTGCTGATGTTGACAAGCCATGCAAGGTATGAACTGTTAGCACTGCTGGTGGATGACCAATAAGAGTTGGTTGCCTTGACGTTTGTAAAAGGATTGCCAGATGCAAGTGCCGGATTGAGCCTTCCACGGTCAACCAGGCTCATAAGCTCCTTTTTGTTTGGTAGTCGCCAGTCGTTGTAGCCAAGGTAGTTGGCGCCGTTTAAGCAGGCCACGTAATCAATGGCCGCCTGCCAGCTCCTGTCGCTGCCCGTGCATGTACCTGTTGCCGGTGTATTGGCGTCTTTAGACCACAATAGTCCCGTGAGATTGTCCATAACGGTACCGTCATTGACATCCGTAAAGCGAGGGTTCGGCCATGCCGCACCAGCCTTTAATGCGCCATCATCTCCCGTACCGTAGCTGGTGGTCTGTCCGGTAGACCAGACAAAGGCATCATCAAATGCACCACTCTGTCCCGCACGTACCGGCCACATACACAGCCTGGAACTCTTGGCTCCGGTGTGGATGACGCCATCAACCGTGCTGACAAGCCACGCATGTGATGTATTGCTGGCGCTGGTGGTAGAAGACCAGTAGCTGTCAGACCTTACGTGCGTAAACCCCTGCGAAGTCAGCCATGTAGATTGCACGGCCTCCTGTGCGTTGGTGAGGCTCTCCAGCTCGTTGACGTTTGCCAGGCGCCAGTCGTTATAACCGAGATATTTTGCCCCGTTTAAGCAACCTATGTACTCAATGGCTGTTTGCCAGTTCCTGTCGCTGCCCGTACACGTATTCGTTGTTGGTGTGCAGGCGTCCTGAGACCACACCAATCCCGTCAGAGTATCTGTTACCGTACCGTTGGTGTTGATATTAAATCGCGGTTCCGGCCAGATCACGCCGGCCTTTAGTGCTCCGTCATCACGCCCGGTGTAGACCTTTGTCTGACCCGTACGCGACAGATTAACGGTGACCGCATATGCCGTCCCTCCAAGACCCGGAAAGACCAACCATGCAATCGCAAACATCACCAGGACAATAAACACCCTCACTTCCAGCAATAGAAGAAACATCGTCGCTACCTCCTTGATAATCTTAAATATGTGATTATTAAGGATAACATAGTCAATATACTGAAATGACACATTTTTTTCAGGCATGATAATTGAGTGTGAAATAATAGGGTCAAGCAATTTTGATACCCGAAAAAACTCGAATCCGATCAGTATACTCACTCACTTTACGAAAGAGCCTTTAACGACATAGCATTTATGCTGTTTGCAGAAACACTTATCCCTGGGAAACGAAGCATTATGGGGCATGTTGCCCTGATAGCCCTTGAACGTGCAGGGAAGGTCTTAGCTAAAGAGGTTGCGATATGCAGTTAGGCTTGTTTGCTGATCGGAGGAACTGACTTGAGCGGGGGAGGGGTTAGTCCCTCTCTCTACCGCATAATGCCTAAGAACTTATACAGCAAATCAAGCGCCTTGGAGTTGGTTAAGATAATGACAAATATGAGGATAAGAAAGTATAACCGCATCTTGGATTCCAGTTTTAACTCAAGCAAAGCCAAGTCTGCTTTTGTGGCAAATCTCTTTTCCATTTCTGTCAAAAGCTCGTCCTTACTGGTTTTCCACTTGTACTCGGTAACATCCGATATTGTCGTCTCAAACGCCTTGACTACACGTTTGGCATCGTCAGACCCCATACTCTTTTCAAGGGCTTCGTATACTTCCAATGGTAACGTTACTGCCATATCCTTATGATATCACACCCCCAAGCCAAAGTCAACCGCCATTAGCCTTCTACTCTTGCGTAAGCCTGATGACCTCATTGAACCGCTTTGCCATCATGTCCATCCTGCGGTCTGAGGGAGGGCAGAGCCCCCCCTTCTTTCTTCTTCCGTATTCTTTTTGCACAATTGCCTTTCTGGTCTATTCTTCGGTGTCTTTCTTGCTTCTTTCGGCGATTATCTTCTGTGAGATGTGTGCTGGAACGTCCTCATAGTGTGAGAACTCCATCGAGTACAGACCTCTGCCGGAGGTGATGCTGTGCAGTTGGTTGGCGTAGGTGAGGATTTCCGACATTGGCACGGCTGCCGCAACCTTTTGATTGCCCCCGGCCTGGGATTCCACACCCTGAACCTTCCCTCGTTTGGAGTTCAGGTCGCCAATGACGGCTCCAAGGCAGTCATCCGGGGTTATGACCTCTACGTTCATGATCGGCTCCAGCAGGACGGGATGGGCATCCATGGCCGCCTTTTTGATTGCCATGGAACCCGCTATCTTAAAGGCCATTTCAGATGAATCCACGGCATGGTACGAGCCGTCAAAGATGGTCACCCTCAGGTCAACCATCGGATATCCCGCCAATATGCCGGACTTTAGCTTTTCTATGATCCCCTTCTCTACGGCCGGGATGTACTGACGAGGCACTGCACCACCCACTATCTTGTCAACAAACTCAAACCCGCTACCGCTTGGCAGAGGCTCTATTTCAATCCAGCAATCGCCGTACTGACCGCGTCCGCCGGACTGCTTCTTGTATTTACCCTGTGCCTTTGCCTTGGCACGTATGGTCTCCCTGCATGGCACCGTGGGGGTCTTCATTTCGACCTCTACGCCAAACTTCCGCTTGAGCTTGTGCAGTGCCACCTCTATGTGTATCTGCCCCATGCCGGCTATGATCATTTCGTTGGTCTCCTCGTCGCGGTGAAACCTTAGCGTCGGGTCCTCATCGAGTATCTTGTGCAGGCCGGTGCTGACCTTGTCCTCATCGCCCTTTGTCTTTGGCTCTATGGCATAGGAAATAATAGGCTCGGCAAACTTCAGCGGCTTAAAGACAAACGGATGTGCCTCTTCACACAGGGTATCCCCGGTGAGGGTCTCCTTTAGCTTTGTCACGACGCCAAACTCCCCAGGACCCAGGCCCTGTGCCGGTATCTGCTTTTTGCCAAGGAGATAGTGTACGTGTCCGATCCTTTCTCTGATACCCTTTGTTGCGTTGTAGACCGTGGTGTCGGGTTTCAACTGCCCAGAGAACACACGGAACATGGTCAGTCTTCCCGCGTAGGGGTCGGCGATGGTCTTAAAGACGTAGGCCGCCAACGGTTTGTCCCTGAGCGGTTGCAGCGTGACTTCGGTGCCGTTGTCGGGGATTTTTGCCGCAATGGGTTTTATTTCGGCCCTTCTGAGGGGTGAGGGCATACATTGTATGATGGTGTCAACGAGCTGCTGGATGCCATAATTATTAACGGCACTGCCAAAGGTCACGAGGATAAACTTCCGTGTTGCGGCGCCATTGACGAGGCCGTTGAGGATTTCCTGTTCGGACAGCTCCGCCCCCTCGAGGTACTTTTCAAGCAGGGCGTCGTCGGACTCGGCCACGCACTCAATGAGGTCCTTTTTGAATCCCTCTGCCTTGGACACCAGTTCGGAGGGTATGTCGGCCTCTGCGTAGGCACCGTCTGCGGTGCGTTTGTATGCCCGCTGCTTGACAACGTCAATGAGTCCTTCCATTGGGGCACTGTCCGACAGAGGTATGAACAGGGTAATGGGTTTGATATCAAAACTATCCTTTATCTGCTGGAAGGCTGCCTGGAAGTCGGCGTTTTCCTTATTGACCTCGTTGATGAACACGATTACAGGGATGTCAAACTCCGCCGCCATAGACCACACCTTCATGGTTTCGGCCCTGATCCCCGATACGGCACTGACAATGACCACCGCACCATCGGCAACCGTCAGACACCCGCGCGTATCCTCAAGGAAGTTTATAAAGCCCGGCGTATCTATCAGGTTCAGCACGTATCCCCCCCGCCACTGGCACTGAGCCAGCGCGGAACTAATGGATAGCTTGCGTTCGATCTCTTCCTGATCGAAGTCCGTTACCGTGTTACCATCAGCGACACTGCCCATCCTGGTTATAGCGCCGGAATTAAAGACTATCGCCTCCGTTAAAGTGGTCTTGCCTGCACCACTGTGAGCTAAAAGAGCAATGTTTCTTATCTTGTCAACGTCAACACTTGCCATCTTTGTCCCCCTTCTAACTTAAGATATATATTTAATTACAAGTCTAAAACTTTTTTAACCACTGCCTTGTATTCAGTCTTTTTTTCGAGTCTGCCCGATATCAGCTTTACCGCCACAATGGACAGGAGCAATGCCGTAAAACCCCCGATAGCACTGACAACATCAGGCTTCATGGAAGCAAACACGGGCACACCGCTTAACAGGGACTTGCCCGCGATGGCCCCCAGCAGCAGCGCTATGGCCGGCATGGCATAGACTAGCATGGCACCCTTGAGGTACGTATACGTCTTTAGCTCCACGACGACCTTTTGGCCAACCTTTGCGTTTGCGGTATTTATGGCCTCTATCACGGAGGCCTCCGTCTCTGATGCGTCATCGTCGGAGTTGCACACCTTGCTACTGATGCAGTGGGCGCACGCGCTTGTGCGTTGAACCACCACCGTGGCCATTATGCCTGAGACATCTTTTACGATCGCCGTCTCTTCCATGATGGTATGAATTGTAACATAAATGGACGTGGAATATGTCCTGTATTTTTAAAGAAATAAAAAAGGGTGTTGTATATAATTTTAGCACACCAAATTAAGGCTTTGAAAAAAACAGTTGAGATTAATTACAATAGATGGGAGCAATAGATTGCCGTTATACAATGACAGTGCTTTGAAAGAAAGGAGGTTAAACAGATGGGTTTTGTTGTAGGATTGAAGTGCCGTGAGTGTGCAAGGGAGTATGCCGTGGAGCCGATTTACGTGTGCGAGTTTTGTTTTGGTCCCCTTGAGGTCGTCTATGACTATGAGAAGATAAAGAATGCCCTCACGCGGGAAAAGATACTCCAACGGGAGAAGAACCTGTGGAGGTACAGGGAGCTTTTACCGATAGATGGCGAGCCACAGGTAGGATTACATTCCGGATTCACGCCTCTGGTTGAGACCAAAAACCTTGCCCGCGCCCTCGGGGTCAAAAGCCTGTTTGTCAAGGATGATACCGTGGTACATCCCACGCTTTCGTTTAAGGACAGGGTTGTGGCGGTTGCCCTGACAAAGGCCAAGGAATTCGGTTTTGATACGGTATCGTGTGCCTCAACGGGTAATCTGGCACACTCCGTTTCGGCGCACGGGGCCAAGGCCGGATTTAAACGGTTTATCTTTATCCCTGCTTCGCTTGAAGCCAGCAAGATTGTGGCATCGCTTGTCTATGAGCCCAATCTCATAGCCGTTGACGGCAACTACGACGACGTCAACCGGTTGTGCAGCGAAATAGCGAATAAGTACAAGTGGGCGTTTGTAAACATCAACATCAGACCGTTTTATGCCGAAGGTTCAAAGACGCTTGGCTTTGAGACGATAGAGCAGTTGGGTTGGAAGGCCCCTGACAACGTGGTGGTGCCCTGTGCCAGCGGGTCGTTGCTGACAAAGGTGTGGAAGAGCTTTAAGGAGTTCCACGACATCGGGGTTCTCGATAATCTGCACACGCGTGTTTTTGCCGCCCAGGCCGAAGGCTGTAACCCCATCGTCAGCGCCATAAAGAGCAAGGTAGACGTCATCAGACCGATCAAGCCACACACCATAGCCAAATCGCTTGCCATCGGAAACCCCGCTGATGGCTACTACGCCCTGAAGATCGTCCATGAGACGGGAGGCCATGGCGAAGACGTAACCGATGACGAAATCATCGAAGGCATACAGTTGCTTGCACGCACCGAAGGCATATTCGCCGAAACAGCGGGCGGGGTTACGGTGGCAGTCACCCGCAAGCTAATTGAGCAAGGCGTCATCGGCAGGGACGAAACCACGGTTATCTGTGTCACCGGCAACGGACTCAAGACACAGGAGGCCCTTACCGGAAGAACCGTTAAGCCACACCATATCTCACCACACATGGATTCCTTTGAGGAAGTATTAAATAAGATCAGATAAATTATGGAGGCATTATGTCAGTAAAAGTGAGGATTCCCACCCCCCTGCAAAGGCTCACGGAGGGAAAGCAGGAGGTAGAGGCTAACCCCGGCACCGTTATAGCCATCGTAGGAGAACTCGACACCAGGTACCCCGGGATCGCCGAGCGGATATCCGAAGGTGGAAAGATACGGCGGTTTGTCAACATATATGTAAACGAAGAAGACATACGGTTTTTAAAGGCAGAGGAGACCCAAGTACAGGACGGAGCGGAGATATCCATAGTGCCGGCCATAGCCGGTGGCTGCTTTTGAATACCGACAGGGAGACAACAATGAAGAGACGAATAAAGCTAACCTTTCCGCAACACCTGATCAAGGAGCCGGTCATCTACACGGTGGCCAAAAAGTGTGATGTCATACCCAACATCAGGCGTGCCCGCGTGACGGAGACCGTGGGAGAGATGATCCTGGAGATTGATGGCGAGGAAAACAATGTTGAACTGGCCATAGAGGGCCTCAGAGAGGCCGGCGTGGACGTTGAGCCTGTCGATGGCGATATAATCCAATAGAGTGAGCGTCCTGCAACAATAATCTAAAGAAGGAGAATATAGGATAAATGATCAAGGAAGACAACCTGGATGGTATATCAGTCAATAAAAACACAGCGTGGGGTGGTATTATCGATACATACAGGGATTACCTGCCGGTTAGCGCTAGCACTCCGGTTGTTTCGCTAAACGAGGGTAATACGCCCTTGATCAGCGCCGGGAACTTGTGCCGGAAGATAGGTTTTGATGGCAGGGTGTATTTTAAGTTTGACGGTCTTAATCCCACGGGTTCGTTCAAGGACCGCGGAATGACGATGGCGATATCGAAGGCCGTTGAGGATGGCGGCAGGGCGGTCATCTGTGCCTCTACGGGTAACACGTCAGCCTCTGCGGCGGCCTATGCGGCCCGTGCAGGGATCAGTTGCATCGTGTTGATCCCCGAGGGCAAGATAGCCCTTGGCAAGCTGGTGCAGGCCATTATTCATGGAGCGGTGGTGTTGCAGATAAAGGGGAACTTTGACGTGGCGCTGTCCATTGTCAGGGCGGTGGTGGAGAAGTACCCGATAACCCTGGTCAACTCCATAAATCCCTACCGGATAGAGGGTCAGAAGACGGCGGCCTTTGAGGTCTGCGATCAACTGGGAGTTGCCCCCGACTACCATGTGCTGCCGGTGGGGAATGCGGGCAATATTACAGCATATTGGAAGGGCTACAACGAGTACAGGGCCAAGGCAAAGATAAACACGTTGCCTGTGATGGTGGGTATACAGGCAGCGGGCGCTGCCCCCATTGTCAGAGGCCATGTGGTGGAAAACCCCGAGACAATTGCCTCTGCCATCCGGATCGGCAACCCCGCCAGTTGGAAGTTTGCCCAACAGGCCAGGGACGACTCCGGCGGCGTCATAGACATGGTCACCGACGAAGAGATTCTGGAAGCCTATGCGCTGGTTGCAAAGACGGAGGGCGTCTTCTGTGAGCCTGCCTCGGCGGCATCAATCGCAGGCCTGATAAAGCTCAATGCAAGCGGGTATTTCAAGAAAGGTTCCACGATAGTCTGCACCCTCACGGGAAACGGCCTCAAAGATCCAGACACCGTCTTTAAGATCAACAAAGACCCCCTCAAGGTCTGGTCTGACCTCAACGCCGTCGAGGACTACATAAGACAGTTGATTTGAAATATGGATATTAACAAATGCAAGTGAATTCATCAAATGTTGACATAACAAAGCCAATTGATATTGCTTACAAAAGAACGTGTGAGTGTAAACCAACGCATATAAACTGTATGACCCCAAAGGAATGGCTAAAAAGCCAAATAGGTGTGTGGCAATTTACATATGAAAAGAGGGATATACGAGACAAGACATTGCATCCTGCAACATTCCCGATTACGTTGGCTCAAAAGATAATATCGCTCTTTTCACATGAAGGTGAGCTGGTCGTTGACCCCTTTGTTGGAAGTGGTACAACGCTTGTTGCTGCACGTGATCTAAACCGTAATTCAGTTGGTTTTGATTTACAAAATAGTTATGGCACTCTTTCATTATCCAGGTTGAACGATAGTTGTATTTTTAATACGTCTAAGCAGATATTTGTAAATGACGATGCGAGAAATATCCATGAGTATTTTGACGAGAAAACCATAAGTCTTATCTGGACTTCGCCTCCTTACGCAAACCTGTTAAACAGGGAAAGGAAAAACAAGTCAAGACGTATCAGAAACAATGAACAACTTGGTAAAATTGAACAATACTCACAAGATACAAGAGATTTGGGAACAATGCCTCTAAAGGACTATTGCCAGGCAATGGGTGACATCTTTCACTCTATCTTACCACTATTGAAACCAAAAGGACATTGTGTCATAAATGTCCCTGATATGTGGTGGAATAATCAAAGGATTACAATACATGTCTCCTTAATTGAAGAATTAAGAACAAGAGGTTATGAATTGCGAAATATTATTATTTGGGATAGAACAAATATTGTCAATCAAATTGGAATCTTTGGGTGGCCAAGTAATTATATAACGATGGGTGTGACGTTTGAGTACTTGCTTGATTTCTGGAAACCTCCATGTGGTTTAGATTGAATGAACACTTACACAAAAGAGCAATTAATAAATAAGCTAATAAGCATTAAAGATATGGGATGGATAAGAAATGCACGACCTGGCAATGCCGGTGGGATTGGCAACACTTTGGAAGATTTGCTGGGCATTAAGGAAAATAACTTGCCAATCCCAAATGCCTCTGAATGGGAATTAAAGTGTCAAAGATTAAACTCATCTTCATTAACAACTCTTTTTCACATGGAGCCTTCACCACGTGCATTAAAATTTGTGCCTCAAGTATTGCTTCTCAAATATGGTTGGTCTCATCATGAGGCAGGTAAAAAATATCTTTCACAGGAGATGAGTTTCCGTCAGACAATTCATGGAAAATCAAGAAGTGACAGGGGTTTTATGGTTACAATTTGCCATCCGGAAAGGAAGGTCTTAATATCGTTTGATGCTAAATATGTTTCAGAGAGACATTCTATTTGGTTAGAATCTGTTAAAGACAAGATTGGATTGGGAGAACTTGAGCCTCAACCATACTGGGGGTTTGACGACTTATTTCATAAGGCTGGAACTAAACTCTTAAATTGTTTTTATATACAAGCAAATGCCAAACATGAAGGTGGAGTAGAGTATTTTTCTTATGAAAAGATAATGATGCTTCAGAAATTTAGCCTTGACAGGTTTTTAGAGGCTATTGAAAACGCTGCTGTCTTAATTGATTTTGACGCAAGGACTGGTCATAATCATGGAACAAAATTCAGATTACGCCAGGATAAGATGCCGGAACTCTATGAGCATATAACGGTTATTGCGTGAAGAGGGTCTTGATTATACGCTCCACGGGGTTCCAGCACCTGGACAGGATACTAGGTAAACTCAAAGACAAGTACCCGCAGGGTGAGATATGCCTGCTGACGCATCAACACGGTAAACCCCTTGCTGAAAAATATGCAGAAATCTCCAACGTCTATGTCTATCCCCATACGGGCGCCTTTAGCTTCCTGCGGGCGCCTTATGAGCCAACGTCAGAGCTGAAGAGTCGGGCATTTGATGTTGTCATCGTACCGGTAGGCAACGTCACTGGTGCAGGATTTCTCAACGTCTTCTTGTTTTCCTTTCGACTCAGGGCGGAGACACGCCTCATGTGCAACATATCATTGGAGTTCAAACCGCTGACCCGTTTGGCTCTAACCGTATCACTGCTCAAGGGCATCGCCTTTACGGCAGTGGCAGGGGTGATTACGGTTGTCGTATCGTTGCTGTTTCTGATTCTTTGGATAGTCGGCTCCGTTGCAGGACGGAAGGCTTGAGGATTACTTTGGCACTCTCGCATCGCTTGCTTTACTTAAAGGAAAACTAAATGGTACAATTAAGAATGCTGTTGAATTTGGAGAAAAATGCAGCTTTATCGGTTGTACAGTCTTTGCGTAGTGAAAAGTTGAAGGATTTTCTCGTTATCACAGGTGATGCCGGGCGAGATGCATTCATGGAATCGGATGGATTGAGCGGTATCCCTGTTATCGGTATACTTAACGGTCTCCGGGAAGCTGGAAAGGAAATAACTAATGAACTTTTTGTTCATAAAATTCTACGTTTTCTGGAAGCCTTGGATATCACAACGTCAGAGGAGCGCTTCAAGTTTACCGAGTGGCTTGAAAGCGAGGGAAATACCGAGCAGTTTGGAGAAACCATACTCCATTTAATTGATAAAATTGACGACACTGTTAAGGCAAAAATAACGGGCCGGATCATTGCTGCCCTAATCAAGGGCTATATCGACTACGACAAAGCGATGCGATTGGCACACATAATCAACAAATGTTACGCTAAAGACTTGGAATACCTTCGGAGCTTTCGCTAGGGTACGCAAGGGAATATGACCGATATTGCCGATGCACTATGGTCTGCCAGCCTCTTATCGCATAGAGGTATTGACGGTGGTTCATTTACAGATGATCAAGAATCAGGTGGAGCTATTTATGCGTTGAATGAATACGGCAAGATGCTTATTGAATTTGGATGGTGCCCCAATAAAACCACCCGTGAGACTTTCAAAAAAACTGACAGAGGAGAGAACTTAATCCAGTTCAAGAGCATTGAAGATTTATTTAAAGACCTGGAACTTCACAAGTGAAGTACAAACCTGTCTCTACCGGGCAATTCAAGAGGGACATCAGGAAAATGTTACTACGTGGGGCCAATGCAGAACAATTGTACGAAGTCATGACGAAACTCAGCAACGGAGAAAATCTTGCTCCAAAGCACAGAGACCATAAGCTTGTCGAGTGAGTACACAGGACGACGAGAATGCCACATTGAAACTGACTGGCTTCTGATTTACAAAATTGACGGCCAGTGCATCGTTTGTATGTCATCACTCAATAAATTGATTTAACGCACATATTCGACTATGAAATTAAGATAACTTCTATCATCCATAGGATTATGGTGGTCTTTTACTGAAAGGAGAACCCTGTATATGCACTTCAATCTATCCATCAAACTTTCTCTTTTCCCATGTGCTTCTCTGAATTCGATTATGTCATTTATATACTCTACCAAGTCTCGTACTATTGGTGATAATTTGGTTAGATATTTAGATGATACCCCTGTTATATGTGCCTTACCCATCTCCAAGAGATATTCAAGTGCAGCCTGCGCATCCTTATCAACTAACTTTCTATTTTTCTTGTAAGTGCTCACAATACAAAACTCGATGTTCTGTAGCACATCAAGGTAATCATATTCATTGCCAATAATAGAATTCAACTCTCTCTCAAAGTTCTTGGCCTCATTAAATGTCTGTTTGTCAGTGAAGCACTGCTTAGATGCTGAGAAGAAAAAGCAATCATGAGGACAATCTACCTCTCCACCCTTTTTGTCACCACAGCACTGACTGCATATAAGCACACCAAAGGAAGGACAGTTTCTCTTACCTTTTCTTGAATTACATACAACACACTTAGCCATATAGCATATTTATACCTCACTCTATATTATAGCAACCATCGTTATCTGTCAAGTTAAAAATCTGTTTCGGAACTATCAGTTAAACACTTAGATATTATCGCTCGCCAGAAATTCCACACGATTTCTCCCGGCCTTTTTTGCCATATACAGGGCCGTATCCGCTGCCTCTATCAAAGCACTTGGCTGACTGTTGCACTGTGGTATCATAGTTGTTACCCCCAGACTTATGCTAACATGGTCTGCCGCATCTGAGTATTCATGGGGTATGTCCATTGCACATACAACCTCCCACAGGCGTTTTGCAACCGTCATGGCACCGTGGCCATCGGTATCGGGCAGGATACAGGCCAGTTCCTCACCCCCATATCTGGCTATGAGGTCCAACGAGCGCGGCATCGCAGCCTTTAAGGACAACGCAACCTCCCTCAGACAATCATCCCCGGCACTATGACCGTAATTGTCGTTAAAACGCTTAAAGAAATCAATATCAATCAATATCATCGACAGCCTTGTCTGTCTCCTGACGGCACTGTTCCAGGTAAAATCAAGGAACTCATCAAATTTCCGGCGATTGGCTATCCCTGTCAGTACATCCTCCCTGGCCATGACCTCCAGTAAGTCCCTCTTGCGCTTTAACTCAACGTGGGTCTTCACACGCGCCTCAACAATGGGCGGACTAAAGGGCTTGGTGATGTAATCCACCGCCCCCAGCTGAAACCCATACCTCTCCTCTTCAACGTTGCTTAACAGCGTTATAAAGATCACAGGGATGTCCTTGGTATGGCCGTTTTCCTTAATCCGGCGGCAGACCTCATAGCCATCCATACCGGGCATCAGTATATCCAGGAGGATCAGGTCGGGTTTGTCCTCGTTTGACTCCAGAAGACTGATTGCCTTGTCTCCACACTTTGCTACAACCAATGTATAATGCTCTTTGAGCAGATTCACCAGAATATCAATGTTGACCTTTTCGTCATCGACGATCAGTATCTTTGCACGTTTTTCCTTCATAATAGGTATCTCTCCATTTTCGTTAGACAGTAAGCCCCAATGACTGAGCAAAGGCAATCAAAACAGCATGTGCTTCGTCAAAGTCGTAATCATTTATATACCTCTCAATATCCGCCATTGCCTCAGCCTTGCAATGCCCTTCCAACATGCCCTTGAGAGTCTGAAGCTCTGCCACGGACCGCGAATCACCCTCCAGAAGCAACACCGCCAGCTTCCGTATTGAGACCACTACGGCTTCGTTGCCTCTGAGGTCTTCTGCATCGCCCGTGCCTACAGTATGTGGCTGAGAAGCTGCTTCAGGTGGCGTGGTGTCATCAATCCCCGACAGGTCTGCCATAACGTCATCGAATGCCATTTTAAATGCGTTCAACAGTGAGTCAAGGTCAGCGATATCCGCGGTAGTATCCTTGAGCGCCTTGTCCAGTGGTTGCAATGCCTGGTACAGCTCAGTGGCACCGAGGTTACCGGAAACCCCGGCCAGGGCATGCACCAACTCACGGGCCGCTTTGTAGTTATTGTTGTCCAGCTCGTTGCAAACTGCCTTGAAGCTGTCTTTGTATTTGCCGTAAAGT
Source organism: Candidatus Magnetobacterium casense (assembly GCF_000714715.1). GTDB lineage: Bacteria > Nitrospirota > Thermodesulfovibrionia > Thermodesulfovibrionales > Magnetobacteriaceae > Magnetobacterium > Magnetobacterium casense. The sequence goes on from NZ_JMFO01000005.1 coordinate 169,210, forward strand.
TGCCTCAATAGTTCGACGTACAGGTTTGTGTTGCCTACACATCTATCCAGTCCGAGGCATATATCGATCCTGCTCAACCGTGTCAGCAGCGCCGTCTCTGCACCTTCAGCCGGAGTCTGAGAAGACGGTGTTGGTAGCAAAAGTGTTGGTGGCAGTTTAGCCTCCCCGGGGAGTAGCCAATGCAACAGCGTGGTGTAGAGCTGAGTGGGCTGTATGGGTTTACCGATGTGGTCATTCATCCCTGCGGTCAGACACTTCTCCCGCTCTCCGGTGAGGACGTTGGCGGTCATGGCGATAATTGGCAGACCGGCAAGTTCCTGCCTCTGCCGTATCCGTCTTGTAGCCTCATAGCCATCCATAACGGCCATCTGGATATCCATCAGCACGACATCAAAATAATGCGATGGCATCGTCGTGACGGCATCCACCGCCTCTGCACCGTTTCGGGCAATGTCCACCCTAACCCCCTTGCTCTGGAGTATTTCCATGGCAACCTGGCGATTGATGTCGTTGTCCTCTACCAGGAGTATGCGTATGTCTGCCAACCTTTCAAGCCCCTCCACCTCGGTCTCTGTGGCGGGTATTACGCCCCTGTGCCGGACAACGTCCTCGCCAACTACCGACAGGATGGTCTCAAACATCACCGACAGACTGACCGGTTTTATGAGGATGTTATCAATGTGTGCCCCCCTGGCTGCCTGCATGACCTCCTCACGACCATATGCGGTTACCATGATGACCTTTGGCGTCTTGCTCTGCGGCAGGAGCCGGTTGATTTCCTTCACTGTTCTGATACCGTCCATTTCTGGCATCTTCCAGTCAATGAAGATCATGTCGTAGGGGTCATCCAGCGAACGCTCCAACTCGGCCAGGGCCTCTGTCCCCGAGGCCACGGGTGTTACATTAAACGAAAAGGACTCCAGCGTGTATTTCAGTATGTCGCGTGCTGCCGGATTGTCATCGGCCAGGAGCACCCTCATGCCCACGTATTTATCCGACGGCAGACGGAAGCGGCGTCTGTCGGGGTTTTGCCTGTCAAACTGCGCCGTAAAGTGAAAGACTGACCCCACCCCGGGGGTACTCTCCACCCATATGCGACCGCCCATCATCTCTGTCAGGCGCTTGCATATGGTTAATCCCAGGCCGGTGCCGCCGTACTTGCGTGTAGTAGAGGTGTCGGCCTGCGTAAATGGTTGAAACAGTGTGGTTATCTGCCGAGGGCTTATCCCTATGCCGGTATCTTTGACCGAAAAGTGCAGGCAGGCCATATCATCGGTTACCTCGTTGACCTCGATGCAGATGATGATCTCCCCCTCTGTGGTGAACTTGATGGCGTTGTTTGAGAGGTTGATCAAAACCTGCCCCAGGCGCAGGGGGTCTCCAACAAGTGCCAGCGGAACGTCCCTGCCTACGTGGAAACAGAACTCAAGACCCTTTTCGTCGGTCTTGAGAGTAATCAGGTTCGATACATTGTGCAGCACCTCATCCAGGTGGAAGGGGATATACTCCATTTCCAACTTTCCGGCCTCGATCTTGGAAAAGTCCAGGATGTCATTGATAACCCCCAGCAGGGTCTGGGCAGAGGTGTTGATCTTTGTAAGGTAGTCCAGTTGTTTGTCATCGAGGTTGGTTTTGAGTGCGAGGTAGGCCATACCGATGATGGCGTTGAGGGGGGTGCGTATCTCATGGCTCATGTTTGCCAGAAAGTCGCTTTTTGCCTTGTTGGCGCTTGTGGCCATTTCCTTGGCGGTGCGCAACTGTTCGGTTTGGTCGCGCAGGAGTTGTTCTCTGTAGACCGTGTCGGTGATATCCTGTATCCTGATTATGCAGCGAAAGCGCCTGTCCTTGGAGCGTATGCCGCTGATGAGCACGACCTGACTTATCCTTTCGTCCCTCCTGGGGTCAGCCGTAGACTGGTACAGGGGGAAGGGTCTGTTGGTCAGCTTGTGGGACAGCGTGGTGGGCAGTCCAAAGGCGAGGGCATTGTCGATCCCGCGCATGATCCGTGTATCGGTCATATCTGGAAAAACATCATAAAAGCCACGGCCTGTTACCTCATCCCTGCCAATGCGTGAAGCCTTCTCCATCCAGCGGTTCCAGAGCAGGATGCGTCTGTCAGCATCAAGGATTATAACACCGTCAGGACTTTTATCCAAAACCGTAAGTAAAAAATCCTCTGTCATGAGATCATCCATAGCCAACCTATATTATACAGAAGGGAGCGATTTAAAAGAAAAGCACCAAATCTACTACAAACTTATCCATTGAGGCAGATAACCAAATAACACAATGCCTGACAGGAAACTCGATATATTTGCTCCAACTGTTACAAGTGCAGCCTCTTTTATGCGGATATGTCCCCTGTTGAAATAACTGATGAAAGACACCTCAAAGAATAACACCAGAAACTCCGAAAGGATTAAAAAAAACAGATATGGCATGAGATTGTTCATTATCGAAAAGGCGCTCCACAAGACGGGCAGAGATATGCAGTTTGCAACCATGACGGAAATTAATACTACCCGCCCGCTCTTCTTGAGGAATAACAGGCAGATATACCAACAGAGCAGTTCGGTGACAAGCGTTACTATAAATGCAGTCATAAAGGCCTTATATGTGTTAAATGACCGATCGTAATTCAAGGAGATGGTAGTCCTGCCGTTATCCATAAGAGTCATAGAATATTGCAGCAGCACGGAGATCGGTTTGTCAATCTTATCGGATACAAAGACGTTGGTTTTACCGGATGCCTTAATCGACAAAGCAAGGCGAATCTCTTTTGGGAGATCATCGCGGTATTTAAACCAACACCTGCCATCGTTGCACATGGTTTTTGATGACTCATTTCTGTCCACAGTCCAATAGCAACCCCGTTGTTTATCCTCCAGTAATATTACCTCTGGCCGGGCGTCTTTTTCACCTGGCTGGATACTTTGCGGGAGACTGGGTTTATAACAGCCCAAGATGGCAAGTGTCATCTCTTGCGTTGTTTCACCGGTCAGGTTTGTTACATTAACGGTTATATAATTAGCAGGTGGCGGTGCCAGGTTGGCGCTGCTGCAAATGGGATACGTTAGACCCAATATCAGTACAAGCGGGCACAAACAGTTTTTTAATACCACGAATCTCTTTATCATTTGCCATCCCCTTTCCGACACCGGATGGTTTCAGCTTTACTGAAAATCTGAAGGGCATTTTTATCATACGCAATCAGCGCAGCCGTATCGTTATCATAGTTTGCATTAATAGCAATGGAGCACGCCGCAGCCGACTGAGTAAACAGGGGCTTATTAGCGTCACAAGGGTTAAGGTACTTGGTATGAGGGATAATAATCTTACTGATCAGTATGGAAACGCCATTGGGTGGTGGTGTATATATTACGGTTGCTGGCATGTTTCTGGAATAATATTGTTGCAATTATAAAAGAATACACGACAAGAATTGTATAAAGTACTACATTATGGGTACCATTGAACAGATAGGTGGGGTCGCCTTCCGTGCCTTTGAATAAATCATGGACAGAGACCAGGGTCAGCAAAAAGACAAGTGCAAAAGTGGCGCAAAGGTAAAAATACATATCCGCATTCTTTGTCTTAATCCCTAATAAGCGGTTTGTGAGGGGGCTTATCATAAGTCCTGCTCCGCCGCAAAACAGCATCGGCGCTACAAAGAAAACCACCCACACCGACACATATATAACACGTGTAAAGATATCGCCAAATTCAATCATTGTATTCTAATCTCAATTGTAAGCTCTATTATAGCATATTTCTATTTGACTAAACTAAGTACCGTGCCAATAAACACGTGAAGAAAAAAAAGAAGTACCCTCGCTGCCCCCTTGACCCCCATCATGCCCAGGTGTGAGAACATAACAGGCGCTTGCAAAATGTTGCTTCCTGTAAATATTTCTGCGATGATATGTCACATGTTTTAATTTTACGGTGAGCAGTATTTTTTTGCAGCAAGATTTTCTTGTGACATATGTTATTATATAGTGCTATGAAAAACTCTATAGTGAGGAAGAGAAATGGTATGAGGCTATCGACAAAGTTAATTTTATTTTTCTCAGGCATAGGCATAGTGTTTCTGACCGTAGCGATGTATATAGGGCAAAGCACTACCGTTGACATATTGGACAGTCAGATCAGGACAGCGCTTGAAAACTACACGTTTCATACAGTGGACAAACTCGACAGGGTGCTCTACGAAAAATACGTAGACGTAAAGAATATAGCAAGAGACCCAATAATTGCATCGAGGCAATCAACACCCGTGCAAATTACGGAACGATTGAAGTCATACCAGAGTACCTATGCCTCCTATGTGTCAATGTCGTTTTTTACCCTGGACAGGGTACGCATTGCCGATACGTCCGGTAAGGATATCGGACAACAGTATCCGCTTAAGGGGTACTGGACGCAATTAAAAGAGGGGACGGACGTCTTTGTAGACGTAAGTTTCTCAAATTCCACAGGTAATAACGTAATCAGGTTTGTGACCTATGTCAAGGATAGGGAAGGCGTTTCTTTTGGTGTAGTTGTCCTGAAGCTGACCATGGATGTCCTGGATGATATAGTCAAGAGCGCTAAAGGGGACCAGAACAATGACGTAAATATGGATGTAGACCTGGTCAATAGTGAAGGGATGCTCTTGTATTCCAGCGATAACGCAAAAGGTATACTGAAAGAGATATCGCCTGACTGGGTATTTGCCAAACCGCTGTTGTTATCGGGCAAAAGCAGGGGCAGTACCAGGCATCGGCATTCCGATGGCGCCGAGGAGGAGATATTGGCCTTTAACCGTGAGCGTGGATACGGGGACTTTAAAGGAAACAATTGGACGTTAATGATGAGCGTTCCATCAAAAATGGCCTTTGCGCCAGTCAGACAACTGAGAGTCAGGATGGCAATACTCTCTGTCCTGTTTGCTATCGTGGGTTTGGCCACTATATATATTTTTGCACGACGAATGACAAGGCCGCTGGAGACCTTGTCACACGGCTTCAGCGAAGTGGGCAAGGGCAACCTTGACATAAGCATAGACGTTCGTTCAAAGGACGAAATAGGGCGAATGTCCTTAGCGTTTAACACTATGGTTACAGAGTTGAAAGACCATAGCGAAAAACTACTGACTTACGGCATTGATATGCAAAAGAACAACGTGGAACTTAAGACCAAGGCAAGGCTGCTGGAGTTGCGCGAGTTGGAGAGCGGACTGTTCAGCAGGATGAGTGAGCTGTTTCAGGCCTGCAACTGCGTTGAGGAGGCCGGCGTTGTTATAACCAACACGGTGTCGCAGTTGTTTCCTCGTGACAGGGGTGCGCTTTACATCTATAACTCGTCGAGGAACATGCTTGAGAGCATATCCGTTTGGGGCAATCCCCCACCCCAGGAGCTTGTGATTACGCAGAACGAGTGTTGGGGGCTGAGGCGTGGCCATGTGCATGTCATGGTTGATGATGCCAGGGACATTGCCTGTCAACATGTGAGGGAGAAGGGTGTCCCCTACATCTGTACGCCCATCATGGCCAAGGGTGAGACGATAGGGATGCTGCACCTGTTGCTTGATTCATTGAAAGGGAAGTCATACGAACAGGATTGGCTCAAAGAAAAGGAGCAATTGGCCATGAGGTTGGCAGAGGGATGTGGTCTGGCGATAATCAACCTCAAACTCCAGGAATCGCTCAGAAACATGTCCATGCGCGACCCGCTTACGGGACTGTTTAACCGTCGCTACATGAAGGAATCGCTTGAGCTGGAGTGGCAACGGTCCATGCGTAAGTACACGCCCATTGGGATAATCATGATAGACATAGACCACTTCAAGCAGTTCAACGACACCTTTGGACACGATGGAGGAGACAAGTTGCTTTGTGAGTTGGGCATGTTTCTTACCAAACAAATTCGTGGTGGAGACATCGCCTGCAGGTATGGAGGGGAGGAGTTCACCATCATCATGCCCGAGTCCTCTGCTGAGGTGACTATGCAGCGGGCAGAGCAGATAAGAGAGGCCGCCTGTCACATGCACGTCGTGTATAAGCAGCAGTCCCTTGGCACCATAACGTTATCGATAGGGGTGGCAGTCTTACCGGTTCACGGGTCAGACACCAACATAGTCTTACAGGCGGCAGACGCAGCACTCTATCGCGCAAAGCGTGAAGGACGCAACAGGGTTTGCATGGCGGAAGAGGTCAGTGGTGAGAGTGTGTTTACAGAGGTGATTTAAGCCACTGGTCAAAACGTGCTATATAATGCAATCTTGCTTTAACCACATAATGTCTATCTAAAACCTATGCTTTGTAACTCTGCATTCGTTGTTAAGTACGTTAGCTCATTACAATAAAAATTCCATCTTTCATAGACAGGCAAGCTATTCTCTACTGCAATCTTAGATGCTATTTTACTTTTGGCTATCCGATAAAAGAATATCTCTTTAGTCTTGTTTGGTTTGCTCGTACTTATAATGTGGTCAAATACGCTATCTTTCCGCTTTTGGCTTGCCAAATCAGAAATTAAGCCTAAGACAGTTATGTCTCCATGTGTTTTGGTTAAGTCAAGTAGTTTACTCTCATTCACTTTGTCTATATTACGTATCAGCCAGTCTATTAAAATCCATGTCAATCTGCCAGAATAACGACAATATTTTGTCGATTCTGAAATCAGGGCCTCAACTGATATCGGTTCAATGTTCTTTGCTTCAGAAACTAATACTTTGCTATCATATTTGTTCCAATGTTGAAATAACGTATCTATTTTATCTTCCATTGCTGTTCCTCTAAAAAGTATTGTATTTTCTGTGCCCAATCAGGACGGGTTTTTGAAATGTGATCAATGTCTCTTAAGACGACCTGCTTGTCTTCCTCTGTTAGTTTAGGCAGTAGTATTTCAATATCTTCTAAATCCTGTTCTCTTAAGGCAATAATTTTCATTATCAATTGTTCTGCTATCCCAATGGCATAGATTTCGATATTAGATAGTTCTATTTGCAATGCTTTAGTTCTTTCTTGAAAATCAGGCGGCAAAATATTAGCGAAACCCTTTATACTATCGTTAAACCAATTATCATTCAAGTTAAACTTGTCAGCAATTTTTCTTGCTGCATCCCTAATCTTATATAAGTTGCCACCTTCAATTATTGCATCAACATCTCTTGTTGCTCTTGATGCTCCATAATGAATAATCATTGCAGCTCCACCTGCAATGATCACCTTGTAGTGACAGGTAAGCAATTTGTCTAATTCTTTCAACACACATATGAGCAACAACCTATCCATTTTTTCATCTTAGCACATTCTTTGCCAAATAGTCATTCAAAAAATGCAAATCTCTAACAACCTCTTCTGGTCAATAACGTACCAATCTGCGACCCGCCGGGAAATATCCCATAGTGACACTGGGTCATAAAGCCCAGGTCGCTGATGCTGTCGCCTACTCCGATGGTCAGAGTGGGCTGATAGCGTTGTACGAGGTAGTCAATGGCGTGTTTTTTGTCCAGGAACGTGGGCACCAGCGATACGTTGTTGTCGTTGTGGCAGATGTTGTATCCGCCACCCTCAACGACGCCTTCCAGTTGTCTCACCAGGGCACGGAGCATATCCATGTAGTTAGCGTCGGAGGTGTTTGTGTGCTTGAGCGTTACGTAGTAATCATCCACGTTGTATATCTTAAAGCAGGAGCCGTTGATCAATCCAGCCACCCTCTCATATGTGTCCCGGACCGATGGCGTCAGGGGTTGGTACAAGGATTTCATGTGCTTGCTCCACTGTTCATCGGGCAATCCATGAGTTGTTATAAGGCCGCCGTAGTAGAGGGCCGAAACCGTTATGCGTTGATGTCGGCTCAAAAACGTCCTGTCATACTGGGTGGCATCCCGTGCGGTGACGGGGACTACCATAACGCCTTCGGCAGAGAGAAAGATATCAAGAAAGCGTCTCTGAGCGTCGGTCATAAAGGACGTACCTGTGGCCGGGTGTATGCCCCGGGGGTTCTTCCGGAGGGTCTGAAATATGGTGTCATCGAGATCGAGAAAGACAATGGTCTGTGGGTGAGTTTTGTGCATGTTGTCAGTCTCTGAGGCCATATATCCTGGCCCGTTCGATGATAACCCTGGCCCAGTTGCTGTGTGTGGCCTTTTCGTGGAATCTGTCAAACATCTTGAATACAGGGGGACTGTCGGGGGACAGTATCTTCAACGCTGCGGCGTGTTCCTCACGGTCAACCTTGTAGACCTCCTCGACGATCTCAACCTGCCAGGGGTGTATGACGGTCTTTCCAAATAGTCCGTTTGCAAGGTCGAGGGCAGCCTCTTGTTGCAGCTTGTCCTTACTTTTTTGGGAAAAAGACTCCCACACGGGGCCAGTTATGTTAAAACCGCAGGGCTTAAACGTAAGCACTATGTTGGCAATTGCCAGTTCTATTACCCTTATGTCGTATATGGTCATCGTAGGGTCTCTCCTCATGCCCATACTTGAGAGCATGTCATTGGCTCCTATTCTGAGAGACAAGACTTTGTCCCTGTAGGTAAGAAGGAAATCTCTGATGTGGTGGAGCGCCTCTGTCGTGAATACGTCTCTTTCAAGCACAGGCATGTAGAACTTGTCACCTATGTCAATCATCATATACTGTTCCATGTTGGAGCAGCAGAATTTTGGCAACACCAGGCCATTAATCAATTCAATGCCCTTAAGGTCGAGCACCATGGGTATCTCAAACTCATTGCGCACCCGTATAAAGATCATCGGTACACGACTCTGACTGTCTTTGAGTCTGTGGAGCATCTGTTGAAGGTTGTCGTAGGCGAAACTGAGAGCATCATCGGCAATGGAGTCCTCCGTGTCAAAGATGACAGACCGCAGTTGTGGGTACTTCTCTGCCGTTGCTACTCCGGCGATATCCGCATGTGTTGCCGGGACGTAGAGCGAGGCACCGAGCCTCAGATAGTGCATGTGATTACTCATGTACTTACAGCCTCTGTTTACAGCTTCAATTCGATAACAAAGGCGGTCCTGGCATCTTCGCTGGTGGTGGCGTATATGCTGCCACCCATGCTGTTTTCTATGATTATCTTTGACATGTAAAGCCCTATGCCTGAGCCTACGTTGTCTTTCTTGGTTGTAAAGTAGTGGTCAAATATTTTGTCTCTGATATCCGGCTCTATGCCCTTGCCGTTGTCTTTTATGACGAGCGTGACTTTTTCGGCGTCTCTTTTTATATCGACCTCTATGAGACCTTTAACGTTTGCGGCAGTGCGCTTGTCGTTAATGGAGTCCACGGCGTTGGTGATGATGTTTAAGATGACCTGTTTGAACTCGTTTTCATACCCATAGACCGTTACGTTATCGGGTGCAGTAGATTTAACCCTTATCTCCACGGAGTTGTGACGCAGCAGTGCGCTTGTGATCGCACAAACAGCCTCCACGGCAGACTTGACGTTAAACAGCACCTTGCTCTTGGATGGTTTGCAGAAGTCCTTGAAATCGTTGATCGTATTGGCCATAAAGTTAATCTGTGAGATGGCCTCACTGGCAGCGTCTATAACACGGCCCTTGTCCACATGGCCACTGTCGCAGGCGTCCTGGAGGTCCTCCATGAGCAGGGCCATGATGTTTAACGGCGTGCGCCACTGGTGCGCTATCATGGTGATCATCTCACCCATGGCGGCCAACTTTGCCTGTTGGGTCATCAGTTCCTCGTGTATCCTACGTTTTTCGACCTCATGCTGTACACGTCTTTCAAGGTCGGAGTTTATCTCCTTCAACTGCTCGGACCTCTCCTGCAACCTCTCCTTTGAGCGTACCAGCTCCGTGATGTCACGCGATATACCGATCGTTCCTATTATGACCCCATGGGCATCATACCACGGTATCTTGGTAACGGAGTTCCAGACCTCCGTGCCATCTATGTGTGTGACGCGTTCCACCTTGTTGGTTATCTGGATACCCGTTTTTATTATCTGTTCGTCATCAAGGCAGGCCTTGGCAGCCTGTTCCCTGGACATGAAGTCAAAGTCGGTCTTGCCTGTCATATTCTCTGCCGTGGTGCCGGAGTGATCGGCCTTGGCCTTGTTTACCTTTACAAATCTGTTGTTGCCGTCCTTGAAGTAGATGGAATCGGGGATATTATCCATCAGCACCTGCAACAATCTCAGTTCCGACTGAAGTAGCAGGGTATCTTCGTTTGATGCTACCACGGTGAAAAATCCCCCTTTGTCACCCCGCACACGGGACAATGCCAACTCCCCGGCAAGGCATCAAAGGCTACACCGGCTAAGATACCATGTGCCTTATCGCCCCTTGCCGGGTCATAGATGTAACCGCAAACTGCACAGACATACTTTTTCATCGCAATCTAATAAGGTACGTACACCGTCAGGGTATTATACATCAGGGTGCTTAGACTCAGTATCCCGTTAGCGGAGGTATCCACGCCAAAATATATATAGTAGTACCCGGAGGGCAGTCCTGATGCGCTTAACAGCCGTGTGGGTTGAAGGTTAAACAGGGCGCCTTTATATGCAGGTCTGACATCGTATGCGTGTGCAGCAGCCAGCCACTGGTCTGGATACACATAGTAGTATGTCCCAAATGGTGTAAGGACATAGACCCACCAATCTGCCATGGTGCCGTCTTTGTTGCCTGGAGCGAGGCTCACGTCGATGTCAAGCGTATCGGTTGATTTAATCGTGAGGTAGCCATCGACGCCGTTGCCTGTAATCATCGGTTTGAGGGTACCGGTGTCACCCTCCTCTGTGACGGTGAACGTCTCACCTGATATGTTGATGGTACCGGTCCTGCTTGTCGATGCCTTGTTGGCAGAGGCCGAGTACGTGACGGTACCGTTGCCGGAGCCGGTTGAACCGGACGTAATTGACAGCCATGACACCTCCGGGGCGGCAAGCCATCCACAGCCGTTTTCTGTTGTAACCGTGATAGTTCCGCTACCGCCATTGGCCGACATTGTCGCAGTGGCAGGTGATATACTGTAGATGCACGTCGATGCCGGATACAGGGACGTTATGCCATCCATATCGTCCTGCTCCAGGGTTCGTTTTTTGGTCTCACCCCTTGAGGCATACCCGTACATTGTCTTTTCTGAATCGGCTGCCGCATCGTAGAGGTCCTTGAGGCTAAGGCAATGGCCCAATTCGTGAACGGCTATATTTTGCAGGTCGTAGGAGTTCGGTGTCAGGTCGGTGCTGTAGAGGTATTTGGTATTAAAGTTTATGTCATCGTCAAAAATCTCTCCCGTTTGAGGGTCGTACCAGACGCTGTTGACGGCCAGGGAACCGTTAGTGTTGTTGTTGAAGCACATGATGTTTACGCCATCGTTGTCGCCGCAGTTGGTTGCGGTTGTGGCGCCGGCATAGGCGAATCTGAAGGAAGTCGTTGTCACGCTGTTCCACGTTTGCATGGCTGCCGTGATTGCCTCAAGCGCCCCCGTTGGGCCTCCCGTGGTGTTGGCATATAAAGTAACACCGGGTTGCTTTTGCTTCAGGATAGCACCCGATGAAGTCTTATTCACTCCAAAGGCAAGGACTTCCGAACTCCAGAGCACGCAGAGGCACAAAAACAGTGCCCTAAACCTTACCATTCTTTGTGACCCCTCTGATCTTTTTAATGAACGTGCCGATGGGTACATTATTGTCGATAACGGCAGGGTTACCCTCTATGTAGTCGAGTTCCTTGATGGCGGTGCCGTCTTTTACGGTGTACTTGCCCTGCTTGTCGCCATGTACGAGGAATACGGTTTCTTTGACCTTTCCTGTACCGGGTTTGGTCTTAAGAAACACGATAACGTCCTCACCCTTGACCACGGAGACGACATCCCTCAGTTGCAGGGTCAGGTCTCCCACGGTGCCGCCTTCATACTCAAATGCGGCGGTCTTTGCGGTAAAGTCTCCTCTGATGACCTGTGTAACCTTAAGTTGTGCCCTGGTGATAATAGTGCCGGCCTTTTGGTCCCAGGTTGATTTTGTCTGCTCCACCACGCCTCTTAAAATAACGTCGGAAGCCATTACCAGGTCGTCCGTGCTGATAGCGACAGCCCCATATAAGGGGACAACACCCAACGTCATTGCCACTATCACTGCCGCCATGCAATAAACCAAAGATACCCTTTTCTTCATTTCCTTGTTCTCCTTAATCGGTATAAGTTTTAAAGTCATTAAAAAGCCGAGCCCCTCATTAGGTGTCTACAGAAACTCCTTTATCAGCTCGTGAGCGTCATGCGTGGACGTAAACTGTTTGCGCACAAAGGCGAGCTCTCTGCCTGTGTTTTCGAGCCTGGACATGAGCTTCTGTATTATAAAGATCAATATGGTCAGGGATGCCTTTGGATGGTTCTTGATGAACTCAATGAATGCGTTTTTGTCAAACCGGATCAGTAGCGACGTTACCTCGGCCGTAACGTTTGCGGTTCTCTTGCCGCTTTCAAAGACGCAGGATTCGCCAAAGACGTCGTTTTTATCGATGGTGCTGAGGTATGCCTCTTCATCGTCCTTTTCGGGGTTGGTCTTTGTAACGCGTAGCGCCCCTGAGACGACGCAGTAGAAGCAGTCTGCCGCCTCGCCCTCGATGACGATCCTGGTATCGGGGGCATACTCCTCGGTCTCCGCTATGTAGGCAAGGGATTCCAGTGCGCTTTCGCTCAGATACTGAAACAGCACGACGTGTTTGAGCATTTCGGCGATCTGCTGGTGTTTCTCTATGACCCGTTCGTATGTCTTGAGTTCGGACTTCATGACCTCTTCCGTTATCTTGCCCAGCATTACGAGTGTGTTGCCGATAAAGGGCTTCTGGTCTTCTATGTAGTATTTTACGCGATTGGCGTTTTCCTGGGTCATGAAATTCTTCTTGATGGCCATCTCCTCAAACGTAAAGTCCGAGTCTGCCTGCAGTGTCAGTATCTGGAACACCTGTTTCATATCGAGGAATCCAAGTTCTATGGCAACCTTTTCAAAGGGCTGTATCTTTTTCTTTTGGTACTGCAGGGCCTCCAGGACATCCTCGACCTTGACAAGCTCCCTGTCTATAAGGTATTTGCCAAAAAAATAATTCTTACTCAGCTTCGTTGTCCTCCACTATAAAATTTTCTCTCAACGTCAGCTTTAATGATATCAATAACATCCGACAATAGTCAAGCACGGCAGAAAACTATGTTAAACGTAAATACCTTATATGCAGCACAAATATTGCTTCCTGTAAATATTTCTGTAGGGTTTTTTACAGCAAGAAATATTGTACAATTATAGAGCTAATGAATACCAGAATATCAGTAATCATAGTCAACTACAAGACGGCGGAGTTTGTCTTACGGTGTGTTGACTCTATCCTTGCCGGTGATTCCGATGGGATTGAGGTCATAGTTGTGGACAACTCCACGGACAGGTCAGAGGCAAAACGCCTGGAGGTGTTGATCGACAGGGGGGTGAGGGTCATCATCAACACCGACAACTGTGGCTTTGCACGTGGCTGCAATCAGGGCGTCATGGCTGCCACGGGGCAGTACATCATGTTTCTCAACCCCGACACACTTGTCTTTGACGGCTGCCTGCAACGCCTCGTTGACTGCCTTGAGGGAGCCCGTGATGTGGGCGCAGTTGGGCCAAGGACATGGTGGGACAGCGCCAGGACCATGCAGCTTATCCAGCAACGTCTGCCATCGCCATCTCTGAGCATAATTGAGGCACTGAGCGGGCTGAGGTATTTTAATCTGGCCATAGACAGGGCGCTGCTGCAGAGGGACTACCTCCACGCTACTACGACAACCCCACTGTCAGTGGCAATGCTGCCCGGGGCGGCCATCCTGACCTACAGGGCAATACTGCAACGGGTCGGCCCATTTGACGAGGGCTATCCCCTCTACTTTGAGGACAGCGACTGGTGCAGACGCCTCAAACAACACAAACTCAACCTGTACATGGCACCAGATGCAGAGATATGCCACTTCTACAACCAGAGCGCAAGGACAGACAGCGGAGGTTCATTTGGTAAATTCGCCGTCTCACAGCAGAGATACATGGCAAGACACCACGGGAAGCTATCACCCCTGGCCGCCACAGCCATGGCAAAGGCAATCCGTAAGCTGTCCAGGCGTCACTCGCCAACAGATATCACAGACATCGGTGTAATCCGGCATCAGCCACGTTTTTCGTCAGACAGGCACTTCACAGGCAGATTGCTCTTTCAGCTCTCCGTAAACACGGCATTTGTGCCATCGGCAATAGCGTTCGTGGACAGGGCCGACTTTCAACTGCCACAGGAGGTCTGGTCGTACCTGGGCCACGGCGTCTATTATGCCCGCTTTGTAACGCCTCAGCCCTACAGCGTCCTTGATACGTGGCAGTTTACAAAATAGCGCCGTGACTATGGATTTGGCTTGACACTTTGAGGAGATTGTGTTAGTATCTCCTTAATGTATGTTGAATTAAATAGTGACAAGGCCCAAGAGATACTCAGAGGTATAAGCCTGCTGTATGTTGAAGATGACGAGGTTATTAACAGACAACTCTCCGTATTCTTAAGAAGGCGCGTAAAAAACTTCTTCAACGCCTGTAATGGCAGGGAAGGGCTTGAGGTGTTCAAGACACACACGCCTGATATGGTCGTTACCGATATAAACATGCCTGACATGGACGGCATTCAGATGGTCAGGCATATTAAGGAAATACGACATGATACCAAGATAATCCTTACCACTGCCTTTAACGACGAGGAATACTTTATCAGGGCCATCGATGCCAATGTAGACAGCTTTATGAAAAAACCGATAGACCCCTATAAACTCCTCGAAACGATGATAAACCATGCAATTGTCTCTATCCAAAAGAGGGAGGTTGAGGAAAAAAGCAGACTCATCAACTTCATACTCAACAACAGCATAGGTGACGCCGTAATATCAACCGATGTACGTGGCAATGTGACATTCATCAATCCCGCTGCCCAGTACATGCTCGGATGTCTCGTTGAGCATGTATATGGCAAGCCGCTGTCAGGGGTCTTTACTATAACGGACAATGGCTACGATAAAACGCTCTCCCCTGAATCGCTCATCAGAAATGAGGTGATAGACCTCAAAAATCATACACTGCAGTTGCCAGGTGGGCAGCAATTGCGGATATACGGCAGCACCTCGCCAATACGAGATGACAACGACAGCTTTATGGGCGTTGTCATAGTATTCCAGGACCTCGACAAACTCCGGGAGGCTCAGGAGCGGTTAAGCTATCACCGGGAGAGGTTTATCTCCGTGCTAATACACGACATCAAAACGCCCTTAATTGCGATCTCAGGCTATGCCAGACGCTTCTTGCTTGGCAAGGCCAAAAGCGATGAGGACAAGAACAAACTTGTCGGTAACATCCAGAACATTTCGGATGACCTGCTCAACACCATCGAGGAGACATCGAATCTGCTCAGGGAAAAGGGTGCCTTGAACTCCTGCAACCTCGAACACATGCACTTTGACAAGATACTGACGGCGGCCATTATAAACTGTCTGCCTGCAATGGATACCAGGGGAATCAGCCTCACCATCAACAACCATGAGGGCATAGATCGTCCTCACGTTGAGCATATCACAATGGTTGGCGATCAACGCCAGCTCATGAACATGATAGAAAACCTCCTGAGCAATGCCACCAAGTACGCCAGGAGCAGTATCCGGGTGAGCTATGACAGAGATGATGTGACCGTCAGGCTGACCGTCACAGATGATGGCCCCGGTATTGACAGTTGCTATATCGATAAAATCTTTGACCCATACTACCAGATTCCTGGCAGTGTAAAGGGGACAGGGCTTGGTCTGTACAGCGTCAAAAAAGTGGTCGAAAACCACAAAGGCACCATCTGCGTAAAATCACAACTAAACGTCGGCTCCACATTTGAGGTCACCATCCCTTGTGACCCGTTGACAGAGGGGGGGTAAGGGAGAGGTGGGTAAGCAGTGGAAAAAAAAAGTTCTTGCAAATGACATTCAGTTGTGATATACTACATAGCATAAGTAACCGGAGCAACTTGGTTGAGCATGATGGCTGTGGTTGCTGAATGATATCTGTTAAGCGGGCGTAGCTCAGTGGTAGAGCACAACCTTGCCAAGGTTGGGGTCGCGAGTTCGAGCCTCGTCGCCCGCTCCATTCCTAAAGTGTCAAAAGTAAGTTCAAAGTAAATCCGTTTATCCTCAAAAAACAACTCTAAACGTACCGTCCTTGTAGTGTATCCTGCATCTATGCGTAATGTCAGTTCTTAACTGAAGAGATTGTGGAGATTGCCTTGTTGTTGGCATGTAAAATGCTACACTTATGGCATGAATAAAGAATTTGTCATGGGACATATAGCAGTCATGCAGGTCAAGGGTGATATCCTGATAATAGGGTTGCCTGTTTCTGAGGATATTGAGTGTATCATAGACCACGTGCAGGAGATGTATTCAGCCGTTGTTGTTGATATCAAAGATATGTGGATCAATTGAAGCAGGCGCAGAGGTAAATTTTTGCCTTCGGTTGAATAATTTTCTCACTTAACAGGCAGAATATCCTGATTTACTCCGAACTATGTTGTCGTTTGTCATTATTATGGCGATTTAAGTTGATAATGTGACATAACGCTATTAAAGGAATCTTTTAAGCGGCGCTGGTGATATCTATGGTTGTATCAGTGAGGGGTCTTGTCCCTGTAGTGCTGCTGTGAGGTTACGTTTTGTTATTTCGTAATCGGGATTAATGGCCAGCGATTTTTTGAAGAGGGCGATGGCCTCTTGCTTTTTGCCTGTTGAAAACATGACGGCCCCCAGGCCGTTGTAGGCCGAGTGACTGTCGGCTCTGATCTCTATGGCCCTGGAGAAGCTATCGGCTGCTTCCGTCATCCTGTTGAGGTGAAACAGTGCCCTGCCGAGGTTGACATAGGCATCCCACATGAAGGGGTTGAGTGCTACGGCTTTTTTGAGGGTCTCTGCGGCGTCATCGAGCCTGTTTGCATCGAGCAGGGCGGCTCCGAGATTGCCGTAGACCAGGTAATTAGCGCCTGTTACCCGCTCCGATTGTTCAAACAGCGACACGGCATTGCGCCAGTAGCCCACCTGTCTGTAGGCAAGCGCACCGTATAGCAGGACAACTACGGCACATGTTGCAAGCATGGCATTTCTGATAACGCCCTGTTGAGTTAAACGCGGGTATTTTAAAATCACCTCTGACACACCCATCGTTACCACAACAAACAACCCTATGGATGGTATGTACGTATATTTGTCCGCCATGCCCTGTGCACCAACCTGTACCAGTCCGATGACAGGCAACAGGGTCACCATGTACCACAACCACCCCATCGCTAAATAAGGCCGTCTCCGTATGGTTGCAATAGCCGCTACCGACATGACAAGGAGTATCAGAATGCTGACGGCTATGAGCCAGGGCGGTAGATTATTCTCAAGTGGATATATCACCGACAGACCGGTTGGGACAAGCAGCTTGCCGGCATACCTCACATATGACACCAGGGCGTTGGATAAACGCAGTTGCAGGGGCACCTGCGACAGGGACGATATTGCACTGACGCTCTGTTGCGCATAGATGGTGATCAGACTGCTGATGGCTGCTATTGCAAAGAGCGGGAGTTTTTCTGTTATCAGTGCGATGAGGTTTTTTTGTCTGAGTCTGTGCAGCGGCCACAGGTCAACTAGCACGAGTACAACTGGCAGGGTCACCACCATAGGCTTTGCCATGAGACCGGCAACAAAGAGGACACTCAGGATAACATAGCCCCTGGTGCATGGTCGTTGTACGTAGCGCACGTAGGCCAACAGTGCCAGTATCCAGAACAGGCCGCTGAGGACGTCCTTGCGCTCTGCCACCCAGGCCACGGACTCAACGTGCATGGGATGAACGGCAAAGACACCTGCCATAAATGCACTCTGCCACAGCGCACCGGTCATCCTCTGAAGCAACAGAAACAGCAGCACGGAGTTAGTTGCGTGCAACAGGAGGCTTGTGAGGTGGTGTCCCCCGGGGGACAATCCGTGGACGTTGACGTCGAGCATGTGTGACAGCCAGGTCAGGGGGTGCCAGTTGCCTCCGTAGGTGGTTGTAAATGCCCATTGGATGCCGGCAAGGCTCAGTCCGCCTCGTACGCGTGCGTTGTTTAGTACGTATAGCGGGTCGTCGAGGTTTATGAAGTCATGCCGCCACATCTGCACGTAGACGAGCACTACGGCCAGGATCAGGCAGAGCACTATGGCGTCTGTGACGTTGAGGGCGTCCTTGCCAGGGGCATCTGCGCCGGAGACGTTTGTGTCGGGTGTGTCTTCTAAGTTCCCGGCTTTTTTCTTTTTATGGGCCTTATTTTTTGACACATTCGTTGGTGTCATATACGCCGTTACAGTTTAAATCGCACCATTTGCCGAGCTTAATCGTTGTCTCCGATATCGTTATGCACGAAAATTCGGGGTAGTTGACGTCGTCGCATCCGGGGGAGGTGGGGTTACAGGCGGTTGGGGTGGCGGCGGCACGGCACGTTGTTGCAGGGTTATCCGGTTTGCAGCCCGTGGTTTTTTTGTCGCATTCCCTGCACCCGGTGTACAACTGCATTTCGCCGTGTGCAAAGGCGGATGTCACTGTCTCATTGAGTTCGGTAATGGCCGTGCTCTGTGGCGTAAAGGCGATTACCTGCAGTGCGTAAAGGAGTGTGATGGGATAGGTCTGTCCCTGTAGGTGGATTGTGTGCATGGAGAAAAAGCCTCCCGGATCGGTTATCCTGCCATCTGTTGCGGATGTGGTATCGCACTTGCCGGCAGACGTTGTGCCTGTCCCGTCACATCTGAGTTCGTAGGTTGTCAGGGCAAAGCGTTGTGCAGGCGGAGTGTTGTTGATAAATATGCCATATGTTCTGTTTTCGGCCATTGCCCTTACCCGCATCTCTGACAGGTCTGCGTACAGTTGTTTCATGTTTGTCGCTATGTTGACTCTGGCCTGTGAGCCGATAAATTGCACAACATTATAGACAAATACGCCCACGATAATGCCCAGTATGGCAACAATGGCAGATACCTCTATCCCCGTATATCCACGCTCAGTCCTCATGCAGTTTATATCTTAACATGTCAACGTAAAAAAAACACAGGCAGACCCACCAGGGCAATCGCATTTGACCGGAAGATAAAGAGGTTGTTACTCCCATTTCTTTGCTTTTTAGTGCGGCATCTTCTGGAACAGGTAGATGCCAACGGTCGTAAAAGCAACGGGCACGAGCCAGGGGGCGATAAAGGCCGGTATCATCCCCGAGTATCCCATCGACAGGGACAGGGCAAAGCATATCCAGTACACCAGCCCAATGGCTATGGCAATGCCAACGCTGATCGTACCCGAACCCATCTTCAACCGTGTGACAATGGCTATGGCGGCAAGCATCATGACGACAACCGTAAAGGGATAGGAGAGCTTGGCGTGCAGGTTTACCAGTGTCTTTTGGTTGTCGTATCCGGCGCTTTTGAGGTGCCTGTTGTAGCTTACGAGGTCGAAAAAGGACATCTCATCTGCCGTGGAGACGTCTTCGTCGTAGATGCTCAGGGCGTTTATCTTCTCCACGGAGATGTCGTTGGCCCGTGAAGAGGTCATATTTACCAGGTCGTATAAGGTAACATCGGACAGGACCCAGGTGCTGCCGTTGTAGAGCGACGTACCGGCGGTATACATCTGTGTAAGCCTGCCGTTGTCAATCACAAAGGCGGTAACGTCTTTGATGACCCCCTTGTCGGGGAAATATTGGCCGATGTTTACGATGGTGTCGCTTTTTTCCAGAAACCATATATCGCTGGTCTTAAAGATATTCCTGTTGTGATTGTGCTTTAACCTGTACAGGAGGTTGTTTGCCTTGAAGTTAAAGGGACTGGCAACAAAACTGTCGATGGCAAAGTCCATGGCGGCAAGTATCACGCTGATGACGATAAACGGTATAAATAGTCGCTTCATGCTTGTCCCCGTGCTCTTGATGGCAATAAGCTCGTTAAACTTCGTTGCCTGACCAAACACCAGCAGGGTGCCAATCAACGCCGCCATCGGCAGGAGATACCGGACATACTTGGGCGCCGTATACGACAGGTACAGTAGTATCTCCGTGTACTGCGGGTGGTACTTCATGAGCTTGTCGTACTTGTCGATGACCTCAAAGACGCTCACCAGTGCTGTCAGTCCGACTATTATCGTGAGATAGACCAGCAGACATTCCTTTATGTAATAGCGTTCTATAATGGTCATCGCCCGTGTGCCCTCCCGTACAAATACAGGGATAGGCCGAGCGTCAACGCCAGGGGTATCCAGGCGCCCGGGAAGTGGACGAGTTTGCCGTTGCGGATGAGTTTTTCGCAGTAGACCAGGAGGCCGTAGTAGAGGACAAATATGGTCATGGCAATGCTCAACCCCGCCAGTCTGCCACCCTTGCCAAGCAGGTGGGCCAGAGACGGGGACAGGATGCCCAACACCAGAACCATCAGGGGCAGGGTGCAGCGTCGGTGAAACTCGATGTAGAGCTGGAGGCGTTCTTCGCCCTGTCTACTCCCGGCCCGGTGAAGAAGCTCGGAGGGGGTCAGTTCGCTGACGCTGAAGTTGACCTGGGGCATCATGCTTACAGTCATGTTGTAGGTGTCAAAGGTCAGCTTTGTAAGCGTCTGTGCGGAGGGCAGGAATATCTCACCCTTCTTTAGCGCAAAGCCGACACTCATGTTGTCGTAGGTGGTGATATTGCCTTCCTTTGCAAAGATTACCCATGAGTTTTTTTTATTGCGTTTGTCATAGATAAATATGTCTCTGATGGATGTCGCTGAACGTTTCTCTTTGACGAGTACCACGACGTCCTTGATCAGCGTGTAGAAGACCCCCTGTTCGATGGCCATGGGGGATTTGGTGGCGATGATCTGTATGAGCCTGGTCCTGAATGTCTTGCTGCTTGCCGGACTGATAACAAACGCTGTATACCCGGCCAGCATAAAGCACATCCCCCCAAGGATCAACACCGGCCTTGCAATCTGCCCAAAGGACATGCCCACGGCCCTGAGTATGACGATTTCGCTGTCAACGTTGAGTCTGCCGTAGGTAAACAGCACCGCCGTCATAAACGACATCGGCAGGGTCAGCAGCGACAACTGAGGCTGCACATACATGATGATCTCCAGGAAGTCGAGCGTAGAAGCCCCCACCCCGCTTAGTATCACGCTGAACTTCAGCACGCGCTCCATCATCAGGACTACGTTGAATGCCGCAAGACTCAACAGGAGCGACCACAACAACTCCCGCAGTATGTACCTGTCTATGGTCCTTATGATTGTCCCAATCCCTTCGTAGACTGTCCGGGATATTTATCAGTTATTTTGTGGATTCTTGCGATCCTTTGATTTGATGAAACTTATCAGGCCGCAGTTCTTGCAGACGTCTGCACCGGGGAATAAATCGCCCGGTCTTGTAACCGACGAACTTCCCTGCTGCTCTTTTCTGTCCAGTAACCTTTGGGTTACCGGTTTTATGTGTCCTCCGGGGATCATGACGTTTATTTCACCACGTTCGGTTTTTCCTGAGTTGTAGCTGCCGCTGCACGCCGTTAGCATATTTAGCGTGTTTTCATTGCAGGCAAATACGCATCCCCCGCAAGCCGACGAATTCATGGTAAGAGCCGGTCTTAACGGATGCACGTCCATGGCAGCCATATAATCGACAACCAGGTGGTACGCTTGCATATTGTCACAATACAGGTGAACGACGTCAGGCGTGAAATACGAATCGGCAAGTGGTGAAACGACAAAGGCCTTCAATTGTCCCTCCGGCAAGCGTGGCTTGGTTTTTATGAATCTTTCGGCTTGTTCCATGTCTTTGGCATATTTCAGATGACTTTTGATCTCCGTATCATCCAATGGTTTCCATCCAAACACGTAGCGAGCGTTTATGCAGCCAAGCGTTTCTTTTGTCCCTAATATAGTCTGTCCTTTCATCCTCGGGCCAATTTCGAATTGGCAGAATGTTATGGGATGAACGGAAATATGGTGTGAGACATTGTTTTTGAAATCCTCAAGTTCAGCGTCGTCAAAGATGAACTTTACGGCAATGGGATAGTGCATAAGTCTTAACTCTTCCATAAGGGTGTGTTGTATATCTTTATAATCCAAGATTCTTACCTCCTGTTTTGTGAAAACCCAATATTTTGACAAATACAAACATTTAGCAGACACCAAGCAGATTCAGCGCAAGCAACAGCAGACCTGACACCGCTATTGTTTCGACAACGATGGGCTTACTTGTTGCAGAGTCTATGCACCCGCATTTGCAATACCATACGAAGATATTGAAACAGATCAATTCATCGAAAGTCAATCCCGCAAATTGCCTCATCTAAAATCTATTATATGGCTGAACTATTACGAAAAACGCAAGGGATACGTAAGGGCCTTGTTGTTGTGGGAGCGTTACTTTAGCAACATTTTAACCACCGTGCCGAGTCCATCTTCACTCTCTATCTTTAGTTGCCAGCCGTGGGCCTTGACTATGTGCTTAACGATGGCAAGCCCCAGACCGGTGCCACCGAGTTGTCGTGAGCGTGAGGGGTCTACCCTGAAAAACCTCTCGCCAAGCCTGGATAAGAAGCGCCTGGCAATCCCAACTCCGGTATCCCGGACAAAGAGGTACACGTCGCCGGTATTATCCCTGTTGGTACCAATCTCTATGCCACCACTTTGGGTGAACTTGATGGCATTATCCGCCAGGTTAAGCAGCACCTGCATCAGTCTGTCTTTATCGGCGTTGACAGAGACATCATCGCTATCTGTAACCTTTTTGACATACAGCCCCTTCTCACTTGCCCTGATGGCAACAATCTCAATGACTGAATCGATCAACTCAGCGATGTTGACCTCCGTCTTGTTTATCTTGATGACACCCAACTCAATCTTTGACAGGGTCATCAGGTCATCAACGAGCCTGTTGAGGCGCTCGCTTTGAAACTTTATTATTCGTAAGAATTTCTCGGCCGTCACCCTGTCATCAATTGCCCCTTCTAAGAGCGCCTCTGCAAAGCCATATATGGCGGTAACGGGTGTCTTTATTTCGTGAGATACGTTTGCCACAAAGTCTTTTCGCATGTCTTCTAATTTTTTTAGCCCGGTTATGTCGTGAAGTAGTATGACGACACCAATCAGGTCGTTTCCCCTGTAAAATGGGGACATCCTCACTCGCACGTACTTCTCTACAGGATAGTCCAGAAAGACCTCGCCAAACTCGCCATTGTCAAGCTGCTTCACCCTCTCAAGCATTGTCAGCAGCTCCAGACTCCTTACCACCTCTATCAGCGACCGGTTATTGAACGTCCCGCTATAGCGAAACAACTCATATGCCTTGTCGTTTAAGAATACGATCTCCTGCCTGTTATTGAGGATGGCCAGCGCATCTGGAATACTCTGGATTATGGCATTGAGCTGCGCACGCTCCTCTTCGGTTTGCCTGAACTTCTCCATAAGGTTTCTGGTGACATCATTTAGCGAGGTATATGCCTCGGCAAGGTCGGGGTAGTCCGCAAAGAAATCCCGGCCAGGCAAAACACCGTTCAGAACCATCTCTGAAAACTGCCTGGCCTCCTTAATAAACTTAGCCCTCTGTCCGTAATGCCTTACAAAGAAAAACACCATAGAGATATCCCATGTGAGGGATAAACCCAAAAACACATACGTAACACGCATAGGAAAGTCCTCCGGATAATTCTGATCTGCAAACTCACGTCTTGTCAGCGTGGTGACAATGGCATAAAAGACAACAACCAATAATACCGTCATCACATTGACTGCGACGATCCGCCTTATGAGCTGTCTCTTGTTCACAGATTGTCCTCAAAGTAATACCCAATCCCCCGGCGCGTCTTGATATACACGGGTCTTGCCGGGTCCTCTTCTATCTGCTCGCGCAGCCTTCTGATATGGACATCCACCGTCCGCGGCTCTACGTAGGCCTCATCCCTCCATACGGCATCCAGGAGCATGTCCCTTGTCAAGACCCTCCCGCGTCTTTGCATCATGTAGTGCAGGAGCCTGAACTCCGTTGCGCTAAGATTAACGTTCACACCCTTCTTGCTGACCATATACGTCTGTGCATCCAGCTTTATGTCACCGGCCCTGAGGATGTTTTGGGGCGCTGTAGTACTTTGACCTGTCCTTCTGAGCACTGCCTTTACCCTGGCCAGCAACTCCTTGTTGCTGAAGGGTTTGGTTATATCGGAAGTTCCAGATTGGAGAGTTCGATATGTCCCTATAAAGCCTTTATAATAAACATTCTATGTTGATTTGCTTAAAAATTATTCGCACAAACAGTGCCTAACACTTCAGGAATTTGTATGCCAAGTTTTTCTAAAACTCTTTCGGCTATACCTGCCGGTTTTACCACCCTCGTAATTATTACACCTCCTATTTCTTCATCTACGCATACTATTTCATTTAAACTTGAAATTAGTTCATCTATTGGTTCTTCCATTTCACATGTTTTCTTTATAAATTCATTTAAAAGTCTCAATGCAAGCATTACTAAAAACACATGTCCTCTTGTTCTATTTTCTTTTGTGTGATATATTGGTCTTACTTCGAGGTGTGTCGTTTTCATCTTTTTAAAATCTTGTTCTACTTGTGATAATGATTTATATCTGTTATGTATCGTTTCCTTTTCTACTTGTGATTCAATTAAATTTGTCTTAATGCAATAACAACCATCTAAAAGCATATCGTTTTCTATAGCTTCCTTTATCTCATTAACTTTTATAATATCTTCTTCCAATTTAATATCAACCAAATTGTTTATATGTAAATTTAATGTCTTGTTTTGTATTTCTTTCAGACCTTTTTGATAGTCTGCTTTTTTATGTTTCACAAAATATTCATTCTTTAAACTTGCCAAGTCCTTTATTTTATTTATCTTATCCTGTCTCGTTTTTTTGTTTTCTTGTGCTCTTTGTTGATTACGTCTCATTATATATCTCTCATCATCTACAGTTACTTCCATTAACTCATTGTCAAATAATTGTATATCTAATATCCCT
>NZ_JMFO01000006.1 GCF_000714715.1 Candidatus Magnetobacterium casense
TTTTGAAGAGCAACAGCAAGATTACGAACACTCTTACAGGTCCACCGTAATGGAGACTCAGGGTCTCCTCGGGTAACCGGATCTACCAACCCCTCAATATCTACAAGCACGGATGGGTCTGTTTCAACAACCGGCTTGCGTCCACCTCCAGGTAAACGTATCTTCTTTTTCCCTTTTGAAGGTTTTTCCTTTGATTCAGCAATACGTCTAATTCCTTCATATATCGTTGTCCGCGAAAGACCAGTAGATCTGGAAACTGAAGTAACTCCTCCTCGTCCCAATGCCTCGGCTTCCACTGCAGCCCACATTCGTCTGCCTTGTTCGTCTAAAACATCTTTGAGTACTTCAAATTTTCTTTGTATCATAAGTTCGGTATCGCTTTGCACTTTTTGATCATAACATATTTAGACACCATTTGTACAAGTTATTTGTGGACAAATCCTAAGCCTGCCCCTGGCTTGAACAGTGGTAAGCAAGAATCCATTGCCCATGACTTTTTTATGCACCCCCTTAATTCTCTAAAATGGAGACAGGGGAGCAGTAAGATTTTCTTCTTGACTTTTCATATTCCTCTGGATATAATAATGTTTATATATTCTAATATTAGAATATAGAGATTAATTTATATGGAGGTGCAGATGAATATCAAGCTCTATCTTAATGCCCCGCCAGGCGGGAAGTGTAGCAACATCATAGCCCTTGTCTCTGAGATGAAGGGAAGGTATGGTTTTAGCGTTGAGACAATAAGCAACGCAGATTTAAACAAGGGAGGCTGTAGTGAGTGTTCTGATGCATCGCTGAAATTACCCGCAGTATCAATCAATGATGACATTGTGTTCCAGGGGCGGGATATTACCGCCGATGAGTTAGAGAAGGAGATATTGAAAAGATTGCAAACACTTTAACAGTAAAAGGTGAGAAAATGGTTGATTATTGGTTATTGGCAACACTTTTGGGTATAGGAGTGGTTGGCGGCTTTGTCTCTGGTCTGCTGGGCTTAGGGGGGGCCATAATACTTGTCCCCATGCTCCTTTATTGTCCAACGTGTTTGGGTGTTGGTGTATTAACGATGAAGCAGGTGGCAGGGATAACTATCATTGTTGTTTTTGCTTCTTCTCTGGCGGGTGTGCTTGTACACGGAAAAAACCGGTTAGTATTAAGGAGTCTTGTCCTGATAATGGGCATAACGGCGGTTATAGCGGCGTTTTTGGGTGCCGTTTATTCAAGGCATACTACAAGCGATGTCTTGCTGATTATATTTGCATGTATGGCGGCCTTTGCAGCCGTCATGATGTTCATTCCCAAAAAGGAGGCCGATAAGGATGTAGAATTAGAAAAGATAAGTTTTAGCAAGTCAGGGGCAATTGTTATCTCCTTTGCCATTGGGTTTATTGGCGGAATGGTAGGCGCCCCCGGGGCCTATATTTTTACACCCATGATGATTTATTTTCTCAAGATTCCAACAAAGGTGGCCATAGGGAGCACTCTGGGCATAGCCTTTGTAGCCTCAATCTCAGGGGCAATCGGGAAGCTGGTAACAGGACAGGTTCCCTACCTGCTCGCAGCGGCTGTTGTTGTTGGAGCCGTCCCTGCGGCAAGGATAGGGGCCATGTTTACGAAGAAGATACCCGCTCAAGCCCTTAGAAGGGCACTGGCCATAGTTATTGCCTTTGCAGCCATTCGTATGTGGTGGGATGTATTTACGAAATAATTTAAGCTTATGGAGGTTTAGTGTGATTAGATTGCTTTTGGTAGTTATTGTAGTGCTTTTGACTATTCCGATTTCTGCCTTTGGTGTAGACAAGTCGGAAATTCAACAAAGAATCGATATCCTCTCAAATGAACTCGAGCAGCTCAAACAACAGATAGAGGAAATGAAAAAGAAAGAGGCGTCAAAAGAAGAGCGGTTAACGTCAGTAGAACAAAAAGGTCGGGAGCTGACGTGGCCATCGTGGCTTGAGATCGGTGGAGACTTCAGGGCCAGATATGACTATCTCAGTGGTAAGACTCATGACGCCTTGATCATGACACCATCGGGTAATGTATCATCCGGTGCAAGGACCCTGACAAATGACTCCCTGTTTACTAACAGACTGGGACTAAACATTACGGCAAAGGCCACGGAGGATATAAAGGTTAAAGCAAGGCTTCTCATGTACAAGGTATGGGGATCAAATTCCGATGCCGTAACGGGAGAGAACGGATATTTTGCCGACAAACAGGACATCTTCGATGGCAACATGGGTCATACGCCGGATAGTTCCCTCTTAATGGTAGACCAGGTGGTAGCGACGTGGAGCAACATAGGCGGAGAGCCGCTGTCTTTTTCCGTTGGAAGGAGACCGTCTACAGGCGGGCTTCCAACAAACCTCAGGAGGAACGTAGAAAACACCTCCGGCGTACCAGGCTACATGGTAGATTGGGCATTTGATGGTGCAACTGTTGGGTATATGCCGGAAATTGACCTCCTGCCCGGGGCACAGGCCAAGATTTGCTACGGCAAAGGATTTGATTCAGGGTTTCAGGCAAGTGGCGGCCTCAAGGATACAAATCTATTGGGGCTACACGCTGTCCCATATGATAACGATAACCTGCGTTTTGATCTGCTGTGGTTAAGGGCCTTTAATATCTTTGCCAGGGCTGAAACGATATCCTCAAATACGAATCTCGGAGATGTTGACCAATTTGGTATACTTGTTATGAAGAAGTTTGAGGATTTAGGCAACGGAGACCTGAATCTCTTTGCCGCTACGGCATTAAGTTTAACCCACCCAAACGAAAATACCTATAATGGCTATGGTCTGCTTTGGGACAGTGGCACTGAGAGAAAAAATCGCACGGGCGCTCTTTTATATCTGGGTGGCAGATACGATTTTAAATCAACTGCAACGAAGGTAGGATTAGAGTATAATCGTGGTTCTAAATACTGGCTTTCCTTTACACCTGCCTCTGATGATATATTGACATCCAAACTTGGGACAAGGGGTAATGCTTATGAAGCGTACATTATTCAGGAAATAAAAAGCAAACCCATCTCTAAGTTTGGAAAGGCATTTGTCAGACTGGGTTACCAGTACTATGATTTCGAATATTCAGGGAGCCAAAATTGGGTTGGGGCACCATATGAAATTTCCGGCTTGACCCTGACATCGACACCTGCACAGTTCTTTCAGCCACTTACTAATGCCCATAATGTCTATTTTACATTTGACGTGCTTTTTTAAAGATAATCAGAAAGGCACTGAGAGACAATTGATGTATCCTCTTAAAAAAGCATGGTAAAATGGGGTCAAGGGGACTTCTTTCCGGCCGGGGCGGGTACGACCCGCCCCTTTCTTTCTTGCCTTAAAGTATAGTCACTATGAAATATAAAGAGGATACTAACTTGACAATGTCATATTCCAATCTCTGCAATTAAAGATGTCTGAACCACGATTTAACGGATTAAGGGATTATCAGGATTTATGTCCGAGAAGGTCTTATTCTTTTTTCCTGTAAATCCTTTAATCTGTGTAATCCTAGTTCAGACTATCCTCATGTTTACTTGAATGTGACATTGTCAAAGCAAATGTATATCTCATCTTTTGGATGCAACTACCCGGGTTGTTGGGTCACAAAGTAATTCACGATGGCCTCTACCATGGCCTCAACCGTGGCCTTTTTGGGCATGATCTGTACCGTAAAACCGGCCTTTGTTATGGCCTTTTCCGTGACAGGGCCAATGGCTGCGATGGTGATATCTTTGAACCGCCTGAGGTATTCCTCATCGAGTGCCTCTATCAGGTAGTTAAACGTTGCCGCACTGGTGAATGTTGCCACGGTGATCTTACCCTCTCTGAGGAATCGCACGAGGCGCTTGATGTGTCCCTCGTGTTTGACGGCCCTGTAGGCAGTGGGTGTGTCTATGTACCCACCCAGTTGCCTGACCATATCGGGGAAGACTTCCCTGGCCTGTTGGGCACGCGGCAACAACAACCGCAGACTGGCAATGTCTACCCCCCCCGCCTCAGTGAACATCTTTATAAGGCCCTCGGCATTGAACTCATCGGGGACGGCATCTACCCTGCAACCATACTCCCTGATAGACTGTGCGGTTTTTTCCCCAATGGCACATATCTTCATACCTCTGAGGTCTCTGATGTCCTTGCCACGGTGCAAAAGCCTCTGCAGGAAGAACTTAAAGCCATTGGCGCTGGTGATAATCAGCCAGTGATAGCCCTCTATTACGTCAATGCATCGGTCGAGGTCGTCGTAGCTCTCCGGGGGAATCGTCTTAATTGTCGGGAACTCGTATATTTCAGCCCCCATTAACTCAAGGGGGTCATAGTCTTGCGTATATGGCCTGGTAATTAACACACGCTGCCCAAACAGCGGTTTTGTCTCATACCAGTTTAGTTTGTCTCTCAACCCCACCGTCTGTCCAATAACGATGACGGAGGGTGGCTTGATCCCCTTGGCCTTGACCAACTGCGGCAATTGTCCCAACGTCCCTATCACAGTGACCTGGTCGGGACGTGTGCCCCATCGTATCACTGCGGCGGGGGTTTGTGGGTCTTTGCCGTGTTCGATCAAGTGCTCAACGATGCCCCGGACATTTCTGACTGCCATCAAAAACACCAGCGTATCAGGTCCCGTGGCAAGGGCTGCCCAGTTAAGCGTGCTATCGGTTTTTGCGGCATCTTCGTTGCCAGTCACCACGGTAAAGGAGGACGCATACCCCCTGTGCGTAATCGGTATGCCCGCATAGGCAGCAGCAGCAACGGCTGAAGAGACACCCGGTACGACCTCAAACTCGATGCCGTGTTCAACGAGCACCTCGGCCTCCTCCCCGCCACGTCCAAAGACAAAGGGATCACCCCCCTTTAACCTGCACACGGTCTTGCCCTCCAGCGCCCTGTCAACGAGCACCCGATTTATCTCATCCTGTGTCAACTCGTGATGTCCACCACGCTTACCGGCATAGATCAGTTCCGTTTCCTCACCGGCGTAGGTCAATATCTGTGCGTTGATGTGGAAGTCGTAAACTATTGTGTCTGCCTTTTTGACGCAACTCAGACCCTTCAAGGTAAACAGCCCCATATCGCCGGGACCTGCCCCTACGATGTAGACCTTACCCGTTGCCATAGACCTCATCGAGTATCTCTTTCGCCCCGGCCCTGAGCAGGTCGTCGGCCAGAGACGTCCCGATGACCTCTTCCGTACCAACGGTACCCTCGGCATGCCCCCGGATGATGCAAACACCATCAACGGAGCCTACCAGGCCGTCGAGTTTGACCGTACCCGAGGCGGTAAAACAAGCGTGTGCGGCAACAGGGACTTGACAGCCGCCTGAGAGTTTCTTTAAAAACGCCCGCTCTGCCCTTACGCAGATGGAGGTTACTTCATGGTTCAGAGGTACAAGAAGGGCGTTTATCGCCTCATCGGCCACCCTGCACTCGATCCCCACGGCACCCTGCCCAATTGCCGGCAGACTCACAGAGACGGGCAGGGCATGTATGGCGGCATCTTCAACGTTGAGCCTCTTTAATCCGGCAGAGGCCAGGACAATGGCATCAAAAAAGCCCTCGCTTAATCTTCGGAGTCTCGTGTCGAGATTGCCGCGTAATTGTTCAATCTTGAGGTCGGGTCGTATGCTCAACAACTGACATGAGCGTCTGAGGCTGCTTGTGCCAACGACTGCCCCCTCGGCGAGGGCATCAAGGCCTGCCTTGTCGGCCCGCTTGGAGGCCATCACGTTGGGTGACAACACCAAGGCATCGGTGGGGTCCTCACGCCGGCATATGACGCTCAGGTGCAGGCCATCCGGGAACTCCGTGGGGACGTCCTTGATGCTGTGTACGGCAATGTCGGACTCGCCACTGAGCAGGGATTCCTCTATCTCCTTGACGAACAGCCCCTTGCCCCCAACCTTAGACAATGGCACGTCGAGTATCTTATCCCCAGTGGTCTTTATCACCTTAAGCTCTACCTCGATATGAGGATAAAGCCCCAGGAGCTGATCCCTAACCCAGTTGGCCTGCCAGAGGGCTAGTTTACTGCCCCTGGTACCTATCACTATCCTGTTGACTTCTATCTTAATTCACCATTTATGGCAGAGAAGGGAAGAGAAAAAAAGGGGCGGCTCCGCCCCCCTTCAGAACCCCCTGCAAGGGGGCCAGCCCCCTTGACCCCATTATACCTTGTCCAATGCTTATACACAATACTTCAGATGGTTTATATTTCCAAAGATTTCCATTGCCTTTTATCTAATGCTCTCCGCTCCCATGTAAGGTCTCAGTACATCGGGGACAACGACGGAGCCGTCTTTTTGCTGATAATTTTCCAGGATAGCGGCCACGGTACGTCCGATGGCCAGGGCCGAACCGTTGAGGGTGTGGACAAACTGTGTGCCCTTTTTGTCGGCCTTTTTAAAACGGATGTTGGCACGTCTGGCCTGAAAATCCTCGAAGTTCGAGCAGGAGGATATCTCCCTGTAGCGATTCTGCCCGGGCAGCCAGACCTCTATGTCGTAGGTCTTTGACGCCGAAAACCCCATATCCCCCGTTGACAACACTATCACCCTGTGGGGCAGGGCAAGCTGCACCAGGATGTCACGTGCATCGTCGGTGAGGCTTTCCAGCTCCTGATACGAGTCCTCGGGCCTGACAAACTTGACAAGTTCGACCTTGTTAAACTGATGCTGCCTGATAAGCCCCCTGGTGTCCTTGCCATAGGAGCCGGCCTCACGCCTGAAGCACGGCGTATATGCCGTGTAACGCAGGGGTAGGTCATCATCGGCGATGATTTCATCCCTGTGCATGTTGGTAACCGGGACTTCAGCCGTTGGAGCCAGATAAAACTCGGGATCGGCCACCCTGAACAACTCCTCTTCAAACTTAGGCAACTGCCCCGTACCGGTCATGCTTGGACGGTTGATCAGAATGGGCGGAAAGACCTCCGTATAGCCGCGCCGAACGTTGTGCTCAAGCATAAAATTCATCAATGCCCGCTCAAGTGCCGCCCCGGCCCCGCGCATGATCGAAAACCTCGCCCCGGCTATCTTGGTGGCCCGCTCGAAGTCGATGATGTTGAGCGTCTTTGCGATATCCCAGTGGTTGAGCGGTTCAAAGTCAAACGCCCCGGGCTGTCCCCACCTCAATACCTCGACGTTTGCAGTCTCATCTGCGCCGACGGGGACACTTTCGTGCGGGATGTTGGGGACCAGGAGCAAGGCCGCCATGACCTTCTCCTCTGTTGCACGCAGACTCTCCTCAAGGCGTCTGATGTCGTCAGAGACCTGCTTCATGGCCTCTTCCATAGCAGATGTGTCGGCCTTTTGCTTTTTGAGTCGCCCGATATCCTGAGAGACAACATTGCGCCTGTTTCTGAGTCCGTCAAGCTCCTGCTGTGTACTCCGCTGTTGCATGGCAAGAGCCACTATGCCATCGACAGATATATCAGAGTTCCTGTTCTTCAGCGCCTGTCGCACTACATCAGGCCTGTCCGTTATAAACCTTATGTCGAGCATTTCTCATCACTCCTGTTCATCATTGCAATACTATAACATAACATGCAGGGAAAAAGGGAGAGACCGAATTGCCTCATCTAAAATCTATACGAAATTATAATAAACCTCATATAACAACATTATAGGAGGTTTATATGTCGTTAAAGATGAACGAAAGGCAAGCAGTAAAAAAGGTATTTGCCGAAAGGTACAAAGCAACAAACAAGAAGCAAAAAAAGTGATTCTCAACGAATTCATAGATTTGGTAGGATATGGCCGATGCTATGCAGGCTATTTGCTGAGAATAAACGGACAACAGGTTACATCAAGCAAGACATCACCTGCAAATGGCAGGAAAGTAACGAAAAGAAGAAGAGCAAGAGAGTATGACAGCGCAGTTTCTGAGTTTATTAATGCTCGCCTGCTACAATACTGTAAAGAAGAAGGAATAATCTTTACAAGGACAAGGACTTACCATAAGAACGATAGCTGCTATGATAGATACGTGAGGC
The DNA here is from genome assembly GCF_000714715.1 of Candidatus Magnetobacterium casense. Classification (GTDB taxonomy): domain Bacteria; phylum Nitrospirota; class Thermodesulfovibrionia; order Thermodesulfovibrionales; family Magnetobacteriaceae; genus Magnetobacterium; species Magnetobacterium casense. Next base: position 7,999 of record NZ_JMFO01000006.1, read on the forward strand.
AACCACCCCTATTTCGTATAGATTTTTACGTGAGGCAGCACGTCGTTGTCTGAGAATTCGCGTAGTTGACTTATACGTTTAATTCATTTATACTATATCTTATTTATCTCAGGAAGGAGTTTATGATTATGCGAACACCGTGTATAGCAGCAAACTGGAAAATGTATAAGACGACGGCACAGACCGTTGAGTTTATAACTGGATTTCTCCCCGGGGTGAAGTCCGTTACGGACGTAGAGATTGTGATAGCGCCACCGTTTACGTCGCTGTCCAGGGCAGGGGAGATGTTAAAGGGTAGCAACGTGAAGCTATCGGCACAGGATATGTACTTTGAGGCAGAGGGGGCCTATACGGGTGAGGTATCTGCGGGGATGCTCATAGATGTGGGTTGTTCATACGTGATCGTGGGTCATTCCGAGCGGCGGCAGTATTTTAATGAGAGTGACGAGTTCTGCAACAAAAAGATACGGGCTGCCATGGCTGCAGGATTGAGCGTCATCTACTGTATAGGCGAAACGCTTCAGGAGAGAAACGACGGCAAGACCTTTGACATCATAAAGCGTGAGATAGAAGGTGGTTTAAAGGACGTTTCCCCCGAGAAACTGGTAATTGCGTATGAGCCGATCTGGGCAATTGGCACCGGCGTTACGGCAACACCGCAGCAGGCACAGGAGGCACATGCCTACGTCAGGGAACAACTCAAGGGTGTCTACGGTGGCAAGGCCGACGAAATACGCATACAATATGGCGGGAGTGTCAAGCCCGAAAACATCGCAGAGCTGATGGCCAAACCCGATGTTGATGGTGCCCTCGTTGGCGGGGCAAGTCTCAAGACGGACAGCTTTGAGAAAATCGTCAAGTTCAGGTAGACATTAGATGCATGTATTTTTGATGATTCTGCACATAATCGTTTGTTTTGTAATTGTGTTTGTGGTGCTTGTGCAAAGCTCCAAGGGGTCGCAGATGGGTGCGGCCTTTGGGGGTTCCAGTCAGACCGTCTTTGGCAGTCGTGGGGCCGCAACCTTTTTGACAAAGCTGACGACGACAACGGCAATAGTGTTTATGATTACCTCATTTCTGTTGTCATTTATAGAAGCCCGGCGAGTTTCTATGATAGAAGCGCCCGCACAATCGCAGACCTCCACTCCTGCCGATAAAGCCAAGTTGCCTGCAGGAGGGGTTGGCATCACGCCACAGAAGGATAAGCCTGCCCCACCACCCGCTGAAGGCAATAAGATACCTGCCCAGGATGGTAAACCACAATCCGCAGGCAAAGAAACCACTACGGATAAAAAATAGACAAGCAATCCCCATCCCCCCCTGCCATAAGGGGGGTAGTATCTTTCCATTGCACTTAGGGGGGGATGTATACCCAGAGGTGAAGACAGAGGTTGTTATGCGTGGCAACATAGAAAGATTTCAGATCATAGGCCTGCATGGCTATAAGAATCTGGATATCAGGATTGAAGACAACACTATTATACTCGTAGGTGAAAATGGCACCGGAAAAACAACGGTGTTGCGTCTTCTGTGCTACTTCTTGGCTGGCAGATGGGATTTGTTGTCTCCGTATGAATTTGCAAGATTGGTTGTAACCGTCGATGGGAGTGAGCATGAATTGTCATATGGTATAATTGAAAAATATGTTGCACTCCAACCGAACGTTATTCAAACTGGTACGTTGCGTAGATTCCTCAATTTAAAAATTAACCCACCTGAACGTGGATTTGGACTTGTATGCCTTAAAAATCTGAAAGAGAAACAAGATGAAAATGAAGATAAAATTACTAAAGAGGTTTATGAAAATCTAAAAAAATCAGAAGATAAACTTAATAAAGAGCTTTATGCAAATCTAAAAAAATCAATAGACGCGCAGATTCTATATCTCCCAACATACAGACGAATTGAACAAGACCTTGAATCAATATTCGGAGAAAATTACAAAGTGCCACGAAAACGTTCTGATTCCTATATTGAACTAATTGAATTTGGAATGGACGATGTGAAAATAGCAATAGAATGGAATCTTAAGGAAATAAAAGATTTTATCCGGGAAAATCTGAATTCTTTGACCCTTGGATACTTGGGTGATGTGGTTGATGAGAGATACTCTGAGGTGAAAATTGAAGATATACAGAATAAATCTGAGGATGCTATAAAATTAATCCTTGATAGGATACAAGAAAACATTTTGTCCAAGGATCATAAACAACATTTGTTGGAGAAAATAAAAAAAGTCAAACAAGGCGGCTATTTAGACGAACATGCAAAGGTCATCTGCCACTACCTGCTCAAGTTGCTACAATTTCAGGAAAAACTGAGCAGCAATGAATCACGGATGAGGACGTTTTGTGATGTCTGTAACGAATACCTGGTAGATAAACGACTCGACTATGATAGTGCAAATCTTGTTTTCTCAATCAAATTAAAGGAACCAAGTGAAACCAGGCAAGATATTGAACTCGAGTATCTGTCATCAGGAGAGAAACAAATTGTGTCTCTGTTTAGCCAACTCTATCTCTCAGATGAGGGCAGATACATTGTAATCATTGATGAACCGGAACTATCCCTCTCTCTCCCATGGCAGAGGCGATTTCTGCCTGACATTAAAAATGGGACATTTTGCTCCGGGCTTATTGTGGCTACACATTCCCCTTTCGTGTATGACAACGAACTTGAAAGATACACCCACGGGCTTGGTGAATTTTATGAGTGAAAAGATACCGCCTACGAATATGATTGAGACTCTTAACAAAGCGAGAGACACTCAAAAGCCCTTCTATCACGAGTTTCTTATGCGTTGGAGCAAGAAGGCAATGTGTGTTTATGGCTTTGTAGAAGGTAAAGATGACCTGTCATTTTACAGGGGCAAGATAAATGACAGATTGCCGGGACAATGGAAGGTTGACTTGTTAGTGGTTCGAAATAGAGATAATGTGATTGCGCTTTACAAAGGCTTTGATTGGACTCGATATCCCAAAAAACAAATAGCCTTCTTTATAGATCGTGACCTCTCAGATTTTCTAAACGAATCGTTGCCTGATGACATTAATGTCTACATCACGGACAACCACTCCATAGAAAATTATTTTGTCGATAGAGAGACCTGCTACAGAGTAATAACTGAGGTTTGTTGTTTATCTTCACTTGAAGATGATTCACTGGATAAAATCCTTGAAATTTTTGATGAACAACGATTAGTCTTTCAGGATAAAATGGTAACCGTGATGGCCTGGTGTATATATTGGATGCGCAAAGGGGAAAAAGCTTATTTTGACAATATTGATATGGGGGACATATTTGCTATCAATGAAGGCAGAGTGCAGATGCTACCATTCCCTAATAAAATGTTTTCGACAATTGAGGAGTATATACACAATAAGTCTAAAGTCCCCTATGCATCTTACATTGACATCACAAAGGTAGAAGATGAATTCACAGATCAAAACAGACATCTAAGATTTGTAAGAGGCAAGTACATGTTATGGTTTTTTTTAGAGTTTATTCTATCTGTCTATACCAACATATCTAAGTTTTCTAAAAAATTTACACAACCTCCCAAGATGCATGTCAACCTAAATGAAACTAATGCGGCAATTCTGGTTGCCCCAATGTCCCGTATTCCTGAGTCCCTCAGTAGGTTTATCGAACGGACGTATATCACATACATTCACGGACGCATGGGCACCGTCTGAATCTGACCTCCTCAGACGGCTTCATAAGAATCCTCCGGACGATTTCTTCTGCAATGAATTATTTATGCCCATGCTCGGTTTGCTTTCAACACCCTACACAGCCTCTTGCACGATCTTGAGTATGGCCTTATCTACATCCTGTGCAACTGCTTTTATGCCGGCATCGGGATAAAAATCCGCTATGATGTTGGGTCTCAGTGCGCTTACGAACACCTTGCCACCCTCTTCGTAGACGCATATGGGGCAGGGAAGCATCAGGGATATCTTTATGTCGGCCTTTAATACCTTGTAGGCATAGCCGGGATTACAGACTTCGATAATCTTCAGGGCGCTCCTGTCATAGCCCTTGGATGCCAGGGTTGCCTTTACGTCATGGATGTGGAGCACACCAAACCCGTTGGCCTTGCTGCGTTCTGTGATATCCTCAACGACCTTGTCAAAACCCTTTGCGGTCTCAACCGTGTAGTCAAACTTAGTGTCCACTGCGTGTTGCCTCCTGAAATGTTTTTTTGATAAAAAAACGCCTCTACGTAAGCGTAATCAACTCGTATGATGAAGTTCCCAGGCCAAGGCGTTGTGCCTCGTCAAGTTGGAATTCGTATGGTTTTGCGTGCATGGCCTTGAAGACATCGCCAGTGATCCCGTCGGCTGCTGATGATGGCAACGGTCTTTCTTTAAGCACCAGGTCTATGGATGCCTGCTCTATGGCCACCACGTCGTCGCTGATCAGGATACCGAGGTCCTGGACCATCGGCACGTCTGCCGTGGGCATACAGTCACACTCGGGCTGTATCTCTGTGAGGAAGTTTATGTATAACACCTTTGAGGGAGCAAACGTGCCAAGCACCACCCCTGCGGCCTCCGCCATGGAGCGCATGAAACGCTCATCATCCCCCGGGAAATCAATCGCCGAGGCAGGACATACCCGCTGACACCGCCCGCATCGCCAGCACTTGTCTGCGTTCCACACCATCTTCTCCCCAACAAACGTGATCACCTCAAGGGGACAGACCTCAACACACTGCATGCACAGTTGACACAGGTCCTGCTCCCAGCGCATCATGCCCTCCCCTATTGTGTGCATGGAGCCTCTGCCGCACTTCCAGCCACAGTGCCTGTGCGAGGAACTCACCCCGCCCATGGCAAGGTTCTTTATAGCCCCGGCATAACCGGCGTTTATGTGCCCCTTTACATGCGAACACACCACCATAGCCGTTACGTCGTGTATGACCGATGCCACGGCTATCTCTTTTAATATGCTACCGGCCTTTACAAGGATGCTGTCCTTGCCATACAGACCGTCGGCAAGTATGACGGGCGCTCCCACCGAAAGATGATTTATCCCGTTGGCGTTTGCCACTTCGAGGTAGTCCAACCCCTGGATCCTCACGGTGTCTGTTACGAACGGCTTTGCCCCCAAGCCCCTGAGTGTATCGACGACCGTTCTCAGGAAAGTTGGCCGCACTATCCTGTGGGCACCCGGTGAGCCAAAGTGCGTCTTGACCGCCACCCACTCATCCCTGTTGAAGTACGCTGACAGTCCCACCTCTGCCATCAGTCGTTGCAGCTTGCCCGGCATGCTGTCGCTGTAGCGCCACTTTGTTGACCGTGCCGTCGCAAAGTATACCTTCGCCGTCTTTTTCATCTGAACATTATTATAACATATTGGGGGGATTAATTTTAATAGCAGATTTAGATAGCGTCAGGGTAATCAAATTTACCCAATTTTATCCCTGTCTATAGTATAATAGAGGTAGGATGGATGCACCAACAGAGAGTTACGACAAGATCATCAAGGAGTTGCTCAGAGATATAGAGCGGCCTCTGCTGGAGAAGGTTTTGGGTATTAAGGCCGATGATATCAGCAGTCTCAATGTTGTGACGCAGTTGACCGATGAGCGCGAGACTGATTTCGTTGCCGGGATAAATGAGGATGGCAGGATGGCCTTCATTGTACACGCAGAGTTCCAGAGTACCAATGACTCTAAGATGCCTAAACGAATGCTGCGATACTTTATTCACATCTACTCGGTGTATGAGGTAGTGGTCAAGCAGTACGTTATCTTTATTGGCAAGGATAAGATGAAGATGGATAGTGAGTTGAACTTGCCCGATATCCGCTACCGTTATAATTTGATAGATATCCGCAATACACCATGTGAACGGTTTCTTTACTCTGGTGTGCCTCCTGAGATAGTTTTCTCCGTATTGTGCGACAAGGGGGATCGTGATGATCGCTCATTTGCAAGGGATATATTAACTGAATTGTTTAAAAGCACCACCGGAGAACTAAACCTGTCGATGTATATGAAGGAGCTGGAGGTCTTTTCAAAATTGAGAGACTTGCAAAAAATCATGATAGAGGAGGAGAAAAACATGTCAATTGTATACGACTTGAAAACGGACATAAGGTTTATGCAGGGCCGTATGGAAGGCCATGCGGAAGGCCAGATAAAAGGCCAGATAAAGGGTATGCAAAGCTCTATTGAGATATTGCTGAAGATAAAATTTGGCACCAAAGGTCTATCCCTTATGGATAAAATCAGACAGTGCGAGGATGAATCACGACTATCTGCAATCACTGAGGCCTTGATACGGGCAGATGACTTTAGCGCAATAGAAGGGTTGCTCTAATGGTACGGGGACCCTTGTCTTTAGTTTAGATTCCAGGTATAGTTATAAATATGGAAGTCCTCAAGGTCGAGGGATTAAGCATATATTTCAAGAACAAGTCTCAGCCTGTAATAAGGGTCGTAAGTGCTGTTGACTTCGTAGTGGGGGACTCCGAGGTCTTTGGCATCGTTGGTGAGAGCGGCTGTGGAAAGAGCATCACGGCCTATGCGATCATGTCAATACTGCCCGATGGTGCCTTCTATGAGGGGGATATCCGTTTTCAGGGCAAAAGCATGTCTGGGTTGACCGCAGAGGGGCGTAGGCAGCTCAGGGGTAACAGGATATCCATGGTCTTTCAGGAACCCATGACCTCTCTCAACCCCGTGCTCACGATAGGCTACCAGATAGCAGAGGTGTTGATGACCCACAAGGGCATCTCACGCAAGGAAGCCACAGACAGGGCAGCAGAGCTCCTGGATGCGGTAAAGATTCCCTCTGCCAGGGCCAGGGTCAACGACTACCCGCATCAGCTCTCCGGAGGGATGAGGCAGCGGGTGATGATAGCGATGGCGGTGGCCTGCGACCCGGCACTGATCATAGCAGATGAGCCGACTACGGCCCTGGACGTTACCATCCAGGCGCAAATTCTGCACCTCCTGCACGGCATCAGGGAGGAAAAAAACATGTCCATGCTCTTGATAACCCACGACCTGGGGATCATCGCCGAGCACACAAGCAAGGTGATGGTTATGTATGCCGGTCGTGTCATGGAACTGTCATCGACGCAGGAACTGTTTAAGGCCCCCATGCACCCATACACGCTGGGCCTAATGAATTCACTTCCCCGCGGACGCGGTGTGGCGCTGCAACCGATCCCGGGCTTTGTCCCCAGACCGGATAATCTCCCTGATGGTTGTAAGTTCTCAGACCGCTGCGAGCATGTCACGGGACAGTGCAGGGAAGCTGAACCGCCGTTGAGAGAGCTTGCCCCCGGGCACATGGTCAGGTGCATATGGAGCTGCTAAGGGTCAGCGGCGTTGTAAAGCACTACAGCAGCGCCTTGGGACTGTTTAAGCAGAAATCGGTGGTCACGGCCGTCGATGGTGTAAGTTTCAGCGTGGATGCCAACAACGTCTTTGCCCTCGTTGGTGAGAGTGGCTGTGGAAAGTCCACCGTGGCACGGATGATTGTCCGGTTGACCGAGCCTGATGCCGGTGAGGTGCTGTTTAAGGGGGTTGATATCTTTGGCTTGAGGGCGGGTGCGCTTAAGGCTTACAGGCGTTCGGTGCAGATAATCTTTCAGGACCCGTTTGCATCGTTAAATCCGCGGATGTCGATCTTTGCCACACTGTCTGAGCCACTACGCATCCACAGAATTGTACCCAACTCGCAGTACAGGGAAAAGGTGGCCGACCTCTTGCACACGGTTGGTCTGACGCCGGATGTGATGAATCGTTACCCGCATGAGTTCAGCGGCGGACAGAGGCAGCGCATCTGCATTGCAAGGGCACTGACCCTGTCGCCGGAGCTGGTTGTCGCCGATGAGCCGCTTTCTTCGCTGGACGTCTCCATACAGGCACAGATATTGAACCTCATGCTTGAGCTAAAGCAGCGGATAGGGCTGTCGTATCTGTTTATCAGTCATGACCTGCACGTCGTGCAGTACTTCAGCGACGACACTGGGGTCATGTACCTGGGCAGAATCGTTGAGCAGGGTGCAACGGAGGCGGTCTTTACGCAACCGCTTCATCCCTACACGCAGATGCTTATAGATTCCGTCCCGCAGATCAACCCCAAGGACAGAGTTCATCGCGACAACGTCATTGCAGAGGAATCATCGTCATCAGGATGTTGCTTCTATCCGCGTTGCCCGCGGCGTTTTGAGCCATGCAGCAGGAAATCGCCATCGCTACAGCCCTACAGCGGCAGGCTTGTGGCATGTCATTTGTACCTTAAAACTTAACTCAGGTTAGCGAGTTTCGATTGCATGCAATCCAAAGAAAGAAAGGGGCGGTTGTGGCAGGGGTGCCTCACCCCCTCCGCCCCATACGTGTTAAGCTAAACATGAAACACCGCCAATAAAGTCATTCTTGCACATAACACACGAAACCCTAAAACCAAAGTCCCAGAGGTCAAAGTGATATATAATTTCGGTCGTGCAGATACTCTAAACCGTGATGATTTAGTACGGTTATGCATATCGATAGCAAGAGTTTGTGGAGTTACTGTTACTGACAGTATCCTCCGGAACAAACCTCTACCTCCAACGGATGTTCTGCGCAAAAAAAGGCTTACTTCCTTTAAATATAAGGTTTTATAAAAGAAAATGTGTAAACACGTAGACACTAAAACTTGATTTTATTAGTGAGGCATGGTATAATACATTTCATGATAACTTATTAATATAGCAAAGAATTTTAAAATGTAGACACTATCAATTTTGAATAATCGTTTAGTGTCAAGGGGTTACACGATTTTTTACAGTCAAAACCCAGAACATCCGCTCCAAAGAACAAGCAGGACTTATTGTTGATGATGGTGAGTGCAGAAGATAGAACCAATGCATCACTGGTTAAGTAACTGCATTGTGGCACATGTAAAGATATGTGTTCTTGCTCTGCTCATAGAGAGGACGATAGAACTTAATTGTGACCAACCGTGGAGGCAGATCAAGGAAACGTTGGCTTCTTTAACCCATTCTTTTCAATACTCTATACCTCGTCCACGCTTGATTGGAGTGCTACCAAAGAAGCGGAGTCGCCCCTTTTTTATCCCTTTGTTCTTTTTTCCCGCTACAATTCTTTTATGAGTGCGATGAGTTCGTCGGCAGAGACCTTGCTGCTTAGTTCGGTGCCTTCCAGGAGGCTGTTGGCGAGTTCTTTTTTGTTTTCGTGGAGCTTTACGATTTTTTCTTCGATGGTATTTTTTGTTATCAGCTTGTATATAGTCACTGGACGTTTCTGGCCTATCCTGTGTGCCCTGTCCGATGCCTGGTCCTCAACGGCGGGATTCCACCAGGGGTCCATGTGGATGACGTAATCGGCAGCCGTCAGGTTCAACCCAAATCCTCCCGCCTTGATACTTATCAGAAAAACATCGCCCGTACCGGCCTGAAAGTCCTCCACCGCCTTTGCCCTGTCCTTTATGGGTGTGCTACCATCGAGGTACTGGTACGATACGGACTTGGATTCAAGGAACTGCCTGATTATCTGCAGGTGGTCAACAAACTGGCTGAACACCAACACCTTGTGCTTATTATCCAGCAACTCCTCTAACACCTCTGCAAACAGATTGAGCTTGCTGCTGGGGATATCGACCTCCTGGTTGACCAACCTGGGATTGCAGCAGGCCCGGCGCAACCTCATCAACTCCGCCAGGATGCCAATCAGCTTCTGCCCACTCTCACCCTCGGCCATCTCTATCCGCTCGATAGCCCTCTGTCGCAGGGCCTCGTAAAAGGCCGCCTCATGCTCAGACATCTCCACTTCCAGCACGATCTCCGTGCGCGAGGGTAGTTCCTCCAATACCTGACTCTTCGTCCGTCGCAGGATAAACGGCTGCACAAGCCTCTTTAACCGCTGCCGTGCCTCTCGATTGTTGTACTTCTCAATGGGGATGGCAAACCTGTCGTTAAACCTCGCAAGCGATCCCAACAGTCCAGGATTGATAAAGTTAAACAGGTTCCACAACTCCCCCAGGTGATTTTCGATGGGCGTGCCAGTGGTTATGAGCTTAAACCCTCCCTTGAGCTTCATGGCAGCCTGGGAACGCTTTGTGGCAAAGTTCTTTATCGCCTGTGCCTCGTCAAGGACAATCGTCTGCCAGTTGACCTCGGCCAACAACTCGACCTCACTCTGCAGCAAACCGTAGGTGCAGAGCACCAGGTCGTTAGGCTTTAACGCTTCGAGGATTTGCCTTCTGTCCTTGCCGCCAAAGATGACCACGTTGAGGGTTGGGGCAAACCGCTCCGCCTCCCTCTGCCAGTTGGACTGCACGGAAGTGGGCACAACCACAAGGGATGCCCCAGCCACACCACGCTCTATGATGACGGCAAGGGCCTCGAGGGTCTTGCCCAGTCCCATGTCATCGGCCAGAGTCGCCCCAACCCCCCAGTGGGCCAGACGAGATAGCCATTTAAATCCTTCCACCTGATAGTCACGCAGCTCCACCTGCAGGGTCGATGGCACTGCGGGGTCGAGCACACCGGCATCGGCAACCTTCTTGACATACTCCCGCCATCCGCTGTCAACATCGATGGCCTTGACGTCGTCAAAGAAGTCCTGAAGCGTCACGGCGGCCAGGGGATGCATGCGCACGTCCTTTGCGTGTCCATGGGCGTATGCCTTCATGTCCTCAAGACGCTTTTTGAGCTGCCTCGTCAGGAGTATGTACCTGCCCTCATCGAGCTTGACGAAACGCCCCTCCGTGCCATCCAAAAGCTCCAGCACCTGCTTTAGCTCCAGCACAGTTGACTCATCTACGGCTATTGAGCCGGAGACACTAAACCAGTCCGTCTGATGCCTCAGTGCCAATCGCAGACTGTCAAAGGATAGCTCTTTGGTTACACTGTAGCGTTGCCCCTCCGGCCACTCCAGCATTACCCCGTCACCGATCTCCCTCAGTTCAACAAGCAACTGCAAACAGCTCTGAGGGTCCTCAACAACCCACTCCCAATCATTTTGCTCGGTCTCCTGCAAGATGGCAGAGGTATTGATTACGTCGGAGGCATTTTTCTTCTCCTGCTCAAAGTCCCTGCGAGTCTGACAGGGTTTGCCGTCAATCTCTATCAGGAGATTTATACCGCCAACGCCAGGTTTCAGATAAGGCCCCGCATCACCAAAGGGTCTGATCGTCATCTCCACCTTCAACCCCTCCCTGTAGGGCAATAACCGTATGTGCGGATGGGCGTCGGCGTGTATGTCCCGGGCATTTTCAAGGCTCATGGCCATCGAGGAGTGTACCTGCACTATCGAGGAGATATTGCTCACCGCCTGGAGTACCTTGTCTTTGGCATCTACAGGCACCAGCAGACCCTTGGTGCCAATGATGCTGTAGAGCTTCTTGTGCTCTTCCTTGAACTCCACGACCCTGTACTTGTTGGTGGCCTCCTTGACGATAACTACATCATCGTTTTCCGGCTTAAAAGGCGATACCTTTAATATGTATCCGCCTTTGGAGTTATCGACGATAAGCTCGGGCACCCCCTTTTTAAGCTCGATCCGTTCCGTGTTAGAGTCATGCACAAAGAGCAGGGGGTGGTCTGCCATTTCAAGCAATGCCCTCTTGGTGTCAAACCTGTAGCACATTCCACTATAGTCTTTGTCGATCTCCAGGGTTGAGCAGATGTTGATATCCTGTGGTGTCAGGAGCAGGTCTTTTTCGGCCTTTATGTTATATATTCGTTTCAGTGCCACGTTCTTGCCACCAGACCACGCACCGGTTTTAAGTCTCCGCTGTTCCCTGGGGGTTATGACGCATGAGTTTCTGAGCACATCTATGTGTAACTGCCACACCAGGCGGGATTTCTTCTGCATGGCGTCTGCATCCCTGTCTGACTGAAACAATCCTATTATGGCATTGAGTGAACGCTCCCATGCCTCTGTCTTGAGAGCCAACAGCGACATAATGCCAGTGCCCCCTGTCTGCTGCCGTGTTTGTTGCACAAAATCTGTTAATTCCGGCTTTATTAACTCTGACCTATCCGTCATGACGATGGCTATCAGCTCCGCCATGTCCATTGCCATGATTGGATATCCATTGGACGATGCCTGTTGGTATGACTCATACAACTGAGAGCGATTATCTAACGGTATCCTGGAGTCTATATAGTACAAGGCGAAGTTATAAATCAACTCGGCGATAAAGTCTCTGGTCTTGTTTTGTCTCATGAAAAAGGTCAGACCGTTTGTGGTAACACGTCCCCCGTCTACCGAGGAACAGACAGTTTCTATCATCCTCAGAGACACATGATGTCTATAGTACGGTATTTTATTTACAATCTCTGCATATCTGTAAATGAACTCCGTATCGCCTTTCCTGAGTTTGGCGATGAAAAACAACACCCCCAGGATACTGTTGAAGAATATGTTTCTCTTTTTGGTGACCTTTTGGAGCAACTTGAGGGCTGTCTCATACTCCTCGATCGATTTGTCGGTATTGCCCTTGAAAAACTGCAATGCCCCCCGTGCATAGTGTGTATAGAAGTCCCCACCGCTTTTGCCGATTACATCGGATGCTTCAGGCAGTCTTCCCTGAAATATCATGACGGTTGCAAGCAATAATAGCATGTGGCTATTGTCGTCTCCTTTGGCATCTATGTTGGGATTATTCTTATGCTGGAGCAGGATATCCGTGAAGTCATTCAAAGGCTCCAGGGCAATTATTGCATAATCAATGATCTCATCCAGTGCGGCTAACTGCAAGGTAATCGGCAACGACTTAAACCAGGAGCTATCAAAGGGCATATTACATATTCTGCTGAATACCCGACTTTGGTGGAAATAGCCAGGATTAAAGGTCAAGCCAAGTTTATACTTGTTCATAGTCTGTTCAACATCTTTGGTGTAGAAACCTATGCGCATATCCCTGAAAATTCTGTCAGCATTAAGGCTAGCCACAGGCATTGTTTTTTGGACTGCCGATACCATTTTTTTCATTGTGCCATCTTGTACAGCCATAAGGGTTGCTATGTTGTTTACAGGCTCATTACATTCGTAGGCATTATAGGCATTTTCTCTGATCAGTTGGAGGGTTTCAAGTTTGTGCAACACAGTCTTCACGTCCTGAGACGTCTTAATGCCGGCTTCATTGAGGCATCTTTCTATCTGCTTTGCAGATGAAGGCTCATAGATGATTGATATCATCTGAAGTACTATTTTTTCAAACAGATATAAGCCTTCGTAAATGCTATTGAAAGTATTCTTATCCATACGTTGTTTGCCTTAGATTATGATGTTCACCTGGGTTGCCACTGGCTGGGTATACCTTTGCCCACAAGTCCCTCGCCAACCTTATTCGTTCCGTACATGAGGAACAGGTACACATCGCCGGCGGTAGAGTCTTGCCAGAGGATGTCAGCCTTACCATCACCGTTATAGTCTCCGGACTTGATGACCTGCCAGTTACCAGGCACTGAACGAACCACATAGTTACCACTGATTATCTTTGTCCCGTCCATAAACCAGAGGGCATAATCACCTGTCGTGGTCTCCTGCCAGAGGACGTTAGACTTGCCATCGCCGTCAAAGTCGCTGACAGTCCTTATCTGCCAATTGCCGGGGATACCCCTGGCTATGTAATTACCATCGGCGATACTGAGCCCGTTCATAATCCACATGGCGACATCGCCTGTGGTTGTTTCTTGCCAGAGGACATCGGCCTTGCCGTCACCATTAAAGTCACCGGTCGCCTTTATCTGCCAATTGCCGGGGATACCCTTGGCTATGTAATTACCATCGGCGATACTGATCCCGTTCATAATCCACATGGCGACATCGCCGGTGGTCGTTTCTTGCCAGAGGACATCGGCCTTGCCGTCACCACTAAAATCACCGATTGCCTTTATCTGCCAATTGCCGGGGATACCCTTGGCTACAAAACCACCACTTGATATCTTGGTACCATCCATAATATACATATAAATATCTCCGGTTGAGGAGTCCCGCCAAAGGATATCTGCCCTGGCATCGCCGTTAAAATCACCTGCACCATTTATGTCCCAATCTATGCCTGCATTTCTGACAACAAAGTCGCCACCGGTTATAGACGTCCCGTTCATCAGCCAGATATAGACATCGCCGGTTGTAGAGTGTCTCCACAATACGTCGCTATTGCCATTACCATCAAAGTCATAATCGACGTGCCTCCCCACGGGGGTTGGTTGACCTTCTATCGTGAGGTTGACAGTCTGGATATCGCCCGATGCCCCAACCGTTATTGAGCCACCGGCTGGAGTTGTCACCGTATATTCGACTCCGTTGACGGAGACGTGTATCTTGGCGGTATCGCCGGGCTTTGCCCCCGATTTCTGCGATGTATCATCGTAGATTGGGATGTCAACAATGTAGACGTTGTTTGAGCTTAAGCCGTCTTTATCCTGGGCTATATTGCCATTTGCGTCCTTGTAGTCAGAACCGTCCGGGTTTTTCACCGTTACAACCAGATTGCTGACATTGGCTTGAATAAGCAGGCCCGCCGATGATGTGATCGTCCCTCCTATTCTATATGGCAGAGGGATGCCACTGGCATATGTCACTGCCTGGGACAAATTAAATGTCACGATAAGACTCACCAAAAACGAAGCTATGCGCTGCATGTAGACCTCCTTGTTGTCAGTTAAAAGTATTCTATTGTCAACCTTGTAAGTCAGGATGAACGTCCGCTAAGTACAGACGTCCACCCTGAGACCGCTCTTACTGCAAAGACCAATTGGTATCCATCACTGCGTATATCCAATACCCGTATCCCGGTGTCATCGTAGTGAGGTCACTGGCTGCCAGGTTGCTTGGGTCATACAACTGCCACTTGCCATTGATGTAGGCAAAGACTGCCAGATATCTCCCGGTTATTGAGTCAAGGGCATCGGCCATTGGTTTGGCCTCCATTGAGTTAAAACCTACCAGGTTCCAGCCCTTTGCAAGGCTAATGTTCTTAGAGGCAATTGCAGCTCCCACCGTGGTTAGATTTGCAGCCTCCTTCATGCTGATATAATATCCCTTGCCTGCTTCAATTTTGTCGAGGTTGTTCAGGGAACTGCCTTGCTTATAGACGTACCACTGGTTGTTTGCGTAACCCCATATACTATCATACTTTCCGTCGATTGACTTTAGTACGCTTGAGAGATTGTTGTCTGTCGGTTGGTTTGACAGGGATATCATGTACAACCCTGGTTTATCGAACTTATAGGCGGGCGATACATTTATACGTACAATGTACAATGCCCTGTTGCCGGAGCTGTCCTTTAGTTCAACCGTAACATCCGTAGAGCCGGTGAATCCGGTTGTTGGTTTAATGTCGAGCATGTGTTTGGCGTTGATGCTCACCCCTGCCTTGGGTTCGGTATCCAACAGCTTTGTGTATGTGAGGGAGGTAACGGGGAGGCTCATATGCCAGGCATATGACTCAAGGTTTACCACATCCGTATTGGTAGAATCCTGTGCCACCGATATGTTGGGGATTGGAGATAGTCGTATAGCGGAATAGAAACTGGATGCCTTGTACGGATACGTCTGATAGCTCCCACGCATTAAGTTATACACGCCGGGGTTAGATGCGTGATATATGAGCAGGTTGGCTACAACGTATGGGCCATCGACTCCGTGTGCGGCTATGGTTGAGCCGTTAAACTCCAGGTCTATCGAGTAAACGCCCTTTGATGAGGCCTCTATGGTTTTATAGTTCCACTGGATATCCAATCCACTTTGGTCCTTCAACTGCGCATTCAGATTGAATGTACCGGGATTTGTAACCTCAGCCTGAACCCTTACTACCAGGGTATCGTAGAGACCATCGCCATTTAGGTCTTTGCCTAAGTCGTATTCAACCTTATTGATTACAACCCCACTGTTTTTCGTAGTACCGGTAGTAAAGCCCCAGGAGTAATCAGAGGCAATACTATTAGCGGGGGTATTTGTATCAGTGATGGCGGTTGTCAAAGTCGCGGTGTAAGTGGTATTAGGGGAGAGGTTTGCAGATGGGGTAAAAATGGCTCTCTTAGTTGAGGCATTGTATGTAACGCTGCCTGCTACGGAGGCACCAGAGGCATCGGCGACTGTAAAGGAGGATGTGTTAACGGTGCTGCTTAGAATATCCGTGTTGAATGTGGCCGTTATGAGCGTACTTATCGGCACATTGGTTGAACCCTTCTCCGGGGTAGATGTTACAGCAACAGGGATGACCTTGGTTTGTCCGGTCGTGAATGTCCAGATGTAGGATGATGTCCGTATGTTGCCCTGCTGATCCTTTACGCCGGTTGGCCCGCCAGAAATGATTCCAGTATAGATGCGCTTGGAGAGCAGGTTATCTGTCGGTACAAAAATCGCTCTGTTTAAGGTGCTGTTATATGTAACTCTGCCTGCTACAGGGACACTGCCTAGTCTTACCTTAAACGTATCACTGTTTATAGTGGATGCATCCATAGGGGTAACAAAATCTACCAACACAAAAGTTCCTTCACTGACATTTTGTTCTGTGTTACCAGGGACTGTCTGGGCTATGTTTACGGTGTTGTTGACGTGTATGGATATCTCTTTTCGGACTGAGTTAAAGCCATCGTATGCAATAAGCGCCAGTTTATGGTTTGCTCCGGAGGCAAATTTGGTGGTATCTATACTGTAGGTGGTAGCGGCTAAGGCATGTGCCAGCGGATTCCAGTCTGTGCCATTGGGACTGTGTTCCAGGCGGTAGTAGAGCCTTCCGCCGTCATCTGTGCCGGTCCACTTCAGGGTTACCTTGCCGGTTAGTGTAGCGCCATCTGTGGGATAGGTAAAACCAACTCCCGATGGTGCGCTGCCATAGGATGCCCTGTCTATTGTCTTTGTGCTGGTTGGACCGGTGAGGCTTAGACTCTGGGCGGTATCATCATAGGGGATTGTAAAGATGAACATCTTGCTGGCAGTCGTTATTGTCCTGCCATCATCCAACGTGACGAATAACTGATCCGGCCCAAAAGAGTAGGTGCCACTGGCCCCGCCTATTACGGCTCCGGAGGCATCAAGCAGACTTGCCGTGTAGCCAGTGCCACTTGGGGGGGCTATGTTTCTCTGTGTTATCCGGTATAGCGGGGAGACTATATCTATTGCCCCTGAGTCGTCCACATACCCCTGGACAACCAGCCAGTCCCCTGAGGCCGCTGCTGCTGCTGAGGCCACTGCCACACTATTGGGAATCGAAGTAAACAGATGGTTATAGTCATCCTCCCTCATCCATCTAAACGTAGTAGGTTGTTTGCTCTGATACATCACAGGTACGACCGATGTCGGATACTGAATTCCGTTACAATCTGCGATATTCTGCTCACGAAATTCACTATTACCCTCAGTAAAAGACTTGTTATTGCCGTAGTTAACCCTGAAGCCTTCTATCCCACTGCCATCATTATTGTGTCTATCTGTACATCCAGCTCCGGTCGTTTTTGCCAGGCCATACTCATGACCTATCTCATGTGCTACCGTACTTTCATTAAATGTCCCTCCAAGTAAGAGGATAACGTGTTTTGAGTTATTACTTAACCCGGTTATGCAAGATGTGTTGGAGCCAAGCGTGGTGGGCATTGCGTCACCAGGCACCAGGCCCACAATGAACTTACTATCACCAAGAAGATTTGTCATGTAATTAATTACCACATCCTTCTCATCCAGTGTCTTGGTAACACCGCCTTCGGTTATCTCAACCTTTCTGACATTCTCACACGTAGCGTTATTGCCCTGTACTGTATTGTGGTTAATTGCATTATCCAACCACGGTGAATACTCAAAGCCCTTGTATGTCATGCCAAACCCCCCGTGACCGCTAGGAATTTCTTCAATTGTATTACCAACCCCGGTATAGGTGTAGTCAAATCTGGATATTGGGAAGACCTCTGTTGTATACCTTGCCCCCTCCTCAAACATTGATTTAGCGGCTGCCAGGTCTGCGGCGATGGCTCCATTAAACCACCCGGCCATATCACAGGCGTAGACCTTTGTCTGGAGAGTTCTGTTGCTTACATCTATTGTTGCCACTACCTCTTTTTCAAATACCCTTCTCTCTGTTTGCTGTGGCGATGGCTCTACCGTCAGTTTATATGTTTCATTATCATCGAAATGGAGATGATAAAAATTTGCCGTATTACTTGCACTTTCTCTCTCAACTTTATGGTACATATCAGGACGTCGAATAGACAAATTCATTGTTTGCTGACCTGTGCACCAGCCAAGTGTCACATTTGCATCAAATCTCTCAACCTGGTCTTCATGAAACACGTCATAGTTCTCGTCCCACAAGACATAGATACGGTTAGCGACTCTCTTGTGTTTAACCAAGTTCTTGTTGCGCAACGTGTTAAACCATGTGATCTGCAACTTATCTTTCGTTGTATTTGGGGGATGTCTGAGGTTGGTTTGACCATCGAGATTGACCATTGTCCAGAATGTCCACTCCGTTGTGCCATCAAGCGTAGCGCCACCTTTGCCCTTTATCCCGTTCTCCCCGCCAATTACCCTCATACGATAACGGATACCGTCTTTTAGGTCCGCTGCAAGAATCACATGTACCTCTTTATATGACGCATGGGCTAATCTGTAGTCAACATCCACCCAATTACCTGACCTGTCCCGATAATCCAGCTTAATCGTGTCTCTGTTCATCGTGCCGGTGTCTAACTCACTACTAAATTTTACCGTTATATTGGGCTTGTCCCATAGGATGTTTTTACTGTTGCTGCCGGGCGTGAACTCCGTTATATCAAAACCTACCGTACCCGCTACCTCTACATATCCTATGCCCACACACCAACATCCTGTATTTGTGGCGTCAGTGTTTACCATTATCTTGTTAGTCCCCTTTATCAAATCTCCGGGCGATATGCTAAAGGTATTTATGCTCCATGAGTTATTTGCCCCCTGAAACTGTCCCAGTTTCTTTCCGTTGAGATACACATAGTCTACCTCAATGCCTCCCTTACAGTCATGTGGATCGTTGTAGTCCACATCCCACGCACTCAACCTCAGAAGTGTATTTTCAATCTGAGCCGGGTCCTCGCCTATAACTAAATCAACGTCGTAGTCTGAGTAGTTACAACCAGAGTTGACATCCACATGCCATATGCGCTCTTTCGGGGAGCCTGCTGCACCTCCTGGTGGTCCATCCGGTATTGATCCTTGAGGGGATTCCCTGTCATTTGCAAAGGCCAATGCACTCATTGCCAATAGCAATAAGACAAACATCGATATTATCAGGACACCCTTTAGTGCCCTGTTAGTAGCAACACCAAAAGCATTAAAACTAACCATACCTAATACCTCCGAAAGTCAAGGATTGGTGACAGCAATCAAAGACTGCATGATTTAGCTAAACTATTACCGTATCTTCTTTATATTTATGGTAATTTGACAATGTTA
Organism: Candidatus Magnetobacterium casense; assembly: GCF_000714715.1. GTDB lineage: Bacteria > Nitrospirota > Thermodesulfovibrionia > Thermodesulfovibrionales > Magnetobacteriaceae > Magnetobacterium > Magnetobacterium casense. The sequence continues at coordinate 27,404 of NZ_JMFO01000006.1, forward strand.
TATTTTATATCATCCTAATTACTTTTGCACTTTTTAGCTTTCAAATGAAGCATACTAGAATATTAACATAGTGGATAAAGATATTGTCAATTGGGATGGATGTGTGTCTTTATTAAAGTCCGCAAGTGTGATTTTGGTCACTATTGTCAAAACTTACACAAAAGATGTATGATAAGAGTATGTCGGGTCAGTATGATAAGATAACCAAGGAGACCATGCGTGAGGTTGTTGACGTTCTACTCTCCAGGGTGATGAAGATAGACGCTGTGAGTGTCACTGCCATAGAGAGCAAGATGCAGGTCACCGATGAGAGGGAGGCCGATTTTCTCTTAAAAGTGGTTACAGTGCAGGGTGAAACTATCATTGTTCACATAGAGTTTCAATTGACCAATGATAAAGACATGGTCTACAGGATGCTGAGATACTGGTGTCATATGACGCAGATACATAAACTCCCTGTGATACAATATGTCTTCTATATTGGTAACAAACCGTTGACGATGGCAGAAACTATTGTTGAGCCTGATGTACACTATCGGTATAACATGATAGACATGAGAGAGATAGATTGTGAGGTGTTTTTGTATTCGATGAGGCCTCAGGAGATGGTCATAGCGGTGCTGTGCAATCTTCAGGGTAAGGGTGCCGAGGTATATTTGACGGAGCTGCTTCAGCGCGTCAGGGCCTTTGTTAGTGAGGAGACGCTCCTGAGTAAGTACATAAAGCAAATAGAAATAATGTCGCTGACAAGGGATCTGCAAGAGTATATATGTAAGGAGTTAGAAAACATGGCATTAGTATATGACATCGAGAGTGATGTAAGGTTTAAGCAAGGTCTGTCGCAGGGTCTATCGCAGGGTCTGTCGCAGGGGTTGGAAAAGGGATTGCTTGAAGGTGTAGAGCTTGCCCTTGAGGTAAAGTTTGGCAGTACCGGCTTGCTCTTAATGGAAAAGATCAGCAAGATCGATAGTCTGGACAACTTAAAGAAGATAAAAGGCTACATACGTGAAGCCTCCAGCATTGACGAACTTGTCCGGCTGATAAACTGAACCTTCGCAGACCTGCTGATATCATTAAAGCGACAAAGATGACAGGCTCGCTATGATAGGTTCGCTCAGGGGCAGGTTGATGCGCAAGAGGGCAACGGAGGTCCTGGTAGAGACAAACGGTGTGGGGTACGAGGTGCATGTTGCCATCAACAGTGAGCTTCCCGGGGAAGGCAATGAGGTGTTTCTATACATCCATACGCACGTCAGGGAGGACGCACTGCAGTTGTATGGATTTATGCGAGATGAGGAGAGGTTGCTCTTTAGCAGGCTTATCGGCGTCTCGGGCATAGGGCCGAGGATAGCCTTGGCCACGTTGTCGGGGTTGTCTGTGGAGCGATTTGCGGCGGCCATTGAGGGGGAGGACGTGGCGATGTTGTCACGCATTCCCGGTATCGGCAAAAAAACGGCCCAGAGGCTTATCCTTGAACTCAAGGGAAAGTTGCCTTCGATCGTACCTGCAAAGGACACCCAGTACGAAGACGCCCTCTCTGCACTGTTGACGCTCGGATACAAAAAGGCAGACATCGTTACCACCCTCGATTTGCTCAACAAACGAGGCATAAAAGACATTGAGGCCCTCATCAGGGAGGCGCTGAAATACCTCTCAGAGGGTGCAACGGGAACCTCCAGCAATTGAAAAAAGACGACATCTGTCAACCCGGCACCATGAAGGAGGATATCACAACGGAGGTCACACTCAGACCAAAGACCTTTGACGACTTCATTGGCCAGGACAGACTCAAGGACAATCTCAGCGTCTTTATTGAGGCAGCCAGGGGACGTGGCGAACCGCTTGACCACATATTGTTCTGCGGCCCCCCCGGACTTGGAAAGACCACGCTTGCAAACATCATCGCCACCGAACTCAAGGTCAACATAAAGTCCACCTCCGGCCCCGTCCTGGAGAGACAGGGCGACCTGGCCGCCATACTGACAAACCTCTCAGAGCACGACATCCTGTTCATAGACGAAATCCACAGGATGCCACGTGTCGTAGAGGAGGTGCTGTACCCTGCCATGGAGGACTTCAAGCTCGATATCCTCATTGGTCAGGGGCCAAATGCCAGAACCCTCAAGCTCAACCTCCCGCGGTTCACCCTGGCGGGGGCAACCACACGCACAGGCCTTCTGACCTCACCGCTGAGGGACCGCTTTGGTGTCATCAACAGGTTGCAGTACTACAGCGCCGATGAGCTTGTAATTATCGTGAAGCGTTCGGCCAAAATACTCAACGTCAGGATAAACGATGACGCCGCACTGGAGATCGCAAAACGGGCTCGCGCAACCCCGAGAATCGCAAACAGGCTGTTACGAAGGGTCAGGGACTTCGCACAGGTCAAAAACAACGGCATCATTGATATTGCCATAACCGATAGCTCACTCCTGGCTATGAACATAGACAAAATGGGCCTGGATGAGATGGACAGGAGACTCCTGCAGACCATCATCGAAAAGTACAACGGTGGCCCCGTTGGCCTTGACACCCTTGCCGCATCGGTCAGCGAGGAAAAGGACACCATCGAGGACGTCTATGAGCCGTTCCTCATACAGGAGGGGTTGATCGAAAGAACCCCGCGCGGCAGACTTGCCACAAGGCTTGCATACCAGCACATGGGTATAGACCTCCCGCACAGGCTGTTCTGACTTATGGAGCGTTTCGATTGTGTGCAATGCAAAAAAGAAATGCCCTGACTTGCTCACCCGTGTTGCCTCCGTAAGTATCTATATGAAAGTAGTCTTAGGTGTGGTGGTGGTCTGTATTTGGCCAAGTCATGCTCGCTAATGTTTTTTAAAGGCAACGAGGTTCTGAAGTTCTTCTTGCAAACGGCCAATGTTTCGTTTTAGAGCAGCGGGATTTAGCAACGCATATTGTTGCCGGAGTTGCTCCTTGTTTTGTTGTGGAATATGTTCTGACTCCAGAACCCTTTGATAAGGAGTTTTAGACTTTTCGTATTTTTTAGAAATTTTGCTACCAATCCTTACCTTCGCTATTAATTTCATCACTGGCTGGAAGAAATTGGTGTATAATCTTAGATAACCATAGAGTTCATTCAATACGATGTAACCTGTTTTCCGTTTATTCTCAGCAAATAGCCTGCATAGCATCGGCCATATCCTGCCAAATCTATGAATTCGTTGAGAATCACTTTTTTTTGCTTCTTATTTGCTGCTTTGTATCTTTCGGCAAATACCTTTGTTACTGCTTGCCTTTCGTTCATCTTTAACGACATATAAACCTCCTATAATGTTGTTATATGAGGTTTATTATAATTTCGTATAGATTTTTAAGTGAGGCAATTCGGACACTTTACATTTTTAATCGACCGTGGTATACTATCTTCGATATGAGTGATGCGCCAATCAACAGGATTGTGATCGTGGGCGGTGGGATTGCCGGGGTATCGGCAGCGGAGGCTGCCAGGAAGGTGTCCGCCCAGGCCAAGGTAATCCTTATATCGAAGGAACCCTACCTGCCATACTATCGGATAAACCTCACCCGCTATCTCGCCGGAGAGGTCAGCAACAAAGAGCTTGAAATACACCCCGCAAGCTGGTATAAAGACAAAGACATAGACATCCTCCTGGGCGCCGAGTTAAGCGGCATCGACCTGCAAAACAAGACTCTCGCCATGACCGATGGCAGCACGCAATCCTACGACAAGTTGATCCTTACGGTAGGCTCTCAGCCGTTTGTGCCTGCCATTACGGGGGCCGACAAGTCAAACGTCACGGTACTGCGGACGATGGCCGACGCCGAGTTCCTGCTCGACAACTGCCAGGGACAGACACGTTGCGTATGCATCGGTGGGGGACTGCTGGGGCTTGAGACGGCCGGGGCGCTGTCAAAGCGTGGCGTGAATGTGACGTTGCTTGAGGGCTACGACTGGTTGCTGCCAAGACAACTCAACCAAAAGGCCGGAAATATCCTGCAACGGCATATAAGCAAGGACTTTACCATACACAACGGCGTCAAAACCCGTGAGATCATTGGCCAACAGCGTGCCGACTCCGTCGTGCTCGACAACGGTACCGAAATAGCAACCGACATGGTCATCGTCACCACGGGGGTACGTTCAAACACCGACCTTGCCGGCAAGGCAGGGCTTACCGTAAACAACGGGATCATTGTCGATGACACCATGGCAACATCCGACCCCGACGTCTATGCCGCCGGAGACGCCGCAGAACACGAGGGGGTCATCTACGGCACGTGGGTCGCTTCCATGTCCCAGGGGAGCATTGCCGGCACAAATGCCGCAGGGCAACACGCCGAGTTTAAAGGTATGCCGCGCTCCAATATGCTCAAGGTACTCGGTTACGACATGTTCAGCATCGGCGAAATCAATCCCGATAGCGACAACGACAAGGTGATCGAAGGCGAACTAGACGATGGCAGCTATTACTACTTCATGTTCCGCAACGACCACATGGCAGGGGCAATACTCCTTGGCAGCATAAAGCTGTCGGCAGCCGTTAAGAAGGCCATCGAAAAAAAGATTGACTGCTCAAGCCTCCTCAACGCCAACAAGGGCGTCCAGGATGTCATCAGCTTCCTGAAAAACCCCTCTGCTTAATAAAGCCGCTATTCTTTTTAGCGTCTAAAGTTTCCCTCTGCCTGTACCGATAAATCCTGCAGGGATGTCTTAGGCATTCTAAATATATTGAGAGAAAGGATTATGTAATATATGAAGGGGTTTTTTGCGTTTATTGGTAGTTTGCTCATCATGTTGACAGTGGGGATGATGACGTTAGCAGAGGCAGTTCCGGCAAATCCTGAGACTTCTACTATCACACAACCCGACGGCAGTAGTTTTCAGGTAAGACAGAGGGGAGATGAGTGGCACAACTGGATTGAAACCGTAGAGGGGTATTCAGTGGCAAAGTCAGACGATGGTTACTGGTATTACATATCGTCATATTCCAACAACACACCCATCCTGACAAACGTAAGGGCCCACCATTCCCCACCAGCGCAATTAAACAAACACATAATGCTGCCAACGGAAGAACTGAAAAAAAAAGTGTCTGTCAAGAGCAAAGTGAACCCGAAGTCTGCCCCTAACGGTACCTTTTCGGGGAAAGTTTTATTTATCCTGGTAAAGTTTACGGACCAGAATTCCACATACACTGAGGCGAACTTTGCAACCTTGCTTTCAACCAATATCGCCGATTATTACAGCAAGGCATCCTACGGTAAGGTTACGCTGACACCGGCTAACGAAACATCAGGCACAAACAACAACGGCGTTATTGACTGGATCAACATTGGCTACGCACATCCAAACACAGGGGATAGCACTGGCACAGCCAACCAGCAGTTAGCAAAAGACGCAATTGTTGCAGCAGACCCTTCTGTAAACTTTGCTGCCTACGACACAAATAGCGATGGTTATGTTGATACCAACGAGTTGGCTGTTGTAGTCATAGCTGCCGGATATGAGGCATCTTACTCGGCAACTCCCGCGACGCCTAATGTGTGGGGACATCAGTGGTCCATCTTCAACGTTGCACCGCCCGTGGTGGATGGTAAAACCGTGGGGGCATATCACAACGGAGATGGCGGCTATGCCATGTTTGGTGAAGTGCATAAGACCAATGCCGTTGCCAATGCACATCAAGCAACAATAGGGATTATGGTGCATGAGTTGGGGCATCTGATCTTCAAATGGGTAGACCTGTACGACACGGACGACTCTTCTGAGGGCATAGGGGCTTTTGGTCTCATGTCTTCGGGGAGTTGGGGAAAGGCAAACACCGATACGTGGTCGGGAGCAACCCCTGTCTTACCCTGTGCCTACAGCAAGTATATCCGCGGTTGGGTCGATGGAGCCATAGGGGATGGTTCCGTATCCATTGTGGCGGCAGGCCATACAAACGCAACCTCTGCCAACACCGTCTACAGGGCAACAACGGCTAACGCTACCGAATACTTTCTCGTTGAAAACAGACAGGCCGCAGGATACGACCTGGGGCTTGAAAATTGGTTAGGGGCAGGCTTTGGAGGCGGGCTGGCCATCTTTCATGTCGATACAAGTATGTCAACTAACACCAATGAAAATCATCGCCTGGTAAACCTCGAAACGGCAGACAATTATCAGATGTCAGTAGGTCACTACGGCCAAAATACCAATCTCTGGTACGCAGGTAATGCCACAGCGTTTAATGCCGCATCAACACCAAACAGCAATCTATACAACGGTTCATTAAGTTGGGTCTCAATTAGCGCCATCTCTGCAACGGCAACGACGATGACGGCCGTTTTCAGTAAAGTGTACACCGTTCCAACGCTGGATGCGTGGTCGATCATAGGGATTATAACGCTCTCTTCTATCGTCATGTACAGGGTAAGACGCAGGCAATTCAGCAACGCAGACTAAGATTTGACGTATCCTCTTAAAAAAGCATGGTAAAATGGGGTCAAGGGGGCTTCTTCGTGGCCGGGGCGCCTCGCCCCTCCCCTTGCGGGGGAGGTCTGAGGAGGGCCAGGTGCGACCTGGAGCGGAAAAGAAGCTCCGCCGCCCTCCTTCTTTCCTTCTCTCTCAATCGCTTGGTCTGAAGGCCTTTACGTTGAGTTGCACGGATCTGATGCCATTGTAGGAGTTGATGGTGGGCGTAAAGGCAGCATCGAATCGTTCGTGCATCGACAGCTCCTGCAGATAACCTCCGAGGTCATAGGCGATGGCATCAATTATGTAACCGTTGTAGCCAAGTCTTAGCTTGAGGTGGTTTTTGCCAACGACCCTGGGATTTAGCGCCATCAGCCCCTTTGACCCGAGGATTGGCTCCGGATTGCCATAGCCATAAGGGGTAAGCCTTGACAGTTCGGTCAGGAGTTTGGCGTTTACGTCTTTGAGTGCGACGTCGGCATCAATGCTTATTGTGGGGGTAAAATTGCTGTTGGCGATGGTATTTTTTACGTGCTCATTGATAAGGGTCTCAAATCTGTCTATATCCTCTGCTTTTAGGGTAAGCCCTGCCGCCTGCCTGTGCCCGCCAAACTGTATGACACACTCCGAGCAATGGGATATGGCATCACAGATGTCCAACTCCGGTACGCTCCTGGCCGACCCCCTGGCTACCCCATTCTTTATGGAAAAGACCACGGCAGGCAAACCGTAGCGGTCAACCATCTTTGAGGCCACTATTCCCAACACGCCCTCATGCCAACCCTCATCGGCAATGATTATCACCTTGTCAAACCCCTTGCGCCTGACCTGAATCAGTGACATCTCAAGCACATACTCCTCAACACGCTGCCTTTCGAGATTGACGTTGTTGAGGTATCTGGCGATGGTTTCGGCTTCTTCGACAGAGTTCGTGATCATCAGTTTGACCACGGAAGTGGCATCAGCCATCCTGCCGGCGGCATTGATCCGAGGTATGACTGAGTAGGACATGAGGTCAGGTTCCAAGGCTCGCTCACTTATACCGGTCAACTCCAGAAGCGCCCTCAACCCTATCCGCTTCTTCTCCGCAAGCACCCGCAGACCCTCCTTGACTATCACCCTATTTTCACCAACCAGCGGTGCCACGTCGGCTATTGTGCCAATTGCGGCGATATCCAGGAGTGTCGTGAAATCACCAACATTATACCCCCTTGCCATCAGCGCTATGGACAGCTTCAAGGACACACCGGCACCCGTCAGTATGGAAAGTGGATTGTCCACACCCGTCAGCTTCGGATTGACGATGCAAAAGGCGGCAGGCAACACGACAGATGCAGTGCTCCCCTCTTGGCCAACGGTGTCCTTGTCTTTCCACAGTGGTTCATGATGGTCGGTTATGATGACGTCTATGTCGCAAGTGTTTGCCAACTCCACGGCCTCAAAGGAGCTGATGCCGCAATCGACCGTTATGATAAGCCCGACGTTGTTATCCCTTGCAATCTCTACTGCCGCCGTGTGAAAGCCATAGCCATGCTTGAACCTTGTGGGGATAAAGTAATCTACATGCCCACCAAGCCTCAGCAGCGTCTCAACCAGTATGGCAGTGGCCGTTGTGCCATCGGCGTCGTAATCTCCATGGACAAGGATGCGTTGGCCGTTGTTTATGGCGCCCATTATGCGTTCAACGGCCACCGACATCCCAGGAAGCTCGTAAGGGTCAGACAAGGCGTTGAGGGAGGCCGAAAAAAAATTCTTTACCTTCTCGGGGGTTTTGATGCCGCGGTTGATCATTATTTGCGCCACTATAGGCGAAATCCCCGCAGCCTTGGACAGGTAATCTACAAACTCCCTGTTGGTTCTGTTTATAATCCATCTCTTTTGCATCATATATCGTTAGAAATCAGCATTGCTATCATATCTGATAAATTTAAGCCTATAGTATATAATATCATAACAAGGATGAATTAATGTAAAGATCATTTTTCCCTCAACGCATTTTCTCTGATGATACAGCTATCGCACCGCATACATGGCTTACCCGTCGGGGTTGGGTCATAGCAGCTCCAGGTCATGGAGTAATCCAGTCCCAGCTCCCGTCCCCTCCGTATGATTTCGACCTTGGACATTGAGATCAACGGCGTGCGAACCGTAAACCGGAGCCTTCCCTCTGCGGATATCTTTGTTGCCAGGTTGGCCATCTCCTCAAAGGCATGGATGAACTCCGGGCGACAGTCGGGATAGCCGCTGTAGTCAACGGCATTGACGCCTATAAAGATGTTATCTGCCTCAAGCGTTTCGGCCCAGGCCAGCGCAAGCGACAGAAAAACGGTGTTTCTGGCCGGTACGTAGGTCGCAGGAATGTCGTTTGCCGCAGCTCCGTCCACGTCTGAGAACCTGTCCTTTGGGACGTCGATGTCCTGTGTTGTGAGTGCTGAACCGCCTATTGCTGTCATGTCAAGGGGCAGGACAAGGTGCCTCCTGACGGAAAACCTTCGGGCAACCGTCCTGGCGCACTCTATTTCCACCCTGTGGCGTTGTCCGTAGTCGATTGTCAGGGCGTTGAGCTCAAATCCCTCGGCATGGGCTATGGCCAGGGTCGTTGAGGAGTCTATCCCACCGCTTAGGAGCACCACGCAGCTAGGCATCGGATTTCCGGCCTATCTTCTTTTCAGTGCCATGCAGGAGTCTGCTGATATTGTCCCTGTGTTTGAAAAAGATAACAACTGTAACAACAATGCCGATTATCACCTTGACCATTGAGCGATCAATGATGTATATGTATCCAGGCAGGAGCGCAAAGGCCGTCAATGCGGCAAGTGAGGAATACCTTGTGACAAATGCCGTTATCAGCCACGTCACAACGGTTACCCCCCACGCCCCCGGACTGTAGATGACAAAGACCCCCAGGGCAGTGGCAACCCCCTTGCCCCCCTTAAATGCCAGAAAGACCGAAAAGATGTGTCCCAGTACCGCACAAAGTCCGATAACCCCCTCCACGGTTACTCCAACCCCCAGATGCCTGCCAAGTGCAACGAAGATTGCCCCTTTAAAGATGTCGGCCAGGAGTGTAAAGAGTGCGGGGAGCTTGCCCACGCTGCGCAGGACGTTTGTGGCGCCAATGTTACGGCTGCCAACGGTCCTGAGATCGATGCCCTTTGCCCTGGCAATCAACAGCCCAAAGGGGATCGACCCCGCTAAAAATGCCGCCACACACAAGCCTGCATACGTTGCTGTGTGCATCATACCTTTTTCCAAAACACAACGGTATACTGTATCCCGGAGACGATGGCCAGCACCACCGATATCCAGATCGTTACCACGCCGATCCCATAGAGGTTGATTCCAAAGAGGGTGTCTTCGAGGATCAGGCAGAGGATTCCGGTTATCTGTGCAGCCGTTTTCAGTTTGCCTCCGAGTTCGGCCTTTATTATGATCTTCTTTGACAGTGCAACGACCCTCAGGGTCGTGACCAGAAATTCCCTGACCGTGATAATCGTGGCAAGCCACACGGACAGGCTTCCCATGCTCACCAGCAGGAACAACGCCGATATCACCAGAAACTTATCGGCCACAGGGTCGAGGATTACGCCAAACTCGGTGATCTGTCCCAAGTGACGGGCAAGGTAGCCATCCAAGAAGTCCGTTATCGAGGCAATCCCAAACACCACGGCCCCCCACAGCGGATGCCCCGGCGTAACAACTATAAACACCGGAATAAGCACTATCCTGCTCAGTGTCAAGAGCGTGGGGATGTTAAACCGCAGCGTACCCATCAACGATCCCGTTATAGAGGCCCTTTGCCTTGAGTATCATATCGCAGACCTCTCTGACGGCGCCCTTTCCGCCCGGCCTTGTTGTAACGTAGTGGCAGTGTCCCCCGGTATACTCATCGCCATCGGATACGGTAATGGCCAGTCCAGCCTTTTTGAGTATCACAATGTCTGAGAGGTCATCGCCCATGCAGGCAACCTCCTCATCCCTGAGCTGGTATCTGGCCTTGAACTGTTGGTAGACCCCGCCTTTTTGGTCACATCCCAGGAAGCACTCGGTTATTCCAAGCTCTGTTGCCCGACTCTCAACAGCCCTGGATGACCTGCCCGATATTATGCACACAACAATGCCCGCCCTCTGGAGCATCTTGATACCTTGTCCGTCTCTGACGTTGAAGGTCTTGAGCTCCTCTGCGCGGGCATCCAGCACAATGCTGCCATCTGTGAGCACGCCGTCTACGTCCAGTACCACGGCCCTGACCTCCCTGGCCCTGGCTATAATATCATGAGATATTTCCATCGCCTTTTATTATACACGGACAGGTCACAGAAAAAGAAGGGGCAGAGGACAGGGGGTTGACTTGTGTTGCAATTTTTATGTAACATATAATTAGCATAGGTGGTGAGGATTATATATCTTGTAAATATCAGCAAACCCTAAAAGGAGGTAAGTTATGGTATCGAAGGTTGTAATTTTAGTAGGACAATCACCGGTTAGTTGGGAAGAGGCAACGACAAATCTTATCAAAGAGGCACAGGCAAGCCTGAGACACATCACACGCATCCTCGTAACGGAATTTGACGTAAAAATGAAAGAAGACGGCAGCGTAGACGCATTCCGGGTAAAGGCCGAGGTTTCCTTCAGGGTCGAAGCACACTAGCCATTAGATATGCATTGAAATATTGTGTATCGAAAGTCAAAGGGTGATAAGATGTAAGATGCTGGAAGGGTTTACAGAGGCGGGAACAGACACGGTGGAGGTGGGCAACGGTGGAGGTGGGTAAAAAAAACACCTGTGCATGAACGACGCTGACCTGTGAGAGTCTGACGGTGCCGTTTATGCGCAGGCAGGAATCAAAGAGCGCAAAGAACAAGGCTAACACACCATGATATCTTAATCCTTGCTCTCTGCTATCACCTTTTTTGCGGGAGTCATGGAAGACTCCCATTTTATTGCGCTTTATTTATGTCCTTTGAGACTGACCTCTTTTGTAAATGTACCCAGCTCGTACACTGAATCCTTTACGCCCGGTTCGACAACCAGTGTCAGGGAGGCCTCCACTACGGCATCCTCTACGCCAGGGGGCAGTTTGACCTCAAAGGTCTCCTCGTTGGCCTTAAACGGCTGAAGCGATGTGTCTCTCATCAGGTTGAGTTTTCTCAGCGAGGCAAATACCATAGTGTTATCCTGATAGCCCAGTTTTTTCTGAGGCATGTAGTACTTTGTCTCTGAGAATATCTCCTTGCCGTCCTTGGATTTTACCTTGACCTTTAGCGAGAAGTGTGTGGGAGATGGGCAACCATCCGGGAACCTGTGTCCGATGTCATGAGTGACCTTTGTCTTTATAACAACCTGCGGGATTGACAGGACCTCTGGTAACTTGACCTTGAAGGTATAGGCCATTGCAGAGACGTCAAATTTGATATGCTCCTTGAGCCTCTTCATCTGGAATTCCCTGTCGTCATAGTTTGGCGGGAAGCGGTGCCCTGTATTAGGCGCCCTCATATGGCAATCCTGGCAACCCTTATCCCCACCATTAGGGATATAGTTCTGCACCATGCTGTCGTAGTTGGATACGCACCACATAGGCTCGGCCGAGTGCAGGAGGTTTGGTCCCTGGTGGCAGCGGCCACAGAAGGATGAGTCCTCCATCATTTCTGCACGCTTGGATTTTGTAAATACTGAATCGGCATGTGCACCACCAAGGTCTTTGTTGCCATAGATGGTGTCTGGTGCCGGGGCGCCATCTCTGAACGTTCTGACAAGGGCGTCTCTGTTATGGCAGATTATGCAGTTGATCTGGAGCTTTTCGATGATATCAAAGTCCTGTTTGACAACGGCATCGGCTATTTCTTGCGCGGCCGCCTCCGAGGCATCCTGCAGCTGTGGAATGTGACAGATAAAGCAAGGCATCATGTAATCTTTAATGCTCTTTGTGATCTCGCGGGATTTCTTGAGTTCACCATCACGCTGCTTCATATAATCAATCAACGTACCGAGCGTCTTGCTAAAAGGACCGATTAGCGGTTTGGAATGGAGAGATTTCTCCCAATCCTTATAAATCTGTTCATGACACTGCTTACACCTTGTTGAGTCATACATAGCTATCAGTTCTTTAACGGTCTTTACCTCTTTACCGCTGTCATCAGCTCTAGCCATTACAATTGACGGAACAAGAAGCCCAATAGCTAGTGTTAACAATACAAACAACTTCAACGTTCTCATGTATTAAACCTCCTAACATTTAATACGTACTACTTTTTTTTCGTCTGTTTAAATACCAAAATTAAACCACTTCTCTGTCTGCTTCTCTCACGTTAACGTCTAAACCGTTTCCCGACAATCACCGCCTTTCTTTTTATCTATTATATAAATTGCAATAATATTGTGTTATAACATTATGGCAAAAAAAAAGCAAGTATTTTTTTTATCCTTACCAAGGGACATGCAGATAACTTCAAATGAGCACCAATGCTGTGTAACCATGGTCACTGACGCCCCACGCTGAAATGCAATATGCTATTGTCCAAAGGCCATAATTTATGGCTATCAGCATTTTATTTGCAGGGAGAAACTCTAAAGATGCAGTTTATCGACTGGAGCAGTAAGTTGGCAGTAAACGCAGCGGATATAGACAATCAGCACAAAAAACTTGTCGATATCATCAATGAACTCTACGGCGCCATGCAGGGTGGTAAGGGGGCAGCAGTGATGGGCAAGGTACTTGGAGAGTTGATTGGCTATACAAAGGACCACTTCGCATACGAAGAGAAGTTAATGGCACAGTACAAGTACAACGACAACAACAAGCACAAGACCGAGCATGATAAGCTGACAAAACAGGTGCTTGACCTGCAGAAGCAATTTGCAGACGGCAAGATGGTAGTTACCGTAGAGGTCATGAACTTCCTCAAGAAGTGGCTAAACGATCACATCCTCGACAAAGACAGGACGTTTGCCGCCTTCCTCAACCAAAAGGGCGTACACTAGTCTCTCAGAAAAAAAAGAAGAAGTGGGCGGTTATGTCAGGTGGAACCGTCCACCTGGCTGGAGGTCACATGAGTATAGCTTAAGGCAAGTTTTGTCATACATAAAGGTGATCGTAATCAAAACACACACGCAAAGCCGTTTGTTTTATTCGACCCTATCCTTTTCGGCGGCCTTGCCGATACTCATGATCATGTTGTCCTTGCCGACGTCCATTAGTTTTACGCCCTGCGTGTTACGCCCGGTTACGGAGATGGCACTGGCGATGGTCCTGATACTCTTGCCGGTCTTGGTCACCACCATTATTTCGTCCTCATCCCTAACCTGTATCAGGCCAACCACCTTGCCGCCCTTTTCCGTAACCTTTATCGATATAACCCCCTGCCCGCCACGAGCCTGAAGCGGATACTCCTGCAAACTGGAACGCTTGCCAAAACCAAACTCCGTCACATTCAACAACGTCGTCTTGTCCTCAACGACCTCCGCCGATACGACCTCGTCGTCCTTTTTGAGCTTTATGCCCTTGACACCCCTGGAGGCCCTGCCCGTTGAACGCACGTCCTCCTCATTGAAACGTATGGCGTGTCCCAGACGCGTGCCAATCAACACGTCCGATTGACCATCGGCATAGCGCACGGCCATCAGCTCATCGTCCTCGTCTATGCTGATAGCGATGATCCCTTTGCCTCGAGGATTGCTAAACTCACTGAGCAAGGTCTTTTTGACGATCCCCTTCTTGGTAAACATGATCAGGTAGCCCTTGTCAAACCCCTTGATCGGAAGGGCCGTCGCTATGATTTCACCCGGTTGCAGTTGCAGGAGGTTGACGATGGCCTTGCCCTTGGCAGTCCTGCCGGCCTCCGGTATCTGATATATCTTCAGCCAGTACAGACGGCCAAAATTTGAAAAAAACAGGATGTAGTTGTGCGTGGAACCTATGAATAACTGCTGAACATAGTCCTCATCACGTGTCTCCATGCTCGTCATCCCCTTGCCGCCACGACGCTGCTGACGGTACTCCGACAGCGGATTGCGTTTGATGTAGCCATTGTGCGACACAGTGATGACCATCTCCTCCTCCGTGATGAGGTCCTCGATGGATATCTGCTGTATGTCCGAAACGATCTCCGTCCTGCGTTCGTCTGCGTACTTTTCCTTTATCTGGAGGAGTTCGCCCCTGATGATTTCGGCGATGAGTGCATTGCTGGCGAGGATCGACCTCAGGCGCTCTATCTCTTTGAGGGTGTGTTCGTACTCGGCCACGATCTTCTCCCTCTCCAGGCCGGTCAGACGTTGCAGACGCATCTCAAGGATCGCCTGTGCCTGGATGTCGCTAAGGGGATAGTTGTTGACCAGGGCGGCCTTTGCCACATCGGGGCTTTCGGATGTCCTGATGAGGTTGATTATGGCGTCGAGGTTATCGATGGCCGTCTTGAGACCTTCGAGGATGTGTGCCCGCTCCAGGGCCTTTCTGAGGTCGTGCCTGGTGCGTCTGATGATGACCTCGCGTCTGTGCTGCAGGAAGTGCTGCAGGACGGTCTTAAGAGGCATCACGTGTGGTTGTCCGCCTGAGAGCGCCAGCATGATTATGCCAAAGGTGACCTCCATCTGCGTGTGCTTGTAGAGGTTGTTGAGCACGACCTGTGCCATTTCGTCTTTCTTTAGCTCTATGACCACTCTGATGCCATCCCTGTCGGACTCATCGCGCAGGTCGGATATACCCTCGATATTTTTCTCCCTGACCAGTTGTGCGATCTTCTCCAGCATTCGGGCCTTGTTGACCTGATACGGCATCTCCGTGATAATGATGCTGTCCCCTCCGCGTTGCTTTTGCTCGATGACCGCCCGTGCCCGGACACGGATTTGTCCCCTGCCCTTTTCGTATGCCTCGGTGATGCCGTTGAGGCCAAATATGATGCCTCCGGTGGGGAAGTCCGGCCCCTTGATGTAGTTCATCAGAGCGGCGGTGTCCGCTGCAGGGTTTTCGAGCAGATGCACCAGAGCGTCTGTCACTTCGCCCAGGTTGTGCGGGGGGATGTTGGTTGCCATGCCCACTGCTATGCCTGCGGCCCCATTGATCATCAGGTTGGGCAGACACGCCGGCAGCACGATTGGTTCCTCGGTGGTTTCGTCGAAGTTGGGGATGAAGTCAACGGTCTCCTTGTCGATGTCCAGTAACAGTTCTTCGGCGATCTTGGCCAACCTGGCCTCCGTATACCGGTAAGCCGCTGCCGGATCACCATCCATCGAGCCAAAGTTGCCCTGTCCGTCAATCAGCGGATAGCGCATATTAAAATCCTGCGCCAGTCTCACCAGGGCATCGTAGACCGCACTGTCACCGTGGGGGTGGTACTTCTTTAAGACCTCGCCCACCACACCGGCGCACTTTGAGTACCTCTTGTTGGAGAGCAGTCCCTCCCTGAACATCGCATAGAGTATCCTCCTCTGCACCGGCTTGAGGCCATCCCTGACGTCAGGCAATGCCCGGCCTATGATCACGCTCATGGCGTAATCCAGGTAACAGACCTTCATCTCGTCTTCTATGCTCACTTGTAGCGTAGTCATTTTATACTCTCCCTGCCTTTAATTTTCTATTTTGAGTCAATCTTAATCCCTTTATGATACCTTTTTGCACCCGGGAAAAACAACTTTCGGTGTATAAAGCTGTAAGCTGTATCTTCATGTTGACAGATTTAACGACTAAATTGCATACTTGTTCGAGTAATTTTTTTTTAAAGGAAGGTGTCAATGCATTGTTTTTGGTGTCGCGATTTCCAGGAGGATTGATCTGGCACTAGAATGCCCGTAATCAAAGTGCTTAGAGATAACAGTAATGTATACATTTTAGTGCTATGCCTCTCGATTTTGGTCTTGTCGCGTATCTTGTCCATTGAGGACGGATGTTCCGTTTCTCTTAATGGCATGACGTTACCGGATATATGCGCATTCAAGAATCTTTTCCATATAAATTGCCCCGGTTGTGGGTTGACAAGGAGCTTTATAAGCATTAGCAGGATGCGCCTGGATAAGGCTTGGCAATACAATCGGGCAGGGATAATCGTATATGTCTTCGTTATCTTGCAAATCCCGTACCGGTTGTATCTCGTGGCAAAAAATTCCAGGACAGGGAATCCACGGATCGATAAAATATTTAGAGTTTACCTGTATGTTATTTTCTGCTCGTTAATACTAAACTGGTTGACTGGTTTTTACCTACCCTCCCGGGTTAGTCCTCCAGAAATCCATACTCAACGCAGTTGGCACAGATAATCCCTGCGTCCTTGCAGCGTTTGTGCAACGGCAACATTGAAGGCATTCTTTTGGTGTAAGCCCGCACCAGGCGTCGTGCGTGTTGATACTGTGGGGAGTTCCACACCCTGCGAAACGTGCCGCGTGCACCAAAACAGTTATCGAAGTCCCAGCTCTTTTCGTAGACGCCACAACACGGCGCCACGGAGCCGTCCCAGTTGACAACGGAGGCGTCCCACAACCACTTGCAACTATGCTGCCTTGTCCTCGTACCGGGGGCTATCTCATATGCGTATCGACTGTAGGAGTTGTCCTGTGGCAGCCAGGAGGCGTCCTCGTTGAGGCGTGCGTACAGAGGCATCAACAGCTCCTTGCCCATGTGCGTCCGCAGCGGGGAAGGCGAAAACGCTATCCCATAGCCACGGGCAATCTGCCCTGCCGCCTCCACCTCGCCCTCGTTGTACCTGTTTACGAGAAACTGCCATATCAGTTGCGGAAACGGCTTTGAAGCCTCTCTGAAGGAAAGCAGCCTCTCAATGTTGGCCATCACCGTTGAGAAATTGCCACCGACGCGGTACTGTCCATAGCTGTCCTGGGTGGCCCCGTCAATGGACAGGACGATCAGGTCTACACCGGAGGCAACAATGTCCTTTGCGGTATTGTCGTTGAGACGGTTGAGATTGGTGCTGAAACCCACTATTGTGTTGTACCCCTTGGCATACCTGATCATTTCGGCAAGATGCCGGTTTAACAGCGGCTCTCCCCAGTTACACAGATACACGCCAAAGACATACGGGCCAACCTCATCCAGGAGCCTCTTATACGCATCCAGCACCATCATCCCCTTTGGTCTGCCCTGCGTGTCCTGCCACGTCGGACACAGCGCACAGCGCAGGTTGCAGTGGTTTGTCGGGTCGATGACCATGTAGATAGGGTAGCTTATCAACGAACTCCTCTGCAGAGATGCCTCCAGCGCATTTAATGCCAGATTGGCTACCTTCCTCCTGACATACCGCTTTCCGGCAAAGACGCTATCCACCAGGGAATGCGTTACAGGGGGCAGCTTGCTAACTATCAGCCGCCACAATGTCGTCCCGATTATTGACACAGTTGATGGTAGCATTTATATGTGACATAGCGCCATAGTTTTTTTGAGAGAACCAAACGCCGTGTTTACACAATTAAGAAAATCGTGATAATATATAACAGTAGTTTATCAGGACAGACTTAAAGATTATAAATCTCTTATTGGTGTAACATTAAAAAGACTTTATTAGGGAGTATTGTTATGAAGAACGTATCCATAGGGACAAAGACCTTAGTGCCAATCATATTAATAACATTTATAGGCATCATTGCGACGGTGGTCGTCACGGTGAAGTTATCAAAGCATCTCGTGATAAACGAGATACGAGATGGCGCCATCAGAGGATACAAGGATACCGTGTTAAATGCCCTCACTACAATGATGTTGGCAGGTAACATAAAAGAAAGTAAAAGGCCGTTTATCGAGCAGATGAACAACATAGTTAAGATAAAACTGCTCAGAACCGATGCCCTTGACAGAGACTACGGCAAGGGAAATGCGGATGAGTATGCCGCAGACTCCGTTGAACGAGATGTGATCACCACCGGCTCGGAGAAGGTTGTGATAGAGGGCGAGAACATACGTGGCGTTTATCCATACGTTGCAAGTAGGAACTTCATGGGTAAGGACTGTCTGGGCTGTCACAATGTACGTGAGGGAGAGGTATTGGGGGCTGTCAGCATTACTGTGTCAATGGCCAGGACACTGGGAAGTCTTAAGAAAATCGAGTACATATTTATAGCCCTGGGAGCGCTTGGACTGGTAAGTGTAATTCTTATTTTTACGTTTACGTTTAAGTTTACCCACCAGCCTCTTGTTGATTTGGCAAGGGACCTGGAGTTGATCGCATCTGGAGACTTGAAGGTTCGTTTTCAATACGACGCCCAGGACGAGGTAGGAAAGCTATCGCAGGGGCTTAACAATATGGTTACAAGTCTCAAGGACATTATAAGCGAGGTCAAGGATGCTGCCGATGCCATGTCAGATGCCAGCGGAAACCTTAAAAACAGCTCCGGTAAGATGTCAACCGACGTAATCAACCAGGCAGAACGCACCACCCAGATAGCCACTTCCATAGAAGAGATGTCCCAGACGGTCTCGGACATAGCAAAGAACATATCAGATATAGCGTTGTCGGCAAGCAGTACCGTGGAGATAGCACGCAAAGGCTCAAAGGTGGTAGGACAAACGGTAAATGAAGTAAAGATGATAGATGAAACGGTCAGGGAATCGGCCTCTTTGGTGGAATCCCTTGGCAACCGCTCAAACCAGATAGGTGACATCGTAAAGGTTATCAACGACATAGCGGATCAGACCAACCTCCTGGCCTTAAATGCGGCCATAGAGGCGGCCAGGGCAGGGGAACAGGGCAGAGGATTTGCCGTTGTTGCCGACGAAGTAAGAAAGCTCGCTGAAAAAACCTCAAAGGCTACAACCGAAATAAGCTCCATGATAACCACAATGCAGGGGGAGACCATCAAGGTCATTACCTCCATGCAGGGCAGTCTCCAGAGGGTCAGTGACGGTGTATCATATTCCATGCAAGCCGGTAAATCGCTGGAGGATATCTTATCCAGTGTTACCAGGCTCCAGGAGGTGTTGTCAAGCATTGCCTCTGCCACGGATGAGATGACTTCGGTTGCAGACAACGTCACCAGGGATATAGAAACAATAGCAACGAGTTCAAGGAATACCTCCGTGTGTACGGATGTTGTGTCACAGGCATCCTCGCATCTGGTGACGCTCTCAAAGCGCCTGCGGGATATCGTCAGTCAGTTCAGTGTTGGACGTAACCGCACTTCAAAGCTGTTAGAGTAGGGTTGCGCTATATTGCAGATTGGAGCGATTACGGGGCCGACACCCTTTGCCCTTTCTTTCAGACGCTTGATTTTTTAAACTTTCAGGTCCTTTTCTCCCAGGAACTTTATCAGGGAAGCGGCCAGGCCATCAATTGACCCCAGGTTGCCACCTACGACCATGGTATCGGGCACTATCTTCTTGTCACCCTTCATACGGAGTTCTTGAGCTGTTCTGCGGTGCCATACCAACCGCCCTGATTTCGGTACCCTTGGCCGGGGTGCATAAAAAAGTGGTGGCGGTTTTTTTTAGCCCTCACAAATGTTTTAGGAGGCCCCTCCCTTGTATTCCCTCCCACAAGGGGAGGGAAATTAAAATATGTCAAAGATACCAGCACAAATCCCCCTCCCTTTATGGGAGGGGTTAGGGGAGGGTTCTTTCTGCAAAGGTAGTAAGAGTTACCCATACAAAATGCTAAAGAATCACGTTTAGTCTATTGTATCACTAAAAGCATTGTCTGCGTCTGGACAATGGAGCAATATTGTCACGCATCTAAAGGATGCAGCCTGACGCCACCAAAAATTTATGCACCCACAAATTTACAATAGTTGACAGCAAAGGCAGGGTTGTAGTATAAAATAAGGTATCCTCTTTAAACAGCATGGTAGATTAACTTCATGGTTTAAAGACATGGATTCCTGCTCCCTTCTCTGTTCAAGCCAGAGCTTGCCCCTGGCTCGAACAGGGGGACATGTTTCGCAGGAATGACAGTTACAACCGTTTTCCAATTGTGTCATTCCTGGCTTGACCAGGAATCCAGGATGCGTAACAGCATAGTTACCATGAAATACAAAGAGGATACTAAAAAAAGCGTGACAAGTTTTTTTAGATAGCACAAGAGCATGCATTGTATAATGAAGGAGAGTCATATGATTGATGATTTAATCGACAGCTTTGAGGCTACGGTTACAAGAGCAAATAGCCATGAAGCAGGAAGGCCAAGGGTTCATACCACCATTATGGAGTCTGTTGATGTGGTATGGGGCTCAGACTTGCATGGGATGCAATATGATCCCCTTAAGGATATTTATATTCAGCAGGGAGTGAGGGAGTTTACGACCGTCTTGGGGATGATTGAGGCAATGAAAAATCGTTCGGTGGGCCTTGAAACGGGTTTTTTCAGAGGGGGGGCGCATCTGCTTTTCAGGGAATTCTTCGACAAATTTGTCTCGGTTGAACTCAATCCGGCACACCTTATAAAGTATCTTCAAAACAATGTCCTGGATGACAGATCGGAGTTGATAATTGGCCCCTCAGTTGCCCCGTCAACTCTCGATAAGGTAAGGGAAGTTACTAATGGAGAGCTGGATTTTATCATGCTCGACGGCGATCATAGCTACGAAGGGGTAAAGTCGGATTTCCTGGCCTACTGGCCAATGCTCAGGGACAATGGCATACTGGCAATCCATGATTCCAGTTGCCCTCATGTGCGTGTAATAAAAGACGTCTATCAATTTGTCCAGGAGCTTAAACAACTCCACTTTAACATTGACCTTGTTCACATCGATTACTGTGGAATTGCCATAATAAGGAAAGACGAACAAAACCGAAATATCAAACTACCGGAAAATAAATACATGACTTCACTTGATGCCCTACCCCCAAATGCCCGATTATGCCTCTATGGCTCCGGTAACTTTGGCCGTCGCATGAGAAACAATATTGCAATACAGAGAAAGGACATCGAGGTAAGGTTCTTCGCTGACAGCTTTAAGGATGGCCAGGAAGGCAACCTAAAGGTCATCAATGTCAACAACCTTAAAGAGCATATGGCCGAAATTGATATGGTACTGGTAACCTCGATGTACTCAAGGGATATTGAAACGATTCTGGGAAATCACGGTATCAGTAATTATAAGATAGCGATGTCTTTTTTATAGCAATTGTAAGAGTTCGGGGCTTTAGTATAAAAAATTTCACCTTGTTTCAGATTAGTTATTTTTTATATTTTATAATGATTTAAAAAATAAATAGTCGTTATGGTTACTTTGGTGGTTGAAATCGAAGGTATTGAAAATAGCGACACAATGGAGGTAATGATATCGCTACGGTGTATGGTAACATAGCGGGGCTTAAGAAGAAGACCGTATACGACCTTGAAAGGGTATACAGGAGGAAGGTTCCCGTGCGGGAGGTCATTTCGCAGGAGCTTGTGCGCTTTATAGCGGAGATTTCCTGGGAAATCAACCGTCAGATTGGAGTGCTTATTGCACGTGAGGGGATCATTACCCATGTCATCTGTGGTGATGCCTCGGGTTTGTTTCTGCCGGGGTTGAGCGACTATCCCCTGGGCAAGAAGCCTTTGCGGGGGCTGAGGTTTATCCACACGCACCTCAAAAACGAGCCACTCTCCGGAGACGACCTCACCGACCTGGCGCTGTTGCGGTTTGACTATCTGGGTGCCATTGGGTTACGCAACGGATTGCCCGACAAGTTCTATGGCGCATACCTGCTGCCCCACAATCCCGATAAGCTCTACGAGGTCTCCGAGCCTGTGGGGCTGCACAGCCTTGAGTTGGACTTCAGGGAATTCATTGACTCCCTTCAAGAGCAGATGCAGCGCCGGCGTGCCTTTTCCAAGGACGATGCAGAGGAAAGAGCGATCCTGATAAGCGTATCGCAGACGCCGCGCTATCAGCAGGAGGAGTCGCTCAACGAGCTTGAGGAGCTGGCCGTCTCGTGCAACGTGATGGTGCTGGATAAGGTGATCCAGCGGGCAAAGGAGATAAACCCGCGCTATCTCATAGGCACCGGCAAGGTCAGGGAGCTTGTCATCGATGCCCTGGGTAAGGGGGCGACGCTGTTGGTGTTTGACCAGGACCTGTCGCCGTCTCAGCGCAGGGCTGTAACCGACATCACCGAGCTTAAGGTAATAGATCGTTCGCAGTTGATCCTGGACATATTTGCCAGACGTGCGCACAGTGGGGATGGCAAGGTACAGGTTGAGTTGGCGCAACTCAAGTACAGGCTGCCTCATCTCACGGGCAAGGGCACGGCCATGTCGCGTCTGATGGGGGGTGTAGGTGGCCGTGGGCCGGGAGAGATGAAACTCGAAATTGACCGCAGGAGGGTCAGGGACAGGATAAACCTTCTGGAGCGTGAACTTGAAAAGCTCTCAATGGCAAGGCTTCAGCGAAAACGCAGGCGACTGAAGATGTCCCTGCCGATCCTCTCAATCATCGGCTACACCAACGCGGGCAAGTCAACCCTGCTCAACAACCTGACCAAGAGTGCCACGTTTGTCGAGGACAAGATGTTTGCCACCCTGGACACTGCCAGCAGACGCCTGCGATTTCCGCACGAGCGCGACGTCATAATCACGGACACCGTGGGTTTCATACGCGACCTGCCCCCGGACCTGATGGCGGCCTTTAAGGCCACGCTCGAAGAACTCGAGGACGCCGATGTCCTCATCCACGTCGTTGACATATCAAACCCCCGGTTTGAGGCGCACATGGACTCGGTGCGAAATATTCTTACGGAGCTTGAGCTTGCAGAAAAAACACAGTTGCTGGTATTTAACAAGACTGACAAGGTTGCCCCCGACGTGGTGGAAAACCTCCTGGTACGATACAACGCCGTGGCAATTTCGGCCATCGATCACGGCACCTTTGGCCCACTACTAAAAGCCATCCACGACAGTATCTTTATCGAAAACTGAGAGGGAGGGGGTGGGGCACGATTTTCCCGCAGCGGGTCGCACCCCCCACCGCCCCTTTCTTTCCCAAAGGCATCCACCACTTGCTTATGCACACGAAGGCTAAGGGCCAGGGCAATCGCATTAGAAAAAACTGTAGTTGTCGAACTTGATAAGCAATGGGGAAATTTATGGTCATCAGGAAATGCTTCTAATGAGGAAGCAGATAACATCACCGTAAACTTACCATTGGCTTCAAATATGTGACTATTTTCATCACAGAAATATTTACAGGAGGGTTTATTTTCTTTTTCCCCTTCTATCCCGATGACGACACTACGACGATGCCGATCCCGCAGTCAACGGCGGCTCTGACCTTTTCGTAAAATCCGCCCTCTTTGCCAGACTTTTTTGTCACAATGCAATCTATGCCATGCTGCCTTATCAGGGCAGTGTTTATTTCATACGAAAACGGCCCGTGCATGGCTATGATGTTCTGACTCTTTATGCCTGCATCAGAGCAACTTTTGAGGGACTGCTCAAACGGCAGAACCCGCACAAATACCTCTACCCCTTCCATTGCAAGGTAGTCCTTGAGGAAGCTCAAATCCTTGCTACCGGTGGTAAACAGCGGCCTCTTGAGAGAGAGCCTGACGATTGCATCCATCGCCTCAGCCAGGGACAACACCGTCACGAGTCTGTCGTATTCAAACTCGGTATCCATCCCCGTCTCCCTGATCTTTGAGACGTACTCGACGCCAAGCTCACAGCACACGGCCTGTGCCACGCTGGTTATAACGTGAGCGTAGGGATGCGTGCAGTCGATGACCTTGGTGATGCAGTGGGTTGTGATAAACCGCTTGAGTGAATCGTTTGTGAAGTTCTCAAGGATGACCCGCGAGCCAAACTTCTCCTTGAACAGCCGGTAGCCGTAATCCGTGGCCGTGGAGACGTAGTAGTTGAAGCCCTTTAAATCCAGCTCCCTGGCAACACTGATGCCCTCGGTCGTCCCGCCCAGGACGAGTACCACACCCTCGCCCGTGACATCTCCCACTGCCGAGAGGGCGTCCTCAAAGAGACACTCCCTTGCAATGGCTACCGTTATGCCATTAAACACTGTCCTTGGCAGGATGAGCTGTGTGTTTCTCCCGGCCAACATCGCACAGGGTTGCGCTATGCCATAGACGCCGATTGCCCTGAAGACCATCTCTGATCTGGATGTCGATGGATTATTGCGGTAGTACAGCTCAATGGCCTCCCTGGATATAAACACGCAGTCAAGCCCCAGGTCCGCCGCTGCAGCTATAAGCCCCTGCTCGTGACGCTTGACCCATGCACTGGCAATACACCGCAGGTCGCCGACCTTGATCCCGACGCTGATGCAGGCCCTGGTTATGGCATCGAGGATGTCCTCTCTTGAAACGCCGACCCGACAGCCAACGCCACACGTATAACGCCTGCACGCCTCAGATGCCGTCGTTATCACGGGTTGTGCCCCGGTAATCGAACCTACCAGTGCCGCCAGGGCATTTGCGCCTCCCTCATGCCCCGAAAGCGTGCTGATGGCAAACCGCCCCGCTTCATCCAACGTGACAACGGCAGGGTCTGTGTGTTTATCTCTTATCAGTGGGGCGATGACGCGGTTGACGATCCCCAGGGACATGATAAAGACAAAACCACTGTAGCGGTCAAATATATCCCGGATATGTACTGAGAGCGTCTCAAAGAACGTCAGTCTCAACGGCTCTGATCCTGTAGGGTAATTGGTCGTAGCAGTTCTTTTAAGGTGTATCTCCGCCCCCGTCTGCTCCGCTATGACTCCGGCCAGTCCCAGACATCGTTGGCTTATGCCAATGACGGCTATGCGATTGGCTTTATCA
Source organism: Candidatus Magnetobacterium casense (assembly GCF_000714715.1). Classification (GTDB taxonomy): domain Bacteria; phylum Nitrospirota; class Thermodesulfovibrionia; order Thermodesulfovibrionales; family Magnetobacteriaceae; genus Magnetobacterium; species Magnetobacterium casense. Next base: position 52,529 of record NZ_JMFO01000006.1, read on the forward strand.
AGAGGACTATCTGCCGTGTCCATTCCCGTAACCCCTTGAGTTCGTCTATGTTGGTGATCTCCGTAACGTGCTCGTCCTCTAACGTGAGGTTCTCACAGACAAAGACCCTTCTGTTGTCCTGAAACAGACAAAGGGCATCCAGACGCAGCAGCAACTCTGAGGCGTTGTTTACCTTGTCGCAGAGGACGGCTGCCCTGTCTGCGGCAAGCACCTCATCAAGACCGCTAATCTCCCGTCCGTGGAAGGAGAAGACCCTAACGTTTGCCCAGGACTCCTTAACCCTGGCAAACCCCGTTTGGATGCTTGATACCCCGGGGATGATCTCCTTGATCGCATCCTTGCCAAAGAGGGCAATTATCTTCTGCGTCAGACTAAAGATGCCAGCATCTCCGGTGACCAACACACCGACCTCCTGTCCCTCGTGTTTTGCAATCAACTTGAGTATTTCGCTGATGCTGCTCTCTTCATAGATGCACTTACAAGCGGAGGTATCAACGGCGTTGAGTTGGAGTTGCATCCCGATGAGTATCTCACTGGCGCTTGCTTTGCGATGGGCCAGGAGTGTCATAAAATCCGGGCTGCCGGGGCCTGAGCTGATAACGGTTATCTTGTGCATTGTCACCGTCCTGCCAGACGACTGCCACGTTCAAAGCCAAACTCAACCACCAGTCTGGCTACCATCTCTGCCGCAAGGTCTGAAAATTCTGCTTGCCTGCTAAAGCCACTTGTCCTGATCACCTGTATGACCTCCTCAATTGTATCAACTTATGTTCCGCAAAAGCATGGTAAAATATCAGCCAGGTTTATTGTAGCATAATGGGAGGTAATTTGGGGGCCAGTCCCCTTGACCAATTTGTTCTGTTGGGGCACTTGATAAAAGCTGTGCAGTTATAGTATCCTTATCGTTAATCTGGATTGATAACACTGAATAAACAGATTTAAGATTGACACTATGCATACAACAAGAGACATAAGGCAGGGCACTACCCCGCTACCAAGGATATCGGTTATAACCCCAACTCTGAATCAGGGCAGATATATTGAACACACAATCCAGAGCGTCATTGCCCAGGGCTACCCCAACTTTGAGCATATAGTCATAGACGGCGGCTCCACCGACGACACCCTCGACATATTGAGGAAATACCCCCACCTGATATGGATATCAGAAAAAGACAACGGCCAGGCAGATGCCCTCAACAAGGGTGTTGCACGCTCAAGCGGCGACATCATAGCCTGGATCAACTCGGACGACTACTACTGCCCCAACGCCTTTCATACCATCGCCATGAAATTTGAGATGATGCCATACGCAAAGATAATAGTAGCACAGACGCTGTATCTTTTTGAAAGTACGATGGAGAGTTTCCTCTCCCGCAATCGGGAGCTTACCTTTGAGGATATGATCAGGTACTGGGACCATTGCGTCCCCCCGACACAGCCATCGGTTTTCTTCAAGACTGACGTCCTGAATGAAACCGGTCCCTTTGACACATCGCTGCACTACACAATGGATTTTGACATGTGGTTAAAGATGAGCCTCAAACACGTGTTCTATAGCATACCTGATGTCTTGGCGGTATACAGGTTTCATGATAAATCAAAAAGCGGCTTTGCGCAATGGTCAAACTTCTTCCCTGAGTACAGAGCCATCTACATGCGACACAAGAAGCACTCTGCCATACTTCCCGCCGGCCCCCTGGCAACAATCGTAATCCCCTTTGACCATGAAAAACTCAGGTCCTCCCAATACTACGTCAAAGAGGTTCAATATGTGCTTTCACAGTTGACCTGGCAAAAGCTCCATGACATCGAGGTCATGGTCATCACCGATACAGAGGCGGCACACACGCTCCTTGATCTTTGCAACGTACCATTTCCTGCACGCATTGTAAATGTACCCAAACTGGAAAACATCTCCTTTTACCGTGCTGTGACCGAAAACGCCGGAGGCTTTATTGTCCACTGTCTGTCCGTTGAGCTTGCCTTTGATATACAAGAGTTCTTCACAGCCCTGACCTATCTGCTGATGCATCAGGAAATTCCCATATACACTATCCCTCCTTACCACGTACTACCGGAGGGCAACCCTCTTGCAACAATGGGGATCGCAATGCCTGAGGCATCCGTGTTTGTCAGACGGGACATCCTGAAAACTTATAAGCGGTTGGAATTTCCACGATACGATGCCCCCATGATAACATTCATTGTATCCGTTACGGAAGAGCTATCGCCACTACTTTATCTTAGCCTGTTTTCGATCTACGAGCACTGTCTTGACTATTCCTGTGAGGTACGTATCCTGACGGGAAAGACCCATATCGCAGACTACATCCGCAGCATATGCAATGCCACCGTGTTTGAAAACGAAGCTGACGACAACCGCTTTGGTGTATTAAACGACATTGCAGGGTCTGCAACAGGCAGGTATTTGTTTTTTATGACCTCCAATATGGTGCTGACCAACACATCGGTATCCGAAATTATGAGGACATTTTTGGAGCACCCCGAGGCAGGCGTAGTGGGCAGTAAGACGGTATACCTCACGGAAATCATAGACAATGCCGGCTGTATACTGCTTGCCAACGGCTACAGGGTCAAGTATGGTTGGAGTAAGCCTCGGCAAGAGCTTAATTGTGCGTATCTCAGGGAAGTTGATTTCTTTCTCATGGCTTTTTTTGCCATACGCGGTAATGTCTTCAAGGGGGTCAATGGATTTAGTGCCCTGGAGTTTGGCGACTTGTGTGGTCAGGCAACTCTCCAGGAGGCCGACCTGTGTTTCAAGGTAAGAGGGCTTGGGTTTAACGTACTGTACCAGCCCGAGGCAGAGGTGTTTGACTACCACCCGTATGAATTAACCAAAGACGAAGGCGCCCTGAAAGAATACGGATTGAGGGATTTTATGCCTTTCAGAGAAAAATGGCATATGCAGCTTAAAGATAACCTATGCACCTTTGAAGCCTCACTGATTGAGCGTGCCAGTGTAAGTGGCAACAGGCCCTGGGTCTTATTGCTGTGTCACAGACTTCCCCTGGTGCAATCGTCTGAGGATGGTGTTGGCCTGCTGCTGCGTTGCTTCAGAGATGCCGGTTTTAACGTGGCTGTCCACACGGAGGAGGTTGACCCACTCCGGGAACACCGTTGGTTGACCAGAGCGGGTATCAAGGTCTTTTACAACGACCTGGATTTTTACGAATTCACAAGGGACAATGTCTTGCACTTTGATGCAGTCTGGCTTGAGGACCGCAGTATGGCCCTCCACAGGTCAACCATAATTCGCAGACTCTCAGGCGGCGTCCTGCTCATATACAATGCCTCTGCCATAACGTCAGATGAAGACGTCAGCGGGGCCTTACCGGACGAAACCAACTACTCTAACATCCAGCGAATACAAATAGCCCGCGATCGAATCATAGCTACAATGGTTGACGTTGTCTGCACGTGCAGCGATGCCTATGGAAAGTACCTCCTGGCCCTGAATCAAGACCTGGTGGTAAGACTCACCCCTCTTACCGTGGATGCCTCACTTGCTATGGAGGTACACACCCTGATAAAGACTGCTTTCGGCAGACACAGAATCACCGGACATACGGTCGGCGGTTTCAACGAAATCCTCGGCATGGAAAACGCAATAAAGGATATGGCCATCGTGGGACTCCAGGATATCGTTGACAAATGTGGGCAGCGTCCGCTATACATCTGGGGTGCCGGCGCCGGAGGCATACAGACCCGGCGTATGCTTGCATCAATGGGGGTCAATGCCGTGGCCTTCCTCGATAAATCCCCGCAAAAGCAGGCATCCACCGTTGACGGCTTGCCCGTGTACGACCCCGTTGTTGTCCTGAAAACGCTCACGCATAAACAACGTCCATATGTGGTCATAGGCTCTATATACGGCAGCGCCATTTCTGCCGACCTCGTTGAGATGGGATACGAAAACGAAAAGGACTTTGCCGTAAATTTACTCATATAAACGGCTCCGGCGTACGCAAGGATGAGGCGCTTATGGGGCAGGGTGGGGCGAGTGCCAGCGAAAAGGATTAGTTTTGAGAGGTTAGCTGTTTTATTTTAGTCCACAGTTCATTTATCTTGGTGTCGCTTTTTTTTAGTTTTTCCGACAGCACTGCCGCCAGGTTCTTGTATAGTTTGAGGCACAACTGTGGCTCAGACACCCTCAGTATGACCTCGCTGATGGCAATCATGGCACAGTCGGTTTCGGCAATCACGGTGGCAAACCGTGGCGAATTATCCATGATGGCCATCTCACCAAAACACTCTCCGGCCTTGAGTTCGGCAAGAAAGGTTGCCTCCTTGCTTTCGGGAAACACCTTTGTAACCTTTACCTTGCCTGAGATGATCACGTAGAGTTTTGTTCCAAGTGTGCCTTCCTTAAAGATAATGTCGCCCTTTTTGTAGGCCTTTTTGCTGCTGATGTTGAATATCTTCAGGAGTTCCTCAAAGGTGAAGTCCGAAAAAAACGTGTACTTTTGCTTCAGGGACTCAATGAGCTTGGTCTTGTCATAGCCGTGGACAGCGACAACGTCCTGCGTGCGCTCCATCTCCATCTGATTGAGGTAGACCTCCAGGGCATCGGCAAAATCGTTGACCGATTGGTACCTCACCGACTTGTCCTTCTCCAGCGCCTTGAGGATAAACCGGCTGATGTACTCGCTGACCTGCGGGTTTACGATGTGCGGTGGTATGGGGTTGACCGTGAGTATCTTGTCCATCAGGGCGGGCATGGATTCGGCAATAAAGGGTTTTTTGCCGGTCATAAACTCATAGGCAAGGGCCCCCAGGGAAAATACGTCCGTTTGCCTGTCCATCTCCCCGCCATTGATCTGCTCGGGCGACATGTAGGATGGAGTACCTATCAGGCCCTCCGAGGCATTGCCGGCCTGGGTGGCAAGCATGGCAATACCGAAGTCCATTATTTTGATCTGGAGATCGCTCAGAAGCATAATGTTGGCGGGCTTTATGTCCCTGTGGATGACACCGCGTTGGTGGGCATGGTGCAGGGTACGGGCAATCAGGACGAGTATTCTGATCTTATCCAGGGGATGTAGCTCACGGTTTTCAATAATGACGTCCTTGAGCGTAACACCCTCGACGTACTCAAGGACAAGGTAGTGTATGCCCTTTTCTTCGCCCACGTCGTAGATCAAGGCAATGTTTGGATGTGCCAGTCTCCCTGCTATCCGAGCCTCGTGGTAGAAGCGTTCGATGGCGTCGTTTGCCTTACCCCTGACCCCTATCTTGATTGTCTTTATGGCAACAATGCGTTCTATGATGGTATCGTGTCCCTTGTATACCATGCCCATAGCACCCTCGCCCAGTACGCCCAGTATCTCGTACCTGCCTATCCTTGTCCCTACCATAAGGTTATATTATAATGAAACACGACGAAAAATTAAAAGGCGTTCCTGTCCCCTCTTTATCTTTGTCGAGTGTTTTCTGTATAATGTATCTTTTAGCATGAAAGGAGTGGATGATGAGACACATTGGATTGGATGCGGGTTCGGTTAGTGTCAAGCTAGTTGCCTTCGATGAAAGTGCCAACATAGTTGACAGCGTCTACGAAAGACACCACGGACACCCATTAAGCGTCGCCTACAGACTGCTAAAAGGGTTTAACCTTGAGGACTCGGCTCTGTCAATAACCGGTTCGGCAGGCAAACTCATTGCCGAGGCACTTGGTGTAACCCACATCAACGAAATAGCGGCCTGTGCCTACGCCACAAGAAAACTATTGCCATCCGTCAGGACCATAATCGAAATGGGCGGGGAGGACTCTAAGTATATAATACTCCAGGACAGCGCAATCAAGGACTTTTCGATGAACTCCGTCTGTGCCGCGGGCACGGGGTCGTTCCTGGACCAACAGGCCGAGCGCATGAGACTCACCATTGAGCAGTTCAGCGAGCTGGCGGCCAAAAACAGTAAACCCGCACGCATTGCGGGCCGGTGCAGCGTCTTTGCAAAGTCCGACATGATACACCTTCAACAGATAGCAACCCCCGTAGAGGACATCGTGGCCGGTCTGTGTTTTGCCGTGGCGCGCAATTTTAAGGGCACCATCGTCAAGGGCAGACCCAGTGCGCCGGAGGTGTCGTTTCAGGGCGGGGTGGCATTAAACGTTGGCATGGTCAGGGCATTTAAGGAGATATTTGGCTTCGATAGCCTTATTGTCCCCGATAACTGTGCCCTCATGGGCGCCATCGGTGCTGCATTAAAGGACATTGACGCAGGAGTCCTGCACAGGGGCATTGACATTGAGACGTTGCAGGCATATATCGGCTCGCTCAAACACCTCGAAAAAGGACGAGCGCCACTTATACAGCAAGGAGACGACTTCCTGCAGAGGCACAACCCAGCCAATACCACACGTGCAGTGCATAAAATAAAATCCGGCGACAACGGTAACACCCCCAAGGTCAAGTCCTACATGGGCGTGGACATCGGCTCTATAAGCACCAACCTCGTTGTCATTGACGAGGAGGGCAACCTCCTGGCCAGAAAGTACCTCATGACCGCAGGCAGACCCATTGATGCCGTTATGACCGGACTACGTGAGATCGGCCAGGAAATAGGCCATGACATAGAGATAGTGGGTGTAGGCACCACAGGCTCCGGACGTTACATGATAGCCGATCTGATCGGGGCCGATATCGTAAAGAACGAAATCACGGCCCAGGCCGCCGGGGCACTGTCCATGGACAAGACGGTAGACACGATCTTTGAGATCGGCGGGCAGGACTCCAAATACATCGCCATAGAGGATGGCGTGATCGTTGACTTTGAGATGAACAAGGCATGTGCCGCGGGTACGGGATCGTTTCTGGAGGAACAGGCCGAAAAGTTAAACATCTCCATCAAGGAGGAGTTTGCCGGATGTTCGTTCTGTTCAACCTCTCCGTGCAGCCTTGGGGAGAGGTGCACCGTCTTTATGGAAAACTCCCTCATGGCCAACCTCCAGAAGGGCGCTCAGAAAGACGATGTCCTGGCCGGGCTGGCGTACTCAATCGTAGAGAACTACATAAATCGTGTAGTGGCAGGCAAGCGGGTCGGTAAGAACATATTCTTCCAGGGTGGTACGGCACACAACAAGGCCGTGGTTGCCGCTTTTGAGAAGTTTACGGGGCGCATGATCACCGTCCCCCCCAATCACGACGTCACCGGTGCTATCGGCATGGCGCTGATCGTCAGGGATTATCAGGCGGCAAGAGGTGCCGGTACCTCCGTCTTTAAGGGCTTTGGGATAATCGACCGGGCCATCAAGATTACGTCGTTTCAGTGCAAGGCCTGTTCAAACGTCTGTGAAATCAACCGCGTAAGTCTCCAAAATGAAAAGGGCCACCTCTTCTACGGTGGCAGGTGCGAGCGCTATGACATAAAAAAGGACAATGCCCACAACATAGAAGACCTGTTTGCGTTTAGGGAGACGTTCCTTCGCAGCTTCCATGACCCCGACAGGGCAAAGGGACGACCGGTGATTGGTATCCCGTATATATTTTTGATGCACGAGTATCTGCCATTCTGGAGCACGCTGCTCTATGCCCTGGGGTTTGACGTGGCACTCTCACCAAAGACCAACCGCCAGGTAGTCAATCTCGGTGTGGAGAGCGTGCTGTCGGAGTCGTGTTTTCCGGTCAAGGTGGCCCACGGACACATAAAGTACCTGATACAGGCGGGGGTTGATACGCTGTTGTTGCCCTCCTTCATCAACGTCAGCAACGGCACCGATGACTTCGCAAAGGGTTCACCCTGCCCCTACACCCAGACCATGCCGTATCTGGCCAGAGCGGCCTTTAATTCGGCCTCTGACGGACTCAGGGTGCTCAGTCCGGTGATCGACTTCAAGCGTGGCGATGGCTTCCTGGTCAACGAGCTTCAGAGTCACCTCAAGGACTACAGGCTGTCATCAACCAAGATCAGGGCCGCCATCAAAGAGGCCAGGGTGGCACAAGACAACTTTTACGCAAAACTCCGTCAAAAGGGCAAGGAGGTCATAGACGCCATTACCGAACGCAATATCGTCATAGTGGGCAGGGCGTATAACTCCTTTGATCCGGGCGTGAATTTACAGATACCACAGAAACTCGCCACCATCGGCGTTGCCTCTATCCCGATGGACATGCTCCCCACGGCTAATGTCGATATAAGCGACAGGTGGAGTGACATGTACTGGCGCAGCGGGCAGAGGATCATCAAAGCGGCACGATACATCAGGTCAAACCCCCTGCTGTATCCGATATACATTGGCAACTTTAATTGCGGCCCCGATTCATTTATACTTAAGTTCTTCAGGGACGAGCTTGGTGACAAGCCCTTCCTGCACATAGAGATCGACGAACACAGTGCCGATGCCGGAGCCATTACCCGGTGTGAGGCATTCTTGGACAGCATTGAAAACATGTGCCACAAGCAATCCCCACCGCCACCTAAAAGGCAGACCGACTCCCGCAATATCCCCATGTCGGAAACAACCGTCTACATCCCCTGGATGTCAGACCACTCCTATGCGATTGCGGCTGCCCTGCGGTACTCCGGTATTGCCGCCGAGGTGCTGCCACAGACGGATGCCGAGGCACTGTCTCTGGGCAAGAAACACCTCTCCGGTAAGGAGTGCTATCCCTGCGTTGTCACCACCGGGGATGTCATCAAAAAGGCCACCTCTGCGGACTTCGACCCCGAACGTTCGGTCTTTATGATGCCAGGCGGTACGGGGCCATGCAGGTTTGGACAGTACAACGTCCTGCAAAGGCTTATCTTGGACAAGCTCGGTCTGGACAACGTAAAGATATTCTCCCCCGTGCAAGACATCTCCTTCTACGATGACCTGGGCACAATGGGCAAGGACTTCTTTCCCCGCACCTGGCAAGGCATCGTTGCCATTGAGTTGCTGCTAAAATGCCTGCACGAAATCAGGCCACACGAAATACACAAGGGACAGGCACAGGCTCTCTATGACAGGTACCTGAAGCTGCTATACGAAACCCTGATGGGCAGCAATGGCGCCATGGAGGGCGTCCTGAAGCAGATGCGCAGGGACTTTGAGGCAATCCCCAGGGACGACCAAAAAAAACCGCTCATCGGCGTCATCGGTGAAATCTTTGTACGCTCAAACAGCTTCTCAAACGAGGACATCATAGCGAAGATAGAATCGCACGGAGCAAAGGTCTGGCTCGCACCCGTAGAGGAGTGGTTGTTCTACGTCAACTACATAGGGTTTAAACATGCCTTGATAAAAAGAGATTATTCTGCTATGATAGATAGCTTTGTAAAGAGGGCCTATAAAAAGAACGTCGAGATGAGATATCACAGATACTTTAAGGGATTCCTGCAGACGCTGCATGAGCCCGATACGCGTGCCATTATGGCCAAGGCGGCACCCTTGGTGGATGAGTCCTTTGAGGGAGAGACGGTCTTGAGCATCGGCAAGGCCATTGATCTGATAGAGCGCGGGGTTTCTGGCATTGTCAACGTGATGCCCTTTGGCTGCATGCCGGGGACGATTGTTACGGCGCTGATGCGTTCAATCAGCAAGGACTACGGTATCCCGTGTATCAGTGTACCTTACGACGGGACGGCCTCAAACATGACGGCGTTGCAGTTGGAGGCCTTCATAGAGCAGGCAAAGATGCAAGCCGCACTGGCAATAAAAGGCAGAGGATAGATGACACGGACTACTTTTAAAGGAGGTGATTAAGTGGGTAATGTAAAGAAATGGCGCAAGAAAAAGATGTCAAAGCACAAGCACAAGAAGCTGCGCAGGAAGATGAAGTTTTCGCGCAGGAGGAGATAGCAACGACAGGTTTCCTTAGCGATGATTAAAATAAAGTCGTTTAAAAGCGTGTAACAAGGATGCCGATAAAGGGCATCTTTGTGGTCAAGGATTGCTTTCCTTATTGTGTGTGGAGTAGGTAGGCTTGGTTGTTGTGTATCTTTATAATGCCAAGGTGTCCAACGATCTCATTTGAAGTGCGTCTGTTTAGCGCCTCGACGAAGTAGACAACATCACCGCTTTGTAGTTTTGGGCATCGCTTGTCTGATACCTTCAGGGGGTAGTATGGCAACGGTACGTAGTCCCTGTTGGGCTTGGATCGTAGGGGATACCAACAAACGGCGGAGCCGCCCTCCTTGTCTTTTTTTCTCTGTTCTTATCCTTTGAGATATTCCTTGAGGCGCTGTACGGCCATGGCGCGGTGGCTGATTGCATTTTTAACCTCTTGCCCCAGTTGGGCAAACGTCTGGGAGTAACCATCGGGGACAAAGACCGGGTCATAGCCAAAGCCAGAGTCCCCCATTGGTGCATCGATAATACTCCCGCGCACCTCGCCCTCAAAATAGATATCTACGCCACCTTCGATCAGACAGAGAACGGAGACAAACCTGGCGCCACGCCCAGAGGCAGGTACTCCGGTGAGCAACCTCAGAAGGTGTGCTATGTTGTCGGCATCCGAGGTCCCCTGCGACCCCGTGGGACTAGTCTGCTGCTGTAAGGCCGCAAACCGTGCCGAGTACACCCCCGGTGCCCCGGCAAGGGCCTCAACCTCCAGGCCGGAGTCCTCGGCTACAACACCGACGCCGGTTTTTTGATAGAGGTAGAAAGCCTTTTTGTAGGCGTTTTCATGATAGTTCGTACCATCCTCAAGCACGCCGGTGTCCGCCAGAAGTTCCCCCGGGGCAAAGAACGTGTATGGGGTCGCCTCAAACAACCGGTTTAACTCCCTGATCTTTCCCTTGTTGTTAGTTGCCAGATAGAGGTTCATTTTCCAACACCTGTCGTTGAATGTCTATTAGCTGCATGATGCCGGAGGCCGCCAGGTCAAGGAGTTCGTTGATGGTCTGTCGCGGAAACGGCATACCCTCGGCACAACCCTGGATTTCGACATACCGGTTAGATGCCGTCATTACGACGTTCATATCGACATCGGCATGCTTGTCCTCCTCATAGCAGAGGTCTAGCCTCAGTTGACCATCCACGACCCCAACACTGGTGGCCGCAAGATACTCCCTGAGCGGAAATCTGCGTATTATGCCATTTTTTTCGGCAAAGCGCAGGGCATCAACCATGCACACAAATGCCCCCGTGATGGATGCCGTGCGAGTACCGCCATCGGCTTGGATCACGTCGCAATCAATGAGGACAGTCCGTTCGCCCATCTGGGACATGTTCACCACGCTGCGCAGGGCACGACCTATCATGCGCTGAATTTCGTGGGTTCGTCCGCCGATCTTGCCCGTCTTGGCCTCCCGGGTTGAGCGTGATAGCGTGGAGCGTGGCAGCATCGAGTACTCTGCCGTTATCCACCCCCGCCCGGTGTCCTTCAAAAAGACCGGGACATTCTCCTCAATTGTGGCCGTACATATGACCTTGGTGTTACCCATCTCTATCAACACCGACCCCTCGGCATGCCCAATGAATCCACGTCGTATGGTTACAGGGCGCAACTGGTCTGCCTTTCTTGCATCCGGTCTCATCTTGTAAGTTATATATCCTCCTGATTCAATAATTGATACAGCGCCTGGCTCTCAAATGGCCATCTCTAACGAAGTCAACTCTATGCTGGTTATATCCTCTATCGGTTCGCCCAGAAACCTCCTGCCAACGGCGATAAACCTCTCAGGACTGTCGGTGACGTAGTATTTTCTGAAGGTATTTTTATTGTCCCTCTTTAAGAGGTTTAGGTCTTTGAGGATGTTTTTGACGTTTTTTGCCTTCTCTATTCCGGAGTCTATTAGGACGATACCTTCGCCCATGACCTTTGTGAGCACCCCCTTGAGCAGCGGATAGTGCGTGCATCCCAGAACGAGTGTGTCTATGCCTGAGCGTATAAGCCCATTGAGATACTTCCTGGCAACGGCTTCGGTTATTTCGTCGTTTAACCAGCCCTCCTCCACAAGCGGGACAAACAGCGGACAACACTGCTCGTAGACAACAACCCCACCGTTGTGACTGTGTATGGCGCGACGATAGGCCCCGCTCTTAATTGTAACCTCTGTGCCAATAACTCCGATGGTACCATTTCTTGTGGCGGTTACGGCCGCCTTGGCCCCGGGCTCAATCACCCCCAGGACGGGGATGTCAAGCGTGTTTCTTATGCTGTACAGGCTGATGGCAGATGAGGTGTTACAGGCGATTATCAGGAGCTTTACCCCCATTTCCATAAGATACATGCTGTTTTGCAGAGAGTACCTCTTGACCGTCTCCGGGGAACGTATGCCGTATGGGACCCTGGCCGTATCTCCCAGATAGATGGTGCTCTCCGCAGGCAACTGCCGGTGTAGCTCCCGCAAGACCGTAAGCCCCCCTATGCCGGAATCAAATATCCCTATAGGTCTGTCAGCCAGATTTGTGTGATCCATCTACAACGATCTCCTGTGTCACAATTCTTTTCAGCGGATATTTTAAATAGAAGTGTCCCCCAAGGCTTTCCGTTTCCGTGCTGTTTATAAGCACCTTTACATCGTCTGCATCCATGTTGCTGACAACCGTCTCATAGATGCTCCTTAGCAGCAGCAGCTCTGCCATGGCATCACCATGAAAGTTCCTCTGCAACTCGCCGGAGACATCCACGTAGAGTATTTTATCGATGCCGTAGTACAGGCCAAGCAGTTTTACATCGGAGGGGATGGCACTCCTGTTTGGTATGTTTTTACCGGCAAACAATTCAGTCAATGCCGCTTCTGATGTTTTTACGGCATCAAAGGTCTGTTTGCTCTTTATTATGATTTTTTTCAGGCTTGTCCCCTCCGGATAGAATACCTTTAACTCAATACTGTTATCGAGTATCTTATCCTGTTCGCCCCTAGCTACTATGTTTTGAGACAGGGTTTGCTGGTCATCATCCCGCCAGATAAAGAAATAATAGGCCACCGCACCTACACACAACAACAGAATCGGTACAACAATGATAAGGATGAACTTACCTTTGCGCATAGTTCACCAAAGCCTTAACAATTGCAGTTGCAAGGTAGTTGATAGTTTCGGCACTATATGGTTGTACTGCTGCAACGGGCAGCTCTATCATGACAGCGGGAGCCCTTATGGCAGAGAGCAGGGGCAGGGGGACCTCTACGTATGAGACGTCCAACTTTGTAAGCTCCCTTATTGCCTCCCCGGTAGCGTGTGCCAGCGCCCTGCTGCGTTCAATATAGGCACTCTGTGCCAGGGCAAGGTCGTACTTGATATCCTTTGAGGAAACATTGGCCGGTGTCTTGCTGATAAGGATGTTACAGTGTTTCTGATTTGTCAGGTGTATGCTAAAGAACACGTCCACCTTTGTCTTTCCGGCATCGGCAAATCTCTGTTCAAGGGACTGGTAGACGTCATCCTTTCTGAGCAGCAAGACCCGCTGGAGCTTGGGGGCAAGTTGCTTGTGCAGGTCGTTGGCAACAGAGAGGGTCAGGAGGCTTTCTTTAAACTGCTGCCCTATGATACCGGCATCGCTGCCACCGTGTCCTGCATCGAGCATCAGGACAAAGCTACGCAAGTCCTTTGTGCCAGGCTGCACGGAGGGGACAGGTTGCACGGAATCGGGTTGTTCCTTTTTTTGTTCGGGCACGTAGGCGTCTATCACCAGGCGTGGTGGAGAGGACAGGCGTATGGTCTTTATCCGTTGAAGGTTTCTTACGTTTAAAAAGAGACTGTCTTCCTTCTTGTATATCTTTACGGATGCCGGCACTGCCCCGCCCTTATAGTTGAATAGCTCGTTAAAGGATATTTTCACAAGACTGTAGGACTCCGAAACGGTTGACTGAGCTATCAATGACTCACTGTCAGACTCAAAGACAACCCGTACCATGCCGCCCTGCTCAAAACAATGCACCGTTATCGACGACTCGGCCGCTACAACCGCCGTATCTGCAAACATTACCACCAATATAAGTACTAAAACCCTGCTGCTTACCATGAGCATTTTACAGACAATATAATATGCATATCTGAGAAAGTTTTTCAATGATTTACATCCCACTGTACGCACAGGCATATGAAAGGTCTCTGAGGTTGCAGTTTGTCACCGACCTCACCCCCGTACCCTCTGACATGTAAAATTATCGGGTCAAGGTCGTTGCCGAGTGTCCCTCCGGGCACCGTTGCCTCTGCCACCAGATATTTGCACTGTCGGCATATCGGTCCTACTAAATCTTCAAGTACCATTGCCACGATAGTATAACAAAATTATGCCTCAATACGCGTGACTAATTAAGTGGTAAGTGGGAGACACGGTTAATTGATGCTGTGTTTTGCTTCATTGCCCGTTTTATCTCCAAGACCGCCTACTCAAACCGAAGCGGCTCTATGGGATTGACATTGGCGGCCTGGTAGGCCGGATAGATAGTCGAAAGAAAACTGATCACTATGGCTGACACCGAAACCAGCGTAAAGTCCGAAACGTTTACCTTAACCGGCAGACGACTGAGATAATATACATCAGCCGGCAACTTTATCAACTCATACGTATCCAGCACATAGCACGTGAGGGAACCTCCCACCAGCCCTATGAGTGTCCCCACAAGACCAATGATAAACCCCTGCAACATGAATATATACATTATGCCGGCATTGGTGGCCCCCATGGTCTTGAGGATTGCGATGTCGCGCTCCTTTTCGATGACGCTCATGATGAGCGTTGAGATTATGTTGAATGCGGCAACAAGCACGATGAGCGTCAAGATAACAAACATAGCCAGTTTTTCAAGCTTTAAAGCCGAAAAGAGGTTTTTGTTCATCTGCATCCAGTCGCGGGCATGGTAGGGATAGCCGAGTGTGTCGTTTATGCGTTGCCTAACCTGCCGTGCCTGATAGATATCGTCCATCCTGACCTCGATACCGGTGGCAGAATCCCTGAGATCAAAGAAGTCCTGAGCGGCGTCAATGGAGGTAACGGCAAGGCTTGAATCGTACTCGTACATGCCGACCTCAAAGATGGCCACGACCTTAAATTTCCGTGTCTTTGGCAACATGCCTAATGGCCCTATCTCTCCCATTGGCGAAATGATGTTTAACTCGTCGTTGAGTGTTACACCGATGTTGTTGGCCAGCTCCCTGCCTATGACGATACCGTTGTGTACGTTTGAGAGGGATTCCAGTCTGCCCTCTTTGATGAATGCGTATATGCCCGTTATGGCCTTTTCCCTGTCCGGTATAATGCCGCGCAGGAAGATTCCCTGTGCCCCTCTGCCGCGTGCAGCCATGACCTGTCCGAGCACAAAGGGGGCAGCCGAGGCAACACCGGCGACCTTTTTTACGTCTTCGGTCAGGGACTCGTATTGCGGAATTTTCCCTGCCCGGCTCGTCATAATAATGTGGGCGTTTACGCCAAGTATCTTGCGCTGCAGGTCCTGGTGAAACCCGCTCATCACGGCAAGAACTATGATCAGTGCCATCACCCCCACCGCTACCCCGCCAATGGATATGACGGCATTAAAGGAGATGCTCTTGTGGCGCTTCCTTGACTTGAGGTAGCGCAGGGCTACCAGTACCGGATATGAAAGCTTCATTGTTGAGGCTTCAACTGCGGGAAGAGGATCACATCCCTGATGGATTGAGAATTTGTAAGGAGCATGACAAGCCTGTCAATGCCGATACCTTCACCGGCGGTTGGGGGCATGGCAAATTCAAGTGCCCGGAGAAAATCCTCATCCATTACGTGTGCCTCCTCATCACCCTTCTGTCTGGCAATGAGCTGGTCGTTGAATCTGCCACGCTGGTCTATGGGGTCGTTTAGCTCGGAGAAGGCGTTGGCCATTTCGCGGGCAGTGATAAACAACTCAAACCGGTCGGTGAGACTGGGGTTGTCCTTCTTTCGTTTTGCCAGCGGGGATAGCTCCACCGGGTAGTCGATTATAAAGGTGGGTTGGATGAGGTTAGGTTCTATGCGCTCCTTGAATATCTCATCGAGTGTCATGGCATAGGATGCCCCCTTTGGGATATCGATGCCGTTGTCTTTGGCCCATTTGATGACACTATCCGTATCCCCCATCGCCTCATCAGGAACACCGGCGTCCCTGAAGCTGTCAAGGAAGGCAATACGTCTCCAGGGTGGCGTGAAGTCGATGTCGTGCTCGCCGTACCTGAACTTCAGAGTTCCGATGGTCTGCATTGCCACGTAGCACAGCAACTCCTCGGTAAAGGACATGAGGTAGTGGTAGTCCTTGTAAGCAATGTAGAACTCAATCATGGTGAACTCGGGGTTGTGTTTTGTGGATATCCCTTCGTTGCGGAAGTTTCGGTTGATCTCAAAGACGCGCTCATAGCCGCCAACGATTAGGCGCTTGAGGTAGAGTTCCGGCGCTATGCGCAGAAATAGGTCCATGCCCAGGGTGTTGTGGTGTGTCTTGAATGGTTTTGCTGCGGCCCCACCCGGTATGGGGTGCATCATGGGGGTTTCGACTTCGATAAAGCCCTTGGCCTCAAAGAAGTAGCGGATCGCCTTTATAATTATACTTCTGGATTTAAAGGTTGTTCTCACCTCGGGGTTGACTATGAGGTCCAGGTAGCGCTGTCGGTAGCGTAGTTCGACGTCCTTGAGGCCGTGCCACTTCTCAGGCAGTGGGCGCAGGGCCTTGGCCAGTATCTTGAAGTCGCTGACCTCGATAGTCAACTCATCCGTGCGTGTCCTGAACAGTCTGCCGTTGACGCCCATGATGTCTCCGATGTCCAGCTTCTTGAGGATCGGAAACGTGTCCTTGAGGATGTCCCTGGCCAGGTATATCTGTACTTTCCTGCCGGAGGAGTCCTGGATGTGTGCAAAGGATGCCTTGCCAAAACTGCGGTAGGCAACGATACGCCCTGCCACAGAACAGCCGACGGTGTTTTCTTCCAACTGAGCGCCGGTAGTATCGGCGTATTTTTCAATAAGTTCCGCGGCATAGTTGGTTGCCTGGAAATCCTGGTTGTAGGGGTCAAGCCCCATGTCGCGCAGGTCCTGGAGCTTCCGCTTTCTCTGCTCGATAAGCTCGCTGACCCTCTCCGCTTGTGCCTTGCCATCTTCAGAATGCTCTGTAGTCAATAGCCTAAAACCCCCCTTAATTTTTATCTGAGTACCCTAACCCCTGATGCCTATGGTAGCTCACTTAAGATTTTTTTGTCAAGGATTCATTGTCTTTAGGTAGCACTCCAGTACAAACGACTACCTAACCCTCTGTACATCAGCTCCGAGTTGGGATATCTTGTCCTCTATTTTTTCGTAGCCCCTGTCCAGGTGATATATTCTGTCGATGAGGGTTTCCCCTTCGGCAGCCAATGCACCCACAACCAGCGAGGCACTAGCCCGCAGGTCGGTTGCCATCACGGGGGCGCCGACAAGTCGCTTTACCCCGCGCACTGTTGCGACGTTGTCCTCCGTTTCGATGTTTGCCCCCATGCGTCTTAGCTCTGCCACGTGCATGAAGCGGTTTTCGAAAATCGTCTCCCTGACAATGCTCGTGCCATCGGCAACGCTCATCAGGGCTATGAACTGCGCCTGCATATCGGTGGGGAAACCCGGATATGGCATCGTCTTGACGTCCGCACACTGCAAACGCCCCAGGGCCTTAACCCGCAATCCGGCAGGCTCTTCCGTTATAATGATGCCGGTCTCCCGGAGCTTGTCAATTACGGCCGTAAGGTGGTCTGCCCGGCAACCCTTGATGAGTATATCGCCGGCAGTGATCCCTGCCATCGCAATAAAGGTGCCGGTTTCTATCCTGTCGGGGATGATCCTGTATGATACGGGTGTCAGACTCTCAACGCCATCAACTTCGATAACCGATGTGCCGGCACCATAGATATTGGCCCCCATTGCGTTGAGGTAATCGGCGAGGTCTTGTACCTCTGGTTCTCGCGCCGCATTTTCAAGCGTCGTCCTGCCCTTGGCAAATACGGCTGCCATCATGAGATTTTCCGTCCCCGTCACCGTGGGGATGTCAAAATAAATATACGCCCCCGTAAGCTCCTTAACCGTGGCAACGACGTAGCCATGAGAGAGCGTGATCTCAGCACCCATCTTCTCAAGCCCCATCAGATGCAGGTTGATCGGACGCTCACCAATGGCACAGCCCCCGGGTAAGGATACCCTCGCATAGCCAAATCTGGCAACCAACGGGCCAAGGGTCAACACCGATGCCCTCATCGTCTTTACCAGCTCGTAGGGGGCTTCTTTGCTTGTCAGGGCCTGTGTATTTATCACAAGTCGCGTGTTGCCTTCAAAGGTCACAGAGGCACCCAACGTCTCAAGCATCCGTGACATTGTCCGTATGTCCTGAAGGTCGGGGATGTTTTCAATTACCGCCTCCGCACCACACAGTATCGTGGCTGCCATGATTGGCAGGGCAGAGTTCTTGGCGCCGCTTATCTGCACCTCGCCCTGCAGTGAGCGTCCTCCGCGTATTAACAGCTTATCCATTGGTTTCAGTCTCCAGCAGCTCAACCAGCCCTCCGATGGACAATGACATAATCCTGTCCTGGTAGAAGACCGTTGCCGTATCGGTTCTCTTGCGTGGTTTATCCATGTTCACGTCCGTAAGGGCCATCCTCTTTACCGCTATGCAGGCGTTGGCACACACCTGGGCATCCTTGTGGCTGAGGGAGTTCCTGACGATTAGCTCGGCATAGCTGCTTATGTACCTGGGATGCTCCTGTCCGATCCGGCCAAGGGCGTAGATGACACCCGGCAAAAATATGTTGTCCTCGGTTTCGGAGTGAGCGTAGCCGATGAGGATGGGGACGATGTCCTCAAAGGGCGTGGGGTTTGTGCAGATAACCTCACCCAGTATCTCAGGGACACTCCAGGGCACCGTACCCGATTCATCTGTGGCGTTCCACAGGAGTCGCCTGACCTGCTTGCGGCCCTCTTCCTCAGGCATGGTACCGATTATCCTGCCAACGGCCTCTATTGCCCGCCATGACAGCTCCGAGTCCTTTTCGTAGGAAAACGCTATCAGGGCACTGGCCACCCGCTTGTTTGTCTGCGACAGTTCTACGAGCTTGTCGATGTTCTTATTTGTCAGTAGCAACTTAATGCTGTCTTTTAGCTCCTTAAAATCCATATATATACCTCTCTATAGTAAAGACCATGAATTTGGGACAATCTCAATTTGAACAGAAGAAGAGAAAGAATGCGAGTGTCAATTTCTCAGTATGAGCTTCAAGTTCCCTGGTGGTTTTAGTCAAAGGCGCAAGGATTGTCCGTCTGTCCCATAAGGCGAAACCGACAATAAAAAGCATACCGCTAACTGTTACGCTGATCATTACGTATATCAACCCTCTGAGATCGTCGATCCTCTGGTTGACGCTATCGATCCTTTGGTTGACGACCTTGAGACCGTCGTCGATCCTCTGGTTTGTGGCATCGAACCTTTGGTTGATGGCCTTGAGGTTATCGTCGAGCCTTTGATTGGTTGCCTTGAGACCCTCTTCCAGGCGAATCATCCGGTCCCTGTCCGCCTGGGTGAATGACGAATCGGCAGAGTCAACGGTGTTTGCCGTGCAAAGCACCAAACTAAAAAATATCACAAAAGCCTTCATCATTAATTATACCATAAGGGGAGGGGCGAGGTGCAATCTTGTCGCAGCGGGGGGTTGGCAACCCCTGGCTAAAAGTCGCACCCGCCCCGGGCACGAAGAAGTCCCCTTGACCCTATTTTACCATGCTTTTTTAAGAGGATACATTATGTTGTAGTACGTATCCCTTTGTGCGGCCCTGAATCCCGCTGCCCGGATCGCCCTGATGATGTCATCCTTTGAGGTCTTGAAGCTGATCCCGGCAGCCTTGACCACGTTTTCCTCTATCATGGTGGAGCCAAAGTCGTTGGCACCAAACCTCAACGCCACCTGCGCCATCTTCACGCCCTGCGTGACCCACGAGGCCTGTATGTTTGGGATGTTGTCGAGATACAACCGCGACAGTGCAAGCACCCTGAGGTAATCCACGGCGGTTGATGGTGCCACCTCCCTGCCCAGCTCGGAGTTGCCCGGCTGAAAGCTCCAGGGGATAAACGCCGTGAAACCGCCCGTGTCATCCTGGAGGCTGCGGATTGCGTCGAGGTGTTGGAGGATATCGTCGATGGTTTCGATGGTGCCAAACATCATCGTGGCTGTGGTTCTCATGCCGATGGCGTGTGCCTGGCGCATGACGTCGAGCCATTGGGCGGTGTTTATCTTGCGTGGACTTATGCGTTGTCGCACCCTGTCGGAGAGGACTTCGGCCCCCCCACCGGGAATGGAGTCAAGGCCGGCCTGCCGTAACCTCAGGAGCGTCTGATGAGTTGTCATCCCAGCCATGGCGGCGATGTAGTGTATCTCCGGTGGTGAGAAGCCGTGGATGTTTATCTGAAATCGCTCCTTTATCGACTCCAGCATCCCCGTATAAAACGACAGATCAAGGCCGGGGTGCAGACCACCCTGGATGAGCACCTGAGTGCCGCCAAGCTCTACGGTCTCCTGCACCTTTTGCAACAGCTCCTCCCTGTCGATGACGTATGCCTGTGGGGTGTGTTCGTCACGGTAGAAGGCGCAGAAACTGCAGCGATTGATGCAAACGTTTGTGTAGTTGATATTGCGGTCAACGATAAAAGTCACCGTTGCCTGGGGATGGCGGGTTTTTCTTGCAGAGTCGGCCATCTGCCCCAGCCTCAGCAGCGGCATGTCGCAATAGAGCTTGCGTGCCTCATCCATCGTTATTCGTCCCTGTGTCTGTACAGTCAAATCAGTTGGTCTCCTTAGTCAAGTATTTAGTTATTTCACTGCCGAGCTTATTCAGAACGTGTCCTTACATTGTCGCTGATTATATTATACCACGGTGGTATTTAATAGCACCGCTAATTTTTTTCAGATGATGCAAATTGCCTACTTGACATTTCAAAATTCATGTTGATATATTACAAATAGCTTACACCATCAATTTATGATGACTGTCTGAGCTGAGGCTAAACGGTTTTCCTTTGGAGAACTCAAATTAAGGATAAAGGAAGGTGATGTATCGGGGATTCTGAATCAGGGGTTTAGGTCAGGGGAGGAGTAACTCGCCTGTTAAAAGCATTTTAATCGTATGGTATTTGTGTAACAATAGCGCAATAGTTGCGCAACAATCTTGCAAGTAAACTAATACTAAAACTTTAAGGAGAAAATAATGAACAGGTTATTTTTGCGTAGTGTAATGGTAATAGCGGTAATGGTGATGCTCTCTGGGTGTGGAACTATGTATATGAACGGTAAGATTGATGTGAATGACATTGGTGATGATGCTATTACGCGTACACTTTCAACTACTGCTGATGTACGCAATACGTATTTCTTAAGAGGTCTTTATTGTGCAGAGCCATCTCCGGATATAGCTTTTAATATAACAGATAGCAAGACGGGACAAATATCAGTACAACTTCCTAAATCACCTGTATCGCTTACACTAAGTGATAACACAACTGCTGCCGTAGTGCAGTTAGCAGGGAGAAACGCACTTAATGTACTAGCCCGAGACCTTCTCTACAGATCATGTGAGATAATGGTTAACAGCATCAACGCTGCAAGAAGTGATAACGAGGCTGTTAGAACAAAGATTGAAGCAGTTGTAAAAGATGCGCGTAAATCTTATGAAGATGTAGTTCAGCTAACCGGAAGGTTGTATGAGATAGAAATGAAAAAAGCACAGGCAGAGTTATTACGTGCTGGGGGAAACAGGGATAATAATTCTGAGTGCATCGAGACTTGGCTGAAGGAAGGCGAACTTAACAAAGTCAATGGCGAAAATGCAAATCTAACCAAGCTCAAGTCATGGCTGGAAAAATATGCCGGAAATGCCTTTGTTGCTACCTTTCTAAACGATCCTAACTATGCAGGACATAGAATACAGGTAATAAGAACTTTTGGTATCAATCACAGTAACTGTACTAAGACCAACTAGTATTACAAATGAAAGAAAGGAGGAATTTTTATGGAATGTAGTATGCTTGTCAAAGATGATGTCAAAACTGAAGACTTGCGTGATGTAGTTTATGGTTGTGCTAAATGGGATAAACCAAGTAAGATTTGCATTGAAAAGAAGTCCGCAGATACTTGGCCCGAAGATACTTGGAAAGTAACCTGCAATAAACCTAATAGCTAACCCACAAAGGGGCTAATCTCCGCCACGACAGGGGAGAAAGCCCCCTCTCTTTCTACCCCTCCAGGGCAGCCCGCTGATTCCTCAGCGCAAAGCCCCTCAGCACCGGCTCACGAAGACCGCCCTTGTACTGGATCAACACCTTGTGACTCTCTCCCATGCCCTGTGGCAGAAGTAGCCTCTTTACCTGCGCAATCTCATGCTGATACTGCCCGCTTGTGAGCATCCCTGCCAGCAAGTCCTCTATCCCCATCGATACCATAAACGTCCCCTGCGGAGCAAACCCCACCGTGACAAGCCCAACCTCCTCCCCCCACCGCTTGAGGGCAGTGAAGTTGACGTGCGCCGTGATGTCCTGTCTCCCAACGTTTGTGCAGGGATTGTCGCTCACACGATGACCTCTATAACACACCAGCGTCCCGCGAGTCCTCTCCGCACTGTAGTACTGCCACGCCGGATATCCATAGTCTATCGTAAAGACAAACCCCTCCAACAACATCTCCGATACCTCCCGCAACCAATCACGCAGTGCAAGATTGACCTCCGTCCTGTAACCGTCGCAAAGCTGCAACCCAAACTCCAGCACATACGCCCGGATATCGTCGCTGCATCCGCGCAAGACCTCACCAAAGCCCTCATCGACCCAAACCTCCCTGAGTGCATCGTCCCCGTCGCCGACCATCGTGATCATATGCACGGGGAAGGCGTCTATCAGTTCGTTGGAGAGGATGCATCCCCGCAGCGGCGCTACGTCCGTTGCGGCAGACATCCACCTGACCTTACCGGCAAAGGGGGCAAGGAGTTGTTCCTGCTGTCTCTGCACGTGAGGGTTAAGCTCGATTATCAGGTACGTCAGGGCGTCATAGAATTCGTCGCCACGGAGGTAGCCCAACACGTCTGCGGCAAGATACCCCCTTCCCGCACCAAACTCAACGATGCAGAAGTCCGCAGGTCTGCCCATCAGTTGCCACATTTCTGCGATCTGCCTTGCCACCAGGGCGCCAAAGACAGGGTGCAGGTGCGGTGCGGTAAAGTAATCACCATCCCTGCCGATCTGCGTTGCAGCGCCGGTGTAGTATCCGTACCCAGGGCAGTACAGCGACATCGCCATGAACTCCTTGAATGATATGGCTCCCCCCTCGCGCCGTATCCTATCGCGTATGATAGCCTCTATGTCTATGCCCATATCAGGCACCTGGTCTGCCTCTTACTAAGCAGAAGAGTATAAGTAGCTATAACAAAAGAAGAAAAGAAGGAGGGCGGTTTACGGCAGGGGTGCCTCACCCCCTCCGCCCCCTCCTCAGACCTCCCCCGCAAGGGGACCAGTCCCCTTGACCCCATTATTTCACGCTCAATTATCATACCCTGAAAAAACCTGTATCATTTCAGTATACAGGAATAATTTGTAATCCCGTTCAGACATAAACAACTTCACTTAGTATCTTGTCTTTTAAGAATGGTTTTAGTGCCTTGACAGATACAAGATCAACCGTCTTACCAAGCAAGTTTTCCAAGAACTCCTTAAAGTCGATAAACTCAAATATATCGACAGGCTCTGCAAATTCAACCAGAACGTCTACGTCACTTGTTTCAGTCTCTTTACCTCTTGCAACAGAACCAAAAACCCCTATCTTGCTAACAGGATATCTTGATCTGATAACATCTGCATTGACTTTTAGTGTTTCTATCGTGTTCATTATCTGTCCCAACAAATATAAATTGTGGCCATAGCGCAAATATCAAGGGCAATGGCAGGGTTGTAACTTTTCTTGAAAGCCACATTGTACCCCTCTCCTTGCTGGATCAGAGATTGTAACCGTGATGTTGCCATTTGTCTGTTTTGCCCCCTTTCTGTGCAAGGTTAAGCTTAACGTTCATATGCATCTGCAATATTTTATTGCAATATTGGTGTCGGTCATATTATCATTGATCATGACGTCAATCTCTTATAGTATAACATTACCGTACAAGATATGACAGAACTGACACCGTTGATGAAACAGTACCAGGAGATAAAGGACGAGCACATGGATGCGATCCTTTTTTTCAGGATGGGCGATTTCTATGAGATGTTTGGTCAGGATGCGGTTGTGGCCTCCAAGATACTCCAAATAGCCCTCACCACCAGGGACAAGAACAAGCAGGACGCCATGCCGATGTGCGGCTTCCCCCACCACGCCCTGGATACATACCTCAGACGGGTTGTCGAGGCCGGCCACAAGGCGGCGGTGTGCGAACAGATGGAAGACCCCGCCCTGGCCAAGGGAATCGTCAAACGACAGGTCATCAGGGTCGTCACCCCCGGGACGTTTGAACCCGACAACCCCAAGGATAATACCTACGTACTCGCCTTCTTCCCCGTTGCGCTAAAGTGTGGTATTGCTCTGGCCGATATCTCCACGGGTGAGTTCATGCTCTTTGAGAGCGAACAACCTCTGGCTGATGAGATCAACAGGTTCTCCGTCAGAGAGGTCCTCTGTCCGGAGTCCATGAAGAAGAACCTCCACTACTCAATCGTCCTGAAGAACTACTTCACCACGTACTACGACGATGACTACTTTGAATACCCCCAGGCCTATGCCTTACTCCTGGAGCACTTTAAGGTGACCACGCTTGAGGGGTTTGGCTGTGAACAGAGCACTGCGGGCATATCGGCAGCGGGTGCCCTTCTGGGCTACCTGCAACAGACCCAGAAATCCGCCCTGTCCTTTGACAGACTCCGTCCGCTCAACAACGCCTCGTGTATGTTCCTCGATGCCGCGGCCATCAGAAATCTTGAACTGATCAAAAACCTCAGAGACCACTCCGATGAGCACACGCTCCTAAAGACGATGGATGAGACCATAACCCCCATGGGAGGCCGTCTGCTCAGGGACATGCTCCTGAAGCCCTCCATAGACATAAACGTGATATACAAGCGTCTGTCAGCCGTGGAGGTGCTTTTCGATGAGTTTGCTCTCAGAGAGGAACTGCGCAAGACACTCAAGGGCATCCAGGATGTGGAACGACTCACCACGCGGCTTATCAAGGGCAATGCCAACGCCCGTGATCTTGTTGCCATAAAGAACTCCCTGGCGGCACTTCCAGCGTTAAAGACCCTCCTGACAGGCAACGACCAGACGGATTCCCCCATGGTAAACAACCAGGAGCGTCCAGGAGTGCTAAAATATGATGAATATCTCACTGAGATATCCGCCGGCATTGCCGACTTTACGTCGCTAATCAGACTGATAGACGAGGGCATAGTAGACGCCCCGCCCAACACGGTCAAGGAAGGCTGGATCATCAAGGACGGTGTCAACAAGGAGATAGATACGTTGCGTGAGTTCGCCACAAAGGGCAAGACCTACCTGACGGAACTTGAAGTCAAGGAGCGCGCTGCCAGCGGCATAAACAGTCTCAAGGTGAGCTTTAACAGGGTTTTTGGCTACTACATCGAGGTAACCAAGGCCAACCTCCACCTGGTGCCCTCCCGCTACATACGAAAGCAGACGCTGGCCAACGCCGAACGCTTCATCACCCCGGAGCTAAAGGACTACGAAAACAAGATCGTGGGAGCGGAGGAACGATTAAAGCATCTTGAGTACGAGTACTTCAAGGAGATCGTGGACAAGGTCATCTACTACGCCAGGGACCTCAGGGATGCTGCGGGGGCAGTTGCAATGCTGGATGTGCTTCAGAGCCTTGCGACGGTGGCCAAGCTAAACAACTACGTTCGCCCCGATGTAACCAACGGCCCCCGGATTGAGATCAATGATGGCCGTCATCCCGTGGTGGAGCGTGCCACGAGTACGACACGATTTATTCCCAACGATACGCACCTGGACCTGGATGAGAACAAGCTGCTGATAATCACCGGTCCCAACATGGCCGGCAAGTCAACCTACATGCGACAGGTGGCGCTGATCGTGCTGATGGCTCAGATGGGTTCCTTTGTGCCTGCGGAGTCTGCCACCATTGGCATCGTAGACCGGATATTTACGCGCATCGGTGCGGCGGATTACCTCTCAAGGGGGCAGAGCACCTTTATGGTCGAAATGGTTGAGACGGCAAACATCGTAAACAACGCCACCAGAAAGAGCCTGGTCATCCTGGATGAGGTAGGACGCGGCACGAGTACCTTTGACGGCATAAGCATTGCGTGGGCGGTGGCCGAGTTCATTGCCTCGGAGGTGGAGGCCCGCACGCTCTTTGCCACACACTACAACGAACTCACCGAACTTGTTCTGACTGCCACGGGGGTCAAGAACTACAACGTTTCGGTGAAGGAGTGGGGGGATGAGATAATATTTCTGCGCAAGATCGTAAAAGGCTCCGCCGACAAGAGCTACGGCATCCAGGTGGCACGTCTGGCCGGCCTGCCACAGCGCATCATCGACAGGGCAAAGGATATACTTGCAAACCTCGAAAAAAAGGAGTTCGAAGACCCGCAACGCATGGGCTTGTCACTCAGAAAGAAGAAGCGCCCCTCACAGCAACTGGACCTGTTCTCAAAGCCGGAAGACCCCGCATTGTTTATGCTCAAGCAGCTCGATCTCGATAAAATGACCCCCCAGGATGCCATCAAGGTACTCAGGCAGTTGCGCAGTCTTGCGGATAAGTAAGCGCCAATCATTGAAACACAAGATAGATGAACTGTGGGCATATCTGAAAAAGACATATATAATGTAGAGACGGTGCTATCATATTGAGAAAGAACCGATTTTTGCCTCTTGACTTTTCTAAGCGGATAACATTTTTTTACTCACATGGTTTATAATAGATAGTATGTGACGATTTTATATAGAGCATATAAAGGAGGTACTGAGGATGTATTTGTTAATTGCCATGTTTATTTTGGTGTCATCGGTGGGTATTGCCGTTTATCACCAGATGAAGAAGAGAAAGGTCACCCTTGTAAGTGAGATCGAAACCCTCAAGGGTAAGGCTCGTCTGTTGTTGAGTCGGGTTCAAAAACTGGGCGATAAGTATCACGTCACCGAAAGGGTTGATACCATCAGAAGGAGAATCGAAGTGTTAAGCAGACAGGCCGTATCCACTGAACTTGACGAGCTTGAGGCACATATCAGGCAGTGGAGGGCACTGTGCGAAATCATGGAGCAGAGCGTCAATGAGCCTGAGATAAGCGGTCTTAAGCGTATCATCTATGACCCCATTGCAGGATCGGTGCTGTCGGAGAACATATTTGAAACAATCATACATATTACGACAAAAAACGGTAACAGGATGTTCATAGAGGTCAACGCTGAAACGGCACGACGCTACAAGGAAGAAGGCCCCAAGGCATTTATACAGAAGAACAATATGATCTTTGACACCGAGGTCTGTCGCTGTGGAGTTAACGGGTCTGCTCAGTTAATGCTCCTGAAGAACTTCTATGAAACCTGCTATGATGAAAACGGGTACCTGATAGACCTGAGCTGGGAGCCTTCAGTTAAGGACAACAGGAACTCAGGACTTAGATAGACCAACGCCACCCCTGTTTTCAACCTGCTTTATAGCAGAAAGAATCTCTGCGGCAAGTGAGTCGGGTTGAAACTTGGCTGCAAAGGAGTTGGCACCCACTTGTTTGGCCTTGTCCATGTTTGTGGGATTGCTCATAGAGCTGTGAAGTAGGATGAACAAGTCCTTAAGGTCGGGGTTTGAACGTACCTTGCGCGTAAAGGTAAAGCCGTCTATGCCCGGCATTTCGATGTCGCAGATGGACATGCAGAACCGGTGTTTGGCCTTAGAGTCTGCCTCAAGCTCGGCAAGGGCCTCACTCGCTGAACTGTAGCTCTCATACGTAAAGCCGAGCTGTTCCAACACTGCCTCGATCAGCGCCCTGGCCGCCTTGGAATCGTCTATGACGAGGATGTGATGGCCGCAAAGGGCTGCTTCGTTAGCCTGATTGACAAACTCGTCAGATATCTTGGTGTCCATCCCCAGTATCTCAACAAGTATTTTTTCTATATCCAGTATTTGGATCATTTCGTTGTTGTCACTATAGGCTATTGCCGTAAGGTAACCGCTCTTGCCAAGCACACTGGATGGACTCTTGACTTCCTCCCAACTGCGCGTAACGAGGGAATCGGGATTCTTTATGATAAGCCCCTGGACGTTGTTATTGTACTCACAAACGATGACATAGCTCAGGGAGCTTTTAAAATCCTGTCTCTCCATACCGAGGAATTCCCCGATGTCGATGACAATAACGGCCTTGCCACGGAAGTCTATCGTCCCCTTGACGCTTTGGTGAGAGTACGGCATCTTGACTACAGAGGAAGGACACTCGATTACCTCGATGATCTTGAATACATTGATTCCATAAATCTGGTCATCGCTAAGGTAAAACAACAGCATCTCCATCTGATTTGTAAATGCCAGTTGTGTTCTCTGCTGCACTTCCTGAAAGATATCTTTTTCCATTAATTTTATGACTCCTTATATAATTTTAATACTTAATACTAACATATTTCCAACTTAAATAAACAGCGAGGCGATAAACATGTGTTACCCCCTCAGCGCATCTATCATAGCCGCCATGTCGGTGACACTGTTGGCCTTCATCAGGGATGTCCCTACAAGGATGGCATCAACCCCTGCCCTGTCCACCATCGAGGCATCTTCTCTGCCCTTGATACCGCTCTCACTTACGATAATCCTGTCCTGTGGTATATCTCTTACCAGATCGAGTGTTGTTTTGATGCTCACCTGTAAGGTCGTTAAGTCTCTGTTGTTAATGCCTATGATGTTGAATTTGAGATCAATGGCTTGTTGCAGTTGCTTATAGTTATGCACCTCAAACAACACAGAGAGTCCGACCTCAGCCGCAACGCCCATGAGTTCCTCTGCCTGTGTCCCGTCCAGGGCAGCGGCTATCAGCAAAATGGCATCAGCCCCATATGCCCGCGCCTCATAGACCTGGTATGGGTCAAAAATGAAGTCCTTCCTCAACACCGGACATGTGACGATCTCCTTCACCGGCCTGATGAAATCAATCGCTCCCCTGAAGTAATCCTCCTCGGTAAGCACCGAAACGGCATCCACCTGTTTGTCTCTATAAACCCCGGCGATCTCGTTGAGATCAAACGGTTCTCTGATTATCCCGGCGGATGGTGATGCCCGTTTAATTTCGGCTATGACCTTCAAAGGTTGACTGTCTTTGGGACGTCTGATTGCAGCCTCAAAGTCACGACACTCCTCTGACTCACTGACCCGTGCCCGCAATTCACTAAGGGAGAGGTGCCTTTTTGAGTCACTCAGTCTGTACTTTTTCTTCGATATAATCTCGCGTAATATACTCATGCCTGTACTCACTTATCAGGTCATCATGTGTCGGTCTGCAGGAGGGTGTATGTAACCACACCCCCCTGAACCAATCGGGCAAGAGGCTCGGAGTCCTTTGCCCGCCCAAGATTGGGATGACCCTAAATTATTTCTTTGCCGGAGCTGCCGCCGGGGCCGCTGCTGGAGCTGCCGCCGGAGCTGCTGCTGGAGAAGCTGCCGGAGCTGCCGCTGGTGACGCATCAGGGGCCGCTGCTGGTGAAGCTGCCGGATCTGCTGCTGGTGAAGCTGCCGGATCTGCTGCTGGTGACGCATCAGGGGCCGCTGCTGGTGATGCCTCAGGGGCCGCTGCCGGAGTAGCTTCCGGAGTAGGTGCCGGTGTTGCTGCTGGTGGTGGTGGTGGAGTGTCTTTTGGCTTACATCCGGTAAACGTCAGAAACGAAAACACCAGAGCCAGGACAACTACATAGATCACATTTCTCATGTCTTTCCTCCTTATGTTTTTTCCTGCCTTTTAATCATAGGCAGTGTATTTATTTTAGTTAAATCTTAGTCAGTATAGCACACAAAGTCCAAAAGATGCCAGAAAAATATCATGCCCAAAAAACACAGTATAGCTGAGGGCATTTGCGCTATTAATCTCCAAAAATATCCATAACATCAATCTCAAGGCCACTTATGATCAATGACCTGATTGTACCCTCTCCCTCGGCATATGAATACAACTTATACCTATCACCTTCGAGGATAAATATCTCAATGGTTCCGTACTCAGGGGCCACTACCCAATATTCGGAAACCTTATATCTTTCATATATTCGCTTCTTTGTCTCCATGTCTCGTACCATAGACCCCTTGGAGACGATCTCACACACCATGTCTGGTACGCCTCTTACCCAATCCTGTAATATTGACAGATTATCTCTCTTGATAAACAACAAGTCTGGTTGAAGTCTATTGATCCCCTCTTCGAATATAACATCAAGGGGAGAGTAGTAAACCTTTCCAACATTGTGTTGATCCAAAAACAGAAGAATTTTTCTGTTAATCCTCTGACTGATCTCTTGGTGCCATAGAAACGGGCTTGCAGTCATAATTTCCTCGCCATCGATTATTTCGGTTAAATCAAAATCTCTTGATACCTCTGAAGCAATTGTTTCCATTATCGTCATCTCCTTGGGCTTTTTTCATAATTATAACAGGTTTGTCTGTCTGTGACAGGATTGTCCGCCATTTGCTACCGCGTCAATATCGAAAGTATCCCCCGTAGGACGCGCAGGTGTATCAGGAACTCTTCCTTCGTGGAGATAGACCTGAGCCTGTTGAGCACATACCGGGGACGGAGGTAGAACTCCCTGTAGGCCCTCTTGTATGCCGCCTCGACCTCGGCGGCAGGGACTCCGGGAAGCTCCAGGATGGCATGTGCCATGTCGTAGTGACTCCAGTGCGTGTGCTTGATATAGCCGTTATCCATTGCCCACTGAAACAGGGCAGTTCCCGGAAACGGTGTTGTTATATTAAAGATGGCAAACTGTATATCGATTGCCTTTGAAAACGCAATTGTCTTTGTCATTCCCACGGGGCCTTCGCCGGGGAGGCCGAGCATGAAGGCACCCCTGATGTCTATTGCGGCATCCCTGGTCCACCTGATAACGTCGCCGTACCTGTTGCTGGTAACCTTCTTGTTTATGGCACGCAGGACGTCGTCCTCTGCCGTTTCAAAGCCGTACATGATCTGATGACACCCTGCCGCCTTCATCAGTTTCAGGATATCGGGACTGACCGTATCAACCCGTGCAAAGCATGACCAACTGATCTTAACGTTTTCTGAGATAAGCATGTTGCACAACTGCTCTACACGCTTGCGGTTGGCCGTGAAGGTATCGTCGTAAAAGGAAATCTCCCTTATGCCGTAGACGCTTTTGAGGTGAAGGATGTGCTCAAAAACGCCCTCTGCCGCCGTAACCCGCACACGTGAACCAAACATCGAGGAGAAACAAAACGTACATTTACCCGGACATCCCCGTGAGGTGATCATGCCAATGGATGGCGCCCGCCTGGCACTACCCAGGGCAGAGTGATACATGCGCATGGGGAGCTTTGCGTAGTTGGGCATGGGTAGGGCATTGAGGTCTGCGAAATCGCTGCTCTGTGGGTTCTGTATGACTTGGGCATCTGTGGTACGCCATGTGAGATTTGCAATGTTTTCAAGGGGTTGTTCGTTTGCAAGTGCAACGATGGCACCTTCGGCCTCGCCACGGATCACAAGGTCGCAGATGCCGCTTCTAACCAACTCCTCGTGGTATATGGTTGGATGTACGCCCCCCATGAGGAGTCGCACGTGTGGATAGCGACTGCGCACGGCAGAGGCTATCTTTACTGCCATGTCCATATCCGGCGTGGTCGCCGTTATACCCACGATGCTGTCCTGGTGAACGTCCATGACCAACAGCACGCCCGAGACATCGAGGTTTAGGGCCATCGCGTCTATTATCTGACTCTGATGCCCATGACGCTCAAGCAGTGCCGACAACAGCGCCAGACCAATTGGAGGGGTGATCGAGTTGATGACAGACCAGATGCTGCTCCTGGCCAGCGCCCTGTTGGGATTTATAAAGACAAAGTGCATGGCTGTCTCTCCTCAAACACCCTGGCTGACAATTCCGTACCTCGTGGTACACAAGAGACCGTAGCGACTTTTAACAATGTTACCTTGCAATAGTTATCTCCTAAGAAAAATAAAGAAGGGGAGCGGCTCTGCCCTCCCCTCAGACCCCTCCTGCAAGGGGACCAGTCCCCTTGACCCCTTCTTACCTTGTTGACGGCATGTAACGTCTCAAAAGGCTGAGGGATCAAACCTATCCGGGGGATATGTCCTCCCTGCGCACCTTGACGGCGTTGGCGTGTCCCTGGAGTCCTTCGGTTTGTGCAAGCAACTGCGTCTCTGCTGCCAGTGCATTAAAACCATTGCGGCTGAGATTAATCAGACTTGAGCGCTTTATAAAATCATACACCCCCAACGGGGAAAAGAACCGCGCCGACCCACCCGTGGGCAACGTATGATTGGGACCGGCTGCGTAATCGCCGATGACCTCGGCAGACCACTGACCCAGAAATATTGCGCCGGCGTTTTGTATCAGGGGCAGCTTGTTTTCGGGTTCTTCGGTCATTATTTCCAGGTGTTCGGGGGCTATTCTGTTTACGTAGTCAAATGCCTTCTCTGTTGATTCAACCACGATTATGGCACCAAATGCTGACAGAGATGCCGATGCGATCTCTTTTCTGGTCAGTGCGGCAAGTTGGCGTTGCAGTTCTTCGGCAACGCTCTGTGCAAGCGTCTCCGACGTTGTAATCAGTACGGAGGAGGCCATCTCATCATGTTCTGCCTGACTGAGCAGGTCTGCCGCAATAAATACCGGATTTGCAGACTGGTCGGCAACAATGAGTATCTCCGACGGGCCGGCTATCATATCGATATCGACCGTACCAAAGACAAGCTTTTTTGCCAGGGCCACATATATATTGCCCGGGCCGACTATCTTGTCCACCCCCTTTATGCTCTCAGTGCCAAAGGCCATTGCGGCGATGGCCTGTGCCCCGCCTATGCGATAGACCTCGGTTATGCCGGTGAGTTTGATTGCCGCCATCACGTGGGGGTTGATTTCACCGTGTGGGGTTGGCACGCACAAGGCGATCTCCCTGACTCCGGCCACCTGTGCCGCAACGGCATTCATCAACACCGTCGAGGGATAGGCGGCCTTGCCACCAGGGACATACAAACCAACACGGTGCAACGGCCTGATTACCTGACCAAACACACCATGGCCGTCTTCAAAACTCCAGGAGGAGTCAACCTGTCTGCGGTGGTAGACGTTGATGCGCCTGTACGACATCTTAAGCGCCTCTAAAAAACCGTCATCTACTCGTGCGGCATACTCGTCTATGGTGTCCTGTGACAGCCTGAACGAATCCAGGGTTATGCCATCAAATAATCTTGTAAGCTCCCTGACCTCCGCATCCCCACGCTCTTTAACACCTTGCAATATCTTTGTTACAGTAGCAAGAATCTCAACGTCAAACTCACCACGTTTCTTTAGGACCTTGTAGAACTCGTTGAATTCATATTCGCTGCGTATGTGCCTCATTGGATGTCTCCCGTTGAATATTGCTTATTGGATTGCCCATCAGATGCCACCGTATGCCCTGCAGGGTGGATTTTAATATGGGCAGTCGCAGAATTGAACTGCGGACACGAGGCTTT
The DNA here is from genome assembly GCF_000714715.1 of Candidatus Magnetobacterium casense. Taxonomy (GTDB): domain Bacteria; phylum Nitrospirota; class Thermodesulfovibrionia; order Thermodesulfovibrionales; family Magnetobacteriaceae; genus Magnetobacterium; species Magnetobacterium casense. The sequence continues at coordinate 86,141 of NZ_JMFO01000006.1, forward strand.
TCAGGCCTCTGCTCTACCGACTGAGCTAACTGCCCATACACAATATCTATTAAACCAGTTTGTGTGGACAGTTGTCAAGAGAAAAATTATATACTGAAATGATACAGGTTTTTTCAGGCATGATAATTGAGCGTGAAATAATGGGGTCAAGGGGACTTCTTCGTGCCCGGGGCGGGTGCGACCCGCTGCGACAAGATTGCGCCTCGCCCCTCCCCTTGCAGGGGGTTCTGAAGGGGCCAGGTGCGACCTGGAGCGAGAAAGAAGCGGAGCCGCCCCTTTCTTTAAGGGGCAGAGCGCCTCTGCCTTCTTAATTCTTACAGTCGCTTTTGCATTGTCCCCAGTATCTCAGACAGTATACCCGCGAGGTCGTACTTGAAATCCCACTGGGGATAATGTGTCTTGAACTTGCCGACGTCGCTGATCCACCAGATGTGATCGCCTATGCGGTTTGTTTCCACGTAACCGTAACGCATCCTGTTGCCCGTCAGACGCTCACAGATGGCGATTGCCTCAAGGATGGAGCAGTTTGAATGCCTCGAACCGCCTGCGTTGTAGACCGCCGCAATACCGGGACGCTGATAAAAGTGCCAGAACATGTTGACGAGATCGTGGCAATGGATATTGTCGCGCACCTGCTTGCCCTTGTAACCAAAGATGGTATATGGTTCTCTTACAATGGCGCACCTCATCAGGTACGACAGAAAGCCGTGCAACTGCGCCCCGCTGTGATTGGGGCCGGTCAGACATCCCCCCCTGAAACATACCGTCTTGATCCCAAAGTACCTGCCATACTCCTGCACCATCAGGTCGGCAGATGCCTTGCTTACGCCAAAGATTGAGTGCTTGCACTGGTCGATGCTCATCCCCTCGTCGATACCGTGCTTGTGGTAGGGATGATTGACGTCTATCTCCCAGCGCGTGTCATGTTCAACCAGGGGGAGCGAGTTGGGCGTATCGCCATAGACCTTGTTGGTCGATGTAAAGATAAACACGGCATCGGGGCAATACCGTCGTGTCAGTTCGAGCAGGGTCAGCGTTGCCGTGGCATTGACGGAGAAGTCGATCAACGGCTCCCCGGCAGCCCAATCGTGACTGGGCTGGGCGGCGGTATGCACAATCAGGCGGATATCCGTCCCGTATGCTGAAAACACTTCCTGCATGGCCACCGCATCACGGATATCGATGTCGTAGTGCCTGTAGTTTGCAACGGTCTCTCTGAGCCTCTGTCTGTTCCAGGAGGTCGAGGCCTCGGGACCGAAGAACATCTCCCGTAGATTGTTGTCTATGCCAAGTATGATGTCAAACTTGTCTGAGAAAAACTCCACCGATTCCCCGCCAATCAGCCCCGCGGAGCCGGTTATCAATGCTACATTCATCTCTCTATGTTAGCACAGATGCAGGGTTAAATCAACCCAGAGGCAATATGAAGCAGGGTAAATTTTCACCCGTCAACCATCACCCGTTGCCCGATGAGGATGTCAAACTGCTCGGAGGCACTTGCCTGGTTGACAAACAACTCCAGCGACCCACTGCTGTTGATCAGTGCACTAAACTGCAAATGCCCGGCCTCCTTATAGCAACCCATAAGAGGTAGTTCCTTGTCCCTGAAGATTATGCGCATCTGCCCTGGAGGGACACCCCGCAACGTTGTGTTGAGTATCCCTTCGTCTATGTTGGTGATGCAATTGCCAAAGCGATCAATGTAAACGACCTGCCCGCTGACAGAGCCACTGCCGACATCGACCGTGGGGACTGCCATGTCAAGCGTGATGAAGTCATCGATCCTGTGCCCCAGTCTTGTGGGGTCAAGGCCGTTGCTGAGGTGTGCGCAGAGGGGTGCAAAGATGTCTCTGCCGTGGAATGTCCTGCCGATGGCACCGCTGCCACCAGCGCCGTTGGCGCACTTGCGGAAGTACTCAGTGGCCGTTGCGTGATAGACCTGGAAGTCCCTTTTGACCTGGCTGTAGATGCACGAAAAGATGCCGTTGTCCGGCCCCACAAAAAAGTAGTCCTGCGTCACCACCACGATGGGACGCCTGCCTGACCCCACACCCGGGTCAACCACCGCCAGGTGTATCGTCCCCGCGGGGAAGACGCTAAAACTCCCTCCCAACATCAGCGCACCACCAATAACGTCGTATGGTGCAATCAGGTGGGTAATGTCAACCAGCGTCGCCGACGGGTTAAGCGTCAATATCACACCCTTCATCTGGGCAACAAAGGAGTCGTTGAGGCCAAAGTCGCTCAGGAGTGTAATGATAGCCTGCCCCTTTTTTAGCAGACCACGCCTCCAACCAGGTCGTTGACATGCGCCACGTCATGCCTGGTCATGTACTGCTCTATGCCGTCGATTACGTGTAATGCCGCCTGTGGGCTGACGAAGTTGGCCGTTCCAATGGCCACCGCCGTAGCCCCCGCAAGGATGAACTCTATGGCATCGGCCCCGGTCATGACTCCGCCCATGCCGATCAACGGCACAGCGGGCAACACCCTGTGCACCTGCCAGAGCATCCTCAGCGCAACGGGCTTTATGGCCGGCCCCGACAGCCCCCCCACGATGTTGGACAACCGCGGCCTTCTCGTTTCGATGTCTATTGCCATGCCAGTGAGCGTGTTTATCAGCGACAGGGCGTCGGCCCCGGCGTCAACCGCCACCTGTGCCATTTCGGTGATATCAGTAACGTTTGGTGAGAGCTTGACGATCAGAGGCAAGGACGTTGCCTGCCTGACCCGTCCCACCACCTCCGCCAGGACAACGGGATTGGTTCCAAAGGCGCTCCAAGAGGCTTCCTTGTTGGGACAGGAGACGTTCAACTCCAGTGCATCCACACCAACGGCATCGTCTAACATAGCCGCACCCTCGACAAACTCCGCGACAGTGTTGCCAAAGAAGTTTACGATTACGCAAGTGTCATACCGGCGTAAGAGCGGGAGTCTGTCCCGGACAAAGGCCGGTATGCCGATGTTTTGAAGCCCTATGCTGTTGAGCATACCGCAAGAGGTCTCCCATATCCGCGGCGGTGGGTTGCCCTGAGAAGATTTGACGGACAACCCCTTGACGACAATAGCCCCCAGCCTGCTCAAGTCGAAGAACTCCGCATACTCCAGCCCATAGCCGAAAGTTCCGGAGGCCGTCATCACGGGGTTTTTCAGTTGCAACCCGGCGATGGATACTTCAAGATTCATATCACGCTTAACCTAACGCAGAAAGGGGTCAAGGGGACTGGTCCCCTTGCGGGGGGTTTTGAAGGGGGGCGGAGCCGCCCCTTTCTTTTCTTTTTCTTTAGGATTAAGCTATTACGATTCATGAGGCACCAAGATGAGATCGTTGACGTTAAACACAGGGCCATCCTTGCACGCCAAACTGTAACCGTTGACGGTGCTGACGGCACACCCCAAGCAAGCTGCCGCACCACAAGCCATGCGCTCCTCAACGGATACAAACGCCTCAACGGTCCATCCGTTGACAGCGGAGAAATCGCCGTCTTTGGAAGCAAACATCCTGCACAACCGCTGAGTCATGGCATGTGGCCCGCAGGCATAGACCCTTATGGCTCCTGATGTTGCAGCCGAGGTTGTTGAGACGATGTAGCGGTGCAACTGCTCAAGGACGTTGCCCTTTTCCCCCACCGATCCGTCATCGCTTGTGATGCAGACCCTGGCAACCGGCGGGAGTTTTTCGGCAAAGAGGTCTCCGGCACTCCTGACGCCATAGAACAACACCGACTCCGGATAATCCCGCAGGAGCATCGCAACCGAAGCAATGCCTATCCCCCCGGCCACAACCACAAGCCTCTCACCCGTCCCAACGGTAGGAAAACCATTGCCAAGCGGCCCTATCAGCTCAAGCACAGTGCCAGGTGTACAGGCACTCAGAATACCGGTAAACCTTCCACGGAGCTTTATCATCAAGTGCAACAGGCCATCGTTGCTGTAGTCCATGCAACTAAACGGGCGCTTTAGCAGGGGGGCAAACGTTGCCCTACCGGCTGCCCCACCTTCAAGTGCCCCGCTGCACCCAACCATGTAAAACTGCCCGGCACTTGGGCGAGCCACCTCCGACATGGGCCTCAGAGCGAGCATAAAGACCTCAGCGTTGAGTCGCTCGTTTGAAACCACCTCAGCCCAAAACTGTCTACTCAAAGCTGATGCTTAACACCTCGTAGGTAATAGTCTTTGCAGGAACCTTTATACGCAACTCATCACCCACCTGCTTGCCCAACAGCGCCCTGCCCACCGGAGAGGTAACGGATATCTTGCCGTTTTTGGCATCGGCCTCATCGGCTCCAACGAGCGTAAACTGCTTCTCTTCTTCCGTGTCAACATCAAAGACGCTGACGGTGGCACCAAAGGCCACGGTGTTTTGCTTGAGTTTGGCAGGGTCAATCACCTGCGCCCGTGCGAGTTTGTCCTGTAGCTCCTGTATCCTGCCCTCAAGGAAGGACTGTCTCTCCCGTGCGGCGTGGTACTCGGCATTCTCAGACAGGTCCCCGTGTGCCCTTGCCGTGGCGATGTCTTTGATGTTCTGAGGTCTCTCTGTCTTCAACAACCTGTCAAGTTCCTCCTTGAGTTGCTTATACCCCCCTGGGGTCATCGGAACCCTTTCCATTCTAACCTCCTTTAAACATTATAGTAAGTACCTCGCTATAAAGACGTCCCCTCGCTTGTATAGGGAAAGCGGTCTGCACTGCCTTTATTACATTATATACCATATCATGAAATATTAACAAACACAAGAAAAGAAGAGCAAGCACTGTTGACCATACCAAGGATATTTTCTACGGACCTTGACACTTACGCTTGAGCTATTTTATCATGCAATATGGATTGAGGCAGGGGTGACTCACCCTGTTTTTTTTTATACAATCTCAGTAACAGGCTCAGTAACAGGTGCAGTGAAGAATCTGTGTTCAGTACCAATTTTATTGGTCTGAAAAACCAATAAATAATTGTTTTGCGGAGGTCTGTATAATGTTATTAAATAATGGGAGAAAGTGGTTAGTTTTGTTTGTCCTGTGTTTTGCACTTGGTGTTCCGGCGATGTCTTTTGCAGTGTCGGCTAATCCTGGTGTCAGTGAGTTGGAACAACCCGATGGCAACATAGTGATGGTGGTCATTGGTGGGAATGAGTGGTCAAACTGGGTGGAGACGGTCGGTGGGTATACAATAGACCGGGGCAGCGATGGTTATTGGTACTACGTTACAGGGTATGATGCTGCCAACAGGCCCGTGTTAAGTGCAATACAAGCAAACGAAGAACCAGCAGGACTGAGCAAACACGTCTCACCATTACGCGACGGAAAGATCACGCATAATGAAAGCCGGCAATGGGCACTGGCGGCCGCTCCACAGGGGACGCTTAACGGCAAGGTACTCTTCATCCTGGTACAGTTCACTGACATATCGGGCACTTATACCGAAAGTGACTTTTCAAGTGTCCTGGTGAATAACCTTAAAGACTATTATTACAAGGCCTCTAACGGCAAGGTAACGTTATCCCCGGCCAATGAATCCTTTGGAACTGCCAACAATGGTGTGGTGGGCTGGCTAACCTTGAACTACGACCACCCCAATACGGGTGGAAATACAGGCGACAGCAACCGACAACTTGCACGTGACGCCATAGTAGCGGCAGACCCCTACGTGGACTACGCCTCATATGATACCAATCATGATGGCTACGTTGATGCAAGCGAACTTGCCGTAGTGGTCATAGCGGCAGGGTATGAACGCTCCTACAGCGCCACCTACACGCCAAGCGTATGGGGGCATCAGTGGAGTCTGGGATGGGGTTCCGTATCTTCACCAACGGCAGATGGTGTCTACGTTGGCGATTACCATAGCGGGACTGGTGGATATGTACAGTTTGGTGAGGTACACCAGGGTAGTGCAAGCAACAAGCACAAAGCCACCGTGGGTATCATGGCGCATGAGCTGGGGCACTTGATATTTGACCTGCCAGACCTCTACGATACGGATAAATCCTCCAAGGGGCTTGGTTATTTTTGTCTGATGGCCTCAGGCAGTTGGGGGATGGCCTCAGCGGATACTTACAGCGGAGCAACACCGGTGCTACCCGGCGCATGGGTCAGGTCAACCCTGGGGTGGATAGACGCCTATATTGCACCGGGAAACATCGCTCTTGCTGCCATTGGCGACTCCTCGGCTACTGCCTCTAACACGGTGTATAAGGCTACAACCAGTATTGCAAACGAGTACTTCCTGGTTGAGAACAGACAGCCACAAGGTTACGACAAAGGCTTGGAGAGATGGTTGGGGAACAGCTTTGGAGGTCTGGCAATATTTCACATAGACGACAATGTTGCAGACAACGACGAAGATACCCATCGTAAGGTTGACCTTGTTGAGGCAGACGGCACTGAGGACAGTTACGGTGGTGAATCAACCGACCTGTGGTATGCCGGTAACGCAACAACATTTAACGATACATCAAGCCCAAATAGTAAACTCTATAATGGCAGTAGTTCCGGTGTTTCGATAAGCTCTATTTCGGCCAAAGGCATCGCCATGACAGCCAGTACGTCAGGAGGCAATGACAATAACACGGTCTTTTCGCATGTTGAGAGGGACTTTGATGGCGATGGCAAGGGCGATATTCTGTGGCACAATACAAAAACAGGCGATGTCGTAATCTGGTTAATGAACGGATCGAGTATATCCCAAAGCAGTCTGGTTGCCAATATGTCTCTGGATTGGAAGCTCAAGGGCATCGGTGACTTTAACGGCGACGGAAAGAGCGACACCCTGTGGCAAAATACTACAAGTGGCGACGTAGTCATGTGGTTGATGAATGGTGTAACGATAAGCAGTGCAGGAGTTGTCGTAAAAGGTATCCCATCGTATTGGACGATCAAGGCGGTGGCTGACTTCAACGGCGATGGCAAGGCAGACGTTCTGTGGCAGAACACCAGTGACGGTGATGTTGCCATGTGGCTAATGAACGGCATGGCGATAAGCAGTGGCAATTATGTCGTAAAGGGTATCCCGAGCAATTGGCAGATTAAAGCGGTTGGCGATTTTGATGGTGATGGCAGGGCTGATGTCCTTTGGCAGGAGACGGCATCAGGCGACGTAGCCATGTGGCTACTCAATGGCATGACGATAGTTAGTGGCAATTACGTGGTGCGTGGTATCCCCACCAACTGGCAGATAAAGGCAGTGGGAGATTTTGACGGCGACGGCAAGACAGATGTCCTTTGGCAGGAGACAACATCAGTTGACGTGGCCATGTGGCTGCTAAACGGCATGACGATAGGCAGTGGTAACTACGTGGTGCGCGGCCTGTCGGGCAACTGGCAAGTTTTGACAACGGGAGATTTCAACGGCGATGCCAAATCTGACGTTGTCTTGCAAGACAACAATAACGGTGACATATACATCTGGCTGATGAATGGTGCAACGATAACCGACGGCAGCTTTGCTACACGTGGACTTCCCCTTGACTGGTGGACCAAGTAGATAGTATTGGAGAAAGGAGGGGTGACCTGACTTATTCCCCCTCCAGCCCCATTCAGAATGGATGCAGACAAAGAAAACAGATTAGGTGCTATCTTAATAAACAGCGGTCTTATAACTCAGGAACAGTTAGACGAGGCATTGCAGAGACAGAAGGTCAACAAGAACCGTCTGGGAGTAAACCTTGTCAACATGGGATACGTCACAGAGGGCGATATAGTGGGGGCCTTTTCAAAGCAGCTCAAGATTGTCTGCACCGACCTCTCTGTCGCCAAACCCAGTGACGAGGCACTGCAAATAATCCCCGAAGAGCTGGCAAAGAGATACCTGACCCTGCCCCTGACAATCGAAAACGACGAACTTGTTGTAGTCATGGCCGACCCCACGGACTTATCCCTGAAGAATGCCATAGAATTTGCCACCGACAGGCCTGTCAGACCAACTGTGGCCACACCAACGGATATACGAAAGGCCATCCAGAAGTTCTATGCCGGCGTTGAGAGACTCAAGCTCGGCCAGATACTGTTGAAGTCCTATGTCATAAATGAAGAACAACTGCAAAAGGCACTGCAACTGCAACGTACCAGCGGCAAGAAATTGGGTAACATACTTATCGATATGGCAATCGTCACCGAAGAAGATATCCTGCGGGCCTATAGCGTGCAGATGGGGTTCCCTTACGTAGACCTGTCACTGATAAAAGCTGATCGGCGTGCCCTGAGCCTAATCTCCCAGTCCGTTGCCACGAAGAGTCTCATATTTCCATACATGCTGACAGACCGGGTGCTGGTGATGGCAATGGCCGACCCCCTGGATATAAAGACGATAAACGCTATCACAATTACCTCTTCAATGATAATCAAGGTAACGGTGTCCTCACCCGGCAAGATAGAGGAGGCAATCCGGATACATTATCAGCCACTTGCGCACAACAAGTCGGGCGAACTTACCCCCCCACAGATACTCTGCCGGTTAAACCATCCGTACAGGCAACGTCGGCCAAGCTGACCGATCTGTTTCTGAGTTCCGGCCTGATAAGCAAAAATGACCTGGATATCGCTCTTAACGAGCAAAAACGCACAAGGAGAAACATCACCACTATTTTCTCAGACCTGGGCATGGTGAGGGAGAAGGATATGGCCAGAACCCTGGCTCTGTACTATGATGTTTCATACCGGGACATATCCAACGTTGAGATAGCGCCGGAGGCCATCCGTTGCATACCGGAGAAGATCGCCTCAAGGCATTTGATCTTACCCCTGCTTGTTGATAAAAACACCCTGCACATAGCCATCAGCAACCCCCAGTATACAGACGCCATAGACACCGTGAAGTTTCTCACAGGCAAGGACATAAGGATTGCAATCGCCACCCCCTCAAGTATCCGTATAGCAATTAACAAACACTATCATGGCATCCCGTTTAAGAGACTCGGTGATATCCTGCTGGAATCCAACCTGATAAGCTACGATGACCTTGTGTTATGCCTGAAGAAACAAAAAGAGACCAGAAGAAGACTGGGCGAAATAATCATAAAGGAGGACCTGGTCAGTGAAGACAACGTATACAAGGCCTTTGCCAGACAGTTGAATATGGACTACAGCAATATCCTTCTTGCCCCGCCGGTTTCCGACGTCCTTAAGCTAATATCGGAGGATGTTGCCGGCAGATACCAGGTGTTTCCCGTAAAGAGTGACAGCAGGACGATAACAGTTGCCATGGTCAATCCCCTGTGCGTGGAGACCCTCAACTATGTAAGAAAGATTACCGGCAGAAGTATACACCCAACCCTCACCTCGCCATCATCTATAAAGAAGGCAATCCAAAAGTTCTACCGTTTTGAAGACCCGCTGCACGACATCACCCAGGGGATTGACCTCATTGAGTTCAGGCCGGCAGACGAACCCGAGGAAGATATCTCAACTGGCAGCGATGCCGCCCCCGTAGTGCGTATCGTAAACGGTATAATCATACAGGCCATAAAGGCGGGTGCCAGCGACATACACCTGGAACCGGAGGCTGATTCCACTGTTATAAGAAACAGGATCGATGGCGCTCTCAGGGAGATAAAACGACTCCCCAAGGGCATACACGGCGCCATCGTGTCACGCTTCAAGATCATAGCGGCACTTGATATTGCAGAGCGCAGGATGCCCCAGGATGGCAAGATCAAGTTCAACTACAATGACCGTAAGATAGAACTGCGGTTGGCAACGCTGCCCACAGTGTATGGAGAGTCAATAGTGCTCCGAGTGCTGGCCTCCAGCAAGCCCCTGCCCTTAGAGGCGCTCAACATGTCTGCAAGGGACCTGAGGGAGTTTAAGGGGGTGCTTGTCAAGCCATACGGGTTGATACTGGTGGGCGGCCCTACAGGTTCCGGTAAGACTACTACACTGCACGCCGCCCTGGGGTTTATCAACAAACCCGATAAGAAGATATGGACAATCGAGGACCCCGTGGAGATAACCCAGCCCGGTCTTAACCAGGTGGAGGTCAAGTCCAGGATAGAGTTGGACTTTGCCCGTGCCATGCGTGCATTTCTGAGGGCCGACCCCGACGTGATCATGGTGGGTGAGATGAGGGATTACGAAACAGCCTCTATGGGGATCAAGGCATCCCTCACGGGACATCTCATTCTGAGCACGTTACACACAAATAACGCAGCAGAGACTGTTACCAGATTGATCGATATAGGGCTGGACCCCTTTAACTTCGCCGCTGCCCTCCTGGGAGTCCTGGCGCAACGTCTTGTGCGCACCCTGTGCAAGGACTGCAGGCAACCATACAACCCCACAGAGGAGGAGTTCGCACAACTTGCCCAGGTCTACGGGGTGGAGGCCTTTTCAGCCCTTGGTATGACGCACCGGCAGAACCTCACCCTCTACAGGGCAAAGGGGTGTGAAACCTGTGCTCAGAGCGGCTACAAAGGCAGGATCGGCATTTTTGAGTTCCTGCTGGTCACAGATGCCGTCAAAAAACTCATCCAGACCAAGGCCCCCCTTGAAGATATAAGACAACAGGCCATCAGAGATTCCATGACAACCCTCATGCAAGACGGCATCCTGAAGGTACTAAACGGCTCCACCGACCTGGCGCAGGTCAGGGCCGTGTGTACGTAGCCGCTGTGTAATAAACGCATTCTTGCTGTACTTCAGCGTTGTGTGCAAGGGGGCTTTTTCGGGTAGCACTCCAGTCCGGTGTGGTCTCATCGCTTAAGCACAGTAACAATGCCATACTACGAAAATATAAAAGTGGCTTAAATACTGGCAAACACGGTTGATTGTGGTGCTACCGTCGCTGTTGACACCTCTGGAAATGTCTATATTGTTGATTCGCATGGTAACTGTATCCAGAAGTTTACATCAGAAAGAGTTATCACCACATGGCATGGCAATTAGTATAATCTCCTTATTTCTGCCTGAACACTGTAAAATTCATCCCAAGCCCCCCGCAATATGATGGGTCAAGGGGGCTCATTTTAACTACGTTGAAGCGCTATATCCTCTAACGTGATTTTTCTAAACACATCTTTACTTCCAAAACGTACCACGGCATCTAAAATCTCTATACCTGCGATCCGCCCTTCAGAGTCATAATCAATCGCAACTCCCTCAGCCACATGTTCAGTTGTCACAGTGGCCTCTATAAAACGTATATAGAGGGCATCAACTTCCGGGTCATAAGTTATTGTCATTTGTCCACCTCTTTATTAAAGTAATACGCATAGACTGTTATTACAACCAGTTCTGTTTCTTCCTCGACAAATACCGGTTTAATCTGCTTATACTTGTAATATTTCTTATTCCATTCTCTTTCAAATGTAAAGTCCTTACTCGCCTGCAGTCTTCCACGGTTAGCCGGCTCCCATTTTGAACTTAGTATGGCCTCATATATTTCACTTTCTTGTACACCACGATAATCTGATTGCACTCTGGCATGAATTGATAATCTAATAGGCTTCATACTAATAGGAGCGTACCATGTTAAGCCTGACAATGTCAATATAGGGTCCGAGGGTGCCAGGACAATGCACCCCCGCAGGAAGGGGTCAAGGGGGCAGCGCCCCCTTCTTTCTTTTCTTTTTTCTTAGCATTTTTTTGTATCACAATTTTAGAGCGATCTGTGGTATTATACATGTTTGTAGATTGTTACAGGTGGGGGTGTCCCGCCGCAGTAAAGAAAAGGTGATATAGAAAAAGAATGTTAAACAGCAATACGCGCAATTTCTCAATAATCGCGCACATCGATCACGGCAAGTCCACGCTGGCCGACCGGTTCCTTGAGATGACCGGGGCACTGAGCCAGAAGGAGATGATGACCAAACAGGTACTTGATAGCATGGACCTCGAAAAAGAACGCGGCATCACCATCAAGGCCCATGCCGTAAGGATCGTCTACAGGGCACTGGACAACCAGGAGTACGTCCTGAACCTGATCGACACACCGGGACACGTTGACTTCTCCTACGAGGTCTCACGGTCGCTGGCCTCCTGCGAGGGGGCGCTGTTGGTCGTGGATGCCACCCAGGGGGTCGAGGCACAAACGCTCGCCAACACATACCTTGCGCTGGAGCACAACCTCGAGATCATCCCCGTCATCAACAAGATAGACCTGCCCCAGGCCGAACCAGACAGGGTCATCAAGCAGATAGAGGACGTCATAGGCATGGATTGCACCGAGGCCATACTGACATCGGCAAAGAGCGGCATCGGTGTCAGAGACATCCTTGAGGCGATCATCCGAAAGATTCCGCCCCCCGACGGCAACAACGACGCACCGCTGCGGGCGCTCATCTTTGACTCCTGGTTTGACAACTACAAGGGGGTCATAGTTTTATTGAGGGTGTTTGATGGTATAATAAAACCGGGTATGAGAATAAAGATGATGTTCAGCAATAAGGAGTTTGAGGTGCTGGATGTGGGCGTATTTACACCCAAGCCAAAGTTTGTAAAGACCTTGGCAAGCGGTGAGGTCGGGTTTATTTCGGCCAACATCAAAAACGTCAGCGACACCAAGATGGGCGACACCATCACCGGTTGCCTCAATCCATCGACAATGCCGCTACCGGGGTATAAGGAGGTCAAGCCGATGGTGTTTTGTGGCTTCTACCCCGCCGAGACCCAGCAGTACGAGGAACTAAGGGACGCCCTACTGAAGCTCAAGCTCAACGACGCATCGTTTAGTTTCGAGCCGGAGTCCTCGACGGTGCTTGGATTCGGCTTCCGGTGCGGATTCCTCGGGCTGTTGCACATGGACATCATCAAGGAACGCCTCGAACGCGAGTTCAATCTCTCTCTGATAAGCACCGCTCCCACGGTTATATACAGGGTCACCGAAAAAAACGGAGACGTCGTCTACATAGACAATCCATCACAGTTGTCGGAGACGTATTTAAAGATAGAAGAACCTTATATCAAGGCAACGATATTTGTCCCGGAGCGATTTGTAGGCAATATCCTGGAACTGTGCCAGGACAAACGCGGACTGCAAAAGGACTTTTCGTTCTACGGCAAGGACCGTGTCATGGTGGTATACGAACTTCCGATGAACGAAATCCTGTGGGACTTCTACGACCGGCTCAAGTCTATATCCAAGGGGTACGCCTCGATGGACTACGATCTCATCGGCTACAAGGAGGCAGACCTGACAAAGCTGGACATCCTGATAAACGGTGCATCGGTGGATGCCCTGTCACTGATAATCCACAAGGACAAGGCCTATCAAAAGGGCCGACAGGTGGTGGAGAGCCTCCGCAGCGCGGTGCCAAGACAGCTCTACGAGGTGGCGATACAGGCGGCCATCGGCAGAAAAATCATAGCCAGGGAGAGCGTCAAGGCCCTCAGGAAGGACGTTATAGCAAAGTGTTACGGCGGCGACATTACCAGAAAACGGAAACTGATAGAGAAACAAAAAGAGGGTAAGAAGCGCATGAAACAGTTCGGAAAGATAGAGCTGCCCCAGGAGGCATTCCTTGCTGTGATGAGGGTGGATAAGTGAACCAGGAAGAGAATCAATCAGATAATCAGACAGTGAAGCAAACAAGGAAGAGCCTGCTGCGTGAGTACGTTGAGTCTATAGTAACGGCGCTGGTGCTGGCCCTGCTGATAAGGGCGTTTGTCATTCAGGCATTTAAGATACCCTCGGGGTCTATGATCCCCACGCTCCTGGTGGGTGACCACATACTGGTGAAGAAGTTCACCTATGGTGTGCAGATACCGTTTACGGATAAAAAGATACTGGTTTTTAACTCGCCCCAGCGGGGTGAGGTTATAGTGTTCAAGTTCCCCGAGGATACGTCACGGGACTTCATCAAGCGTGTCATAGCCAAAGAGGGAGACGTCGTGGAAGTAAAGAAAAAAAAGCTGTACGTTAATGGCGCCCCCATGACCGAACCCTACGCACAGTACGTTGATACCACCGGTGCAACCAACTCCGTCCCCCGCGACAACCTCGGCCCCATTACGGTGCCCAAGGGCAATATCTTTGTGATGGGAGACAACAGGGATCAGAGCTATGACAGCCGCTTCTGGGGATTTGTGGATATTTCACTGGTCAAGGGTGAGGCATTGATCATATATTGGTCGTGGGATAGTAATAGTAACTGGGTACGATTTAACAGATTAGGGAGGTTAGTAAAATGAAGGCTGTGTTTAACCAAAGGGGTGAGGGACCGTTAATGCCCATACTCTCAATAGCATTTGTTGGTTTTTTGTGTTATGTGGGATATCTGTTTGGGATGCCATATTACAAATATGACTCTCTCAAGTCCGAAGTCACACAGATAGCAAGACTTGGTGGCACTCAACAGAAGACCCTTGAGATGGTCTACGACAAGGTAATAGACTTGGGGTTGGAGCCGCTGCTGAAAAAGGAACACATAGAAGTGAAGATCGACAACAAGAGGATCAACGTGAAGGCCGGATGGACTGAACATGTCGATGTCCTTGGGTTTTATCAGAAGGACCTGGACTTCAAGCTCGACGTCACGCAGTAGGCATTGTTTACAGGCATAATAGAGGCAATAGGCGACGTTGTGACCTTTAACCGCAGGCACGACGTCGTGCAATTGGGCGTCAGGCAAGGGGTGATGGCACCACGGGCCTCCATAGGAGACAGCGTTGCCATAGACGGCGTGTGCCTGACGGTGGTGCGTAAGGAGTCGGGGACGATGTTCTTTGACGTTTCACACCAGACACTCAAGGACACGACCTTCGGTGAGTTTCGCCCCGGTGTACACGTAAACATGGAACTTGCAATGACACTGAACAACCGCATCGGCGGACACCTGGTCACGGGTCACGTCGATGGCGTGGGGCGCCTACGGTCAAAGGAGCAGCGCGGCGACGGTGGTGGTTTTGACCTCTGCGTAGAGGCAAGTGCCGACATCCTCCGATACGTGATACGCAAAGGCTCCATAGCGGTGGATGGCATAAGTCTGACGGTTGCGGAGGTCTCCGCAACGGACTTTACGGTGGTCATCATACCGCACACCTCGATGGTGACAACACTCCAGCTCAAATCCTCCGGCCAGCGTGTAAACCTCGAGGTCGATATGATAGGCAAATATGTAGAACGCTTTGTGTTAAACTATACAGGCGGTGGCAACAGTGCCACAGGGAGTGTTCCGGCAACGGATGATGACAAACTGTTAAAAAAGCTCAAAGAGGAAGGCTTTATATTGCCTGCAAAAATATAATTAATTAATGATGAGGTGCAATGGATACGTTTAACACAATAGATGAGGCTATCAAGGACATAGAGGAAGGCAAGATAATAATCCTGATAGATGACGAGGACAGGGAGAACGAAGGCGACTTCTGCATGGCCGCCGAAATGGTGACCCCGGAGGCAATAAACTTCATGGCACGCTACGGACGAGGTTTGATCTGTCTGAGCCTCACGCCTGAGCGGGTGCAGCACCTGAACCTGCCGATGATGACGTCGGAGAACACGTCGTCTTTTGGGACGGCTTTCACGGTGTCGATAGAGGCGCGCAGGGGAGTGACCACAGGGATTTCCGCCAAGGACAGGGCCACGACCATACTGACGGCCATATCGCCCAAGGCCCGCCCGGAGGACCTTGCCAGACCCGGACACATCTTCCCCCTGAGGGCCAAACCCGGTGGCGTGCTGCAACGCGCCGGTCAAACGGAGGGTTCGGTAGACATGGCACGTCTGGCGGGTCTGTGTCCGGCTGGTGTCATATGCGAAATCATGAACGACGATGGCACTATGGCGCGCGTGCCGCAGTTGATGGAGGTTGCCAGGACGCATGGCCTTAAGATCATCACAATTGCCGAACTCATCAAGTATCGTCTAAAGAACGAGCGACTGATCCACAAGGTTGCGGAGGTCTATTTTCCGACGAAACACGGGGGCGACTTCACGGCCATAGCTTACGAAAACAAGCTGGATGCCAATACCCACATGGCCCTCGTCAAGGGCAACGTTACAACGGATGAGCCGGTAGCAGTGCGTGTTCACTCCGAGTGCCTGACAGGGGATGTATTTGGTTCCAGGCGGTGTGATTGCGGAGAACAGTTGAAACGGGCAATGGAACTCATCAATGAATATGGTCGCGGGGTCATCCTGTACATGAGACAGGAGGGCAGAGGCATTGGTCTGGCAAACAAGCTCAAGGCCTATGAGCTGCAAGACAAGGGCATGGATACCGTTGAGGCCAACATAGAGCTGGGGTTTGAGGCCGACCTCAGAGACTACGGCATCGGGGCACAGATACTGGTAGACCTGGGGATCAAGAACATCCGCCTGATGACCAACAATCCCCGCAAGATAGTCGGCCTGGAAGGCTATGGGTTAAGCGTCGTAGAGAGGGTGCCCATTGAGATAACCCCCTCGGAGAAAAACATAGTCTACTTGACAACCAAAAAACAGAAGATGGGACACATACTGGATGAAGTGTAACGAAAAAGAGGAGCTTAACATGAAGGTACTGGAAGGAGACCTGCAGGGTCAGGGGTTGAGGTTTTGCGTGATAGTGAGCAGATTTAATGACTTTATGACGATGCGCCTGCTGGATGGCTGTATTGATGCACTTGTGCGTCATGGAGTGGATAAGGAGACGATAGTGGTAGCCAAGACGCCCGGGGCATTTGAACTGCCGCTTGTGGCCAAAAAGGTTGCCGCCACCCATGCCTACGATGCCGTTATAGCGTTGGGGGCGATTATCCGTGGTGCAACGCCACACTTTGAGTACGTTGCAGCAGAGTGCACAAAGGGCTTGGCACAGGCATCCATGGAGACGGGCGTTCCGGTGGCATACGGTGTCATCACCGCCGACACAATCGAGCAGGCCATCGAAAGAGCCGGCACCAAGAGCGGAAACAAGGGCTGGGATGCCGCTATAACCGCCATTGAAATGGCCAATCTCATGAAACACTTTTAAGTAAAACCGGATGACAAGAAGGCAGGCCAGAGAACTTGTATTGCAGACGTTGTTTCAATTTGACTTTACAGGCAAAATACCGGGTAGAAGCGAGCTGGAAGAGTCCCTCAAGGACAGGGTACCCTCTAAAGAGATTATTGTCTTTATAGATGATCTTGTAACAGGTACGATACGACACATTAAGGAGATAGACGAAATCATCGCAGTGGCATCACAACACTGGCAGTTGCAGAGGTTGGCCACGGTGGACAGAAATATCCTCAGGGCTGCCACCTACGAGCTTTTGTACAGGGATGACATCCCTGCGGCCGTTACGATTAATGAGGCCGTGGATATCGCAAAGAAGTTTTCCACGGTTGATTCCTATTCCTTTATCAACGGCGTACTTGACAAAATCTCCGGAGATCGTCAAAATAAGAGAAGCGCAGATAAGAAAAACTAAATAGAAGAGGACTACAAATGGCATATGCAGTAATTTCTGACGTACATTCCAACCTTCATGCCCTGGAAGCGGTGCTGAAGGATATAGGTGATCGCCGCATAGATGAGATATATTTCGTGGGAGATGCCGTGGGCTATGGTCCTCAGCCAAACCTGTGCATAGACCTGCTGAAGAAAGATTGCGGGATACTCATTGCCGGCAATCATGATTGGGCAGTGCTGGAGTATATCAGTACGGAGTTCTTTAATGTTCATGCGGCTGACGCCGTCACGTATAACCGGGAAGTGATGACGGATGAGCATATGCGTGACCTTGAAAGTTTTAACCTGTTGAAGTCTTCAGAGAAAAGAAACGCCCTCTTTGTTCACGCCACACCACGGGACCCGGAAAACTGGGATTATCTGTTTTCGGTCAAGGATGCGGAGGTCAACTTTGAGCACTTTGAACAAAAGCTCTGCTTCATAGGACACAGCCATACCCCCGTTATCATAGAGCAGTCCCAAACAGGTGAGATACTCATTCACAGGGCAAGCACAGAGATAAAGGACACCAGCAGGTATATCATAAACGATGGCAGCGTCGGTCAACCAAGAGACAGCGACCCGCGTGCCTCATACGTAATCGTAAACGACTCATCCATTGAGATCGTCCGCGTGCAGTA
The DNA here is from genome assembly GCF_000714715.1 of Candidatus Magnetobacterium casense. Lineage (GTDB taxonomy): Bacteria > Nitrospirota > Thermodesulfovibrionia > Thermodesulfovibrionales > Magnetobacteriaceae > Magnetobacterium > Magnetobacterium casense. Next base: position 104,126 of record NZ_JMFO01000006.1, read on the forward strand.
CGATATCTCAAAGACCCAAAAAGAAATGGAAGCAGCAAAGTTACCATTCAGGTTAATAGAAAGACTGTCCTACGGGTATTGAGGAAAGAAAAAGGAAACATAATAACTGTCTGAACCAGGATTGCACAGATTAAAAGATTTACAGGAAAAAAGACACGAAGCCTTATTAACATAATCCTGATAATCCCTGATAATCAAATCGCTCCTTACAGTCGCCAGGCCGTTAAATCGTGGTTCAGACATCTTTAATGCTTAAGTCAACAGCATTACCCCTGAAAGGGGGCAAGCCGCCTTTTATGCCGGGGGGCGCTGACCCCTTGACCCCTTATATACGCATTTTTATTACCACTTGTTATCCACCAAAAATTTATGTACCCACCGCTTTTTTTTCTTGACAAGATTATTTTATTGTGGTACTATTTCATCTATTGTTTGATTTTAATACTATGAAGTGAGGACTTAAATGGTTGAGTTTACGGGTTGGTTCTTTGTGCTTCTGGCGAATTTCCTGGTATTGCTCTACGTCCTAAACGTTTTGCTGTACAGGCCAGTTATAAATATGTTGCAGGAGAGGGAGCGTGTCAAGTCCGATTCACTGGCCGAGGCCAAGGCCCTGCTGGCAAAAAAGGACGCCGCTGTCGAATCTCTGAAGAAAGACCTCGCCATCGCCCACGAACAGGCAAAAAAGGAGTTCAATAAGCTCAAGGAAGAAGGTCTCTCAATACGTAAGGAGATAGTTGACAAGGCACAGGATGAGTCCATCAAGAGGTTCTCCGGGGCCGTTAAGGAGATTGCCGCCGAAGTTGAGAAGGTCAAATCGTCGTTAAGGGTAGAAATCGCTTCTTATGCCGATGTTATCATCGAAAGGCTAGTGTATGAACGCAAAAATTAAGATAGCTCTATTGTTTGTTGTAACAATCGTGGCAACGTGTGGTCTTGCCTATGCGTCAGAGTTGGCAGGTGATGCACCGGCGGCAGGACATGGGGAGGGGCACGGCTCATCGCTGGTGCAGTGGTTCTGGCTCGTGGTCAATTTTGCAATCTTTGCCTCGGTGCTGTTCTACTTCCTCAGAAAACCGGCAGCCGTCTTTTTCCGGCAACGGACGGAAATGATCGAGGCAAGTCTCAATGAGGCAAAAGAGGCCAGGAGTATCGCAGAAAATGCCCTCAAGGAAATCGACGAAAACCTCCGCCTAAAGGACGACGAAATAGCACGGATCATCAAGTCGGCACGGGAACTGGGTGAGGCCGAAAAGGATCGCTTGATCAGTAGCGGCAAGGAGTTCGCCGAAAAACTCATCGAGCTGACCGAAAACAACATAGCCGACGAACTCAAACGTGCCAGGGAAGACCTCAGAGAGATGGCCGTAGAACAAGCCGTTGAGCTGGCAGAGAGGCGGATGAGAGAAAAGATGAGCGACGCAGCAATCCAGGCCGGTTTGGTTGATGGCGCAATAGAAAAGATTGGGGCAAAAAATTGAAAAAGCACAGTAAGGTAGCCAAAAGATACGCTCAAACCCTCTTTAGCTCTCTAAGCATAGACGACATAGAAAAGTTAATACTGGAGCTTTCCCTCGTTAATAAGTTGATAGAACAGGATAAGTCCCTGCGGGCAGTCTTCTGTAGCCCGATGTTCTTTGAAAAAGACCAACTCGATGCCATTGACCTCATAGCAGGGGAACTAAAACTCACAAAACTGTGCAAGGGCTTTGTCCTTAACGTCATAAAGAAAAAGGACATCGATAAGATATCCGATATACTGGCCGTGTTGACACGGTTCTATCTCTCCGCAAAGAACATGGTGCGGGCAGTGGTCATAGCGTCGGCAAGGCTGGATGAGCAAAGACACAAGCGTTTACGTGATTCACTCCGTACCCGGTTGAACAAGGAAGTTGAAATAGAGTATGTCATAGACCCGTCGATCATTGGCGGGATCGTCGTAAAGGCCGGAGGCTATGTGTTTGACGTGAGTCTTAAGGGTCAACTGGCAAAATTAAGAGAAGCACTATTAAAGGGGTGATGATATGGAAATAAAAGTGACAGAGATAAGCGCACAGATCAAGAAAAGTATATACGGATTTGAGGAGAAAATAGACGTAAGTGAGATAGGCACCGTTCTGAGTGTTGGCGATGGTATTGCCAGGGTGTATGGGCTTGATAAGGCTATGTCAAGCGAGCTTCTCCAATTCCCTAACGACGTCTATGGCATGGCGTTAAACCTTGAAGATGAGACAATAGGCTCCGTTCTCTTTGGAGAGTCACAGCTCGTACACGAGGGAGATATAGTAAAACGCACGGGCAGGATCATGGACGTCCCTGTCGGAGAGGCATTGTTGGGAAGAATCGTCAATGCCATAGGGCAACCGATAGACGGCAAGGGTCCCATCGACACCAAAGAAAGAAGAATGGTGGATATCATAGCCCCCGGTATAGTTGACAGGCAGTCGGTGCATGAACCGATGCAGACCGGGATCAAGGCCGTTGACGCTATGGTCCCCATAGGTAGGGGGCAGAGAGAGTTGATAATTGGCGACCGTCAGACCGGTAAGACGGCCATCGCCGTTGACGCTATCATAAATCAAAAACACACCGATGTCTTTTGCATATACGTGGCCATTGGACAGAAGATGTCTAACGTGGTGCGCGTGGCCAAGACCCTCGAGGAGCACGGCGCCCTCAAACACACAACCATCGTGTGTGCAAGCGCCAGCGAACCGGCCTCGTTGCAATACATAGCGCCCTACAGCGGTTGCGCAATGGGTGAGTACTTCAGGGACTCCGGCAGACATGCCCTGATCATATATGACGACCTCAGTAAACAGGCCGCAGCCTACAGACAGTTGTCGCTGCTGCTGAGACGCCCCCCCGGACGTGAGGCATACCCCGGAGACGTGTTCTTTCTGCACTCAAGGCTGCTTGAGAGGGCGGCAAAGCTCTCCGATGCCCTGGGAAAGGGGTCATTGACCGCACTGCCGATCATCGAAACCCAGGCCGGAGACGTCTCGGCATACATCCCAACCAACGTTATATCCATAACGGACGGACAGATTTACCTTGAGCCGGACCTGTTCTATGCCGGCATCAGACCGGCCATCAACGTCGGACTGTCGGTCAGTCGTGTTGGAAGCGCCGCCCAGACAAAGGCCATGAAACAGGTAGCAGGTACCCTGAGGCTTGACCTGGCACAGTACAGAGAGTTGGCCGCATTTGCACAGTTCGGCACAGACCTCGATAAGGCAACCCTCGCGCAGATAGAACGTGGCAAGAGAATGGTCGAACTCCTCAAGCAACTGCAGTACATGCCCATGCCCTTTGAGGAACAGGTGGCAGTGCTCTTTGCGGCAACCGAAGGATTCCTCGATGCGTTGCCCGTTGAAAAGATAAGGGAATTCGAACCCGCCTTCTTACACCATATGAGGAAAAATAAGGCAGACCTGTTAAAACTCATAGTCGAAAAGAAGGCCATAACCGACGACTTTAAACCCGCTCTTTCGGAGGCCGTCAAAGAGTTTATGAAGACCTTCACAAGCGTAGAGTAGTATATAAATGCCAAGTCTCAGAGACATAAGAAAACGCATAACATCAATAAAAAGCACCGGTAAGATCACACGGGCGATGCAAATGGTCTCCGCCGCAAAACTCAGGCGGGCACAGAGCAACGTCCTGATGGCCAGACCATATTCCAACAGCCTGAATTCTCTGATTATGAGCCTCTCTGCCGGCGTTGACGACAAGGAAAGCTATCCGCTGTTGTCGGTACGACCAATCCAACGGGTAGAGGTCCTGGTACTGACCAGCGACAAGGGGTTGTGTGGAGCGTTTAACACCAACATCCTCAAGGATACACAGCGACTACTGGCCGACCTCAAACGACAGGGAGTGGAGGTCAACCTCACCACAATCGGAAAGAAGGCAAAGGAATTCTTTCATCGCATGGGAGTGCCAGTGAGAAAGTCGGTCGTCGATTTCTATAAAACCTTTACGTATGAGCAAGTTCAAGGCATAGCCAACGAAATAATTATCTCCTACACGGGAGAACGCCCCGAAGACAAACCGGAAGACAGGATAGACGAGTTTATCATCGTCTACAATGAGTTCAAGTCCACGCTCGTGCAGACGGTCAAGCGTATGCGACTGTTGCCCATCGAGCAATTACCGGGTGAACAGACAAAGAAGTCGGAGGCCCATGGTCATACGGATATCCCCACAGATCAGATCAAGTTTCTGTTTGAACCCTCGGAGTTGGAGATCATAAACGGCCTGCTGCCCAAGTACGTAGAAAACCGAATCTATCTGGCAATCCTTGAATCACAGGTATCGGAAGAGGCCGCCCGGATGGTAGCAATGGAAAATGCCACACAAAACGTCAAAGAGATGCTGGAACAACTCACGCTACAGTACAACAAGGCCAGACAGGCATCCATTACCAACGAACTCCTCGACATTGTAGGCGGAGCCTCTGCTATTACAAGCAGTTGACAAGTGGCCTGTATTATTTTGAAAATACCATAATAAAAGAGATATAAACAGAGTAAATCAGGAGGTTGATATAATGAGAATAGGAAGTGTTGCACAGGTTATCGGGGCAGTCGTTGACGTGGAGTTTGAAGGGCAACTTCCTGAGATATTAAATGCCCTCAAGGTCGAGTATCCCGCCGTGCCCGACAAGAAGCTCCCAGCCATAAACCTGACCCTTGAGGTTGCCTCGCACCTCGGTGACAATACGGTACGCACAATAGCGATGTCCTCCACCGACGGCTTGGTCAGAGGGATGAAGGTCACGGACACCGGGCAGCCGATTACGGTGCCGGTTGGTAATCAAATCCTGGGCAGAATCCTTAACGTTATCGGGGAAGCATACGACAAAAAAGGCCCCATAAAGGCCGAGGACCATTGGTCGATACACAGACAGGCGCCATCGTTTGTCGAACAGGAGCCAACCACGCAGGTCTTTGAAACTGGTGTTAAGGTCTTTGATCTCATGATACCGTTTGTCAAGGGCGGAAAGATCGGTATGTTCGGAGGCGCCGGCGTTGGAAAGACCGTCGTCATCATGGAGATGATCCACAACATAGCAATGGTGCATGGTGGTGTGTCGGTCTTTGCGGGCGTGGGTGAGAGAACCAGAGAGGGTAACGACCTCTATCACGAAATGATGGACTCCGGCGTTATAAACAAGGCCGCACTGATCTACGGTCAGATGAACGAACCCCCGGGTGCAAGACTCAGGGTTGTTCTGACGGCACTTACCGCAGCCGAATACTTCAGAGAACAGGGGCAGGACGTTCTGCTCTTTATAGATAACATATTCCGGTTTACCCTGGCAGGGGCGGAGGTCTCCGCTCTGTTGGGCAGAATGCCATCAGCCGTGGGATATCAGCCCAACCTGGCCACCGATATGGGTGAACTCCAGGAGAGAATCACAACGACCAAGAAAGGCTCCATCACCTCGATGCAGGCCATCTACGTCCCTGCTGACGACCTCACCGACCCTGCTGTTGCAACGGCCTTTACGCACCTCGATGCCACGGTCGTGCTATCGAGAAAGATATCGGAGCTTGGCATATACCCGGCCGTGGATGCCCTGGATTCAACGTCGAGAATCCTCGACCCCCTCGTCCTCGGTGATGAGCACTACAGGGTCGCCAGACAGGTGCAGATGACCCTCCAGAGGTACAAGGAGCTACAGGACATCATCGCCATCCTCGGAATGGAGGAACTCTCGGAAAACGACAAGATCGTCGTGGCACGGGCAAGGAGGCTACAGAGGTTTTTGAGTCAGCCCTTCCACGTTGCCGAAACCTTTACCGGCACCCCCGGAAAGTACGTCAAACTCGCTGACACCATAAAGGGCTTTGATGCCATAGTCAACGGACAGTATGACGACGTCCCGGAACAGGCATTTTACATGGTAGGCCCCATAGAAGAAGTCGAGGAAAGGGCCAAAAAGTACGGCTGGTCCAGGCAGGTATAATCCGATATGAAAGAGTCCCTGACCTTAGAGATCGTAACACCCGTTGGATTTGCCTTCACGGAGGAGGTGGACGAGGTTGTAGCCCCCGGCACGGAAGGGCAGTTTGGAGTGTTGCCGGGACATACGAGCTTTTTGACCACCTTGGAGCCAGGCACGCTCGTGTACAAAAAAGGGGCAACCTTGGGGCGGGTAAGCGTCAAGAGTGCCTACGTCCAGGTCGTCTCTAACCACGTGCTGGTCTTGGCAGATAGCGCAGAGCTGGAAAACAGCACCGTGGATGAAAAACACTGAGCACCTTCAAAACAACAAGAAAGGGGCGATTTGTGGCCAGGGTGCCTCACCCCCTCCGCCCCCCTTCAGAACCCCCTGCAAGGGGGCCAGCCCCCTTGACCCCATTATCTCTGTTTCACAATGCATGCTTATATACCCAGGATTTCTATTGTGTACATGAAAAATTACGATAGGAGTTTATAATGGCCGTTTTACATGAAAATATGAAGGAAAGAATGAAATTTCTTCATCACGAGGATGGTTTAGATGTCTATTTGGATTTAAGAACTGGTGAAAAAAAATATTGGTAGAACACCTTAGAAATGAAACTCAAGTAATTGGCAAAAAAAGAAAAAGGATTCTGATATAGAATTTTACATTTGCTTTGCTCTATTCATATGTTTTATACTAAAAACGTATTTTACTATGTTGCAGGAATAGACCTATGAACGAGCCTAAAACCACCGTTGGGAAAATCAACAGGGGTTTCCAAGTTACTATCCCCAGGGAACTCCGGGAGTTGTTTGGTCTTAAGATTGGAGACTTGGTTGAGTTTGAACGGAAAGAGTGATGCGTGATAATCCGGCATGTTGAAGTCAAGCGGAAGGCATTGGTAGAACAATTAAGACAGATGTTGGATAACCAACCGGAGAATGAGTTTAGCAGTCTTTCAGAGGAAGAAGTCATGGCAATTGCCAATAAGGAGATTAGAAAGACCAGAGAGGAGCGAAGAAGGAAACAAGCTACTAAAACAGAAGAAACATCATAAATCAATCTATGAAAGTTGTAATTGATTGTAATGTTTTTATATCCGCAGCGTTAAATAGAGGAACTTGCCGAGATGTAATAGAGAAAGTAATTGAAAGACATACTATTTATTTTTTTCAAAAAATCATTGAGGAATATCTGGAAGTAGCATATAGGCCGCAATTCCAAAAAGTTAAGACATTTGATGTAATTTGGCAGTACCTAAAACAAGCTGCCATACTAATAGAACCAGTACAACAATCCTTTAATCTGATAGATTTAGACGATTAAGTTTACCTTGCCACGGCGCTAGCAGCTAAAGCTGATGTGTTGCTTACCGGTAGCAGAAAACATTTCCCTTTCTCTCAGTATGAAGGTATTTTTATATTAAGCCCGGTTGAGTTTTTGAAGTCGTCTTAATATGAATGTGTAAAAAATGCCTTAATTTAAGCACTCACGGTTAATATTGGTGCTACCCTTGACAATAATAGTACAATCTATTAGTATAAGTACATGGGCATAAATGTTTATAAATAATTTAGGATTGAGCAAGGGGGTTGCTTTGTGCCACAGACTACCCTTGAAAAGACCTGAGAGCCTTTACAACAGGGGTTATCATTGTCTTGAATACGGCATGGTGAAGCAAGGGAGGCGGATATAAGCAAGTCCACCATCAGTAGTTTCCAGTTATTGGAACTGTTTCCCGACGAAGAAGCAGCGCAGAAGTATGCCGTAGTAGAAGCTCAACAAACTACACTACGACTTATCAAAGGCGATAGTGCAAAGGTATTGCGAACGCTTCCCGCTGACAGCGCAGACTTGATCGTGACTTCTCCACCGTATGCGAATCAGCGTAAAAGCACCTATGGGGGGATTGATGCAGACCGCTATGTGGAATGGTTTATGCCAATAGCCGACGGATTACAGGGCGTTTTGAAACCTACAGGTTCATTCATCTTGAATATTAAGGAATGTGTAGTCGATGGGGAACGTCACACCTATGTAATGGAATTAATAATTGAAATGCGTAAGCGCGGTTGGCTTTGGACGGAGGAATACATCTGGCACAAGCGTAATTGTTATCCGGGTAAATGGCCTAACCGCTTTAGGGATGCCTGGGAACGTTGTCTGCACTTTACGAAGCAAAAGAGATTCTCCATGTATCAAGAATCGGTAATGGTTCCAATGGGGGACTGGAAAAATTCACGCCTTAAGACTCTAAGCGAAACCGACCGTATACGCGATAAGTCAAAAGTTGGGAGCGGTTTTGGAAAGAAGATTGAAAACTGGGTTGGCCGTGATATGGCTTATCCAACTAACGTATTACACTTGGCTACGGAGTGCGGAAATAAGAACCATAGTGCCGCTTTTCCTGAGGGACTGCCGGAATGGTTTATAAGGTTATTCACTAAACCTGGTGACATGGTACTTGATCCGTTCTCCGGTTCCGGCACAACAATGCGTGTTGCCCGCAATCTTAAACGCAACTCTATTGGCGTTGAAATATCGGATGAATATTGCGAATTGACGGCAGCGGAATTGGGACTTAAGAAACTTGACAACGATATTTATGATGCCGCTTAACCTATCAGACGTTATTGAATATATAAATACAAACATTGGCCCTCAATTCCACGCAAAGAAAATCTCAAAAATTAAAGAATTGACTTTAGATGATGTCATCAAACGTAAGAACCCATACCTGTTCAGAGCAAAAGGCAGTAACAGTGCACACGATTTCATTAAGTCAGTCCTTGACGCTACCGTCTCCAGCGGAGAAGAAACTACATTTGGGAATTTTCTTGAGAATATAGCAATCTTTGTTTGTGAAAAGGTCTATGGTGGCAGAAAGTCGGGCATTGTCGGCCTTGACCTCGAATTTGAAGACGACGGCAAGAAATATCTTGTCAGCATCAAAAGCGGTCCCAATTGGGGAAACTCAGGTCAGATCAAAAACTTAGTCAACAATTTTAATGCAGCAAAAAGGACGTTGGCAACTTCCGGTGGCGTTGTTGATATGAATATAATATTTGTTGAAGCCTGCTGTTACGGGATAGATAATCTGCCAAACAAAGGAACTCATCTCAAGTTGTGCGGGCAACGATTCTGGGAATTAATCTCCGGAGGAAATGAGACGCTTTATCGAGACATCATCGAACCGTTGGGGTACCAAGCCAAGCAACGCAATGACGAAATAGGATTACTTTGCAGCGAGAAACTTAATCTGTTCACTGCGGCTTTTGTTGATCGGTTCTGCGATGAAGGAATAATCAACTGGGATCGGTTGATTCTATTCAACTCAGGTAAAAAACAAGAGAGGTGATGAAAAGACCTGAACTCCTTAGGCAGCAGTGTTCTTGCCTAAGGGCTGACAGGGCAGTACTGCATCTCCTGCTCAGTTGGCAGATTCACACGGAAGATGCACCCCTGTTGTCCGGGCCGGCTCTCGACGGTGATATCGCCCCCGTGGTCCTGGACGATCTTCTTGCTCAGAGGTAAACCAAGTCCGGTACCCGTACCGATTTCCTTGGTTGAAAAGAATGGCTCAAAGATATGGTTGAGCTTGTCCGGCGCCACCCCTGTCCCCGTATCTGTTACCTTGATAATTACATACTGCCTCTGGTCTGTCAGCGTAGTCTCCGTGGAAACTCCCAGCACCCCACCGGTGGGCATGGCGTCTATTGCGTTTGAGATGAGATTATCCATGACCTGGCGTATCTGACTCTTATCGATGGGCACGTCGGGCACTGCGGTGATTGTTTTTTTGATGCGAATGTTTTTCTCACTGCATATATCTGCGTAGTTATTTATGGATTCCTCTACAACGTGGTTTACGTTGTAGTACTGTAGGTTCAACTGTGTGTTTTTTGCGTATGACAGGGCGTTTTTCAGTATCATCTCCAGCCTTGTCACCTCGGAGTATATCACCTCGGCACACTGTTTTTCCCAACTGCTCTGTGGCATCAGCTTGTTCAAGCGTCTGGCATACCCCCCAATGACCATCAACGGGTTTCGTATTTCGTGGGCAACGTTGGCGGATAGTCTGCCCAGGGCCGATAGCTTCTCGGCCTGTGTGAGACGGTCATTGAGGCGTTGTTTTTCCTGTTCGTTTTTGTGTTTTTCGATGATACTTGCAGTGGCGCTGGCCACGGCAGAGAGAAAGGCCTCCTCGGTGTCATCCCGCTTGTGTCCTTTATCCACGTACAGATTGACAACCCCCAGGAGTTGCTGCCCCGAAAACACAGGTACACAGTAATGACCGTGCTCATGCATCCCCTCATAGTGAATGTCGTGCATACAGTCAATGTGATCGATAAAGACAATCTGTCCGCTCAGGGCAGCACGACCACACAGACACTTACCATATGGGATGCTGTTACACAGATGAAGGAGCCTGGAGTCCAACCCATAGCTCACCGCCATCCTCAGAGAGGCATGGGCATTGTCTGCGAGAAATATACACCCCTTTGACTGAATCCTCAGCCACGGTATAGATAGTATGAGGTCAAGGACACGTTGCAGTTGCGCTTCAAAAGACAGTTTACTCAGAGAGACCATGAGTATTGAGTTTATCACCTTCTGAATATGATAGTTTTCCCGTACTTTTTCCTCTGCCTGACTCCTTTCGGTTATCTCTGTCTTCAACCTCTCATTGGCCTCTGTGAGTGCCGCGGTACGCCTGGCAACCCTGCCTTCAAGCTCCTGATTGACAACCGTCATCTCCTCCCTGGTCTGTTCAAGCTCTGTGATATCACGCGATATGCCTATGATGCCAACAATGTTACCGTGCTTATCGTACCACGGTATTTTTGTGGCAGAGATACATACCCGTCTGCCGTCTTTGCGGACAAACTTCTCAACTATGCCTATCAGTGCCTTGCCGGTGCGTATTACCTCCTGCTCCATTTCCATGCTGATAGCGGCCTGCTCACTTGGGAGATAGTCATGATCGGTCTTTCCCGTCATCTGTTGCGGGACGGTGTTGGAGTGTTTGGCCTTTGCCCTGTTGACCATCACAAACCTGCCGGCGATATCCTTGAAGTAGATTGAATCAGGGATTGTGTCCATCAGCGTCATAAGCAACTCAAGATGTTCGTTTGTCTGTTTAATCGATTCCATACTTTTTTAACCTGTGTCTGAACTGTCTGAAGGAGATGTTAAGCAGTCTGGCGGCATCCGTTTTAATGCCCCCCGTGATCTCAAGAGATTTCTTGAGATACGCCATCTCTATGTCTTCAAGTATACTGTCGAGGTTAACGCCCTCGGGGGTTATATTTACCCCGGAGGTTGACAGCGTTATTGCCTTTTGCATGACGTAGTTCCTGATTTCTGCAGGAAGGTCATTTGCGCAGATGGTTGGGCCATCAACAAAGGTCAGAAGCCTTTCTACGATGTTTTCGAGTTCCCTGACATTACCACGCCAAGGGTAATTCATCATGAGGTCCATGGCATCCTGAGAGAACTTTGTCTCCTTGCCCCCGTGTTTTTCAAAGAAGTGCTCGATAAGCACCGGTATGTCTTCCCGCCGTTCCCTCAGTGGGGGGATCAGTACGGGGATGACGTTTAATCTATAGTAAAGGTCTGTCCTGAATCTCCCGGCTGCTGCTTCGTCCTGCAGGAACTTGTTTGTGGCCGATACGACCCGCACATCGACGGTGACGTCCTTTGTGCCACCGATTCTGCGGAAGGAGCCATCCTCGAGCACCCTTAGTAGTTTTGACTGCAGGGTCATGGGCATATCGCCTATTTCGTCAAGGAAAATGGTTCCGTTGTTGGCGACCTCAAAGAGGCCCTCCTTGTTGGAAGCCGCCCCGGTAAAGGCCCCCTTCATGTAGCCAAACAACTCGCTCTCCAGTAGTCCCTCGGGGAGGGCGGCACAGTTGATGGCCACAAAGTCCTTGCCGGCGCGCTTACTGAGGTTATGGACGGCATGAGCGATAAGCTCTTTGCCACAACCACTCTCACCCATGATGAGTACGCTTGAGTTACTGTCGGCTATTTTGGGCAAACTCATGAGCAGTTCCAGCATGGGTTTGCTCTTGCCTATGATGTTTTCGAGTCTGTAGGTGGAGAGTATTTGGTGTCTGAGATTTTTGACCTCTCGTTTTAGCAGGCGTTTTTCGAGGGCGTTTTTGACTATCAGGCGGATTTCGTCGATCTTAAACGGCTTGTTGATGTAGTCGTAGGCGCCGAGCTTCATGGCCTCGATGGCATCCTCTGTGGTACCAAAGGCCGTTATCATCAGCACGATAGTCTCCGGAGCAGTATCCTTGACAGAGCGTAATACGGCAAAGCCATCGTTTTTGGGCATCCTGATATCTGTAATGACTATGTCAAAGATGTCCTTTTTGATGGTCTCAATTCCCTCGCTGCCATCATAGGCCGACAGCACGTTGTAGCCTTCACCCTCCAGGAGCATCTTCAAGATGTCATTCATGCTCTTTTCGTCCTCGACGATTAATATCTTGCCTTTATTGCTTATGTCTGTCATACGGTAAAAATACCTCAAAGACACTGCCCTTGCCAACAGTGCTCATTACGTTGATCCTGCCGGAGTGTTCATGCACAATCCGGTACACCATGGCAAGGCCAAGTCCACCTCCACCCCGCTTAGTTGTAAAAAAAGGGTAAAATATTTTCTTAAGCATATTCGGTTCTATACCGGCACCATTATCCTTGAATATTATTGTAACAAATTCCGGCAATTGTTTCACCTCCACGGAAATTTCTCCGTTGTCCTGACATGCCTGAATGGCATTAAGGCCCAGGTTCCAGAACACCTGCCGGAGCTTATTGTCATCGGCATCGATGTAGACCTCATGAGCGATATTGGTATTGATTGTCACGTTGCTGTTGGTTGAGGCAAGGGCACGGAGCATCTCAATGGTTTCACCCAGAGTTCTGCTCAACAGGATGGTTTTAAACTCCGGTGGACGGGGGCTGGAGTAGGTCAGAAAGTCGGTGATAATCTTATTCATCCTGTCCATTTCAACAATTGCGATATCCATGATTCTTTTGCGCTTGGTCTCGTCGAGGCTGCCCTCTTTGAGCATCTCAACGGAGGAGCGGATGGCGGAGAGGGGGTTTCTGATTTCGTGTGCTATGTTGGCGGCCATTTCGCCGATGGCGGCGAGTTTTTCCTTTTCTTTCATCTCCCGTTCCATTTCAGCGAGCTTTGTGTGGTCCTCAAAGGTAATCACATAGCCCATGACCTCACCGATGTCGTTTCTGTGTTTGGATATCTTTAGTTCAATGATTTTCTCATCACTGGCAATGGTGATGCACCCACTCAGGCGTCCGGTTTTGATAGGTGCGGGGATGAATTCAAAGACGTCCCAGATGGTTTTTTCTATGGCCTGTGTTTTTTTAAGCCCCGTGATCTGTTCAGCGGGACGGTTAAAGAGCATGATATTGCCAGCGGTGTCGGCATAGGACAGGCCACCGGGGATGTTCTCTATGACCTCAAGGTGGAAGGCATAGAGGTCACGGAAGTCACTTTCACGTTTCTCCAGGGTTTTGGAGGTCTTTTCGAGGTTCATCAGCAGGTGTCTGCCCAGAAAGGCCACCAGAAACATGGCCATTATGTTGGCAAAGATATTGTAGAAGAAGTCCTTGGCATTTAGTACCTTGCTGAAGTGTATGCCGATGATCCCGTAGAACTGCATGACGATCACGGAGCCATAGGTCAGGGCGCTGATGGCTGCAATGGAGAGTATTGGACGTCTGCCGAGGGTTATTCCCGCACCGATGACGTTTACCAGGAGCATAAAGGAAAACCAGCTCTCTATGCCTCCGGTTATTAAGATAAATAGCATGATAAGTGCTATATCTACGAGTATCTGTATGTAGGCAAAGACAAAGTACCCCCTTGTGAGCTTCTTAAGCAGCAGGAGATACACTATGGTCAGCAAGAAGATAAAGGCGGCAAAATAGGACAAGAACCGGGAGTTCTCTACTATTAAGAAGTTCTTGTTGTAGACGTAAAACGAGGCAACCAGGAGATAGGCAATAAAAACCCTTGAGCCTATCAGTGCCCTTATCTTCTTTGTTTGCTGTTGATGCAATATACTAATTAATGAGCGTCATCATTTTGAATATTGGCAGATACATGGCGACGACGGTAAAACCTACGGTGCCGCCCAGGAAGACGATCATCATAGGCTCCATGGCAGCGGTGAGGTTAGCCACGGCGCTGTCTACTTCTTCATCGTAGAAGTCTGCCACCTTACTGAGCATGTTATCCAGGGCGCCGGTGGCCTCACCGATGCCAACCATGCTGGTGACCATTGGCGGGAAGATGGGTATCTGCCTCAGGGGTTCGGCCAGGGGTTGTCCTTCTATGACGGCGTTTTTTATCGTGGCGATGGATTTTTCAATGACCTTGTTTCCTGCCGTTTTTGCAGTGTTTTCGAGGGCCTCTATGATAGGCACACCGCTGGAGATAAGGGTGCCCAGCGTCCTGGTAAACTTGGCCACGGCGACCTTTTTTATCAGAGGGCCAAAGACGGGGAGCTTTAGCAGCACTTTATCTATAAACAATCGTCCATTTTCCGTACGCCGGACCTGTTTTATTGTATAGACGGCTGCGACGGTAAACACCACAATCATGGCCCCCCCCAACCTGCAATAAAGTTACTTAGAAATATGATAAACCGTGTGGGAGCCGGCAACGTTCCACCTAACTGCGCAAACATCTTTGAAAAGACGGGGACAACAAAGACCATGATTACACCGATACACACAACGGCTATGGATATAACAACTGCAGGATAGGTCATTGCCCCTTTGACCTTCTTTTTTAGCTTCATCGCCTTTTCCATATAGTCGGCGAGCCTTTGCAGGACTGTATCAAGGATACCTCCGGCCTCGCCGGCTTGTACCATGCCCTCGTAGAGGTCGTCAAAGACCCTGGGGTGTTTACTGATGGCCTCTGCAAACGTAGAACCACCCTCTACATCTACCTTCATCTGGCTGATAACGCTCTTGAGCTTGTCGCTTTCGGTCTGTTGTGCCAGTATATCGAGGGCCTGTACCAGCGGCAAGCCTGCATCTATCATCGTTGAAAACTGTCGTGTAAAGACCACTATATCCTTTGTTGATATGCTTCCTCTGCCACTGAAGCCCTTTTTTTTGGGGGGCGTCCCGGGTGCCTTTAATTTGTCATCGGCCATAAGACTACTCCTTTGTGTGTAGAATAATACATTTTTGTATCTGTTTTCATATCTATTATCATATGTACTGGACAACCTCCTCAAAGGGCAACCTGTACGCAGGTGGTTGGGGGAGTTTTCTGTACCCCAGGGGGATGATTAAGGCTATGTCTTCCTTGTTGGTGTCAAGCTGCAGGACGTCTCTGACCTTTTGGGGGTCAAAGCCGCCAATGGGGCAGGAGTCTATACCGATAAAGGCGGCAGCCGTCATCATATTGGCAGCAGCTATGTGGCATTGCATGATGCTCCAGGGCAAGGCGTCTGTTTGCCGGTAGTAGCTCTCGTAAAACTGCACTATCCACTGATAAGTCTCAGGGGGATAATTTCTGCGTTTAAACATCCTGGTGACATAATCACTGCCCGGTGTCAGCTCCTGCACCTTTGCAACGATTGACACCACCACGCTGCACGTGGTCAACTGTTGTTGGTTGAAACAGGCAGCCATCAGTCGTTGCTTTATTGCACCAGACCTGGCAACTATAAACCTCCACTGTTCCAAGCCAAAGGACGACGGCGAAAGTCTGCCCGCCTCAAGGATAAATCTCAGGTCATCTTCCGATACCTCCTTGGATTCATCAAACACCTTACACGCATGTCTGTACTGCATGGCATTTAAAAACGCTTCTCTCATAATGCCTCCTCATATAAATATTATCTACCGTTCTTTGGAATTCTTAATCTTTATCGTATCATCGTCGTCATCATCAACCCTTGGGTTTTTATCCATCCGGGGGGCTTTATCTCTATCGCTCATGGAGATTTCCAGTTCCATTGTCTTGTCAAGTCTGTCATCGCTCTCCGCAGCAAGTTCTAAGGCTTCTGCCGACATATGCTTAAGTTCATTAAGGTTATCAGGCAGACTTTCGATGGAAGAGAAGGAGAAGTCGTCATCATCGGCAATATCGAAACCCTCATCGTCACTGAGGTCATAGACTTCCCCGTCTTTGTTGTCATCCAGGGACAGGGCATCCAGGTCATGGTCTGACTGGGGTTTGACGTCTATATCGTCTGCGGTTCTCAGCGGATGTGACTCTTTGCCTATGATTGCCGTTTTTATCTCATCTTGATCTTCTATTGTCAGCCCGGCATCATACTTTAGTTCAACATCAAGGTCATCATCTCCAATGTCTATTTGCAAGCCACCCGCATAATCTATACCGTCGTCATTGTGCAAATCAATGCCCTCATACTCTACGGCTGCTTGATCGTCACCAGATTGCATCTCACTATCTGTCAACAGGGTGGGTGTTTCGAAGTCATCGTCGGATTCGCTACCACCCTCTGTAACCATCTCAGACTGTAGGTGGCCAATATCAGACGTATATGTTGGTGCCTCACTTTCGTCAAGCTCCAGTTCTACCGAATCCAATGACGCCTCTTCAGCCTCAAGGCCGTCTATATCAAGACCACTCTCATCCGGAACCGCTTCGGACTCTGCATCAAACTCCAACTCGCCACCGCCTGTGTCCAACCCCATATCGATCTGAAGTCCCTCTATATCACCACTGAGGTTGTTCCGGGCAAGCCCGGCATACTCATCTTCACGTATCTCAGGGCCAAGGTCAAGCTCGCCAGATAGCTCCTCTGCCCCGTGCAGCTCCTCCTCTGCGATATCCAACTCCATAGACGGCTCTATCTCCAACCCTGCTTTATCCGTTACTGAGAGGTCAACGTCACTATAATCCAGCGTAATGTCTTCTATGGCTCCCATATCCTCTTGCAGTTCAAAATCAATCTCTACCTTACCATCCAAATCGATAGTTTGTTCTTGCTCTGCCTCAGCGACATCAGAGTCATGCTCTGAGGCAATGTCTTCCGAAACATCAGGAGACTTCTCATCGTCAAGGCCGTCTATTTCCAAGTCAAGGTCGTCTATTTCCAAGTTAAGATCATCAGCATTCCCCTGGGTACTGTCAATACCAAGGTCTATCTTCAGCTCCGAGGTCTCTATACCAAACTCTCCCTCCATGTTTATATCCACTGTCGGCTTTTCATCAAGCACACGATTGATTATTCCCATGTTGCCCGTATTTAAAACCAACGTGGGGTCCTCCCACTGCTCGTCCTCAATGCCAAACTCTATCTCACCGTCCAAGACTTCATTCTTTGGAGATTCCGGCGTAAACTCGTCTGTACCGGCCTTATTGCTGCCATCCTTGCCCAAGACCCATGTGGAGTCCTCCGAGGTGCTCTCCTGTGGTATCTCAACGCCAAACTCTATCTCACCGTCCAAGACTTCATTCTTTGGAGATTCCGGCGTAAACTCGTCTGTACCGGCCTTACTGCTGCCATCTTTACCCAAGACCCATGTGGAGTCCTCCGAGGTGCTCTCCTGTGGTATCTCAACGCCAAACTCTATTTCGCCCTCCAGGGGTTCGTCCTTGTCACTCAACATGTACTCCTGCTCAACACCCTCAAGACCCAAATCACCTTCAGGTATCACCAACTCGCCATTTTCTACCCCAAACTCATCCTCCTCACCTATCTCAAAAACAGGCTCAAACTCCATCTCTGTTTTTTTACTTACCCCCAACCCGTCCCTTACAACGGTTGAGTCCTCGGAGTGAGCAAAGCTATCCCCTGTGTCACCGAATCTGTCCTCTTCCGTCAACTTCTCACGTAATTCAAAGCCCCTGTCTTCTTCAGCGGGTTGCAGGTATTGAGCCTCCGAGCTATCCATTATATATTCCCTGCCAAAGGACATCTCAGAAGCAGACACCTGATCGATATCACTAACGGTGCTGCGATACTTGTCAGAGATAACCTCGCCGATATCGGCAGTTTCGTCATGTATGTAGGCGTCCCGACCTTGGGTATCATCTTCAGGTAGTGTTGAGTCAGAGGGGGTTTTTTGGAGAAACACGGGTAACTCTTCCTCTTCCGGCAGGCTATCTTCCGGTTTGGTACTCTGGTCATAGGGGTTATAACCGTAGTCGATGTTATCTTGCGGCGTTATCCTGCCTGCCTGTCGCAGATAATACAATGGCAGCAGAAATACGGCAGAGAAGGATAAAAAGAAAAGCACGGCAAAGGGAATTGTAAATATCTGACTGGTACCAATAACCACCGTGGGGGCAAGGTAAGACAGGACAATTGGCACCACTATGGGGATTAACATCAGCAACCCCAGTTGTTTCTTTAACCCAAGCCTCTGGCATATATCCATCCACAAGATCACAAAAACGACAATCCCGACAACAGGAAGCATAAGCAACACACCCCACCATACCGGTCTTCCTGCCATCTGCGTCATTATAAATAAATTCAACAGGGGCACCCACGCCATCCACGCAGAGGGCACGTTGAGTTTCTTCGCCGTCTTATACAAGACAAACAAGAAGGCAATGCTTATTAACAGAGTCAACGCCAAGGCTGCAAGTAAATACACCAAAAACCCAATCAGCTTCTTCTTTAACGTTTCCACGTCATACATGCCCTCGAGGGATGTACCAGGTCGTGTTTTTGCTACAGGCGGCATTGTACGTTGTGGTGCTACAGGTGCCTGGTGTGGCTTTGCTACTGGTGGGGGTGACACGGCTGTTGTTGTGGCAGGTGCGCTGTCGGCAGCAGGGCGGGGGGTTGGCTTGGTTGAGGCAACTGGAGGTTGTTGTGGTTTTTTAGCTGCCGCAGCAGGTGGTGTTGCCGGTACAGGGTGCGGGGGCGCTGTCACGGGAACAACCACATGTGGGATTGACGTTGGTACCGGTTGGGCTGCCTTAGGTGTTGCCGGTGGAGTTGACTCCGGTTTAACAGCCTCCTTGCCTGCTTGCACACCGGAGGGGGCTTTGGCCGGTGTTGAAACTGAGGGCGATGGTTGTACGCCGGATTGCCCTGCTGTCTGCTCATTGTAAGGTTCCGGTGAAGTCTCTTTTTCCGGTGGTGGATAGTCGGTTATATGAACCTGTCCGTTATCATCTATCCACTTGTAATACCTGCAATATCCCGGATCATTAAAAAAAACTATAGACAAAAACAACGCTATAAGTGCCGTTGGTAGTTTCAAATAAAACCGCTTAACCATGTAACCTCCATCATAATTTTAAGAGTCTATATATAGATTTTAACAAAAAAATCAAAATTAAATCTAACTATATCGCGTTTTATTTTTATAGCAACTATTTTTTTGCATCCTTAAAGAGGTCTGCTCTCCATTAAAGAAGAAAAGACAAAGAAGGGGGCGGCTCCACAGATCCCCCCTGCAAGGGGAGGGGTGAGCCACCCCGGGCACGAAGAAGCCCCCTTGACCCCATAATATCTTGTTCCAGTGCAATCTTTCTATTGCATACCTGAACTATTACCCTATAAGAAATAGTAAAACAGGGTTGTAAAGAAAAAGTCAAAGAATATTACCAGGAAGATGGCCGAAACCACGGAAGCTGTTGTGCGCATACCGACTTCTTCGGCCCCGGCCTTTACCTTAAAGCCGTGGTAGGCCCCCACCAGTGTGATGACGACCCCAAAGGCCCATGCCTTGACAAGACCCGTTAACAGGTCTTTGATGGAAAGGGCGTTGATTGTTTCGACGTAGTAGCTGTAGGGATATATCTCCAGGATGGTGATGGCGAGCAGGAAGCCCCCGATCATGCCAATCAGGTCAAAGAAGGCAGTAAGGGCCGGCTGCATTAGCATCAGGGCAATGAGCTTTGGTACAACAAGGAATCGCACGGGGTTTATACCCATTGTGTTGAGGGCATCGACCTCTTCGGCGGCCTTCATCGAACCGATTTCGGCGGCAAAGGCAGACCCGCTCCTGCCTGCCACTATGATGGCCGTTATGATTGGCCCCAGCTCTCGTGTGATGGAAACGCCCACGAGGTCTGCAACATAGATCAGGGCGCCAAACCTCCTCAACTGATATGCCGATTGAAGCGCAAGGATCACACCCACAAAAAACGCTATCACCACCACTATCGGGATGGCGTTGTAGCCGGTTCTGACAAGCTCGGTTATCACTGCCCTGAACCGTATGTGTTTCCCTCTCAGGGGCGATATCAGCGTCCAATAGAAAACGTCATTGATCAGACAGGCGACCTCGTGCAGGTTATCGAGTACAGACAGGGTCTTGCGACCTATGAGACCAAAGAGGTTTTCAACTCTTAATGGCATCGTCTATGCTGTCATACATCTCAAAGACCTTGTCGAGTTTGGAAAAATTAAATATCCGCATGATCGACTCAGGGATATCAGTTATCTTGAGTTTGCCCTTATAGGGCATCATTTTCTTGAGGGCCTCAACGAAGGTCGCTATCCCTGAGCTGTCTATATAGGTGACGTTGCGCAAGGCCACGATTATCGGCGTGCTCTTCTTCTTGATAAGTGACAGCAACTGTTTTCTTAGCTCAGGGGATGAGTACATGTCGATCTCCCCCGAGGGGCTTACCACTATGATGCCCTTATGGTCTGTTAATTCAATTTTCATCGTTTCTCCTTAGTTTCTCCTTATGGTTCTGACAAGTATTAAGCGGTTTCCTTCCTGTTTGTTTTCGTCGTACGTAACGGAGCCAAATGCCTTGTTGATGATATGCAGGCCAAGGCCGCCTGCCCTGACCTCATCGAGGCTCCTCTGTGTGAGGTCTTCGGGGCGGGTCTTGGCTCCGTCATCCTCGATGATGACCTCAAAGCAATCCCCTTCGGAGTCGTCGTCTGAGCCACTGAGACACCGGAAGCCTATAACGATCTGTCGCTGCGTATCCCCCTTGTAGGCGTGTCTTATGACGTTTGAACAGGCCTCATCGACGGCATGCCGGATGTCCTCGACGTCCTGGTTGTGCAGGCCGCACAACTCCGCCGTTAGTACCGCCACCGCACGCACAACGCAGAGGTACCTGGGGTGTGACGGAATCCTTAACAATACCCGTTCTTTCATCAAAGTGTCTGTTGCCGGATGTTCCTTCATTATTGCACCTCTAACAATACCTTAATTCAACCAGTGTCAGGTCATCGACTCTGGTTCTGGTGCCCTCTGCAAATTTGTTGACATAATCTATGACATAGTCAACGAGGCCCTGTGCGTAAGGGGCGTTGTCTGTCCGGTTGAGTGCTGCTACCATGGCGTCAAAGCCAAGACGCTGCCCCAGACGGTTTTTTGTGTCAAAGACGCCGTCGGTTATCA
The DNA here is from genome assembly GCF_000714715.1 of Candidatus Magnetobacterium casense. Taxonomy (GTDB): domain Bacteria; phylum Nitrospirota; class Thermodesulfovibrionia; order Thermodesulfovibrionales; family Magnetobacteriaceae; genus Magnetobacterium; species Magnetobacterium casense. The sequence goes on from NZ_JMFO01000006.1 coordinate 125,439, forward strand.
GCAGCAGTCTGTCGCCCCTGTTGAGGGTCATGGAGGTCAAGGGATACTCTGCCGCTATGATGCCCAGCGGTGGACCGCCGGGGAAGTCTATCACGGTTATCTTGTTGTCCCTGGCTAGTAAAAATGGGGGATGGCCTCCGTTTGAGATGTTGACGGTGCCCGTGGATACGTCTACGATCAGATACACGGCCGTGACAAACATCCCAAGCGGGCCTTTGAGTAATGCGGCGTTGAGATTACCCAGGACAACGTTGGGGGATTCTTCAAGGCGGGCCTTGTACCTGAAGTCGCTTATAATCTTTGCCATGTACATGGCAGCCGACACCCCCTTGCCCGAAACATCGCCAACAAAGATGCCAACTTTCCCCTCCACAGGCTCTATGAAGTCATAGATGTCACCTCCGACCTGCTCGGCAGGGATGTTGACAGCACGGACCTCGACAGCCCCACGCCTGAACACCGAGCTGTCCGGCAGAAAACTCTTCTGCAACACTGACGCTATCTCAAGCTCCTGTCTGACTTTCTCCATTTCGAGGGATTCTTGGTAAAACATGGCATTTTCTATGGCAATGGTTATCTGCCGACACAGCGTGCTAAACAGCTCCTCGTCATACCGGCAGAAGCAGGGCTTGTCCCTGGGGTTGAGGATTTCGGCAACTCCAATCAGCCCACCTCTGCCCACAAGCGCAACCGCAATGAGGCTCTTTGTGGTAAAGCCTGAAAACCTGTCGCTCTCATCAAAAAACCTCTCATCCCTTGCCACGTCCTCGATGATTACCGTCTGCAGGGTCTGAGCAACCCACCCTGCCACCCCCTGACCCATATCAAGTGTGAAGGGGGTCGATAAAATATTTGCCGTGGCCGTTTCCTTGCTTATCGCATATGCAAACTCCAGCTTGTTTATCTGCTTGTTGTAGAGCAGGATGGAACATGCCTCGGCATTCATCACGTTTTTCGCCTTATCCATGACCAGCGAAATCAGCTTGTTAAAGTCAAGCGTGGAGGATATGATCGTCGAAACCTCTATGAGCGTCTGAAGATCGTCAACCCTTCGCTCCAACATCCTGAGATATGTCTCACTTACAAGGATTTCTTTGGTATCGGATGCCATTTCGCAATTATTATATCATATTGCAGACACTCTTTAGTGGTAAATATTTACTCCGTTTCTTTACTTTACCCTTGCGTTTCAATCAACACACATGATATTTTAAACAAGTATGAGAGTTGGAATAATATACCAGTGGCAATAACAGAGGGCAACGTTTGCTGGGTATGCGCCGGAAGAGGTCTGGAGTTGGTACGTCCTTCGACGATACGGCGCCCGCTGTCGGATGTGAACTTTGCCATCACTGACCCCAACTACGGGACAACGGCCGCCATATATCGCTGTTGGAACTGCGGCTTCCTTCAGTGCGCACAACTGTCCGATGTCCTGCAATACTACCAGGGTCTCAAGGACGAGGAATACGACAGCAGCGGCCAACACCGCCTGCATCAGGCCGACAAGCTCCTCAGGACGATCATCCGGTACAAGAAAACAGGGAAGTTCCTCGATGTTGGAGCCGGCACGGGGTATCTCATGCAGCGGGCACTGGCACACGGGTTTGAGGCCGTTGGCATTGAGCCTTCAGCCTGGTTGTGCGAAAGGGCTGTTGCAAAGGGGTTAAGCGTGGCATGCGGCGTACTGCCTGAGCGTTCTCTTAGCCCGCCATACGACGTCGTCACACTGATAGACGTCATAGAGCATGTCTCAAATCCCGTAGAGGTACTGTTGCACGTTGCCGGGGTGATGTCGGCGGAGTCTGTGGGTGTGCTGGTGACCCCTGATGTGCAATCGCTGGCGGCGCGGTTGACGGGCAATCGGTGGTGGCATTACAGGGTGGCGCACGTTGGGTACTTTAATCGCAAGACGATATCTCTGGCCCTGGAAAGGGCAGGACTCCAACCTGTCGCCTTTAGCAGACCTGCCTGGTATCTCAGTGCCGCATACCTGATGTCGCGTCTGAACGTGTATCTGCCCTCATACATGAGATTCAATCCTCCTGCGGCCCTAAACCGTCTGACAATTGGCTTTAACCTCTTTGATTCCATGCTTGTAGTGTTTCAGAAAAAGAGCAGTCCGCTCCCTACGGTCGCTGGGGCATGAATCTCCGTCCATACATCCAGATCGCCAGGCCGGACCACTGGTTCAAGAACGTCTTCATGCTGCCCGGCCTTGCCATCGCAACTCTGATGGAAACCAACATCCCGCAAGATTCACTGAAAAATGCCGTCATCGGCTTTATCAGTGCGTCCTTGGTTGCCTCGGCCAACTACGTCATCAACGAGTACATAGACGCCGAATTTGACAGACATCATCCCACCAAAAAGAACAGACCCGCTGCCGCCGGACTGGTCACGTTGAGGTTTGTGGTGCTCCAGTACATATTGTTGGTATGCGTGGGGTTGGCCCTTGCAATGTACGTTGGGAGGTTGTTTACGGCTACGGCTGCATTCTTGCTTGTGATGGGGGTCATCTACAACGTCCCGCCGATAAGGTCCAAGGACTACATCTATGTTGACGTCCTGACCGAGTCGATCAACAACCCCATCCGTCTGGTGCTGGGGTGGGGGATTGTCATTGAGACATATCTGCCACCGGCAAGCGCACTGCTGTGTTATTGGTTTGGCGGGGCATTTCTGATGGCCGTAAAGCGGTTCTCCGAGTACAGGTTCATCAATGACCACGAACGAGCCGGGCTGTACAGGCGCTCATTTGCCCACTACACGGCAGACAGGCTATTGCTGTCGAGCTTCTTTTATGCCATTACGTCGTCGCTGTTTCTCGGCATATTTCTCATAAAGTATCGCATCGAATTCATAATGAGCTTTCCGTTGTTTGCCGCGCTGTTTACGTGGTATCTGAAGATCGGCCTGCAGCACAACTCTCCCGCCCAGCGACCACAACAGCTATTTACCCAGGTGGGGTTTATGGTCTTTGTTGCATTGCTGGCGGTGTTTGTCATGGCCCTGTTCTTCCTGGATATCCCAATCCTGCACACGATATTTACAAGAAACATCGGATTTAGCTGGTAGCCCTGCTAAGGGGGGGCGGTTCATCCTATCAACGATGTTCCCGTTACCCCCCGCAGCGTTTTGATTTCTTGTCTACTTTAGAAACACGAAGTTCTTGGTTGCATCGTCATAGGTAATGATTATGCTGTCTTTGGGCTTGAGGTCCTTGGTTAGGCTTAACTCACTGTTTTTCTCTGGAAACAGTGTCTCCTCCATCTTCAGCAAAATCTCAGCGTGCTCTGGATTTAACAGTATTTCGTCATAGACAAAAATAGAAGAATCTCGCCTTATACCTCGGGGGTTATATATCTGTGAAAATACTTCTTTCTGATTTACCCGTATCGTGACCTTGATCGGCGACCTCTCACTTGCCACAGACGATGTTGACCTGTACTTAAACGTCAGGATCACGGCACTTTTGTCCTCGGGATAGAACGCCATCCTGTCACTGGTCAGCGGATACAACAAGAGAGTGGGAATAAGCAGCAAGAGCGATGCAATGGCGTAGTTCAATTTCCGATTGCCCCTGACCGTCACCGTGTCAGATTTCTTGCCGTCGTTTAGGTCATTGATAAACGAGTCTAACTCCCGGACAATCCCCGAAGTAGAGGTGGCTTGCAGTATGCGTATGCGTGAGGGGTCTGTTTGTTTATCGAGCGATGGCTTTCTTGAGCCTTCGTACCGGGCCGTAGTCCACTTGCTGCCCTCCCGGTAGTGACAATCATCCGTTTCGCAACCCACCAGACATACACCCTTGACGCCACTGCCCAATATCTCCTTGGGAAACCGCGTATGCACAGACCCTATGCAGGGCACCGTGCAGGTAAATTGCTTGTCTCTGTCGGGTACCTCCGCTGAGAGCCTGCACCTGAACACCACAACATCAGGCGACTTCTCTCTGATATCATCCAACACCCTCTGCCACGGAAACGCAGGCAACGTGATCGCCTTAAAGCTGCACGAACCGATACATATCCCACAGCCGGCACACTTGTTTTCGTTGACCACTGCCTTCTTCTTACCCGCATCGAACCGCTGCATTATCACTGCCTCATACGGACAGTCTATGTAACAACGCTCACATCCCGTACATTTTTCGTGGTCTATCACCACAGGGTGTATTTTTTTGCCTTTTATCAGCCACGGAAACAATATCAGTATCAGTGATACAACGCTCACCGTCAGCCACATCCACGAAAGAGGCATGACCTTCATCAGGGGATAGACAAAAAAGTATGCCCAGTCCATCGATATCACAAACGATATGTTGCTGAGGTTTGCCCCCTCATCACTCTTGGCCTTGAGCACAATGCTTGTCACTACCAGAATCACAGACAGCGCCACCCACAAGAACTTGGGAGGTACAATTCGGGGTCTGGCATTTCTCAACACGTGCAGCCACAGGATAAACACTATCCCCAACGTCATTGCAACGTGAAAGTACATGACCATCCTGAACATCCCGCCCAGGAGCTTTATATCGCTGCCCAGAAAAGTGCTCATGATCGAGTGCCCAAAGACGGGCAGGTAACTCAGAAACTTCCCCGTCAGTATCCCGATAAGCTGTGCCTTGACATCCCAGACAAGTATATAACCCGATATCCCGATCACTAAGAAGGTGGCAAGGGCCAACACTCCAGTGATCCACGCTATCCACCGGAACATCCTAAACCTGTCGGTCACCAGTACGTGAATCGTATGCAGCAGCGTTACAAATATCAACCCCGCTGACGTATACCTGTGCAAACCCCTCATGATATTACCCAGAAAACTGTCTGAGATGGCCTCTACTGAGGCGTAGACGTATCGGGGGTCTATCTTGTAAAATATGTACAGATATATCCCGGACACGGAGTCAACCAAAAACAGGTATATCGCTATCGCACCCAGGTGATACAGCGGATTAAGGTGTGAGGAGAATATCCGACTGAAAACAGTTGACAACTTGTGGAATGTCTTTTGCAATGTTGTGGCTTCTGCCAATTTTGTTTCGTTTTCCATGCTTTTATTGTATCTTCCTTTGTTTATTCCTTACAATGATATACATCATATGTCTGCGGTGGTTGAGCTGGTGTGGTTTTACGGTACACGTGTCAGGGGGGAAACAGTAGCGTTACGTATTTCTTACAGGAGTTCTTCATCTTTGCTGGAGAGGTGTCTCAGGAGCTTTGAACCAAGCGGGGTTATCGAATAACCTCTTCTCGTATTGCTTGATATGAGGTGCAGTGCCTTGAGCTTGCGCATGAAGTTTTTTATTCTGTCCGAAGGCATGTCCACGACCGGTTCCAGGTCCTTGGACAACAGACAACCCTGGTCCTTTAATACCTGCAGGGTACGTTTTATCCACGGGGTGTCGTTTTTCTGTTCCAGCATCAGCAGTTGCTCCTTGATATTGAATATTTCGGAGTCTTTTACGTTACCCATTGCTTTTTTGTAGTTTTCTATGTCCTCCCCGATGTACTCAAACTCAATCCTCACCACTCGGTCACGTTCGATATCGACGTCCGTTTCGGAATAATTTACGATATCCTCCCTGAACTCATCCATCGAGTCGTAGCCGCAACGCCTCACCTCATCCAGGGTGATGCCCTGAAATCTCTTAAAATCCACATCGATGATGCGCAATAACCCAAGGTTATGTGACCGATATATCTTGCCACGAAGCACCCTCAGGGTGTCCCAAAACCGGAAGGTCAGCGTTATCCTACCTTCCCTTACACCATCATAAAATCGTTTTTCGAACCAAATCATTCCAACTAACATAATACTAACATATTTTTAAAGAATAATCAAACATTATTTTTGTTTTGTATTTTTTCCTCCGGTTGTTTTATAATTTTTCATGATTACAGAGACAAACGGAAAGGACGTATATATCGGTGGATGTTACAATACTCGTACCGTTCTATAACGAGGAGGACAACGTCGTTGCCTTCCACGAGGCCCTTGCGGGTGTGCTTGGGGCTTGCCGGGAGATTGACGAGTACGAAATCCTATATATAGACGATGGCAGTTGCGACGACACGCTATCATTGCTTGAGGGGATTCAGGCCACAGACCCGCACGTGGTGGTGTTGTGTCTGCGCAGGAATTTTGGTCAGACGGCTGCGTTGGCTGCCGGGTTTGATTTCTCCCGCGGCGATATAATCGTTACCATCGACGGCGATATGCAGTATGATGCACAGGACATACTCAAGCTGCTACACCACATCAAGGACTGCGACATGGTCTGCGGATGGCGAAAGCACCGTCAGGACCCGCTGTTGAGCAGACGCATCCCCTCTATGATCACAAACTGGTTGATAAACATCGTCACATCGGTCAGGCTCCATGACCATGGTTGTGCGCTGCGGGCGTACAAGCGTGAGGTCATCAAAAACCTCAAGCTTTATGGCGAAATGCAGCGGTTCATACCGGCGCTGGCCAGCAAGTACGGCATAAAGGTGACCGAAATCGAAACGTGGCATCAGCGTCGTCAGAGGGGCAAATCAAAGTACGCACACTCAAAGACCCTGCGCCTGGTGCTTGATCTACTGGTGGTGAAGTTTTTCCAGAGCTTTTCAACAAAGCCCATGCAGTTCTTTGGACCTCCGGGATTGTTTAGTGGTCTGCTTGGGGGGGCGATACTCATATACTCCACCGTGAAGAGGTTTATGGCACCGGTCAGTGTTGACATTATTCCGATCTTTTTGCTGGGGGCGTTTTTGATCCTTGTGGGGTTACAATTTCTGGGGCTTGGTCTGCTTGGTGAAATCCAGGTCAGGAACTATTACGAAAGCGAGCGCAAGCCCATTTATTCGATCAAGCGAATAATAAAGGACGACAGTTAGCAGGCGTCACCACACTTCGACCTTGATGCACCCTGTCGGACAAATCTCCACACAGCTTAAGCACCCATGGCAGTTGCCCGCATCAGCCAGCTCAGGGCGGTCATCGACCATCTCGTAGACGGCCTTGGGGCATATCACCGCACACTTGGCACACCCCGTGCAATAATCGTAGTCTATAGCTATTGCATACATGATGTCAAAAAAACTATACGCAATCTATCCTTAAATTCTCTCCTGGGATCTTTTAAAATACTTTCTCATCCTCATCTTTGTTATTATCTTGACTAACTCCAGGGCGCTTGATTTACTGTATAAGTTCTTAGGGTTTGTGAAATAGATGGTGACTATCAATGGGGTAGCCCCCCACTCACTCACTCACTGAGCGATACCATATCGGCCAGGATTTTCTCAACTGCATCGACAGGGTTGTTTGCTTTTAGTATTGGGCGTCCGACAACGATGTAATCGGCTCCAAGTCTCATTGCCTCACCGGGTGTCGTTATACGCTTTTGATCGTCCTTGCCCGTTGACCATGATGGTCTTATACCGGGGGTCAGGATTACAAAATCACCTCCACAGGCCTCCCTGAGCAGCAATATCTCCCGGGGGGATGCAACAACCCCGGAAACCCCAGCCCTTTGCGCAAGTCTGGCCAGGTGGATAACATGTCCCCTGACATCGGAATCTACACTCAGCTCACTACGGAGGACTTCATCGTTTATGCTCGTCAATACCGTCACGGCAAGCATGATCGGCCTTGGAAGCCCACTCTTGTCCGACTCTTCACCTACGGCATCCACTGCCGCACGCATCATGGCAGAACCACCACAGGCATGGACATTAAACATATATGCACCAATCCGTGTTGCCATACGAGCGGACTGAGCAACCGTGTTAGGGATGTCGTGAAACTTCAGGTCAATAAAAACCCTTCCGCCAAGTCCATTTATCGCATCTACGGCCCTGGGTCCCTCTTTGGTAAAAAGCTGAGAGCCTATCTTGAAAATACCAACATAATCCTTCAGCAGTTTAACCACATCCATGGCTTCACTCAGGCTATCGACATCCAATGCGAGGCATAGGCTATTTCTTACATCTGTTTTTCTCATTGAGCAGATTCCCTATATAAAACTTATTTTATATCATCTGCTACATTCTGCCATAACTAATTTGTTATGTCAAGTGTTTTTTTAAAGACAATCTAAATTAGGCTATAAAAATCTGTACTCACATCTTCTAATGACAATTGTCGCTTTGGCCGGCTGGTGATTGAGAAAAACCTCCATGTTATGTTATGCTTGTTTTTATATTTTTAATTGAAGGAGGATACGAGTGTTATGAGGTGGTTCTATAACCAGAAGATAGGAGCAAAACTGGTCCTGAGTTTTGTCGTAGTTTCGCTGATCACGGCTGCCGTAGGCTATTTGGGTATTGTGAACCTGCATAAGTTGGATGATGCCGATACGATGCTCTATGAAAAGGCGACCCTCGCTGTTTTTTATACGGGACTTATTGGTATTGATTTTCAGCGACTCCGCGTCAACATCAGAGAGGCGGTAGAGACGAACAAGGAATCCGACCAGCAGAAATATCTTGACGTCTGCAAGCAGCTTAAAGAGAACATACTTAAAAACTCAGAGTTGTACAAGAAAACGTTACGTGACGATGAGGATCGCGTCTCATTCAAGGAATTTACGGACGCCTTCAACGCCTATATCCCCGTGCTTGATAAGGAGATTGCACTGGGTACCGAGCGTAACATGGTTCAACTGAAAGAGCTGGTAGGTGGTGATGGCGCCAAGGCAGAGAGAACAGTGTACCCGATTATCACAAAGCTTGTCGAACATAATGAAAAAGAGGCAAAGGCCATCTCTGACAGTAACACCATCCTGGCACATTCCGTCAGTAACACGATAATTACATTCACTGCCATCGGTATGGTATTAGCAATACTGTTTGGTTTTTTCATAGCGCGTATAATCTCCGTACCCGTCAAGAAAATAGCCCGTGCGGCGGATACCCTGGCCCTTGGCGATGTAAACATAAGCATTGATATTGACACAACGGATGAGATCGGTATGCTTGCCCGGTCGTTTCAGGGTGTTGTGGACAACATCAGGGAGGCCGCCGTTGCATCCGAAAAGATAAGCGCCGGGGACATATCGATAGTCGTAAGACCCAAGTCCGACAAGGATATCCTCGCCATGAGCATGGCCAAGGTCGTGGAAACCCTCAACGGATTGATTTCCGAAACAGCCGCACTCACCGAGGCAGCGGTTGATGGCAGACTCGGTGTAAGAGGCAACGGGGACAAATTCAAGGGCGCTTACAGGGAGATAGTTGTCGGGATCAACAGGACGTTGGATGCCGTCATCGGCCCGTTAAGCGTTGCCGCAAAGTATATAGACCGCATAAGCACCGGAGACATTCCCGAAAAGATAACCGCTGAATACAAGGGCGAGTTCAATGATATCAAGGACAATCTGAACTCGCTGATAGATGCCGAATCGCTTGTAACGTCAATTGCTGAAGAGCTGTCCCGCGGCAACCTCCAGTTGAAGGTAAAGGAGCGTTCGGAAAAGGACAGCCTCATGCAGTCGTTGGCACAGATGGTGGAGAGGCTTACGGAGGTGGTGTCCAAGATACAGTTGGCCGCAGATGAGGTAACGGATGGCAGTATGCAGTTGAGTACGGCATCCCAGGAGCTGTCCCAGGGGGCCAGTGAGCAGGCCTCATCGGTGGAGGAAATATCGGCCTCTATGCAGCAGATGTCGGCAAACATCAAGAGTAACGCAAATAACGCCTTTCACACGGAGAAGATCGCCGTCAAGTCCTCACAGAGCGCCAAGGACAGCGGTGAGGCAGTGACCAAAACCGTCAAGGCTATGAAGGACATAGCAGAGAAGATAACGATTATTGAGGAGATCGCCAGACAGACAAACCTGTTGGCGCTCAATGCGGCCATAGAGGCGGCTCGTGCCGGGGAGCATGGCAAGGGGTTTGCCGTGGTGGCCTCGGAGGTGCGTGAGCTGGCCGGCAGGAGTCAGACGGCAGCGGCCGAGATAAACAATCTCGTATCATCGAGTGTTGACGTATCGGAGAAATCAGGCGAAATGCTCAAGGCGCTCGTCCCTGATATCCAAAAGACCGCCGAGCTGGTACAGGAGATAAGCTCCTCCAGTGCCGAACAGAACTCCGGTGCCGACCAGATCAACAAGGCCATCCAGCAGCTAGACCAGGTGATCCAGCAAAATGCCGCCGCCGCAGAGGAGATGTCAACCACCTCTGAGGAACTATCGGCACAGGCAGAGCAGATGCAAAACACCATCGGCTTTTTCAAGATACCCTCTGACGATAAACTATCCAAAAAACCCGAACCAATCCCCGCAAGAAGGCAAAGAGCAAGAATGCCCCAACCCAGAATGATTGGCAATGACAGAGACAGCGAGCCAAAAAAGTACCAACACCAAATTAAACCGGACAACAGGGCAAAATTCTCCGGAACTAATCTGCACCTAAGCGATGAAGCCAAAGATGTACAGAAAGACAGTGAGTTTGAGCACTATTGAAAGAGTGGCAAGCAAAGGCAAGTAGGCTAACGGGGTGGGGCGGCTAAGGGCGAGGCCACACCCACCACCCGCTTAATATGCCGACAAGGAGGGTCTGCAAAAAAAGTTGTTGACACAGACGATAATTTATTATATAACTAAACGAGGTTAAATACAGTGATAGGTTTTGTATTAAAGAAGATATTCGGGACAAAGAACGAGCGTGAAATAAAGCGAATAACGCCCCTGGTAGGCAGGATAAACGAGTTTGAGCCTACCATGAAGGAGCTTACGGATGAACGGCTTAAGGCCAAGACCCTAGAGTTCAAAGGGCGCATAGAGGACGGCCAGGGGCTTGATGATATCCTTCCGGAGGCTTTTGCCGTTGTACGCGAGGCATCCGTACGGACCATTGGCCTGAGACACTTTGACGTGCAGTTAATTGGCGGCATCGTCCTGCACGAGGGCAAGATTGCCGAAATGAAAACCGGAGAGGGAAAGACGCTCGTTGCAACCCTGCCCGTATACCTCAACGCACTTGACGGCAGGGGGGTGCATGTGGTCACGGTCAACGACTACCTTGCTCGCAGGGATACCCAGTGGATGGGCCCGATATATCACTTCCTGGGTTTGTCTGTAGGTGTCATCCAGCACGACAATTCGTTCCTGTTTGACCCGCACTTTAAGTCCGACTACGACGACAGCAACAACTTCCTCAGCCCCTGCTCACGCCAGGAGGCATATCGCTCCGACATCACCTACGGCACAAACAACGAGTACGGCTTTGATTACCTCAGAGATAACATGAAGTACGAACTGTCCGACTACTCCCAGCGGGAACTCAACTACGCCATCGTGGATGAGGTTGACAGCATCCTTATTGACGAGGCAAGGACACCCCTCATAATATCGGGGCCATCGGAGGAGTCCACCGACAAATACTACAAGATCAACAGACTCATCCCCAGGATGACTGTCAACGTTGACTTTACCATAGATGAAAAGGCCAAAAACATAATCATGACCGAAGAGGGCAGCCTGCACGCCGAAAAACTCCTGGGCGTAACCAACCTCTTTGACCCCATACACATAGAGCTGGTTCACCACGTGCTGCAGGGGCTTAAGGCGCACAACCTCTACCGCCGCGACACCGACTACGTGGTCACCGATGATGACGAAGTAGTAATCGTTGACGAGTTCACAGGACGACTGATGCCCGGCAGACGCTGGTCTGATGGCCTGCACCAGGCAATAGAGGCAAAAGAGGGCGTCAAAATAGAAAACGAAAACCAAACCCTGGCAACCATAACCTTCCAGAACTACTTCAGGATGTACAACAAACTCGCCGGCATGACCGGAACGGCAGACACGGAAGCCGAAGAGTTCCAAAAGATATACAACCTTGATGTCCTGGTCATCCCGACGAATAAGCCCATGCTCAGGGAGGATTTCGCTGATTCCATATACAAGTCTGAGCAAGCAAAATACAGCGCCGTGATACGCGACATAGAGGATTGCTACAAACGCGGTCAGCCCGTCCTGGTGGGTACCATCTCCATAGAGAAGTCCGAAATGCTATCGCGGGAGCTTAAACAGGCCAAGATCGCACACAACGTCCTCAATGCCAAGTACCACGAACAGGAGGCCGAAATCGTCGCCCAGGCCGGCAGAAGCGGCGCCGTCACCATTGCCACCAACATGGCCGGCAGAGGCACCGACATCGTCCTCGGCGGCAATCCAAAGGGGCTTGCACAGGCAATGCTCAAGGCAAAGAAGGACTATACCCAGCAAGATTGGAATGACACCCTGGCACAGGCCATTGAGATATGCAACAAGGATAAGGAGAAGGTGCTTGAGGCCGGTGGACTCTACATCCTCGGCACCGAAAGACACGAGGCCAGACGCATAGACAATCAGTTGAGAGGACGCTCCGGCAGACAGGGTGACCCCGGACGGTCACGCTTTTATCTTTCGCTACAGGACGACCTCATGCGGATATTTGGCTCCGACAGGATATCCGGCCTGATGGACAAACTCGGCATGGATGAGGATGTCCCCATAGAGAACAAGATGGTCTCACGTGCCATAGAAAATGCCCAGAAAAAGGTCGAGGCACACAACTTCGATATCAGAAAGCACCTGCTCGAATACGACGACGTAATGAACAAGCAACGCACGGAGATATACTCCTTCCGGCGTGACATCCTGGCCTCCCAGCCCCTTGCAGACCGTGCGATTGAGATGGCGCAAGAGGAGGGGGCATACTCCCCAAAGACTGACCTCCCCCCCGTTCAATCCCTCAGAGACAGGACGATTGAAATGATAAAGGAGGTAGTTCAGGATATCGTAGAGCGGGTATGCCCTGAAGACACATACCCCGAACAGTGGGATATGACCAGCCTCTATGATTCCGTCTACAGTGTATTTGACCTACCGCAGGAATATACGAAAAAGAGCATCGAAGAGGTCAAAAACCTCAACGCCCTAAGTCAACATCTGGCGCATGTTGTAGTAGAACACTACGAGGTAAAAGAAAACAAGGTCACTCCGGAGGTGATGCGTTACCTGGAACGGGTAACCCTCCTGCAGATCGTAGATTCCCAGTGGAAAGACCACCTGCTGGCAATGGACCACCTCAAGGAGGGTATCGGATTGCGCGGCTATGGCCAGAAAGACCCCCTGGTGGAGTACAAGCGCGAGGCCTTTGACGTATTTGCCGAAATGACCTTCAGGATAACCACCGAGTACCTTAACAGGATGTTTCACATACAGGTGCATTCCGAGGAAGATGTCAAAAGAAGCAGTGTTGTCAAAAAACAACAGGTCTTTTATAACAAGGGTGATGAATCTACGCAGCAGACAACCGTGCGAAAAGGTAAAAAGATCGGACGCAACGACCCATGTACATGTGGCAGCGGTAAAAAGTACAAAAAGTGTTGTGGCAAAAACGACTGACACCATTGTATATTTCATCAGTAAGCCCCTAGGAAAAATACCCGTTCTGCCGATAAGAGATAGTATAGCAAATGAGAGCAGACCGTGAGAGATGAATACCTGGTTTAGGATATGTCTGTGTGGCACCTGTATAGTGTTGCTGTGGAGTATCTGTAGTTATGGCCAGAGCCGCGGGAATGCTGCTGAGGCATCGGAGGTGCCAAAGACTGATGCAGCGAAGGCCGACGCACCAAAGGCTGATACCGCAAAGGGCTTGAACGTAGTTATGGTGGTGGAAGGTTCGGAGCGGATGAAAGAGGTTGATCCCATGAGGTTGTTTGCTCATGCAGCGAGGATGTTTGTTGCCCTGCTTGGGAAAAACGACAGGGCGGGGGTCATCCGCTACGTTGACAAGGCAGAGCAGTTGAGTGACCTGACTGCCATTGGTGATGGTAGTGGCAGAGATACGCTGTTTAAGGCCATTGATAATATATCCTGGCAGGAGGCCGACAAAGAGGGAGCCGACAAAGAAGAGACCGGCAAGGTTAATGCCCTGGATGCCATAGACAGTGCAGTGAAGATGTTGAAGAGCGGAGGTGGCTCGGCAAATGGTGGCGGTACAGGTGGTGCTATCATACTCCTGTACAATGTCCATTCTGGTGTTGAGGAGGCCCTTGGCAAGAGTAGTGTTGCGGAGACGCTCAATAGTAGTGGCATAAGGTTATTTGCAATAGCCATCGGAGACAGAGGCAAGCAAGAGTCTGAGCAGTCCGATGATGTGTTGTGTAAACCCACCGGTGGGTTTTTGTATAACGCCCCCAAGGCCCCGGGCATATATATAAAGTTTGCATCAATATTTGAATCCCTGACCTCGGCAATGATGATACCCATAGAAAGGAATAAGATAAATATAGATGAATCCATCAAAACCATCGCCTTTGTCATAAAGAAGAACTCACCCACCACGAAGCTCTCCCTCGAGGACCCTGATGGCGTAAGATATCTCCAGGAAAAGAAGATGGAAGGCGTTGAGTGGTCAGAGTCTGACACCATCGATGTAATTAAGATTAAAGACCCAGTACATGGGACCTGGTCACTGTCGCTGGGTTATGGAAGAGAAAACAAGGCATATATACAGACAATTTTAAGATTACTGGTAGCCCCTGAAGACCCGTATCAGGAGACAGGCAAACCCCTGGCAATAGAGGCATGGTTTAAGGTAGACAATGCAACGTTAGACATGAAAGAGATGCAATATGGCTTTAAGGTCAAGGCGGAGATTGTCGAACCTGATGGCAAAGAGTTGACTCTGCCCTTAAGTGCAAAGATGGCGGGTGAGGGCAGCAAGATATCGTATTCAAATTCATTTACACCAATGAAAGAGGGCAACTACAGGGTCACGATAACTGCCACAGGCAAAGGGCTTGAGCGGAGGAGGGCCTTAATGATTGTTGCAAGTAAACACGGGCAGCCAACAGTAAAGCCTTCCGCAACAAAAACAAAACTGCAAGCGTATGACAATCGCCTTGATAAGTTTATTTTTATGCGTACGACGAAAAAGGGGGATATGGCTTTTACGAAAGCCATTACGTTTTTTTTAATAATAAACATTGTTGCTCTGGCAGGCATAGTTGTCTATGCGAAGAAAAAGGGGCTATGGAAGGCAAACAAATCATTTGAGGGACAAGTGGACGCATGATAGAGATAAACAATTTAATTTTTATGTTCTTGGTAGAGTTTCTGGTAATATTTTTTGGTTTGGCGATATTCTTTTTTTACAAGAGCATGGGGCGTCTGCCCGGGGGCAGGAGTAAGGATAATAAACGATTCATCTTTGACCTGGAGCGTGAGCTGGAGACCCTGGAGGAGGAGAGCAAGACCCTTGAGGAAAATGCGGAGGCTGAATCGGACAGTGAAACGATAATCGCCAGGGAGATAAATGCCGCAAAATTGCACATATTGCACACCGCCCTTGCAACGGCGCAGACTGGCAAAGTCGGGGGCGAGGCGCTCTGGGATGATGTCTATGCACGCTTTAGCGGGATCGTCAGGGAGAGTATCACACAAACGCTGGAGCAGGTACGCAATGGAGTGCCACAAGGATCATTCGGTTCTCAGGGAGACAGCGGGCGAGTCATGCAATCATCTGCGGCTACGAAGAAGAGGTTTATCATAGAACTCCTTAGCCATAAGGAGATGGTCTCCGAGCTGGAAAAGGAACTGGCCAAGTTAAGGGAATTCAACCAAAGGCTCATAGAGACTCTCAACGCCTTGCCCAATGAATCATCCCAACAGGCCGCCTCGGAGATCGTCAACATAAATGTGCATGTAGATAAACTCATAAAAATTATCAAACAGGAAACCAAAATACTTGGTCGTCATATTGCTAACTACGAGCATATTGAGGTCAGTACTCAAGACGATGACGATATGGACTCCGAAAAAATACCTAATGTTTATGGAGGCTCCGATCAGGATAAGGATAAAATGCAAAAAGTCATCAAATCTCTGGAAAGCAATATAGAACTGCTGACAAAGAAAATACAGGACCTTGAGGCAGACATAGCAAGAAAAGACAGCGGCTACAAGAAACTGCAAAAGGAGTTTGGTGAGTTAGATATAGAGTATAAGCGAGTGTATGACAGATTAAAAACCGGCAATGCCGACGGCTCCGTGGCATCAGCCGATACGGGCGCACTGGAGGCAAATCTGGCAGAAAAGGATGCTGAAATCAAAAAACTGCAAAAAGAACTGGATGACTTAAACGTCGAATTTGAAAGGCTCTACAGCGAATCCAATCCCTCCATGGGCGCCGAGGCCGCCTCTCATGCAAAAATAAAGGAACTGGAGGCAGAACTGTCTGAAAAAGAAGCTCAAAACAAAAAACTGCAAAAAGAACTGGATGACCTAAACGTTGAATTTGAAAGACTCTACAGTGAATCCAATCCATCCCTGGGTGCCGAGGCCGCCTCTCATGCAAAGATAAAGGAGCTGGAAGAAGAACTTGAAAGAAAAGACAAGGCATTCGATGAACTGCAAAAACAGTTTAACGCCATGAAACAGGTATAGGAAGGGAGTGAAGATAGCGTTAAGTGTGGCCGGATTTGACCCAACCAGCGGGGCCGGGGTGACAGCCGATCTGAGGGTGTTTAACAATGAGGGGGTCTATGGCTTGTCGGTGGTTTCGGCCATCACGGCGCAGAACACACAAGGGGTGCAGTTTGTCCAGGGCGTTAGTATCGAGGCATTCGACAGACAGCTTGATGTCCTATTGAGCGACATCAGACCCGATGCCATCAAAACCGGCATCCTCTACAACACCCAACAGATAGAGTGCCTGATCCATCACATAAAGACCCACGCACTGACAAATCTAGTCATAGACCCCGTGATGGTGTCATCGTCGGGGATGGCGCTTGTGGCAGATAACAATATTGCGGTTATCAGAGACAGGCTATTGCCACTGGCAGCGGTGGTTACGCCCAATGTACCGGAGGCTCAGTTTTTGGCCGGAATCAATATCCACAGCCGCGACGACACATACAGGGCTGCACGGTTGATCTACGATGTTGCAGGGTGCGCCGTGATCGTTACGGGTGGACATATGACCATTGGTTCGGCAGTGGACGTTCTCTATGACGGCAATAATTTCACCGAGTTTGAAGCACCCATGTTTGATAGAAAGGTGCATGGCACGGGCTGTATGTTCTCTGCCGCTGTTGCTGCAAACCTTGCCAGGGGGCTGCACCTGAGCGACGCCGTGGGCAAGGCTAAGTCCTACATCACGGTAGCCATCGAAGGGGCCTGTTTCCCTGGCCGGGGGATGGGTGTTGCATAGATGCCGGCGTGAAAAAAATATTAGCCTCTTGTTTTTTATCCATAGAGTTGATTTTTTTGTATCCAAGTGGTATAATGAAGGCATGGAAAAAGATGAAAGCAGTGGACTAAACCAGGACGGGGGCATAAGCAGCGGGGGTGCCAAGGGGGGTGCCAGCGGGGGTGCTAACGGCAGCAGGGCAACTCTTTCAGAAAAGCACAATCTGATAGTTGCGCTGATAATTCTGATAACGGTGTTAGTGGTGATGACAGTGGCTATACTGGTGCATCGGCCTGTTGTTCACAATGAGGCCATTAATATCACGCAACACAGTTTACTTGCCTTTATTGTTGTGTTTCTGTGCTATGGGGTTGCGGCAGTGCTGTTGGTTATGTTTTTTGCCTATCGGATATTAAGTCCGTTTGGGAGGTTGCTCAAGGACATGGAGGTGATATTATCCGGTGATATGAGCAGGCGGTTGTTTCTCAGGGACAAGGACGTTTATCTTATCAAGTGCTTTGTAAGAAACGTCAACACGCTCCTGGACAATGCTGAAAAAATGCACATATCTCACGATTTGATCAATGAAATAGATTCCGAGGGACGACAGGTGATATCTCTGCTGGAAAATGACAACAACATAGATGGTAAGACAAAAGAGGCCGTTGTGGCTTACCACGAAAAGGTCAAGTCAATCATGAAAGACAAGTCCGCCTGAAATTGTCTCAGGTGGGTCTCCTGGCGTACCTCTCCCATCGGCGCACTCCGCGGACCTACCGAATAAGTCGGACAACTGCCTAACAATTGTCGAGAACTCATATAGTCTTCTGATTCTGTAAAAACTCGGTAAACTTATCGGGTATCAACGGTTTGCTAAATAAATACCCTTGTGCTTCATCGCAATTAAGCCTCCGCAGGAATTCCAGTTGTTCGGTTGTCTCAACCCCCTCGGCAGTGACCTTTAGCTTGAGGCTGTGTGCCATGGCAATGATGGCAGTGGCAATGGCCGCATCATCGGGGTCTGTGGTGATATCGCTGACAAAAGACTTGTCGATCTTGAGTCTGTCTATCGGGAAACGTTTCAGGTAACTGAGCGAAGAGTAACCCATGCCAAAATCGTCGATGGCGATGTGTATCCCCATGCTTTTGATATCGCGCAGGACCTTTATGGCCGATGTAGCATCCTCCATAACTACGCTCTCAGTAAGCTCAAGCTCAAGCATCTCCGGATTATAACCGGTATCCCGCAAAATTGCCTCAATAGATTTAATCAGATATTGGGATTTAAACTGCCGTGCAGAGAGATTTACGGCCATTATGAGGGGTGTTGAGATCATCCCCTGCCATTGCTTACCGATAGTGCAGGCCTGTCGAAGCACCCACTCGCCAATGGGTATGATAAGTCCCGTTTCTTCGGCCACCGGTATAAACTCCATCGGCGAAACAAAGCCATACTGTAGGGTGTTCCACCTGATCAGTGCCTCCATCCCTGCCACCGTATCATTAGATATCTCAAATTTGGGTTGAAAATTCAGGGTAAACTCGTTTAGTTGGAGGGCCTTCCGGAGGCTGCTTTCCAGCTTCAGCCTGCGCATTGCCTTTATGTTCATGTCGGAGTTGTAGAACTTGTAGTTGTTGCGTCCCGTGTCCTTTGCCTTATACATTGCAACATCCGAGTTTTTCAGTAACGTGTCGATATCATCACCGTCATTGGGATAGACGCTTATACCAATGCTCACCCCCACCACACACTCGTGGTTGTCAAGCTGAAAGGGCTTGGTGAATATGTCAAGTATTTTCTCTGCCACAATGGCGGCATCGCTTGTCTTGTTTAACACAGACAATATGATTACAAACTCATCTCCACCGATGTGTGCAACCGTGTCTGAGTCGCGCACGCAGAGCGGGAGTTTCTTGGCCGCCTTTTTCAGAAGCACATCCCCCATGTCATGCCCAAGTGTATCGTTTACGTACTTAAAACCATCGAGGTCTAAAAACAGAAGTGCAAACTTCCGATCATATCGCCGTGCCTGCCCCAGTGTATAGCTCAACCGATCGTAGAAGAGTGTTCGGTTGGGTAAGTCCGTCAGGGCGTCAAAGTGTGTGAGATACTCCAGGCGTCGCTCTATCAGTCTTTGTTCCGTAACATCTATCCCCGTGGCGAGAAGGTGCGAAACATGACCCTCATCGTTTGATATCAAATTGTAGGTCCACGATATGAGCCTTTGGCCGCCATTTTTGGAAACCAGATAATCCTCAGTTTTCAGGACGCTGCCACTACGATGCAATAAAACAGACCCACTGTTGTTGAAAAGACCTCTTATCTCTGCAGCAACATCCGCTTTCCACAGTATCTCCCATACAACCTTACCCTTTAATTCATCATATACATACCCCGACAACTTCTCACAAGCACGGTTAAAGCACACTATGCAGCCCTCCCTGTCTACGACAAGTACCAACGCTCCAACGGTATCAAGCACTGACGTCAGTAAGTTGTTGTCTTCAGACAGTTGCCCTTGCAAGGCCATCAAGACCCCCCCAGGCATGTCTGCACCGTTAAGCACCTTATATTGTTTGCAAAAGCCATCACTCATCTCTGGCCTTGACTACTCATAATCATCCTAAGTTATTTTAACAGAAAAGGTGCCGTTTATAATAGTGTTGATAAAAATAATGTATCCTCTTTATATTTCATGGTAACTATAACTTTAAGGCAAGAAAGAAAGGGGCGGCTCCGCCCCCCTTCAGAACCCCCCGCAAGGGAACCAGTCCCCTTGACCCCATTTTACCATGCTTTTTTAAGAAGATACCCACAATATCTATTATACGCCAGTGCCTTTAAACAACGCAAGGGTAATTTTGTATAGAGTCTATAGATTAAATCAGACAGAAAATTGTACAATAGTAGCATGTTTGATTTAACGACTGAGACTAGGGCAGATAAAAGAAGGAGGATTTAAATGAATTTTAGGGTATTTCAGAGGCTTATGATTGCCATCTGTACGTTGGTTGTGATGGTGTGTTTTGTGAGTATCGGTCAGTCATGGGCGCGGTGTATGGTGGTTATAAAGAAAAACGTAAAGGTGCCCTGGACGGTGTATAAAAAAGGTGAAGCGCGCAACTCCGGTTGGTTTATGTTTACGGACACCCCGCGCAGCAATGGAAGACTTATCATCCAATACTCCGAAAATTCAGGCCAGGAACTCAATCTATCCGGAGATTACGGCAAAAATTGGGTAAAGATAATAAACACCGTTGATAATGAGAGATGGGAGGCAGATGCTGACGATTGTACTGGTAATACCCTCAGGGGTCATATAATCAGGGACGAACGTGCAGAATTTGACTTCACCATTACAACGGATGCCGATGTGCCTCCTGTCCCCGTTGTACCCTTGCCTCTCGATGTCCCCTTGCCGGCGATAAAGTTACCCCCGGGTGTCAGCACGGTTGAAAACGCAAAGTATCCCGATACCAGGGCCGTCGTCAACCATTCCGAGGCTCCACGGCCATGTAAAGCAAGGCCGGACGAAAAATGTTACCTGTTTAGTCAGTACACCGTCTACGTTGAGCCTGACAGCGGTGGCAACGAAGTTATAAGGATATACAACAACTTAAACCCCGTAATCCCTCACCTCGTACTAAAAGATGCAGGCAGCTTTTATGGCATGGCAAAAGACAAGCTGTTTTTGCGCACCAAGACAGATGATACACATGTGCTTGAGGTATTTGATATCAACAGCAAACGCTCCATTCATAAAGCACAGGCCTCAGAGCCGATTGGCATTGTAAACCGTGACTACGTTGCCTACTACACCGATAAGGAACGTGTCGATAACATTACCATTTGTCCAAACAAGAGAGAGGCCTTTGAGGCAAAAAAGGATGGCCTCAATGTTATCAGAGAGATAGAGGTCAGGTTTAACATGATTGACATGTCTGTTACCCCAACGGGGGTATTCAGGTGTGCAGGCAGATACTAGAGAACCGGGCAATGTTAAACGACAAGACAATTCTCATTACCGGAGGGACGGGGTCCTTTGGCAGGAGATACACCCAATACGTATTTGAGAACTTTAAGGTAAAAAAACTCATAATCTTTAGCAGGGATGAGCACAAGCAACACGAAATGTCTTTTACCTATCCCCGAAGCAAGTATCCGATCCGATACTTTATCGGGGATATTCGTGACAGAGAGCGGTTGTACAGGGCCTTTAGCGGGGTGGATTACGTCATTCATGCAGCCGCTCTCAAGCACGTGCTGGCTGCCGAGTATAACCCCTTTGAGGTTGTCAAGACCAACATAATTGGTGCCCAAAACATCGTCGAGGCTGCCATAGACAACGGGGTCAGGAAGGTCATCGCCTTATCCACGGATAAGGCCGTCAGTCCGGTAAACCTCTACGGCGCTACAAAGTTGGCCATGGAGAAGATATTTGTTTCGGCCAGTGCTTACGTTGGGGCAAAGGATACCAGGTTTGCCGTTGTCAGATACGGCAACGTTGTGGCCAGCAGGGGCAGTGTTATTCCTCTGTTTTTAAAGTTAGTCAGGGAGGGGGTAACCGAGCTGCCGATAACGGATATGCGGATGACCAGATTCTGGATAACCATTGAGGAATCCGTGGAGCTGGTCAACACGGTACTGCTTGAATCCGTTGGTGGAGAGGTCTTTGTCCCTAAGATACCAAGCATGAAGATAACAGACCTGGTAGAGGCCATAGCTCCAAATTGCGATATCAACATTGTCGGTTGTCGCCCCGGAGAGAAAATACATGAGACCCTCATTGCAAGTGATGAGGCAGGCACTACCGTTGAGTATGAACACAACGGCAAGGGCATGTACGTCATCCTGTCGGAACTGCACCTCGATGCAAAGGACATCAACAGGTATAAGCACTGTAAAAAGCTACCCGACAACTATATCTACAGGAGCGATAAAAACGATTGGTGGTTGACCATCCCACAAATGGCAGAGTGCCTCAAACGTTTACAGGTAGCCTTATAAGCTCATCATGTCCGTAGACCGCATCACCTACGGACGGCAGTCCATTGACGAGGACGACATTGCCGAGGTCGTAAGGGTCCTTCGCTCGGACTTTATAACCAGAGGCAGGGGGTCCGAAGCATTTGAGGAAGGGCTTGCGGCCAGTGTTGGTGCCTCTTATGCCGTGGTGTTTAACTCTGGTACCTCTGCTTTGCACGGTGCGTATTTTGCCGCCGGATTGGGACAGGGAGATGAGTTTATAACGACCCCCAACACGTTCGTAGCAACGGCAAATGCCGGGGTCTACCTCCAGGCAAGGCCGCTATTTGCAGACATAGAGCTTGACACCGGCAACATTGACTTATCAAGAATAGAACCCCTGATCACGGCAAAGACAAAACTGCTCGTACCCGTTGCCTTTGCCGGTCATCCGGTGGATAACGAGGGGGTGTTTGAGTTGGCCCGGAGGCACAACCTCATAGTTGTTGAGGATGCCTGCCATGCCCTTGGCGCTGTGTACAAGTCAGGTGGCACAGACACACGTGTTGGAGGGTGTATGCACGCACACATGTCGGTGTTGAGCTTCCACCCTGTAAAGGCAATAACAACCGGAGAGGGCGGAGCCGTGTTGACCAACGACAGGGCGATGTATGACAGACTCAGGTCGTTTCGCCAGCACGGGATCAACAAAGACGTCCCAAAAGACGGCGAACCCTGGCTGTATGAAATGCACCACCTGGGGTATAACTACGTCATGACCGATTTTCAGGCATCACTGGGGCTGTCACAGTTGGCTAAACTACAGGGGTTTATCCAAAGGAGACGCCATATCGCAAAGACATACAACGAGGCATTTCACAACAACCCCTATTTCTACACCCCGCCCGAAAGAGACTACGCACAAAGCGCCTGGCACCTCTATTTCATACGCCTCAAGGATGCCTGTAAAGAGCGAAAGGCCCAGGTGATCGATAAATTAAAACACGCCGGAGTTGGTGTTGCGGTACATTACGTACCGGTCTATCAACATCCCTTCTACAGCGACATGGGCTACGTCAGAGGTCTGTGTCCCGTTGCCGAGGATTTTTATCAGCGGGAGATAAGCCTGCCGATCTACCCGTCGCTGTCCGATGCACAGGTCGGATATGTCATCGAAAGGGTCTATGCGGTGATGTCAGCGGTGGCAACGTGAGTTCAGAGGCTCATGACCGACTTAGACAGCAGAGTAGTTACAGTTATATCGTGTGGTTTAGCGAACCGAAGGTCTTCTTCTGCAAGGAAGATATAGTTGAAGTCACCGATGCTGTATGGATATAGCCACGGAGATATTGTTTGCGATAAATAGTAAATTGGGCAGGTTAATAAGGACTACACAAAGTCACTGGGAATTAATCACGAAGATTAAACATCCTGAGATATATGAAAAAGAAGATGAAGTAAAGGAATGCCTTGTTAATCCCGTGGAGATTAGGAGGAGTTTGGACGATCAACATGTGTATCTTCACTATTTGCCGTTGGAAAAGTATTTCCTTTGTGTAGTGACAAGATATTTAAACGGAGATGGATTTATAATTACCGCGTATGTAACCGATAAGATTAAGGAAGGAGAGACCGTATGGAAAAGATAACTATAACCTACGATAGACTTGGAAATACACTTGATGTCTGGTTCTCAACGCCAAGGCCATGTATTAATGAGGAAATTGGCGGGGGAACGATTATAAAAAAAGACGAACACGGTGAAATAATTGGCTTTGAGAAACTAAACTATCTCAAGGAAGAGAACCCTGAGAGTGTTCATTCAATACCACTTGAGGTTGCAATAGTGTAGAGATGTTGTATAATAGTGTATGTGTAAGACCAACCGTAATGTCAGCGGTGGCGGTATGAGTGCGGAGGCTAAGACCGTAGCCTTTGTGCCTGTCAGGCTGACGTCAACCCGACTGCCCGTTAAACACTTCAAGTACATAGGGGACAAGATGCTTCTTACGTGGGTGGTTCACAGACTGAGGGAGTGTCGATTGATTGACCAGATCGCCATATGTGCACCAGGTGAGGCGGAGACTGAGGCGCTGAAGGCATTTGCTCCGGGGCATGGCGTTGAACTGTTTATATACGACGGCGATGTCAATGACGTTGTGGGGCGGCTCACGGCAGCCGCTGCTCTGTATGAGGCCGATGTATGTGTCCTGGCAAGCGGTGATTGTCCGCTGCTCAATCCCCGGACGATAGACGTGATGCTTGAGGCCATCGGAGATGTCGATGATGCCGGGTATGTCGTCTTTGAGCCAATCAACGGTGCGTTTCCGATCCATGAGGGCATCCTGGTTGCCAGACGCTGGATGTGGGACCTTGCCGATAAGCTGTCGGATACGCCGCACCTGAGAGAGCATCACTTCCCCGTCTACGTGCAAAACGTCTACCCCGAAAAGTTTACTCACATAAGACGCCTCAGCTTCAGGGATGAAGAGGTCTTCTACAGCCTCAGACACAGAATATCCGTGGACACCCCCTCCGACCTGGAGTTTATGAATCGCATCCATGACATATTGATAGATAAGGGTAAGGAGTTCAACCTCACAAACGTCATCGAACTCATAGGCACACACCCTCACCTGAAAGAGATCAATGCCTCGGTGCATCAGAAGGCGTACAACGATGCCTCCGGCAAGGTCATCTGCTACGTGGCAGAGGCTCCGGCGGAGGGTAATGATACCCTGCTAAAGACGCTGGCAGTGGCACGGGTGCTTGTCGAACGCTTTGGCGTTGGTGTCAGGTTTTTGGTGCAACAACAGACGACAATGGATTTCCTTGAAGCCAGGGGAGGTGTCACATTCCTGGGAAGTTACGATACCCTGCCCGAGGTACATGCACGGTTTAAGTACGATGTGGCGGTCTTTGTCCCGACTGCGACCTCCGGGGTGCCGGAGGGGATTATATCCAGGTTGAAAACTGAGTTTAGCGTAAAAACCTTCGTCATCACCAATGCGCCGACAGACGAGACAAACATTGCCAATATCGCATCCGATATAGCAAGGCTGTGTCGTTAATCCTGCACGTGAGTTATAGCGTGTTTCGATTGCATGCAATACAAAGAAAGAAAGGGGCGGTTTGTGGCAGGGGTGCCTCACCCCCTCCGCCCCCCTTAAGAACCCCCTGCAAGGGGTCACGGACCCCTTGACCCCATAAAAAATGCAATGTCTTTTGTATTTAATCCAATCGAAATTTGCTATAATAGTATGCAATGGTTTTATATGTATTTAAGGAGGTGATGGCAGGTAGTGTAGACAGACTACGTTATTTATGTATTGATTGTTTTTTATATTTTTTAAAGGCAACTACAGATATGCTTAATTCAGGAGATATGAATGAAGAAAACGGTTGTACTGATGTTTGTTTTTTCTTTTATTGTGGCCAATGTGCTCTTTGCCGGTGATAAGGCATCGGGCAATGGTGCCTCTTATGAGACACATATGTCTAAGGGTAAGGCCTATTTGCAGGAGAAGAAGTACGCAGAGGCTGCCAAGGAATATCGTGCAGCACTCAAGGGCAAGTCATCGGATGAGGCGGTTAATCTTGGACTTGGCATTGCATTAAGCCGCATGTCGCAAGAGGGCGCACAGCTACACCTCAAGAAGGCCCTCATGGCAAATCCGAATAACCCACAAACAAACCTTGAGCTTGGCGTGTATTACTACAACAAGGAAATATACACCGAGGCGAGAGACTACTTCGAAAACGCTATCGAGACAGGCAAGGCCACCGAGTATGTAGCAACGGCGCGGGGGTACTTAAAGCAGATAGACCGCCGTACAGGGGCAAGACCCTGGTTGATCAACCTCACACTGGGCACCCAGTATGACAGTAATGTTGTCCTTAGCAATGGTGCTACAGAACTGCCATCAGGGATCAGCCGCAAGGCCGACTGGAAGGGGCTTGTCCATATCAACGGCAGGTACAAGTTCGTCGATACCGAAGACATGGAGGTCTTTGCCGGCTATAACTTTTACCAGACGCTGCACAGTCGTCTGTCATCATTTAACATCACCCAGAATGCGGTTAATCTTTCGTTGAGATACAACGTTATGCCGACAGTGGGTATAGGGGCACAGTATGCCTTTGAGTACATAGCAGTTGGGGGTAAGGCCTACGATCATGTACACGGCATCGGGCCATCGCTGTTTATTTCGGAGGGTAAAGGGTTTTCCACCGAGGTACGGTACAGATACCGCAGCAGTCGGTTTTACAATGCCAACCTGTTCCCCGATAACTCGGACAGGAATGGCTCCGATAACGTCATCGGCGTAGTACAACAGCTCCCCCTTACGGAGGCGTCTAACCTTGAAGTGGGTTATGCCTTTAACAAGGCCGATGCCGAAAAAAGCTACTGGCAGTATGACGGCAACAAGGTACATGCAAACCTGATGCACAGTTTCCCCTACAGGATTCTGTTAAATCTCTATGGTGAGTATTACGCCAAGAGGTACGAGGGGATGTTCAGCTCGTATGAAAAACAACGCAACGACGATATCCAGACATATGGATTAACGGCAACAAAACTACTGGCAGACAACGTTGGCGTGACCCTTGGACAGACGTATGTCTATAGCAGGTCAAATATAAACAGCTATGACTACAGGAGGAGTGTTTCGAGTCTCTTGTTAAATCTGAGGTTTTAAGGATGAAGAAGACGTTTTTTTTCCGGTTTGTGATATGTTATCTTGCAGCCGTGACAGTGGCAAGCGGGGCTGATGACATCGGCAAGGTAGTTGCACTCAGGGGGCAGGCTCAGATCGAGCGCAACAAGCAGGAGATAGCAGCAAAGGTCCAGGATGGCATCCTGATGATCGACGCCGTGGCCACAAAGGAGGCATCAAGGACAAAGATGCTCTTTATCGATGACAGCGTCCTGACGGTTGGAGAGAAATCCAGGGTGGTTATCAAGGAGTTTGTCTACGGCAAGGACGACAGGAGCAAGGCGGTGTTTAACCTGCTCGATGGCAAGATGAGAACAGTTGTTGGCAGGTCAGACTCCGAGGTGCGAACGCCAACCCTGGTGGCTGCAGCCAGAGGGACGGTGATATACTTTGAAACCGGCATAAAGGACTCGGTGCCTTACACCACAGTTGTATGCATTGAGGGACAGGTGGACGTAACAAACATAGACCCAACGATCTCCGGTACGGTAACGGTTACCCCCGGCATGATGGCAACCGTTTTAGAGGGAAAGGCTCCTCCGGCACCGGTTAAGGCCGGCGATGAAGCATTAAAGAATGCCACACTCAGATGGGGAGGCATGACCTCCCAAGCGTTGGCAGACAATCTGGCCTCTGCCGGCAGGGCGGCTGCAATGCTTAACCTCAATCCGCAGCAAACCATAGTGCAAACACCAACTACACCGGTGACAATTGGTGTGGTCTTCCCATAAAAAACTCAGAGGACGATTATGAAAAACGACAAATCAACTACCTGGAATATAAACATAGTGATGTTCGCCCCATTTATTGCCATGTTCCTGGCCCTCATTGTACATAGCTGCGGAGGTGGCGGGGGCGGGGGTGGCACCTCCACGGGCACTACATCCACAAAGACATCCGTGTCGATGACGATTTTGCTGAAAACTTCTGATACGCAACAGGGCAATATTTCTGAAAAGGCTATACCATCTGACATTACGGCCATCAGGATTAGTATCTCCGCTACAGATATGGACACGATTGAGCGCCTGATACAGGTCAGCGGCAAGACCCAAATCACCGAAACCTTTGAAGTACCCAACGGCAAGCGGAGGCTGTTTTTAGTAGAGGCGCTCAATGCCTCAGCCGCTGTCTTATTCAAGGGGGACAAGCTGGCAGACCTTGAGGGCTTTCCCACTGCACTCGACATCAAGATGCTGCCGGTAACCGGACCTCCAACCACTATCGCCGGCATGTGGGAACTACATACGCGGTGTGTTGACCAAACGGAAGATTCTGTCGAAATGTCCCTGGTGTTATATGAAATCAGCAGTGGCAGCTTCTCCGGCAGCGCTACCGGCAAGGACAACAACGACTACGATATCAGCCTGACAATCGATGGCAACTACAACGTCTCAAGCCATTACCTCAGTGGCACAGTGATTGTGAACTCACCACGGTATGTCTGTGTAAAGCAATACGCATTTGGCACTACCATGACATCCAACGACACGGGCTACATAGACGCACATCAGGCAAACCCTTGTGGTTGTGAAACACAGGTACGTCTGACCCAAACATCATCATCAACCCCTACGCCACTACCTACTCCGACTCCGACCCCTACGCCAACACCCACATCTACTCCTACACCGACTCCTACAGCCACTGCCACTGCCACTCCAACTCCAACGCCGACTCCTACGCCGACTCCTACATTTGAACCAACGCCTACCCCCATGCCAACGCCAACGCTGCCACCTCCTCCACTACCGACATTGCAGCCAACTCCTACTCCACAGCCAACTCGAACACCAGCTCCAACACCACAGCCTACTCCCACGCCACAACCCACACCACCACCTTCGCCAACTCCAACCCCCTTGGGGGCATCAAAAGCCTGGGGAACGTGAGCTAAACAGAACTTGATATCTATACTTGCACCGGGGGGAAATAACTCCTCCCCCCTTATCTCCACTGTCATATGAAACGAGTCCTCTTTCTTATAGCACTGGTATCGACACTGACATTTGCTGTGTTGGAGGTCTATGACCCCGTGATCATACGAGACAAGATCGAGGCAAAGACGTATGACCTCAGGATGCTTCTTTCGTGGAGACTCAGGCAGCATAACCCCGCGGCAGAGATAGTCATCGCATACATAGATGAAAAGAGCATTGCCGATATTGGCAGATGGCCCTGGCCACGCAGCGTCATGGCTGACTTAATTGGCAGGATATCGGCGGACAAGCCCAGGGCTATCGGCATAGATGTTATGTTCAGCGAACGGCAGGACACCGAAAACGACGCCAGACTGGCAGAAACTATAAAGGATGCGGGCAATGTTGTCCTGGCCACTGCCTTCATGGTGCCAACGGGGGGCGGGGAGGTCAGAGGGACACCGGAGATACCTGATTATCTATGGGACTCTGCCTTTATGACGGTCAAGAGCGTATCGGGCATCGACTGGAAGCTATGGGCCGTAAAGGCGGACAAGGTCAATCTGCCAATTGCCGAAATAGCCGCACACGCATACCTGGGACACGTCTACTCCAACCCCGACCTCGATGGCGTGATGCGCTGGGAGTACCTGTATCTCAATTATGGCGTTGACTGCTACCCGCACTTTGCCCTGCAGGTGGCACGGATAGCCAGGGGGATTGAGGTCAAGGACATGGTGCTCTTTGGTGGCTCCGGCATCAGACTCGGACAACAGTTCATCCCCACCAGCCTCAATGGCAAGGTGCTGATACACTATCTGCCACCGGAGAAGGGCTATCCCTCGGTACCGGCATCGGAGGTGCTTAGGGGGACAAGGCCCAGGGGGATGTTCACAAATAAGATAGTCCTGCTTGGTACCTCTGCCCTTGCCACATACGATGTGATGGTCACGCCCTTTTCGGCAAATACCCCCGGTGTGGCTATCAACGCAAACGTCGTAGAGAACATCCTGCACAACAGTTTCTTGAAAAAAAGCCCCGGTGTTATAGAGTTGACCTTTATCATTACCACGGGCATTTTTTTGGGGTTGCTGCTACCGAGGTTGGGAGCGTTGGTTGGCTCTGTGGTTTCGATACTGCTAATGGTGTGTTATGTTTCAGCGGGCATTTATCTCCTGACATATGCGGGGGTGTGGATAAACTACACCTATCCGCTTACAAATATGTTTCTGATATTTTTTTCGCAGACACTGGTCAAGTTCTTCTTGGAGGAACGGAGGGCCAGGGATATAAAAAGGATGTTTTCCAGATATGTCTCCCCCAAGATAGTAGAGGAGCTTATCAACCACCCCGAAGAGGCCCTCCTGGGTGGACGCAAAAGGCTCATTACGGTGCTGTTTTCAGACATTGCCGGCTTTACGAATCTCTCCGAAAACCTCTCCCCTGAGGAAGTGGTAGGCAGGCTCAATGAGTATTTCACGGAGATGGTAGGGCTGATATTTCAGTACAATGGTACCTTGAACAAGTTCATCGGGGATGCGCTGATGGCGTTTTGGGGGGCGCCGCTATCACAGCCAGACCAGGCCGAGCTTGCCGTCAAGTGCGCACTGCATATGATCACCCGTGTGAAGGAGCTTCAGGCCAAGTGGCGTGCCGAGGGCAAGATAATCATTGACATCGGCATCGGTCTCAACACTGGCGAGGTGCTGGTGGGTAACATCGGGGCAGAGGGTATGCAGATGGATTACACGATCATTGGCGACGACGTAAACCTGGGCTCCCGCATTGAGGCACTGACACGAAAGTACAAGACCCACCTGTTGATTTCGGAGTTTACCGTGCAGTTGCTCAGAGAGGGGATCGCCAATGGCACGATAAAAGGTCTCTCCGTGCGAGGCATAGAAAAGGTTGTGGTCAAGGGCAAGAAAAAACCCGTAACCATCTACGAAGTCACCTCACTCGACCCCGAATCCCCCGCCATCCTCACCGAACCGGAAGAAGATAGGGTCGTCGAGTACAAGGAAAAGTAGGTTCCTTCTCATTTCAAGTGGGTAACTTTTCCCGCCCTTGCAGAAAAACCCTCCCCTAACCCCTCCCATAAAGGGAGGATGACCAACTAATTTTCAGACACAACCTTTATCTAAAACATTTGTGAGGGCTAAAAAAACCACCCACTAAAAATTTATGCACCCCGTTATACACCTGAACTTGCCAAAAGGAGGCCTCCTGTTATAGAATAACTTTAAAGGAGCCTTGTTGTAATGCGGAAATATCATTGACAACAAGCTCACAGGCAAGACGAATGAAGACCTTAAAAACTAAGCTCATATTAATCGTTGTAGCGGTTTATTTGATGGTTGGCGCTGCCACGTATGCGGCGCTGAAGTTTGCGGTGGACTCCGTGGTCATGGATTTGGGGGTCAATTACGCAGCGATGCTTGCAGAGGTGCAAAAAAACAGACTATTGCCTGTGCTTCAGCGGGAGCTGGCACTGGCACTGAAGATGGCCGACTCCTCTCTGCTGAAACTCTGGGCACGCAATGAAAATGACCCCAACATAAGAAAGCTGGCCATGCAGGAACTGCAAAGCTACAGAAACCTCTTCCACGACAAGAGTTATTTCATCGCACCGGTTGCAACTCAGAACTTCTATTTTAACAATGCCGCAAATGAATTTGAGGGCAGAGAACTCCGCCAGCACCTCAGCCAGGACAAAGAAGATGACAAGTGGTTTTTCTCCACACTCAAAGACATCGACGGCTTTGACCTCAACGTAGACAGCAATGAGGCATTGGGTGTTACAAAGGTATGGTTTAACATCGTCATGAGGGATGGTAACGAGCGGCTAGCCGTATGCGGAACGGGCATAGACCTGAGCGAATTTATAAAGAAACTCGTCATCAGCCGACAAAGCGGTATCTCTACGGTGCTGATAGGACAAAACGGTGATATAAAGGCCCACCCCGATGTCAGATTCATAGACTTTAACGCCGTGACAAAGTCCGAAACCAGTCAAAAGACCATATATGGTCTCTTGAATTTACCAGGTGAGCGTAGCCTGTTACGTGCCGCCCTGGATACCGTAAGGGCAGGCAAACAAGATGTCGAGACCTTGTCTGTGACCCTGCATGGTCACAAGCACATAGCCTCTGTCACCTATATGCCCGACCTGGACTGGTATGCCATTGTCCTGGTTGACACCTCACGCTTAATAGACCTCGGCAAGTTTCTTCCGCTGACTGTCATAACAATACTGTCGATGCTTACCACTGTCATCATACTGGTATCACTTCTGCACAAGGTCATCCTCAATCCGCTTTCAAGACTCACGGAGTCAACCCGCAAGATGGCCGCCGGGACCTACGACATATCGCTGCCCGTTACGCGAACGGACGAAATCGGTACCCTGACGGAGTCCTTCAACACCATGGCGGCTACCGTGCTGGATTACACCAGCAACCTTGACAACAAGGTCAAAGAGCAAACGGAACAACTACGGCAGTTAATCGAAATGGCCCCCGATGCAATGGTTGTAGTTGACTGTAAAGGGACCATTATATCGTTTAACGAACAGGCACAGATGTTGTTTGAATATATACCCGAAGAGGTTATTGGTCAGCCAATAGAGATACTGATCCCACACCGTTACAGGGACAAGCACGTTGGGTATCGCGATGCCTTTATTGCCAACCCACGCATCATAGGCATGGGTAGCGGGCTTGAGTTGATAGGGTTGGCCTATGGCGGGAGAGAGATTCCGATGGATGCAAGCCTCAGTTACACGGATACGGGGGGGAGCAGGCAGATTATATGCGCATTGCGCGACATAACGGAACGTAAGCGTGTCGATGCGCTTAAGGTGGAGAAGGAGGTTGCCGAGGAGGCCGCAGCCAGGGCACAACAGGCACAGTTGGAGGCCGAAGGCGCCAGACAGGAACTACAGGCAAAGGTGCAAGAGGTGGAGCGTTTCAATCGCCTGGCATTGGGGCGTGAAGAGAGGATAGTGGAATTAAAAAGGCAGGTGAACTCCCTGATTGTGCAGGTCGGTGGTACCGCACCCTATATAGAATATGGCCTTGAAGCTACCTCAAGTGATGAACTTGAGACACCCCTGGAAGAGTCTGTGGATAGCTCTGTTGTCAAACCCAATCTTGAGGCCATCTTAGACCTGAAACCACTACAGGACATATTTCAGACATTCTGTGAACTGGTCGGTATCCCTGCTGCGATTATTGATCTTGAGGCCAAGGTGCTGGCCTCATCCAACTGGCAGCGTGCCTGCACGGACTTCCACAGGGTCAATGAGCAGACCTGTAAGCGCTGCATAGAGAGCGACACACAATTGGCCCTCAATCTCCAGGAGGGAAAGGATTACGCCATCTATAGCTGTAAAAACGGCCTCACCGACTGCGCTTCACCCATATTCGTGGATGACCATCACGTTGCAAATGTCTTTATCGGACAGTTTTTCATTGCTCCACCTGACCTTGAGTTCTTTGCCGAACAGGCCAGACAGTTCAATTTCGATAAAGATGCCTATCTGGACGCTATCAGGGACGTTCCAATTATGTCTGAGGACAGACTGCCCGCCATCCTCACCTTCCTTGCCGGATTTGCCAGAATTGTCACTTCGATTTCCTATCAGCGTATGAAGGCACAATCTGCCGAGCGATTTATGGCAAGGCGTACGGAAGAACTCAAGCAACAACATACCAGCGCCATGAGTCTGGCAGAAGACGCCAATCAGGCCCGCGCAGAGCTTGAACGGTACAAAGACCAACTGGAACTGCTGGTGCAACAGCGCACGGAGCAATTGCAAAAGAGCGAAGAGTTGAGCCGTATGTTGCTGATATCGGTTGCGGAGGGCATCTTTGGCGTAGATGCCGATGGCGTGGTTGTCTTTATCAATCCCGCCGCCCTCAGGATGCTGCTCTATGCAGAGGGCGAGTTAATCGGACAAAATATCCACGCCATGATTCATCATGCCTGTGCCGATGGCTCTCCGCACGATGAAGAGTTCTGCCCTATGTATAAGACAAATCGTTACGGTATAGCTAGTCAGGTGGATGACGATATCCTGTGGCGAAAGAATGGTAGTTACTTTCGGGTTGAGTATTCGGCAACGCCAATCTATAAAGACAGGGCAGTGGTGGGTTCGGTGGTAACCTTCCGTGATATAACCGAACGTAAGAAGGTGGAAGAGCAGTTGAAACAGCATGTCATGGACCTTGAGCGCTTTAACAGACTGACAATTGGGCGTGAGGAAAAGATGATCCACCTTAAACAGGAGATCAATGAGCTGTCGGAAGAATTGGGACGAGTCGGGAGATACAAGATTGTACACTGAGCGGCAACGTTACGTAGAATATACGACTAACACGGTTGTGAGATGACAGGCAATCATTTGACTCTGAGGCGGCATATACTGCTTTGCATAGGGCTTCCATTGGCAGGCGTTCTGCTGACTTCGTTCGTTGTTTTGCACTATATGTTTCGGGCAGCAGAGGACGAACAACGGACAAATATCGCGCAGATACTCGGTGACGTCGTTGCCCGCCTTCATGCCGAAACCATGGGCGGACAGGCAATGGGTGCGGCCTTTCTCATGGGATTAAACGAGCCTCTCATAAAAGCAATGGCAAAGGAGAAGCTGCCGCGGGATCACCCCGAGACATTGGAGCGCATGGTTGCCGCCAAACACTTTTTCGGTGCAGACGGTGTCTTTATCGTCAATGCTGACGGTATAATAGTCGCACACGAGAGTGACGTAAAGAGGTCTACCGGCATGAACATGTCGGTACGCTCATACGTAAAGCAGGCCATGGCCGATAAATCAAGCGTATACGCTGCAATAAGTATCAGTACGGGCGACAAGGTCTTCTACATTGCTGCTCCTATACATGAGGGTGATACTCATGAGACAACGGTAATTGGCACGTTGGTTATACGTATGCCTGCAGAGCCTGTCATCTCCAGGTATCTGAAGCTGCTGCCGGGGCAGGCACTTTTGGTGTCACCGGAGGGTATTGTCTTTTCCAGCACAAAATTCTCCTGGATGTATAACGCTACACAACACGTGACCAGGGAACATATTGACTATATAAAAAAGGAAAAACGCTACGGAAAAATGTTTGATAATAAGCCCCCGGAGGTATTGCCGATAGATATAGCCGGCAACTCAGTCCCGTTCGATGGTCATCGTTATACCATAAACAGGGAATTCTTTGACTGGAACGACCTTGGCGGTTTATGGCAACTGGTTGTTATCCAGGATACAAAGGGGTTGGTATCTCCACTGCAGATCACGCTGGTCATTCTGGTTACAATAGTGGGCTACGTTGTCGTTGGATTCTTGCTGTCCTTGATACTAAGGCAGCGCCTTCTTAAGACACAGGACGATATCCGTATCAGGAAACTCAGCAGCGTCGTTGAAAACTCCCCTGTGGCCGTGCTGATTACGGATACGGATGGGATTATCGAGTATGTAAACGAGGCGTTTGTCCATATAACCGGCTACTCCGCCTCCGAGGCCACAGGACGTAACCCCGGTATACTTAAGAGCGGACTTACTCCGGAGGAGACGCACCTGTCCCTGTGGAGATCTCTGAGGGATGGCCGTCTGTGGCAGGGCGAATTCATCAACAGACGTAAAGACGGCTCTCTGTATACGGCATTTTCTACGATTACCGGTCTTTCAGACCAACAGGGCAGGGTCGTCAACTACGTAGGTCTTCAGGAGGATATCACCGAACGTAAGCGCACGGATGAGGCCCTCCGCAAGTCGCAACAGCGCCTGGCGTTCCTTGTGCAAAACTCCCCACTTGGAATCATCGAGTGGGATATTAACTTCAGGGTTATCACTTGGAATAATGCGGCAGAACATATATTTGGCTACACCAGGGAAGAAACTATAGGCAGACAGGCATCCGAACTGATTATTCCAGAGGGAATGCGTACCCACGCAGATGAGGTCTGGTGTGCATTGAGCGAACAGAGGGGCGTGGTATCCATTGACAGTGAAAATATTACAAAAGATGGCCAACATATCACCTGTCACTGGTATAACGTAACGCTTGTTGATGAGGCGGGGCACCCTATTGGCGTTACTTCCATTGTGGATGACATCACACATAGCAGGAAGATGGAGACGGAACTGAGACAGTACCTGCAGGAGTTAGAACGTTTCACACAACTAGCGGTCAACAGGGAAGAGAAAATGATTGACTTAAAACAAGAGATTAACGCACTGAGAGAAGAGTGCGGATATGAAGCGAAATATAAAATCGTTCAATAAAGAGATAAGGAGGACTGACATGTTTAAGGAAAAAAGAGAGCAACCGATGTTTGACTGGAGTATGATTGGAGATATCAAGGAGGGTCGTCCCAACCTGGGTTCCACGATGGAGGTGGGCGTATACAGGTTGATGCAATTTACGCTGAGGGATGTTATAATAAGGAAGTTTAGCCCGGAGGTGGCAGACCGCATCTATTTTGAGGCCGGAGAGCTGGCTGGAAGGGAGTTTTGCAAGGCGTTGCTGAACAAGAAAAGCGAATTCAATGTTTTCATAAAAGAGCTCCAGGAACTTCTCACGAAGCTGAAGATCGGAATACTACGGGTTGAAAAGGCCGACCTTGAGAAAAAGGAATTCACCCTGACTGTTGCCGAGGACCTCGACTGCTCGGGACTACCCATTGTTGATGAGACCATATGCACCTATGATGAGGGCTTTATCAGCGGACTGTTGTATGAGTACACGGGGGTCAGGTTCAGCGTCAAAGAGATTGATTGTTGGTGCTCTGGGGACAGGGTTTGCCGCTTTGAGGTAAAACCCGCGGCCTGAAACCATGCTCAACGTTAAAGAAGAAGACCTGGATAAGATATCGGAGGCCTTTTACCTGATCCTCAGTGGTAAGAGTCCCGACCCTATCGTGCTTGGAGAAGATTACCCGGACAATGAACTCAAGCAGGCTGTAGGGTATATCAACAAGTTCATAGGCGAGTACAACGCCATCACGGGGCTGATCTTTTCCCTGGCCAGGGGTGATATCCAATCCGAGGCCCCCCGTGGGAGGATGCAGATAGCACAGTCGCTTAAGAGCCTGCAGGCGAGCCTGAGAAATCTTACCTGGGTGACGCAGCAGATAGCCAAGGGGGATTTTTCGCATAACGTGGACTTTATGGGTGAGTTTTCCGAGGCGTTTAACAGCATGGCCAGGCAACTGCAAAACGCCTTTAACGATCGAAAGATGGTGGAGGACAACCTCCATAGTCGGGTCGATGAGATGGGCAAGATGCGTCTGGCCATGTTAAACATAATGGAAGACCTTGAAGAAGCAAGAAAAGAGGCCGAGGCAGCATCCAAGGCCAAGGCCGACTTTCTCGCCAACATGAGCCACGAAATCCGCACCCCCATGAATGCCGTAATTGGTATGGCACATCTGGCATTAAAGACCGAACTGACGCACAAACAGAGGGACTACATCCAGAAGATACAGCACTCGGGGCAACACCTCCTGGGCATAATCAATGACATCCTGGATTTCTCAAAAATAGAGGCCGGTAAGCTGGACATAGAGTCTATCGACTTTACTCTTTCCAGGGTGCTGGATAACCTTGCCACGCTGGTTGGCGAAAAGGCATCTGCAAAGGGACTGGAGTTGATCTTTGACATAGCCCCAAACCTGCCCGATAACCTTGTTGGCGACCCCCTGCGTTTGGGACAGATACTGATCAATTATTCAAACAACGCCGTGAAGTTTACCAAGAAGGGGGAGATCGCTGTCAGGATATTGGTTGTGGAGGAAGACGAACAGAGCATGCTATTGCGCTTTGAGGTAAAAGATACTGGCATCGGGTTGACCCCGGAGCAACAGGGAAAACTGTTTCAGTCATTTCAACAGGCCGACACCACCACGACGCGTAAGTACGGCGGGACCGGTCTTGGTCTGGCAATATCCAAAAAGCTGGCCGTCCTGATGGGAGGCGATGTTGGCGTTGACAGTGAGTATGGCAGGGGCAGTACGTTCTGGTTTACGGCGCGCCTGGGAAGGAGCACGGTACATAAGAAGCAGTTGGAGCTTGACCCTGACCTACGCGGTTGTCGGGTGCTTGCTGCCGATGATAACCCGTATGCGCTACACATAATCAGCGAAATGCTGCGTTCCATGTCCTTTGATGTTGTCGAGGTGACCTCCGGTGATGATGCAGTCCTGGCTGTTATAGAGGCAGACAGTGCCGGTAACCCGTTTGCGGTTGTCTTTCTTGACTGGCAGATGCCCGGACTAAGCGGCATTGAGACCGCCCAACAGATAGCAATCCTTAAACTTAATCACAACGTCCCGCATCGCATCATAGTAACTGCCTACAACACCGAAGATGTCTTTCAAACAGCTGAGGAGGCCGGTTTGCCGTTGCTTGTTAAACCAGTAAGTCCATCCACACTGTTTGATGCCGTCATGACGGCCATCAATGGAAACATCCAGAGCCAGTACAAGACGGTTGCAGACAAGCACGGACGTATCGACCTCTCCTCGATAGCCGGGGCACGGATTCTGCTGGTGGAGGACAACGACCTCAATCAACAGGTGGCTATAGAGCTGTTGACCGAAGGTGGATTTGTGACAGACCTGGCCGAAAACGGTGAGATTGCACTGAAAATGGTCTGCGAAAACCGCTACGACATCGTGTTGATGGATATGCAGATGCCGGTAATGGACGGTATCACCGCCACAGGCGAGCTACGAAAGCTCAAAGAATATGCCAACCTGCCAATCCTTGCGATGACGGCAAATGCAATGGTCTCTGACCGTGAAAAGTGTCTTGCCGCCGGGATGAATGACCACGTAGCCAAACCCATAGACCCCGATGAGTTGTTTAACCGCCTGCTGAGGTGGATTCCGCCGCTGAACAAACCTGGCGTTGTGAAGTCTGCCCCCATAAAGCCTGATGCAGCGGCAGTACAGTCTGCAGCATCCGCCAAGCCCGATGAGCAGCTTGCCCCCCTATACGCCATAGACGGCCTTGATGTGACAAACGGTCTCAGACGCGTGCTTGGCAAACCGTCATCGTATCTGTCGCTCTTGAAGAAGTTTGTCGCAGGGCAGGCCAACGCCCCTGAGGAGATCAACACGGCCCTCTCCGAGGGGCGCCGCAACGATGCCGAACGCATTGCTCACACGGTCAAGGGTACGGCCGGAAATATTGGTGCCATGCGTGTGCAGGAAAGGGCTTCAAAATTGGAAGCCGCAATCAAACACAACGAACCGGCAGAGGAGATACAACGCCTGTGTAAGGACTTTGCACAGGAGCTCCGGGGATTTATCCTGAGCGTAAGTCAGGCCATGCCTCAGGAGAGGGAGCAGACTGCAAACGAAGCGGTTGATATAAACGCCCTCTTCCCGGTTATCTCAAAGTTGGAGAAGCTACTGTCTGAGGACGACTCCGAGGCAGCAGACGTATTTTCCGAATCCGTCGAACTCCTGCGTTCTGCCTTCAAGGGGGATGCCGCCAAAATTGAAAGCGCCATACAGAACTTTGACTTTGAACAGGCCCTGTCCGTGCTTGCTCGTGCAAAAAAAGCCCTGAAGATAACTAAATCCCCTTGACCCAATAAGGTTTAACCTTAACTTGACAATGTCATATTCCAATCTCTGCAATTAAATATGTCTGAACCACGATTTAACGGATTAAGGGATTATCAGGATTAGGTTAAAGGCATTCCTTAATTGTTTCCTGTAAATCCTTTAATCTGCCCTGCGACCGTAGGAAGCAAAGTGATCAATCCTAAGTTCAGACAATCCTCATGTTTACTTAAACTTGGGTTTTTTCCAAATAGGCACACACGGAGAGAGGCACATAGTATTCATGCTGGTTTACAGTCAAAAAACAGCCTAAAAATTCAAACCTCGTAGATACACGCTATTCAAAATAAGCCTTGACGTAACAATGTAGTATACGCTATATTTGTAGGTATGTATTTGAGAACAACAACTCGTAAAAATACGGATGATTCAGTAACTACATACTACCAGCTTGCACATAACACACGAAACCCTAAAGCCAAAGTCCCAGAGGTCAAAGTGATATATAATTTCGGTCGTGCAGATACTCTAAACCGTGATGATTTGGTACGGTTATGCAGATCGATAGCAAGAGTTTGTGGAGTTACTGTTACTGACAGTATCACTCCGGAACAAACCTCTACCTCCAAAGAACAAGCAGGACTTCCGGAAGACATAAAACTTGTTCGTTCCTTGAAATTAGGTGCTGTATTTTTTAATAGAGCAACTTTGGGAAAGATTAGGGATAGGGTCTGAATTGAGGAGTATTGCCAAAAATACTGGCGACAAAATACCTTATGATAAAGCACTTTTGTCAATGACAGCAAATAGATTGTGTCAACCACAATCCAAATATCGAGAGATTGTTATTGAAGAACTGAAAGAGATACTAATAAAACATACCTGCCATAAAGCAACCCAACAATGGGCGATAGAATTAAAGGCTTCCGGCAGGTGTAAACGCTATCTTACTGTGGATGCCCAAGATTGCATAAAAATAGATAACGATGCAATAAAAAATGCTGCTGTGTATGATGGTAAATGGGTGATTACAACCAACGATGACACCATCAGTAAGGAGACCGCATTTGACTCCGCCCCCTCGGCGCTGACAACGGTTACCGAATGGGTTGCCGCCTTGTTGGCAGAGGTATCCGGCAGGGCTGCCGTCAGCGTCGTCTCCGATACGAACGTCGTTGACAACGCAACGGTATCGAGCCTCACAACGCTGCCCTGTGCGAAATTGGCGCCGGTTATTTGCAGTTGCACACCCGTGCTTGCCACCGGCACCTTCTCCGGCGTTATGGCCGTAATCTCAGGGGCGCCGTCCTTGATGACCCGTATGCCGTCCTTGTAGCTCACGAGGTAGAACCCCGATGCACGCGCTATCAGGTTGGTCTTGTTGCCGATGGCCAACCTCTCCTTGACCTGACCGGTGTCCGGATTGATGTTTACGACGTAACCGCCAGTGTTGTCGGAGGCCATAACCTTCCTGCCAGTGAGTTCGACGTCGTTGAGCTTTGTGTTGAGGGATGTGAGGCTTCTTTGTTGAAGGTTCGACAGGTCGAGGATCGATATACCCCCCTTGCGCAGTCCGAATGCCGCCCTTGCGGTTGACTCGTCCACCGATGCGGCGGCTATTTCGTCCTCTGTCGTGAGCTTGAGCAGGGACGTCCTTTCGTCAACGTCCACCACCTGCAAGAGGTTGGTCTTTCCCGCACCGCTGCCCTGACCGGCGTCGTTTGATCCGGTAACAAGCAGGATGCCGCCACCTGCGTAGTAGCTCATCGCCGACGGCCTTGCATCAAGCACGACCTGGCCGATGGTCTCACGGGTGGTAAGTCCCAGCAGAGTCAGTTTGCGCTCCGACTGAGACGCAACCACTACCAGGTCCCTCCGGCTGTCGATTACCAAGCTCACCGGGTCCTTGAGCGTATCCACGACCGCATATCTGTCCCACGTCCGGAGACTGATGAAGTGTATGTCCCAGCTCTTGTCCTTGTTTTCTATCGGAAGTTCCAGAAATACATGCGGGAATTTTTTGTAGATTAGCCATACATGAGATTATATAGTATTTACAAGCATGATTGTTTGTGCGAATATACATAAAAAATATGCTTGACATTTATTTAATAATATGGTATTATGAAAATATATGTTTGTGCGTATATGCAGAAAGGTGGTTAAGGGCAAGGTCTATAAGACTGCTTATCTCGCAGAAGGTAAGAGGATCGGCAAAAAGATTGTCGTTACACACTTGTTAAATATTTCTCATTTGCCAGAGGAACAAATTCAGTCTTTGAATATTGCACTGAAAGCCCACAAAGCAGGTAAACAGATAGTATCAGTTGACTCATTACAATCCCAACATTATGCCAAAATAT